>JAUNGC010000015.1 GCA_030524745.1 Eubacteriales bacterium | reverse complement strand
TGCATGCTTCCCAGTTGTTCGTCCCAAGCACGGCAGCGGTAAATTGAATGAGATCACCGCCGCAGCCCGCGCCGAAATCATAGTATGAACTGCGGTATAGCTTACACGAAGGGGTCCGTTCATCACGAAACGGACTATGAATGAAGCCGGAACGATTAGCTTTAAAACCCAAGTGCGCCGCTACTTTCTGCATAGTCAATTGACATTTAATTTTATCAAAAACCTGACTCAACTTAGCCACCTCCAAAATCATTCCCCGGACAGAGCATCCATGTACTTGTCCAGAATCGTGAAATTTATCCGAACGCTCTTCCCAATCTTGATAATCGCGCCAGCTTCGCTTGCGACTTTGCGCATCATGTTGCGCCCGAAGCCGTAACGTAAACCGGCTTGTTCCAATGTCCCTGTTTTTTGTTCTAAATCTTTCGGCATTTCAACACCGCCTTTCTTTCATTTGATTATGGTTGAATGATAACATAGAATAGTGTATAATATTGCATACATATAATACTTTTATTTTTTATTTAAAAGGAGTTTTGTATATTATGATATACGATATTAACAACATTTTTTCTTCAAAAGAAAATATCATTGGACAGCGTCTTTATTCTTTGCGCGATGAAACAAAAACTAAAGTTACAACTCTGGCTCAATATATCGCAGACCATCACCATAATGAGATTGATACCGAAGGGGTACGTTCCCTGTATTACAAATGGGAAAACGGAGAGAAAGTGCCTAACCTAGAAATGTTGCTTTTAATATGCAATTTTTATAATTGTGAAATTGATTATATTTTAGGGAAAATTTCAGAAAAGAATAAACAATATGCGGATATCAGGCAAGCGACAGGATTATCCTTAAAAAGCATTGCGCGCATTACAAGTCATAACAGTAATAGTCCAGGTCATAACGCTTTTTTAGATACATTCATAACATCGGACGAGTATTGCGAAATTACGCATAATATGTACTGGATTGAAAATAACTGCAACAATATTTCACACTATTGTAAACTTATGGAAGAAACAAAGACAGTTATAGAAAATATAGAAGATGAGAGCGAATTTTGCAAATTAGACGATATGCTATATAATTATGCAGACAAAGCAGAGCACAATGGAAATCAAATTCTTTTTTTGTTATATCAGTGCAGCTTGTCATTTGGAAATTTCTTGAACAAGATAAAAGATACATGGAATGAACAAGTAAAACTCACGCTCAAATCATTAGAAACACCTATGCCCGGATTAGAAAAATAGATGTATGGGAAAATTATGCTTTGTAAATATCAATGAAGTAGCACCCTTTCCAATTCAACAGGCGCTACTTCATTTTGTACCTTTTTCTGTACCTTTTACAAAAACAATAAATAATAATGATAAGCAAACTACTTAAGTAAAATTCTGAAAAACACTGATTTTAAGCCGTGTGCAAACAATAATGAATAGTAATAAACTCAACAATGTAATAACAAGAGGTGAGTGCTAATTTTATAAATTGTTTATATATGATTCGGAATACCTTTCATGCACACAAAGCGGATTTTTTGAAAAATATGCAAAAATGATACATCTTTGATGCCGTTTTGATGCCCCGGCATTGTAGTTTAAAGGGGAATCAAAAGAAAAAAATGAAAGAGGTGTATCATCATGAAAAAAACGAAACTATGGCTTTGTATCCTGCTTTCCTTCCTTTTCTGCCTGGCAGTTCCCGCGGCGGCTTCTGCACAGGAGAATGAGGACGCGGATGTAACGCTGGCTCCTTACTTTTTTATCGAAAACGCCGATCCGGATCTGGACAGCTTTCCTTTAAAAGGAACCGACGTGGTGACAAATATCAACGGGTGTATTGCCGAAACTTATGTGACGCAGACCTATGCCAACGAGGGAACGCGGGCGATCAACGCCCGGTATCTTTTCCCGGCGTCCACAAAGGTCAGCGTCCACGGCATGACAATGCAGATCGGCGATCAGGTTGTGACCGCAAAAATCAAAGAAAAAGAAGATGCCAGAACGGAATTTGAACAGGCAAAAAGCGAGGGTAAAAGCGCATCTTTGCTGGAACAGCAGCGGCCCAACGTTTTCACAATGGACGTCGCCAACATCATGCCCGGCGATACGGTCCTCATTGAACTGCATTATACGGAACTGATCAGCCCGACCGAAGGGACCTGGCAGTTTGTCTTCCCGACCGTCGTCGGTCCCCGCTATTCCAGTCCGGCTCAGGACGAGAACGGCACGACGCAGGAATGGGTGGAAACCCCTTACCTGCCGGACGGCGAAACGCCCGACTGTCAGTACAACATCACCGTCAACCTTTCCGCCGGGGTTCCGATCAGCGGTATCGCTTCCGGTTCGCATGAGATTTATGTCGAACAGGACAGGGAATCCGCCCGGGTCACTCTTTCCAATCCCGAAGTCTATGCCGGGAACCGGGATTTCATTCTGGATTATAAACTGACAGGAACGGACATTAACAGCGGCCTTCTGCTCCACGAGGGAGAAAGTGAAAACTTCTTCCTGCTGACCATACAGCCGCCGGAGCGTTATGAATCGGACGAAGTCCCCGGCCGCGAATATATTTTTGTACTGGATATCTCCGGCTCCATGTACGGTTATCCTCTCGATACGGCCAAAGAACTGATCCGGGATCTCGTCGGCAGCCTGAAGGAAACCGACAAGTTCAATGTGATCCTGTTTGCAGATGACGTCACCCCTCTGGCCTTTGGCTCTCTCCCCGCCTCCAGCGAAAATATCAGGCGCGCTGTCGATCTGATCGACCGGACGGACGGCGGCGGCGGAACGGAATTGCTGCATGCGGTCGAGACAGCCCTCGCCACCCCCGCGGACGAAGATCTGGCGCGCAGCATTGTCATCATCACAGACGGCTATATTTCCGGCGAAAAGAGAGTGTTCGATCTCATCAGCAAAAATGCCGATCAGGCAAGCTTCTTCCCCTTCGGCATCGGAACGAGCGTTAACCGCTATCTGATTGAAGGCATTGCCGGCATCGGTTCGGGGGAATCCTTTGTGGTCACCGAAGAATCGGAGGTGGAAGCCATGGCAAAACGCTTCCGCACCTATATCCAGTCGCCCCTTTTGACGAATATTCAAATCACATATGATGGTTTTGATGCCTATGATGTGGAACCTGCCGTACCGTCCACTCTTTTTGCACAGAAGCCCATTGTGTTGTACGGAAAATGGAAGGGCGAAGCGTCCGGAACCATCCGGATCACAGGAAAAACCGGGAAGCAGGACTATGTTCAGGAAATTTCCGTCTCCAATGCAAATCCGCAGGAAATCAACAGCGCAATCCCCTATCTTTGGGCGCGTTCCAGAGTAGACCGGCTTGCCAACTATGAACTGAACGATGACTCAGAAAGCGTCAAACAGGAAATCACCAATATCGGCCTGACCTACAGCATGATGACGCAGTATACTTCCTTCATCGCCGTCGTTGAAACCGTCCGGAACCCGGATGTACAGAGCTCCGATGTGGATCAGCCTCAGCCCCTGCCCTCCGGCGTTTCCAATCTGGCAATCGGAACGGGTTATACCATCGGTTCGGAGCCGGGCAGTCTGATCTTCGGCTTTATGCTGCAGGTATTGGCGCTGACAGGCATTCTGCAATACCGCAAAAAGAGGCGTTTATGATATGACAGAAAATCTCAAATCAACTATCCGGCAGAATTGGCCCTTTTATCTGATCGGAACCGCTGCCATACTGGGGCTTAAGCTGTTTTACCGAAATGCAAATGCCGATGAATTAAAATGGATACTGGCCCCCACCGCAAGGTGGGTCAGTATCCTGAGCGGAATTGTCTTTCAATATGAACCGCAGGCCGGATATGTCAATCATTCTTCCCGGTTTCTCATCGCGGCGTCCTGCTCCGGCGTTCAGTTTCTGCTCATCTGCATTGCCACCCTGCTTTTTTCCTATGTACACCGCATGCCAACCAGAAGAGAGGGATTTTACTGGACTGCTGCCAGCATCACCGTTTCTTATTCGTATACCATTTTCATCAATGGGCTCCGCATTATACTTTCCATTTACCTGCCCCTTTTTCTGGAAAGAACGCGGGCTTTTGACGGATGGCTGACACATGAAAAGCTACATACAATGATCGGAACCGCCGTATACTTCACCGGCCTGTTGGCGCTTTACCGGGCCGCAGGGTATATTTCTTTAAAAATATCGGTTTTCTGCCGCGACGACCTTTCCCAAACAGGTCTTAGCAGCTATTTATTTCCCGCGCTCTGGTATTTGGGCTTTGTTCTGGGAATCCCTTTTCTCGGCAGAGTGATCCGCAATGACTGGGAAAACTTCCGGGAATATGCGCTGCTTGTCACCGCTTTGTGCGCAGCGCTTCTGCTTGCGGCCCTCTTGCTGACGTTGTCCGGAATGCATAGGAGGAAGCCAAAAAAGTCCCCGCGCCTTTTTGGCCGGCGCAAGGACATTTTCTGAACTTTATGAAAGGTTGTCGAAAAAATACATTTCCCTTTTCTCTTTTTTTTGCGCTATACTGTTACATGACTTCTGTGAAACTTTTAACCATGCACAGCATTAGAACGGAATCACACAAATGAGGAGGGAATCAAAATGTACAAAAAAGTAAAGCAATATGCGGCCAATAACGGCCTGACCGTGGATGAAAAAAACGGACTGGCCTACGGCCGGATCTACGGCGTATTTATCGCAATCCAGCAGGATCCCGTGACTGCGGCACGCCACACGGTCAATCTGTGGATTAAGCCCGGACAGGCAGATCCGCTTCCTGCCGTTCCGGTTTTTTTAAATCAATGTACTTCCAGGTTTCAATATTTGCAGACCGCCGTTTACAACAACTATAAAATCACGGCAGAATTTCAGGGGCTTGGATTTAAATGGGGCAAGGAATATGTCCCCTGTCTGGACAGCTTTTTAAAAGAAGTCACCGCATACTGCCTCAATAACGGCATGGTCACCTGCTGCGAACATTGCGGAACGGAATACGATCTCAATCTGTACAAAGTGGACGGCATAAACTACGGCCTTTGCCCTTCCTGCTACGGAAATATTTCCAATCAGATTCAGCAGAACATCAATCAGAAAGCCAAAGAAGGCAGCGGCAATATCATCGGCGGTATCGTCGGCGCTCTGCTCGGTTCCCTGATCGGCGTCATCGTTTGGGTGCTCATCTATCAACTGGGGTACATCTCCGCCATCGCCGGCGCCGTGATGATCGTCTGCGCCCTGAAGGGTTATGAAATGCTGGGCGGAAAGCTGAATAAAACCGGCATCATCATCAGTTGTATCATTTCCGTCATCATGGTCTTTTTTGCCGAACAGATGAGTATTGCCCTGGAAATTTACAAGTCCTATAAAGACAGTCTTACCTTTTTCGGCTCCTTCCAGAGCATACCCGCCTTTATGACGCTGTCTGACGTCCGAACCGCGGTCTTTGGCGACCTTGCCATCGGTTACATTTTGCTGGCGGCCGGCGCATGGAGCACAGTACATCAGGCTCTGAAAAAAGGAAGCGGCAAAACGGACGCCCGCATGATCTCCCCCTTTGACGGCGCTAATTCCAGCCGTGGACGGTAAAATACTCTCTCAGATCCGTCAAAGAGGAAAATTTTAAATCAATCAGCGCTTCCAGTTCCGGCGTCGGTTCAACCATATCCGGAACCATAATCGCAACCATACCCGCTGCGGCGGCAGAGCGGATTCCATTCGGGGAATCTTCCACTGCCGCCGCATTTTGCGGCTTTACGCCAAGCGCATCGCAGGCCTTCCAATAAATATCCGGCTGCGGTTTGCTGTGCTCCACCATATTTCCCGTGATCACTTTCTGAAAATAACCGTCCAGACCCGTGCAGGTCAGATTTGACATCACTCTCTCGTATCTTGTGGAAGAAGCGACCGCCATTTTGATCTTCTTTTCCTGTAAAAAATCAAGCAATTCCCGAACGCCTTTCTTTAAGGGAGGTCCGGCCTGAAGCCGTTGGTCAAACAACAGATCGTGTTTTTCCCGATAAGCGTCATAGGGAAAAGTCCCGCCCGGATATAATTCTTCCATGGTCTTCATCACATGCACCCGGCAATCCGCTCCATTTAACCCAAAGCAGCCGTACACAGCCTGCTTTGTGATGGAAATTCCCAGTTCTTTTGCCGCTTCAAAACAGCATTCGCAACTGATTCTTTCCGTATCAAACAAAACGCCGTCCATATCAAATACTACCGCTTCTATCATTATGCCTTACGCCCTTTCTTCAGGATGTTCTTTCTTTTAAGAGAAGATTGGAAAGCTGCGCAAACTGCGAAAGCGTCATCGCCTCTCCCCGGATGTTTTCCGAAAGTCCCATGGAAAGCAGCGCTTCCCGCACTTCTTCTTTTCCAAACGACAGGCCCGCCGCATTTCCAAGCCCGTTTGCCAGCATTTTCCGGCGCTGATTGAAAGAAGCGCGGATAATGGCAAACATCAGCTTTTCATCCTGCGCTTCAACCGGAGGCGTGCTGTATCGGGTCAGCCGGATCACCGCGCTCCCCACATTCGGCCTTGGTATGAAGCAGTTCGGCGGAACGTTTGCAACCACCTCAGCGCTGGCATAATACTGCACCGCGAGCGACAACGCGCCATAATCTTTGGTTCCCGGCCCCGCCTGCATCCGCTCCGCCACTTCTTTCTGCACCATAATGGTAACGGACTGCAGCGGCACCCGGCTTTCAAAAAGTCCCATGACGATCGGAGTCGTTATATAATAAGGCAGATTTGCCACCACCTTCACCGGGCGGCCGCCGTTCTTTTCTTCCACCAGCTTCTGCAGATCCACCTTCAGAATATCCTCGTTCATCACTTCCACATTATCATAAGCGGACAGCGTGTCCTGCAAAATCGGAATCAGCGCCTTGTCGATCTCCACGGCCACCACATGTCCCGCGCTTTCCGCCAGGTACTGCGTCATGGTTCCGATGCCGGGTCCGACTTCCACCACACAGTCTTCCTTCGTGATCTGCGCCGCATCGATAATTTTTTCCAGCACATGCGTATCGATCAGAAAATTCTGCCCGAATTTTTTCTGAAAATTAAAATGATATTTCTGTAATATCTCAATCGTATTGGACGGTATGCCCAGCGTTGCCATAATTCCTCTCATTCCGCCGCATGCGCGGCCCGTCTTCTGAATTTCCTGCGCTTTTTTCTACTGTTTTTGGGTTTCCTGCAGAAACTTCTTTATTTGATCCGGAATAACTCCTTTGCATTGCGGCAGGTAATTTCCATCACTTCTTCTTCTCCGATTCCCTTGATCTGTGAAAGGGCCTGTACCACATAGGGCAGATTCAGGGAAGAATTCCGCTTTCCCCGGTTCGGCTCAGGGGCCAGATAAGGGCAATCCGTTTCCAGCAGAATCCGGTCCATGGGGATATATTCCACCGCTTCCCGCAGCTTCTTCGCATTTTTGAAGGTGAGAACGCCGCCGATCCCGAAATAATAATCCCATTTCAAAAATTCCCGCGCCGTTTCCTTTGTATAGGAAAAACAATGTATCACACCGCGCAGGTCCTTCGCGCCCTCCGCCGCCATCACATCCTGCGTATCCTTCGCCGCGTCCCTGGAATGAATGATGACCGGCAGATCCGTTTCCCTTGCCAATTCAAGCTGACGGGCAAACCACAGCTTCTGACGGTTACGCACCTCATCTTCTTTATCCCAGTAATAATCCAGCCCGATTTCTCCCACAGCCACTGTCTTAGGTGTCTGCATCTGTGCTTTCAGCCAGGCAAAGCTTTCCTCGTTGAGTTCTCCCGTCTCAGACGGATGCACGCCCAGCGCTCCATAGACAAAAGGCCATTTCTTCATCAGTTCCTGCGTCGTCTTTACGGAATCCAGACTTGCCGCAACATTGATCACATAGCCGATATTGTGTTCCGCCAGACCGGAAAGCAACTGTTCCCGGTCGCTGTCAAAGGCTTCATCATCATAATGCGCATGACTTTCAAATATCATCTTATTCCTCACTGCGCCATCCCGCCGGCGCATACTTTCCTCCGTTCAGAATTTGTCTCCCGTTATATCGGAGAATTTCACTCATGTTTTATCTTATTACATTTGTTACTTTCCGTCAACGAGAAGGCAGGCAACAGATTCCTGTATGAGACCGGCTCAATGCCGGAAATGCAGATCACTGTGCCTGCCGGCAAAAATTTTACAACTTTTTTGGAATTTTTTCAAAAAAACACTTGCAAAACATGTCTTCCTGTAATATAATCATTCTTGCGTTGAAAAACAATACCTGCACCGCTAGCTCAGTTGGTAGAGCACCTGACTCTTAATCAGGGTGTCCAGGGTTCGAGCCCCTGGCGGTGCACTGGAGTGCCATTTTTGAGGACGTACGAGCCTTGGGGATGGTGCTTTTTTTGTGCCTTATCTATTTTTATTTCATCACCGTCTTACTTTATTTTTCTTTCATAAAATTTTCCCGATTCGTTCACGGCTTTTCCCATTTACTTAATTGCATTTTCCGGGAAATGTGAAATAATAGTTTCATGAGGAACAGTTTCTATTTGAACTAATTTCAGGAGGAAAAATCCATGACCACTAACGACAATAAGAAACCGCAGAAAGTGCTGGCCACGTATGCACTCATTGCATTAATCGCCATCTTTTTGCTCAATATCTTCGTCCTTCCGGGGCTGCTGGAACGAAGCATCAAAGAGACAAGCTACCGCGACTTTCTCATGAGCCTGGATTCCCATCAGGTGCAGGAAGTCCAGTTTGACACCCAAAACTACACCCTTTACTATACCATAAAGGTCGATGACCGCGTCCAGACCTGCAAAACCGGCATTATGAATGTAAGCGACGAACTCATAGACCGGATTTACACCTCCGGCGCTGATTTTTCCAATGTGATTCCGACGCAGCAGTCGCCACTGATGAATCTTTTTGTCGGTCTCATCCTGCCTATGCTCGTTTTCTTCGGCATCGGCATACTGCTTCAGAAATGGATGACGAAAAATATGGTCGGCGGTCCGGGCGGCGCGATGTCCTTTGGCAAGAGCAACGCCAAGGTCTATGTTAAGTCTTCCACCGGCATCAAGTTTTCCGACGTGGCCGGCGAGGATGAGGCCAAAGAACTGCTGAGCGAGATCGTTGACTTTCTGCACAATCCGGAAAAATACCGGGAAATCGGCGCTTCCATGCCGAAGGGCGCTCTTCTTGTAGGCCCTCCCGGAACCGGTAAAACCCTGCTGGCAAAGGCAGTGGCCGGCGAAGCGGACGTTCCCTTCTTTTCCATTTCCGGCTCCGAATTCGTCGAGATGTTCGTCGGCATGGGCGCTGCCAAGGTGCGCGACCTGTTCAAGCAGGCCAATGAAAAAGCCCCCTGTATCGTCTTTATAGATGAAATCGATACGATCGGCAAGAAGCGCGACGGAAATATCGGCGGCAACGACGAACGGGAACAGACCTTAAACCAGTTGCTGACAGAAATGGACGGCTTCGACGGTTCCAAGGGCGTCGTTATTCTGGCCGCCACCAACCGCCCCGATTCTCTGGATCCCGCGCTGACGCGCCCCGGCCGTTTCGATCGGCGGATTCCTGTGGAACTTCCCGATTTACAGGGCCGTGAAGACATTTTGAAAGTACATGCGAAGAAAATCAAGGTTGCCGATAATGTGAACTTCCGTGAAATCGCCAAGGCTGCGTCCGGCGCGTCCGGCGCAGAGCTCGCAAACATCATAAATGAAGCCGCGCTCCGCGCAGTCCGCGACGGCCGCCGTTTCGCTACGCAGGCCGACCTGGAGGAAAGCATTGAGGTTGTCATTGCCGGTTACCAGAAAAAGAGCCGCGTCCTGTCCGAAAAGGAGAAACTCATTGTTTCTTATCATGAAATCGGCCACGCGCTGGTAGCGGCGATGCAGAACAATTCCGCGCCCGTGCATAAGATCACGATTATTCCCCGCACCAGCGGCGCGCTGGGTTATACGATGCAGGTGGATGACGGCGAACATTTCCTTATGTCCAAAGAAGAAATTGAAAACAAGATCGCTACCTTCACAGGCGGCCGTGCGGCGGAAGAACTGATTTTCCACTCCATTACCACCGGCGCTTCCAACGATATCGAGCAGGCCACCAGGCTGGCAAGGGCAATGATTACCCGTTACGGCATGAGCGATGAGTTTGATATGGTGGCGATGGAAAACGTATCCAACCAGTATCTCGGCGGGGACGCTTCTCTGGCATGCTCCGCGGAAACGCAGGCGCTCATCGATCAGAAAACGGTACAGGTCGTGCGCACGCAGCATGAAAAAGCGTTGCAGATTTTACAGGATAACCTGTCCAAGTTACATGAACTGGCAAAATATTTGTATGAGCATGAGACCATCACAGGCGAGGAATTCATGAATATTCTTCTGAGAAAACCGGAGGGAATATCGGATGCAGCAACCAATTGAAGTGCTGCTTTTGAGCAGTAAATTCAAAAAACTATACGATAAAAAAATCGGCAAAATGGCCGAACATTACGGGCTGACCTCAAATGAAGTAAACATTCTTCTGTTTCTGGTTAACAATCCCGGCTATGATACTGCAAAGGATATTTCGGAATTGCGGCTTCTTCCGAAAGCCTGCGTTTCCAGATCCGTGGATTCTCTGATACGGCAGGGCTTTCTGACGAGCCATGAGGATGAAAAGGACAGGCGCATTCTGCATCTGTCCATCCTGCCGGCAGCGCAGAGCCTTGTGGAGGACGCGCAGACATCCCAACAGGAATTTTTCTCCTGCATTTACCGGAATTTTTCCGAATCCGAACGGCGAATGCTGAACGCGTTGACCGATAAAGTGCTGATAAACATGAAGGAGGAACTTGAAAAATGCTGATGAAACTCATTGTATGTATTATCGCCGGACTGGGCGCCGGCATAGGCACTGGTTTTGCCGGACTTTCCGCCGCCGCTGTCATCTCTCCCATGCTCATCACCTTTCTGGGATTTGAACCCTACGAAGCGGTCGGGATCGCACTGGCCTCCGACGTGCTCGCCTCTGCCATCAGCGCTTATACTTACGGGAAAAATAAAAATCTGGATATCAAAAACGGACTTGTTATGCTGGTCACCGTACTGATTTTCACACTCTTTGGCAGTTACATCGCTTCCAAAGTTCCCGGAACGACAATGGGAAATCTTTCCGTTTTTATGACCTTCCTTCTCGGCATTAAATTCATCGTAAAGCCCGTCATGACCACCAAAGAAGTGCAGGCCAATAAAAGCGCAAAGCAGAAATTCATCCAGTCGGTAATAAGCGGTATCGTAATCGGCTTTATCTGCGGCTTCATCGGCGCAGGCGGCGGTATGATGATGCTTCTGATTCTGACCATGGTTCTGGGATATGAATTAAAAACGGCGGTCGGCACGAGCGTCTTCATCATGAGCTTTACCGCCTTTACCGGAGCGGCGTCCCATTTCGCCATAGGCGGACTTCCGGACCCCGTCGCTTTTATCATCTGCGTTGCCGCAACGCTCATCGGCGCACAGGTATCCGCAAAAATCGCCAACAAATCGGACGCTAAAACGCTGAACCGCATGACCGGCATTGTTCTTGCCGTATTAGGCGCCGTTATGATCCTTGTAAAAATGCTCTAAATCATATTTGAAACCCCACCTCTTCATGTTATAATGAAGCATACAAACTCACTTTCAGTGAGTTTGTATGCGCTACTTCTCAATAAGCGTAGCGTTTGAGAAGGTTCCTTTCATCAACTCACTGAAAGTGAGTTGGTATGCTTCGTGACTTCTAAAATACAGGAGGATTTCTTATGAAACAGATACCTTTGGGAAAAAGCGGGCTGCAGGTTCCGGCAATCGCCGTCGGCTGCATGCGGATCAAGGACATTTCCCTGAAAGATGCGGAACGTTTTCTGGATGAAGCCCTTTCCATGGGGTGCAATTTTTTCGATCATGCCGATATTTACGGCGGAGGCGAATGCGAGAGTTTCTTCGCGGATGCCGTTCATATGTCTCCCGCCGTCCGGGGAAAAATCATTCTGCAGTCAAAATGCGGCATCGTCCCCGGCGTAATGTACGACTTTTCCAAAGAGCACATATTGTCCAGCGTGGACGGCATTTTGAGCCGCTTAAAAACGGATTATCTGGATGTTCTGGCGCTGCACCGGCCCGACGCGCTGATGGATCCCGAAGAGGTCGCGGAAGCTTTCGATCTTCTGCAGGCTTCCGGTAAGGTGCGTCATTTCGGCGTATCCAATCAGAAATCTTCTCAGATGCAGCTTCTGCAAAAATACATCAAACAGCCCCTCGTAGTCGATCAGCTTCAGTTTTCCGTCACCAATTCTTCCGTGATTCAAAGCGGTATGGAAGTCAACATGACGACGGACGGCGCAGTCGACCGCGACGACAGCGTTTTGGATTACTGCAGACTCAACGATATCACGATCCAGACCTGGTCGCCGTTCCAGTACGGCTTTTTTGAAGGAACGTTTCTGAATAACGAAAAATTCCCTGCGTTAAATCAGGTGATGGATGAACTCGCTTCCAAATACGGCGTTACCAACACGACGATCGCAGCGGCATGGATTCTGCGCCACCCTGCGAAGATGCAGCTGATTGCCGGAACCACCAAAGTTTCCCGTCTGTCCGAAATCTGCCGGGCAGCGGATATCACGCTGACACGCGAAGAATGGTATCGTCTCTATCTGGCCGCCGGACACATGCTGCCCTGACTTTACGGCCTTTGCAATACAAATTATTTTTCTTTGGAGGACCGACTATGTATGATGTTGTCATCATCGGTGCAGGCGTTACCGGCTGCGCGATTGCGCGGGAACTTTCCCGCTACAAACTGAATATTCTGGTGCTGGAACGGGAAGAGGACGTCTGCTGCGGCACTTCCAAGGCAAACAGCGCCATCATCCACGCCGGACACGATGCGGCTTTCGGCACTTTGAAAGCGAAAATGAATGTGGCCGGCAACGCCATGATGGATGAATTGGCGAAGGATCTGGATTTTCCTTTTGTCCGCAACGGCTCTCTCGTCCTTTGCTTTGACGAGGACCAGCTTCCGCAGTTGCAGGAACTCCTGGAACGCGGCCGGCAAAACGGCGTGCCGGGGCTCCGCATTGTGACAGGACCGGAAATGAAAGAAATCGAACCGGCTATTTCCGACGAAGTAAAAGCTTTCCTTTTTTGTCCCACCGGCGGCATCGTCTGTCCCTTTAACATGACGGTCGCTTATGCGGAAAACGCCTGCGAAAACGGCGTTTCTTTCCGTTTTCATACAAACGTATCGGATATCCGTCCTCTGCCGGATTGCGATTGCTGGCAGATTCTGTCCGATGCAGGCGAGACCTTTGAAACCCGGTGCATCGTAAACGCGGCTGGCGTTTATGCGGACGTTTTCAATAACATGGTCAGCAGCCGTAAGCTTACCATCACACCGCGCCGCGGCGAATACCAGCTTCTTGACAAAAAAGCCGGATCCATCGTGTCCCACACGATCTTCCAGCTTCCCGGAAAACTCGGAAAAGGCATTCTCGTCACCCCTACCGTCCACGGAAATCTTCTGGTGGGACCTACCGCGGAGAATCTGTCCGATAAGGAAGCCCTCAATACCACCCAGGCCGGACTGGACGAAGTTATGACAAAAGGACGGCTCAGCGTTCCTTCTCTGCCCTCCAACCTGACCATCACCTCCTTCGCCGGGCTTCGGGCCAGCGAAGCCGGCAAAGACTTCGTGCTGGGTGAAGCGGAAGACGCGCCCGGCTTTTTCAACTGCGCCGGCATTGAATCCCCCGGCCTTTCTTCCGCCCCGGCCATCGCCGTCTGGCTCGCCGGCCGGATTTCCGAAAAACTGCAGGCTCCGAAAAAGGAGAACTTCGTGAAAACAAGACGGGGCATTCCCTGTGTCGCGCAGGCTTCTCCCGAACAGTTAAAAGAACTGCTTTCACTCGATCCTTCCTACAGCAATGTAATCTGCCGCTGTGAAACCGTGACGGAAGGCGAGATTGTCAACGCGATCCGCCGCCCCTTGGGAGCGCGCTCCCTCGACGGCATAAAACGCCGCACCAGAGCAGGAATGGGACGCTGTCAGGCGGGATTTTGCTCCCCCAAAGTTATGGAAATTCTGGAACGGGAACTTTCCATGAATCCGCTCAGCGTCAGCAAAAGCGGTCCTGGCTCGGAACTGCTGACCCAAACGACGCGCGCGCCCCATACCACATCCGGAGGAAAGCAAAATGAAACGATATGATCTGATCGTCATAGGCGGGGGGCCTGCCGGACTGGCAGCGGCAATTTCCGCCAAAAAAGAAGGGATAAACGAAATTCTGATTCTGGAACGCGACAACGAACTGGGCGGAATCCTGAATCAGTGTATTCACAACGGATTCGGCCTGCACACCTTCAAAGAAGAACTGACCGGACCGGAATATGCGGCCCGCTTTATCGCCCAGGCAGAGGAATTGGAAATTCCCTACAAACTGCAGACCATGGTTCTCGATATCAGCATGTCGGGAGAGGATAAACTCGTCACCGCCATGAACCGGGAGGACGGTCTGCTCAGACTCACGGCAAAAACCGTAATTTTAGCCATGGGCTGCCGGGAACGTCCCCGGGGCGCGCTGAATATCCCGGGCTTTAGGCCGGCAGGCATCTACACCGCCGGCACCGCGCAGCGTCTTGTCAACATGGACGGCTACATGCCCGGAAAAGAGGTCGTCATTCTGGGATCAGGCGACATCGGCCTGATTATGGCCCGCCGCATGACGCTGGAGGGCGCCAAAGTGAAGGTTGTGGCGGAACTGATGCCATACTCCGGCGGTCTGCAGCGGAACATTGTGCAATGTCTGGAAGATTTTGACATCCCCTTAAAGCTGTCCCACACCGTGATCGATATTCACGGAAAGGACCGGGTCACCGGCATTACGCTGGCTCAGGTCGGTCCTGACAAAAAGCCCATTCCCGGTACGGAGGAAGAGATTCCCTGCGACACGCTGCTGCTCTCCTGCGGCCTCATCCCGGAAAACGAACTTTCCGACAAGCTGGGCGTCGCATTATCCGGGATCACCAGCGGCCCGGTCGTCAATGAAAGTCTGGAAACAAACATCCCCGGCGTTTTTGCCTGCGGAAACGTTCTCCACGTTCATGATCTGGTGGACTATGTATCCGAAGAGGCCGCCCGCGCGGGACAACACGCGGCCCGCTATGTGCAGAAGCTGTCCGGCTCTGCTGCGGAACAATCCGGCGCTGTTTCCGGTAAGGCTGCGGCCGCATCCGATGAAGCGGCGATCCCGGTTCTGACGGAGGGCGGCGTACGCTATACGGTTCCCCAGATGATCCGTCCGTCCTGCATGGACGATACGCTGCTGCTGCGCTTCCGCGTCGGTTCCGTATTTACCGATTGCGTCATCAGCGCGTGGCTGAACGATACCTGTCTTGTCAAAATGCGCAAAAAAAAGGTGGCTCCCGGAGAAATGCAGCAGCTCATGCTCAAAAAAGCTGACATCCTCGCCGTTTTGAACCCTCGTAATATCACGATTAAAATTGAGGAGGCATGACCATGGAACAACGTAATCTGATCTGCATTAGCTGTCCGCTGGGCTGCGCGCTCACCGTAACGCTGGAAGACGGCAGGGTAACGGGCGTTTCGGGCAACACCTGCCCGAGAGGCGATGCCTACGGACGCAAGGAAGTGACCAATCCGACCCGGATCGTGACCTCCACCGTAACCGTCGCCGGCGGCCATCTCCCCGTCGTTTCCGTAAAGACGGACCGCGACATTCCGAAAGAAAAAATCGACGCCGTCATGGATGAAATCCGGCGCGTCTCTGTCAGCGCTCCCGTCCGTATCGGCGATATCATCATCAAAAATGCGGCCGGCACGGGCGCGAATATCATCGCCACAAAAAATATCCGGACAGCTTAAAACAAACCGCTGTCCGGCAAAGGAAATACAAATATGTTAATCGACAAAACAGGAAAATGTGCGGACGCTCTCCTTCAGAAGAAATTGTTTCTGCTGGATATGGACGGCACCATCTACAACGAAAACCGGATTTTTGAAGGCACCCTGGCGTTTTTAGACCAGATCGAAAGAAACGGCGGGCGCTATATTTTCATCACCAACAACTCTTCCAAATCCGTGGAAGACTATGTAAAAAAGGTGAACGCCATGGGAATTTGCGCAGACGCTTCCCATTTTTATACTTCCAGCCAGGCGACCGCGTTTTATTTGAAGGAACACTATCCCGGCCAGACGGTGTACTGCATGGGCACCCGCTCTCTCGTAAAAGAACTGCGGGACTCCGGCATAACGGTTGTAACCGAAACAGACGACGACGCCACCGTCGTTCTCATCGGCTTTGACACGGAAAACACATCCGAAAAAATCCGCAATACCTGCATCATGCTGGGACGCGACGTGGCCTACCTGGCCACAAATCCCGATCTGGTCTGCCCGGTCAGCTTCGGCTATATTCCCGATTGCGGTTCCATGAGCATTATGCTCAAAAACGCCACCGGGAAGACCCCGTTTTTCATCGGCAAACCGGAACCGATCATGGTGGACTGCGTATTGAAAAAACTCTCCATGAAGGCGGAGGAAGCCGTCATTATCGGAGACCGGCTATACACAGATATTGCCACCGGAAAAAACGCCGGCGTGGACACGATCTGCGTGTTGTCCGGCGAAGCGACAATGCAGGATATCGAAGAAGGGACCGTAAAACCGACCTGGATCTTTGACAGCGTAAAGGAAATTTGCGAAGCGCTCAGGCAGCGCCCTGATCCGTCTTAAATCTTCTCCATGAATGCTTCAGGCAGATCTGCCGTCATCCGTTTCGCTGCCGAATCCAACTCCTGCTGTTTAACATGCTTCTGCGCTCTTTCCAATCCGGCATCATCGCCGTCATGAAATCATGGAACCTCGACGAATGATCCGGATGGATGAAATGGGCAAATTCATGCACCACCACGTATTCTATGCAGCGCTCCGGCGCTTCTACCAATTGCCTCGCAAAAGTCAGCACGCCTTTTGCCGGATGACAGCTTCCCCAACGGGAAACCATGCTCCTGATCCGGATTTCGGGCCATTTCACCCCCAGCTTTTCAAATTCCGGATATACCTTATGACAAAGCGCTTCTATCGTTTGTCTGCACTGTTCGGTCAGGAATTTATCCATCATTCTCTTTCTGCGTTCTGCATCCTGCACGTCCTTCTGCATCAGAAGCAGAACTTTTCCGGACATCTCCACGGATTCCCTGTGTCCCGGCATCACCAGCAGCCGATGGGGTTCTCCCCTCAAATACAAAACATCTCCGTCTCCGTACTGCCGGTTCCGGCCAACAGTCATGCCGTCGCCCGCTTCCCGCATTTTCCGGAATTTATCCATTGTTTCCAGAATAAATTCCGCATTTTGTGTCAAGAAGTCGTCTATCTGCTTCTGCGGCACGAAACGGTTGGCGGAAACACATACGCGCCCATCTCTGTGGACGCGCAGATTAATTCTTTTCACATTTTTATATTGTAATTCATATGGAACCGAAACGTCGCCAAAAAGAATTTTTTTCTCCATTGTTACTCCTTCCATCCGGCTTATGCCGAAACCCCTCCCCGAATAACAATCTCATCAGAAATTATTTATATAATATCATATATCAATTCGTAAAACCACACTTTTTGGCAATTTCTATTGCGATATATCCATTTTTTTGCAACAACGCGGATAAATCAGCATTCTCATATTTTTTCCAGAGTCTCCGTCGAAAGAATCTTCTTGATATTGCACAAAAACAATATGCTTGCCGTCACTGCCGATATGATATCTGCAACCGGTTCCGCATAGTAAATCCCCATCACGCCCATAAAATGCGGCAGAATGAGCGCCAGCGGCACGAGCAGAATCACTTTTCTCAACAGCGCAATGAACAAAGAGATCTTCGCCTGTCCCAATGCCAGAAAGGTCGGCTGAATGCCGTTTTGCAGACCGAAAATGAGCATCCCGCACAGAAATACCGGCATCACCTGTCCGACCAGACCGATCAGTTCTGCGTCATTGGTAAACAATTTTGCGTAAAACACGGGGAAAATCATGGCCGTCAGCGTACAGAAAAAAGAAATAAGAAAACTGACGCCGATCATGCTGCGGTAGGTTTTCTTCACACGGTCAAATTTTCCGGCGCCGAAATTGTAGCTGATAATCGGCTGTACGCCCTGGGTGAATCCGGCAAGAGGCGCGGAAAATAACTGCAAAACGCTCTGCATGATCGTCAGAGAGCCGACATACAGATCGCCGCCGTACATCTGCAGACCGCGGTTTAGCACGACGCTGATCAGACTTTCCGTGGACCGCATGATGAAAGGAGAGATTCCCAGCGAACCGATGCGTCCCATCACTGCAAAATCCGGCCTGATCCGCGCGGGTACGATTTTCAGGGACGCTTTCTTATCCATCAGGCATTTGATGTTCCACACAGCGCTCACCGCCTGGGAAATAACCGTCGCTATGGCCGCGCCCTGCACGCCCCAGTGAAAAATAAATATAAAAATCGGATCCAGCACAATATTGATTACCGCGCCGATTACAATCGACATCATCGCCTCGCTTGAACGTCCCTGAGAGATCAGAAACGGATTCAGCCCCAGCGCCAGTTCCACAAACAATGTCCCGGCCAGATAAATGCTCAGATATTTCACCGCATATCCGATAGTTGCGTCGGATGCGCCGAACATGTATAAGAAAGGCCTTTGAAAGATATAAAAAACCGCCATGAGAATAACGGAAAATCCCAGCAGCATGCAGACTGCATTTCCCAGTATTTTCTCGGCTCTTTCTTTGTCCCCTTTTCCCAGCCAGATCGCCGCCAGGGGCGCACCGCCCGTCCCGGCGAAAGCCGAAAAAGCGGAAATTAATGTGATGATCGGAAAAGTCAGGCCCACGCCGGTCAAAGCAGCGGCCCCGACCCCTTCAATATGTCCGATATAGATCCGGTCCACAATGCTGTATAAAATATTGATAATCTGTGCAACAATGGACGGCACCGCCATGGAAATCATCAGCATTCCGACCGGCGCAGTACCCATTTTTTCTTCTTTTGTCGTTCCCATTTTTATCCCATCTCCCTATGATTTTCTGATTCTATACTACTCTACCGTTCCCAGATATTGCAAGCGCTATATCTTGCGAAAAAGACTTGCCAGCGCAACCGCAAAAGGATAAACTAAGAAAAAAAGAATCTTTCTGTATTCAATATACTATTTTACGAGGTACTATCGACATGGAAAATTCTATCGCTTATATTATGGAGCAAACTCAAAAAGTGCTAGCAATCGACAGTCCCACCGGATTTACGTCGCGTGCCGCCGCCTATTGTATGGACGAATACCGGCGGCTGGGCTATTCTCCCTGCCTTACCAATAAAGGCGGCATTTTCGTGTGCATCAGTGAAGGACGCCCGGACGCGGCTTGCACGGCGGCGGACCATTCCTCCCCTGAGGCGGGCGCCGTTTTGCTGGAAGCCCACATAGACACACTGGGCGCCATGGTATGTGACATCAGCAAAGAAGGCCGGCTTTTCCTGACACCGCTGGGCGGCATGAATCCCAACAATGCAGAAGCGGAAAACTGCCGGATTTATACCCGCAGCGGCAAAGTATACAGCGGGACCTTCCAGCTAAGGAACGCTTCCATCCACGTAAACGGCGACTATAACAAAACCTCCCGCTCCTACGACGTTATGGAAGTCGTACTGGACGAAATCGTGGAGAAAAAAGAAGATGTTCTGGCGCTCGGCATTCTCCCCGGCGATATCGTCTGCTTTGATCCGCGCACAATGATTACGGATTCCGGCTACATTAAAAGCCGCTTTCTGGATGACAAACTCAGCGTCGGAATTCTGCTGGGTTATGCCAGATATCTGAAAGAAAACAAAATTCAGACAGCCAGAAAAATTTATCAGCATATTACCGTATATGAGGAAGTGGGACACGGCGGTTCCGCTTCCGTTCCCGCAGATGTGACAGAAGTGCTCTCTGTCGATATGGGCTGTGTGGGAGAGGGCCTCGGCTGTAAGGAAACCCAGGTTTCCATCTGCGCCAAAGATTCCGGCGGTCCCTATCATTATGATGTCGTTACCGCTCTGGTAACTGCCGCCCAGTCGGCAAATCTGGATTTTTCAGTGGATGTTTATCCTCACTACGGTTCCGATGCGGAAGCCACCCTGCGCGCAGGCTATGACTGCAGGCACGGCCTGATCGGTCCCGGCGTCTATGCTTCTCACGGATATGAGCGCAGCCATCAAAAAGGCGTTGAAAATACATTCCGTCTGCTGAAAGCCTACCTCGGCTGACCGTCATGCAGATATCCTGAAAGGAATAACGAAGAACTATCTAATTAATGAAGGAATCACTCAAATGATAAGAAAACTGATTTACAAAATTTTGCTGCCCGCCGCCGCATTCTGGCTCTTTTGCATTCCGGTTCAGGCGGCGGATCCTGCGGCAGTTAAACCTGAACAGTCCGTTGCCGCTGTACAAGCCGGACAGACGGCGCAGACTTTTGCCGCTCCCGTCTCCGCATACAGCAAACTGGCGGCGGGAAAGCCGGTGAGAATTGCGATTTTAGGCGACAGCATCGGCGCCGGTGCGGATACGGATTTGGCTCATGCCTGGTACTCGCTCCTTTCCGCCTGGCTGACAAAAACATACGGCTCTCAGATCACAATG
Organism: Eubacteriales bacterium; assembly: GCA_030524745.1. GTDB lineage: Bacteria > Bacillota > Clostridia > Lachnospirales > Lachnospiraceae > Gallintestinimicrobium. The sequence goes on along the minus strand of JAUNGC010000015.1, from coordinate 56,880 downwards.
GACAATTTTTCAATCGGCGGCACTACCAGCCTGACCGGCTATTTTCAAAGCGAAACCGCGCTGCGTCAGAAGGTACAGACCGATGGCTGCTATGATCTCGTTTTCATCTGCTATGGCGTAAACGACGCGCCTGAAAACTTTTCTCTCTTTTACGAGAGCATGCTCCGCAGCGTCAAAATGCAAAATGAATCCTGCCAGATCATCACTTTTTTAGAAAGCAATACGCAGGGTTATACCAAAAAATCCGATGAAATTCGCCGCCTCAGCAAACTCTACAGCGCGGACGTCGTCGATACGATTCAGGCATATGCGCTTTCCGGCCTTTCCTACGAAGAATTATCGCCGGACGGCACGCATCCCAACACCGAAGGTCATTATTTATATTTCGAAACAATCCGCCCGGTGATTGAAGCGAACGTTGCTCAAAACAAGCAAATTGCTCCCATTCCCGCTCCCTATAATCAATATACGGCTCTATATGAGAATTTCACCTTTATTCCATTGGATGCCTGTCTGCAGGAAGACGGTTCCTATTGTTTCTCCACATTTTTGCCGACTCTCGGAATCGTCTACCGGAAATCTCCTGAAAACGGCAGTATTCATTTAGACCTCGGCACCGGAGCCGTGTGGGACGGCAACGCTTACGATTCCTGTCCGCAGCCATGGATGACCACTGCTCCCGTAGGACTCGTTTTTGCTTATGGCACTACCGTTTCCCTGAGCAATACGGACGGACATATTCAGGACACCGTGCTCGGCTTTTTTGCTTCAGGACGCATATCGGCTGCGCGTTAAAAACGCGCAGCCGACAGCAATATCTATTCTCTTTTTTTCTCGCAAAGCAGCATCTCCCAGTGCATTTCTTCCTCATTCAGCCGGTATTGCTCTAAAAGTTCGGGGCCGCAGGAATTGGACCCAACGCCGCTCATCGCATAATCCAGATGCAATATCACATACCCGGATTTCTCCAATTCATAGTTGTGCTTTTTCTGCGCCAGTTCTTCCACCGTATAATAGGAAGCGTTAAAGGAAAACGGCCTGCCGCCCTCCGCCAAAAGCCTGCCGACCTGCACCTCATAGCAGTGATAATGGCTGCCGTTCTCCTGGGGTCTGACATAATCTTCATGCAGGCGGGCCACCGTCGTGTCAAAACGGTCCATCCAGGACGCGCGGTGCTTATCCCGATAGCTTTCTTGCGGTCCATAGCCGAAATATTGTACTTCGTTTTCATCCTCCGGCAACGTCAGTGTGAGACCAAACCGGGGAAGATACGGAAATTCCATTTCCTTTTTCGCATCCACCGTCAGCTTAACTGCTCCTTCCGCATTGACCTCCCATTTCGCCTTCACCCGCAGATAAGGCTGCCGGTATGCGGCCGCAATGGAAAAATCACACGTAATCTGTACGGACTGGTCCAGCGCTTCGGCGCCGCAGGCATAAACCTTCGTCCACGGCCGGTCATAGCCCGCTTCTTCCCAGTCTTTGCGGATGTACATATCATTATCCGCGGGAGCGCGATATACGCACCATTCCATCGGCTTTTCAATGATTTCTCTTCCGTCCTTTTCCATGAAAAGGAACGCCGCCTTCTTTTTGCCGAAGAAATAACGGAAGCTGTCCGACTTAAGCAGATAACCGTCCTGTTTCTCCTCCAGTTCCACCTTTCCTGCCTTCGCCAGCGTCAGTTCCCTTTCCCTTTCCTCAAAGAGAGCGAACTGGTCGAAGCCCATGACGCGGCCTTTTTTGGTCAGCAGGCCGTCCGCTTTCTGCACATAGGTCAGCTTTAAATATGTCCGGTCTGACGCCAGTTCTTTCAGGCCCGGTATCACGATTTGAGCGGTCTGACGGGGTTTGCAGGCCACATCGTGAAACTCGCCCTGCGCCAGCAGTTCTCCGTTTTTCTTCACCTCATATAGAATTTCCGCCGCCTCGGCCAGATCCGTAAAATCCAGCATGTTTTGCAGCGCAATGCAGCCTTCCTCCGGATCTGTAAGCTGCGCGCGCACGGGACGGATTTCATTTTTCCACTCCAAAAGTCCCGCATGAGGCCTCCTGTCCGGATAAACCAGCCCGTCCATACAGAAATTTCCATCGTGCGGGAATTCTCCCGCGTCTCCGCCGTAGTGGTAAGCGTCCCTGCCCTCCGCAGCGCCGCCTTCATATGTGGCGTGATCGCACCATTCCCAGACAAAACCGCCGCAGAACTTATCATAGGCATTCATCAGCCGCATGTAATCTTCAATATCGCCGGGGCCGTTTCCCATGGCGTGAACAAACTCACACAGAATCAGCGGCTTCCTCATCCGCACGTCTTCGCAATATTCCTTTACCCATTCCGTGGAAGGATACATCCTGCTCACCACGTCCAGCATGGAAACATCGTTTTTATAGCCGCCGGTCTCCCAGATACTTCCCTCATAATGCAGAAGGCGGGTGGGATCATAGCTTTTGATCCATCTGCCTGCGTCCTCGAAGTTCGTCCCGTAACCGCTCTCGTTTCCCATGGACCAGAAAATGACGCTGGCCTCATTTTTATCCCGGATGACGTTTCGCTTCTGCCGGTCCAGAAAGGCCTGAGCCCAGTCAGGATCCTGGGCTAAAAGTCCAAACGTATCGTCGCCGCCTTTATAGATCGTCACCGTCCCGTGACATTCCAGATCCGCTTCTGCGATCAGATAAAATCCATATTCGCTGCAAAGCCCGGGAAACCAGGGCGCGTTGGGATAATGACTGGTACGGATCGCGTTGATATTGTGCTCCTTCATCAGCCGCAGATCCTTCTTCACATCCTCTTTTGATACGGTTGCGCCTTTGACCGGATGGCTGTCATGCCGGTTTACGCCGCGGAATTTCACCTGCTGCCCGTTGAGCAGAATCGCGCCGTCCTTTACGCCGATCGTGCGGATGCCGACCTTCTGTACAATCAGTTCTTCCTCCGTGAAAATCCGCAGCACATACTGATAAGGCTGTTCCGCGTTCCAAAGCACAGGATTTTTCACGATAAACCGAATCGGTCCTCCGTGAGAGCCGTTCAACGCAAGCTGATTGCCCGCCGCGTCTTCCAGTCCGCAGGCAATCACGGGATGGCCTTCCACCCGGTCAAACCGCACATCCACACAGGCACGGCAATCGCCCGGTTCCATCGATGTTGTCACCGTGAAATCATGCACAAATTCCGCCGGGCGCAGCAACAGCGTAACGTCCCGGAAAATGCCGGAAAAGCGCAGCTTGTCCTGATCCTCCAGATAACTTCCGTCGCACCATTTCATCACCAGCACGCTCAGACGGTTCCTGCCGGGCCTTGTCTGCCGTGTGATCTCAAATTCGCTGGGGCTGTGGGAAACCTGGCTGTATCCCACAAATTCTCCGTTCACCCAGACATAAAAACAGGAATCCACGCCTCCAAAATAGAGAAAACGGCGCATGAGAGCTTCCTTTTCATTCAATTCAAAATCTTTCAAATAAGCGCCGCAGGGATTTTCATCCGGCACATAGGGCGGATCGTAGGGAAAAGGATAACGGATATTCGTATATTGCTTCTGATCGAATCCTTTCATCTGCCAGCAGCCCGGCACCTCCATATTCAAAAAGCCCGACGGACGATAGTCCGTGTCCGGAAATTTATCCGGCACCGCTTCCACACAGGGAAAGTACGCAAACTTCCAGTCCTTCCCGCTCAGAACCCGGCTTCTGCTTTTTCCGTCCGCTGACCGCGGAACATAATAGCACCGGTTTTCCATCGTACCCACATGGAGAACCTGCAGGTTTTCATAGTATTTTTCAACTTTCATAAGAATCTACCCCCTATAATTCCTCGCAAACCTGAAAAATATAAAACTTCAAAGGTAGTGGCTGAAAAGCCTTATTTTCAAGGCTTTTCAAGCCTGCCTTGCTTCTTACTACACCACTTTTACACCATTTCTGTAATGATTGACATTTCATCTTTCAGCGTTTCATCCAGCACATGACAGTACAAATCCATTGTCATTTGCAGAGAGTTGTGTCCTAACAGACTTTGAAGAGTTTTCGGTTTCATGCCCTTTGCAATACAATTAGTCGCAAAGGTATGTCTTAAACAATGCGGTGTAAACCGTTCAAATTCTTTTTCGGGATTCTGTATGTTGATACGGTCAACCAGATAGCCGATTGCTGTTCTGATATTGCTTTCATGGAGAGGGCGATTTGTTTTGCTTGTAAAAACCAAATCCTCAAAGCCTTTTTGCGGCTGGAATCTGGCATTCACACGATCGCGCCACGCTTTCTGCTCTTGCAATACGTCCTTTACCAGCTTCGCCATAGGAATATTTCTTTTTCCTGCTCTGCTCTTAGGAGGATGAAATTCATAAATCGCTGTTCCGTTGTTTGGAAGATAGCACAGAGTTTTCTCCACATGGAGGATTCCGCTTTCAAAGTCCACACAATTCCATGTCAGACCGAGAATTTCACCCATCCGCATACCTGTATTTAACGCAAGAACGAAAAACGGATATAGTTGGCTGTCCCTTGTGGACTGATAAAGTATCTGGATTTCCTCCGCTGTCAGCACACGTTTTTCAAGCTGTTCTTTTCCGTCAATTCTGGTATTTACAGACAATGCCACATTTTTGTTTATCAAGTCGGATTCCAGCGCCCTGTTAAGCATATCCACAAGCACCGCTTTGCAGTCTCTTCTGGAATTGTCGCTTTTCAGATTGTTAAAGGCATTTTGAATAATCACAAGATTGAGGCTTGTCAGCTTGCGCCAGCCTAATTCTTCACGGAGCCTGTTATACTGAATTGCGTATGTTCTTTTTGTGGTATCTCTGCAATGTTTTTTACAGGTATCAATCCATACATCATACCATTCGTCCAGCGTCATATTGCTGTTGACTACGTTTAATTGCTTTTCGTCCTCGTATTGCGAATCCCGCAGTTTTTTCGTTATTTCGTTGTATGTTTTTGCATAGATAGTCTGTCTTTTTCCAAACCGATTGATAAATCGCGCTTGATACAGACCGTCCTTGCGCTGGGAGATTCCTCTCCCTAATTCTTTGCCCTTTAATGATTTACCCATGTTTCCGCTCCTTTTCTGTGGTAAATCAAAGGGATTTTGTTGTAGATGTACCGTAAACAGTATACCACGCCAAAACCCCTAAATTCAATCTAAACAGCCATTTTATCAAGCCATTTATCCAATTTATTTTTATCAGCATACCACCTGTTTCCAATCCGCATGCCAAAGCCGTTTTTTCCTCTCACAAGTTCGCGCGCTTTGGTTTCTCCGATTCCCAGATAGTCGCATAATTCTTTAAGCGTCAGCAGTTTCTTTTCCATAAAAGCCCCCTATTCTATAAAGGGTAAACGCTGTTGTTCCGCTTCGGTCAGAGTGCGAAAACCGCTGTTTCGCTCGAGATATTCTTTGACAGAATTATAAGTGATAATATGTTCAGCATCCTGATAATAAATAACCTTATGTATCCGTCTCAAAAATGCTTCCCATGTTGCCGGACTTTCAGCCTGTACATTTACATATTGTTGCTCTAAAAGAACATTTGATATTATGTAAACTTTCAGATAACATGCCGTTTTGTTGTTGTAGCGTGCAACCAGTTCACAGGGATAACCGTCCAGATAGTTAAGCATATCCTGTATTCGCAGACTGCTTCTAAATTCCTCAAAGATAATGACCTCGTGATTTTTATAGCTGTCAAAAGGGTGTGTATAATCCGTCACGCGAAACACATTACTATAGCCATACTCTTCCATGACAGAGCGCGTCTTTCCGGTTTCCGTTTTTCCAAAAATGTAGGTAGTTGTCAATTCGCGCCATGTATTTTTAAATTCATCCTCTATTAAAAGCTGTCTCGCCCTGTCTATTTTATCCAGATAGCGCATAGCCTGTGGAAATGCTCTTAATATTTCTGCTGAATTTAAGCCGCTTTCTATCATGTCATAAATAAATTGCAGTTCGCCTTTCGCGCTCATGCTCTCTTTCGCTGGCATGATTCCAAATTCTTCAAAGGTTCCAGCGATTGATGTTTCCGTTTTTGTGGTATTCTTCCACTTGCCAGCCTTTAAAATGTAGTCCCTATTTTCCGCAGACGTTCCATAGGCAGATTCTATATGTCCTTGTGGGAAACGGTTTTTAATCGTTGAAAAACGGATTGGAGACGCACTGTAAAGGTAAACGTGCGTATGCGGTGTTTGCTCCTTTAAGCCGATTTCATCCGCCATACACCAATAGGTAACAGAGCCGAGTTTTCCCACTTCCTCTTTAATCTGTCCGTGTGTCATAGGCGGAACCATAGCAAGCGGGTTATTCAGAGTAATATTATATTTACGGGCTTGTCTGTCTTTGATTGTCTGTATATTGTTTTTTGCCATTTCATCCTCCTACATGTTACAAATTTCTGTAACATTGTGAAATGCCTGATTTACTTAATAAAACAGGCGTTGCTACAACCCCTTGTAATACTAAAGGGGTTGTACTGCCCCAGTTCCCCGCCGCTGGCGGTCGCTGGGGCAGAACCATGATTACGTTAGTCCAGCACTCCTTTTTTAATATAAGGAGCCACAAATTCCCGCGGCCTGCTGTCAATTCCATTCCGCATAATTAAACCGGAACCAATTTCCCCATACCGCAGATTTTTTATGTCGGAAAACTCATTCCCAAAAATCATGCTGTATTCACTGGCAGACATTTGACCGAGCGCAACCTTTAAGCCAATATTTCCACGAATACCGCTGTTTCCAAAATATTCCGCAAGCCCAGATTGTGAGATCAAGCCAGCAAATATATTTTTGCTCCGTCCGCTCACAATGATTGCGTTTATTTGAGCAATCGTTTCTTTGTACAGCTTATCGGGAAAAACCAACTTCATAAGGATAATCTCATCACAGATAACATACACGGGATTGAAATTAAATTGATAATTTTTATCAATTCCCCTGTTTTCCATTTCTGCTACATCTGCTGTTCTGGTTTGCATTTCATCCGTAATATTTGCGATTTCCTCCGCTATTTGTTGCGGTTCATAAGCATAGGTAATCGCAACGTTACCATGACAGAAGCGCTCCATTTCAGCGTCGCGCTTTACGTCCAGATAAAGGACACGCACATCACATTTTAACAGTGTAGAGATTATGAAGCGCACAAAAGTCGTTTTTCCTGTACCGGTACCTCCCACAACTAGAAAATGAGGAATCTTCCGGTAGTCCCATATGCCCGACGGAGAAAGCGTAATTTCTGTCTGTCCGGATTCTCCATGTATATCCTCTTGGGAAGAAATAACAAGTTGTTCTTCCTGATGCAATCCAAAGAGATACTCAATGTAACCTCTTCTCTCATAGACATTCAGGCAAACCTTTTCGAGACGGTCAGCAAGCCCTGTTTCCAATCCACGCAAGTTAATTTTATTGCCAGTCAGCCGGAAACGGATATACAAAGTATTTACAGATTCATCTATTCGCCATTCAGTTGCAGGATAGAAAGAATATATCTCTCTCCGTCCTCTTATTTCCGTTTGACAAAGACCGTTTTCTTTTATATGCTTCTGTATAAGGCGAGTGATTTTTCTCGCCTTATACAATTTTGTGTGCTGGATCGTTGCAATGAATATCACGCCAATGAGAATCATTGCAACAGTCCCGAACAATGCCGCTCCTTTTCTGGTTATCATATACGAGATGATAGCCAGACAGAAGAGGGCAATATAAAGGAAATATACCCATTTCAGCCAGCAGTATGAGTATGGTCTGACTTTATGAAAACTGTATTTTTGCATTATGCTTCTCCTTTGTTGAGCTTCAGACGAGAGCCACTTGTTATAGGTTCAACGCTCTCCACTGTAACGCTGACCTTAACCTCATTGCTTTTGTAGTCCATCCAGAGTTTTGCGTCAATTCCGGTTAATTTTACAGGAATTGGCGTTCCGTTGTATTTCAAAGACGGTATTTTCTCTCTTACCTTTAATAGAAATGGTTCCCAATTCTTAGTTCCAAGCGCTCGGTAGCCGATTGCGTCAATTTTGTCGGTTTTCTTTCCGTCTACATAGGAATATACCTCCATACCGTCTGAAACCACCAGAACCTCTCCGAAAGTCTCATCAAAGAAAATTTTTATATCACTGAGTTTCATAAAATTTTACCTCCAAAATTATTTTTTTGAAGTTGCGCAACTTATGATTGTAATTATACTCACAAATTAAATCTTGGATATTACATGATATGTACAAAGGAAAAAGCTTATATAATCAGGAATTTTTAGAAAATTAATAGAAATAAATTCTGTAAAAACACTGTTTGCTATTACATGGTATGTAAAATAATATTAAAAAAAATACATGCCAGTGTTTTGACATGTATCTTAATAGTTATTATTTCTTTTTTGTTTTCTTTTTTCCTTTGGCATGATGACCAAGCCAATACGTTTGTGGGATTCCTAATTGCTTTAGTATATCATTGCATTGATCTAATGTTTTATCTCTGCATCGTGTTAAAAGAAACGTATACGCGTAATCTCTTTTGTTAAAGCGATTAATATCTAATCCTAAACTATGCAATAATGCTTGCATCATTAAAAAATCAATTTTATATGCAATGCAGACAGTAACGATTGTGCTTCTTTGAGGTGGGTCTTTTTCATCGACTTGTTTTTTTAGTCGATAAAGCATATTAGGACTTAAATTTGTCTTATCAGCAAAAGACATATAAGTTTCTCCCTCAAGAATTTCGCTTATTAGTTCACGAAATGACTTATTATACATTGTTGAATTTTTATAATCTCTTAAAAATTCCTTTTCTAGATTTTCCCATTCTTCATAGCTGTATCCGGCAATAAACTCATTTTCCGCCATAAGTATCTAATATCTCCTTTACTCTTTCTTTTTTTGAATTTCCATATCATCCAAAGCATATTCACACGCCTGTATCACGAAGCCCGAAAAACTCACATCCTGCCCTTGGATTGCCTGTTCTATTTGTTCTATCAAGCCTAACGGGAAACGTATAGTTTTATTTTCCGTCTCTTTTTTACTAGGCTTTAATTGAAATGCCATACGCAATTCCTCCTGTTTGCTATATTGTATTGCTATTTGCTTCATTTTTAAGCATTGCATTTTGCATTTTATATTGTATTGCTTTCTATATTGTGCTATATTGATTCTATAAAATACCAAGGAGGATTCAGACAATGAAACAAATACTATGGAAAGGAATAGGCGTGCTTGCAATTTGCAGTATCTTGACAGGATGCGGGCATGAACATTCTTGGACAGAGGCAACGTGTACGGAACCGAAAACCTGTAGTGAATGTGGAGAGACGGAAGGCGAACCGTTAGGACACACATGGGTAGAGGCAACTTGCGCAGAACCAAAACATTGTAGCGTATGCGGAGAAACAGAGGGGGAAGCACTGGAACATACATTGACAGAAGCCAATTATCAGCAGGCTCCAACTTGTGAAGTTTGCGGGCAGACGGTGGGAGAGCCTTTACCGGCTGATTATGAGACATGGGGAATTGCTCAAAATGCCGCTGAATTAGATAAAGTATATGATATGGAGTTTCCATGCCACCAGAATCCCACAAAATCAACACTTGGAAAAGTAACTTTTACCAATTATCAAACATTTTCTTCAGATGACACCCATGAAGCAAAAGACGGATATGAATGGAAATCTGTAGAAATCACAGTTGTTTTTGGGGATGATAATACATGGGATTATGGCTATGAGATTAGCCTTTATTCTGATGATTATTACCACTGGATTGATAATGAAAATGCGGAAGACGGCTATTTTACAATCAACTATAATGGTGTAGAGTATTCTGATTGCCAATGCTATGCGGAAGGCGATTTAAACGAAACGGAGGGAAAATTTGACTGGGACGCCACTGTGACAACTACATATAAAGTGGAAATTTTAGTCCCTGTTGGATATGACGGATTTATTTGGGCGCTTTATGACGAGCAGGGTATGCCTAGCGAAACCGAGGTTAAAGACGCAAATCCCGAAGATTACATTTATTTCCGTTTTCAATAAGAGCAATTTATACTGATTTACAATCAAGGGATATTCCAAAAGAATGATTTGGAATATCCCTATTTCAATTATAATAAAATTGGATTCCTCTACTTCCGCCAGTCAATCCCCACTCTTGCGAGTGCCTACGGTAAAGGGATTGACAGGCTCTTTTCTTACATCTACTTTCCCTTTGATTTACACCATTTACTACACCATTTTGCTACAAAATTACACCATTTTCCGATAGATTACGATAACCTGTCAATTTGAACAAAAGCGTTGTATTCCGTATAAATCAAGGCTTTCCACCGTTCCCGGCTTCTACATTTCCTCCACCACCTGAAAAATATAGAATTTCAAATAATAAGACTCGTCCGCCGCCCAGAGGATCGGATGATCCGGAGCCTGCGTTCTAAACTCCACCTGGCGCAGCCTCTTATGCGCGCCGTGTGCCGCTTCCCGGATCGTTTTCGCAAACAATTCCGGGTCCATAAAATGAGAACAGGAACAGGTCGCCAGAAATCCCCCGTCCTTCACCAGCCTCATGCCCCGCAGATTGATTTCCCGGTAGCCTTTCACCGCGTTTTTAATGGAACTGCGGGATTTGGTGAAAGCGGGCGGGTCCAGAATCACCACATCATACCGTTCTCCCTTTTCTTCCAGTTCAGGGAGCAGATCAAAAACATCCGCACACAGAAATTTCACCCGGTCGGAAAGGCCGTTCAACGCCGCGTTTTCCTCCGCCTGCTTCACCCCGGTCATGGAAGCGTCCACCCCCAGCACTTCTTTCGCGCCCGCCAGCCCCGCGTTTAAGGCGAAAGAACCGGTATGGGTAAAGCAGTCCAGCACTTTTTTCCCCGGACAAAGCTTCTGGATGGCCTGACGGTTGTATTTCTGATCCAGGAAAAATCCGGTCTTCTGTCCGTCCTCCACATCCACGATATATTTCACGCCGTTTTCCACAATTTCTACTTTGGTATCAAAAGGTTCTCCGATAAAGCCCTTAAACCGCTCCATGCCTTCCTGCAGGCGCACTTTGGCGTCGCTGCGCTCATAGATGCCGCGGATCGTGACGCCGTCCTGCGCCAGCACCTTTTGAAGCTTTTCCAGAATTACGGGCTTTAAGCGGTCGATCCCCAGCGCCAGCGATTCCACCACCAGCACGTCGGAAAACTTGTCGATCACGATGCCGGGCAGCCAGTCCGCTTCCCCGAAAATCACGCGACAGCATGACGTGTCCACGGTCTGTTTCCGGTACTCCCAGGCGTTTCGCACCCGCTTTTCCAGAAAATCCGCCGTGATCTCGTTCTCTTTTTTCCGGCTCATGATGCGGACGGATATTTTCGATCTGGGATTATAAAATCCCCAGCCCATGAAATAGCCGTCAAAATCCTCCACCGCCACGATATCCCCGTTTTCGTACCCGCCCTTCACCTGTGCGATCTCGTTGTCAAATACCCAGGCGCCGCCGCTTTTTAAGGTGCGGCCTTCGCCTTTTTTCAAAATAATTGTTGCGCTCATTCTGCTTTGTTTACCCCCGGTAATCTTCTCTCAAAAACGGCTCCGTCTTTTCCTCCGATACCAGCAGTCCGTATTTTTTCGGGCGGCGGTATGCGTTGCCGTGAACTTCCCGGTTCCGGTATGCCCGAATCTCATCGATCGGAAACGGCGCCAGATAAATGCCTTCATTTTCCCCGGCTTCCACAATCAGCATATCCCGGGAGCCGGGTTCCTCCACGCGGTATGCGATTCCGTCGAAGGCGGAGGAATGGCCGTTGCAGTCCGGCTTCCCATGCGCATAGTTTACCGTCGCAATGCCCACCATATTTTCATAGGCCCGCGCCCGAAGCTGGGACAGGCGGTTGATTTCCATGGGGCAGGCGTTTGGTACCAGAATCAGTTCCGCGCCTTTGAGCATCAGGATCCTCGCGCTTTCCGGAAATTCCCGGTCATAACAGATCATCGCGCCCACCTTTACCGATCCCTGAGCGGTGTCCAGATCGGCCACATAAAAATCCTCGCCGGGCGTCAGATTTTTTTCGTCTCCGAAATCACAGGTATGAACCTTCGCATAGGTCAAAACGCGATTTCCGTGCCGGTCAAAAAGGCTCATCGTGTTTCTCGGAAGAGGATCATATTTTTCCAGAAAGGTGATGCCGATCGCCATATCCAGTTCCTTTGCAAGCTTTTGATAATGCAGAACAAAGGGATCTTCCTTATCAATTGCTTCCTTTTTGAACGCCTCCTGATCTTCTGTAAAATGATATCCGTTGCTCCATATTTCCGGAAAAAGCGCAATATCCGCGCCCATGGCTTTCGCCTGCCGGCACGCCCTCTCCCCTTTTTCCAGATTTCCCGTTCTGTCCGCTGCAGGAATCAACTGCAGCAGCGCCACTGTAATTGTGCTCATTTATTTTCTCCTTCCTCCCGGCAGTTCGCCGTTCTCTTCTCATTATTTTGTTTTCTCTCCCTCATTTTCGCTTTCACCTCCGCCGAAACACAGCGGGATTCCACAATTTTCTGCAGCGCTTTCTGATAAGTAAAACCGTCCAGACGGTTTTCGTCCAGATACGGCGTCGTTTTTTCGGGAAATCTCACATAACAGATGGAAATGGCCCAGGCATTCGCCATCTTCACATAATACCCCTCATGACCGATTTCATCGAATATCGGAAATAACCGGTCAATATATTCCTCTGTAATAAAATAATTGAGAATCATCACCAGTCCGAACCGAATCGCATATTCCTCATCCGACTGCAGAAGCGGCTGCAAAAAATTCCAGGTTTCTGCCGGATATTCCCGTGCGAATTTGAGGCATGCGCAAAAGCTGTCGCATAAAGACCAGTTATCGATCCGTGGAATAAACCTGCAAATCAGCGCAAACTGTTCTTCCAGAGAAATCGCTTCCTGCCCGCGCCTTTCCCGTTTGGAGTATTGGCCGCTTTGAGCCGTCCCGACGGCCGCTTCTGTCAGTTTCGCATTTCCGATGAGGAAGCCCAGAAGCATACGTTCTTCAAAGCCGCCTTCTGCTGCCGCAAACAGTTCTTCCAGACTTCCTCTCCAATCCTCTCTGGAAAGCTGCTTCGCCAGCTTATGCAATGCGGGAAGGCGCACGCCCAGCATGCGCGCCGCACTTCCGGATAAATTTTCCTCTCCGGGCTTTTTTAAAAGGCTCGCCGCAAACCTCGCATAATCCGGCTCCGCAAGGGAAATCAGTCTTTCTTTTATGGAACTCATGTCCGATCCTCTTGTTGTTCTTTTAAGTATGCCGCATACTCTTTTCCCGCTTCAACATAATGGCGGGCATTGTTCAAATTGGCCACCGCTTCCTGCGGCGTCACACGTCTGGTCACTTTGGCGGGGCTTCCGATCACAAGACAATTATCCTGAACGACCGTATTTTGTGTAATCAGCGCGCCCGCTCCGATGATACAGTTTTTACCGATCACTGCGCCGTTTAAAATAATCGCGCCCATGCCGATCAGCGTATTCTCCCCGATTTTACATCCATGTACGATAGCGCCATGCCCTACGGTAACATTTTTTCCGATTTCCACCGCATAGCCCGAATCCACATGTATCACGCAATTATCCTGAATATTGCTGCCGTCGCCAATGCGCACGCAGGAATCTTCTCCCCGCACAACGGCATGAAACCAGACGCTGCAGTCTGCTCCTATCGTCACATCCCCATAAATGGCTGCCCCCGGCGCGATGAACGCCGACGGATGAATCTGCGGTGTTTTCATTTTTTCAATCGTCCTTTCTGAAATATATGGAACTATCTCCGATTCTTCGCTTTTTGAAAAACAACTTGTGTCAGTTCATCTCCGGTTTATCGGCACGTTTCATTATACCGTATTTTCCTTTCCTGACCAACAGTATTTCTGCAATTTCTGTAATTTCGCAAATAATTGTACTTCTCATTCTTCTTGCCAAACCCTGAATTTACCGCTATACTCTCCTTAGTAAAGCCGCCTTCATGGCCGCTGAAATAATTGTGACACGGAGAATCTCATGAGTATTTTAAATGTGGAAAACCTGTCCCACGGCTTCGGCGACAGGGCAATTTTCAATAACGTATCTTTCCGCCTGCTGAAAGGCGAACACATCGGATTGATCGGCGCAAACGGCGAAGGAAAATCCACCTTTATGAACATTATCACGGGCAAACTGCAGCCCGACGAAGGGAAAATCGAATGGTCCAAAAAAGTCCGCGTCGGCTATCTGGATCAGCACACCGTTTTACAGAAGGGCATGACGATCCGTCAGGTTCTGACTTCTGCTTTTGATTTTCTTCTGGAAATGGATAAAGAACTGAGTGAACTTTATGAAAAGATGGGAGAAGCGGATTCGGAACAGCTACAGACGCTGATGGATGAAGCGGGAACGCTGCAGGATCTGATGACCATGCACGATTTTTACATGATCGACGCAAAGGTGGAAGAAGTGGGCCGCGCCCTCGGCCTTGCGGAAATCGGCCTGGATAAAGATGTTTCCGAACTGTCCGGCGGCCAGCGGACAAAAGTATTATTGGGGAAGCTGCTTTTGGAAAAGCCCGATATTCTGCTTTTGGACGAGCCGACCAACTACCTCGACGCAGAGCACATCGAATGGCTGAAACGTTATTTGAACGACTACGAAAACGCCTTCATCCTGATTTCCCACGATATCCCGTTTTTAAACAGCGTGGTAAATCTCATTTATCACATGGACAATCAGGAACTGAACCGGTATGTGGGCGATTATGACAAATTCCAGGAAGTCTACGCGATGAAAAAAGCGCAGTTAGAAGCCGCCTACAATAAGCAGCAGAAAGAAATTGCGGATTTAAAAGATTTCGTGGCGCGCAACAAGGCGCGCGTCGCCACCCGCAACATGGCCATGTCCCGTCAGAAAAAGCTGGATAAGATGGATGTGATCGAACTGGCCTCCGAAAAGCCCAAGCCGGAATTTCAATTTAAAGAAGCGCGCACGCCCGGACGCTATATTTTCGAGACAAAGGATCTCGTCATCGGCTATGATGAGCCGCTTTCTTCCGCGCTCAATCTGGAAATGGAACGCGGCGAAAAGATCGTGCTGACCGGCGCTAACGGCATCGGAAAGACGACGCTGTTAAAGAGCATTCTCGGACTGATTCCCCCGATTTCAGGCAGTGTGGAGCAGGGCGACTATCTGGAAATCGGCTATTTTGAACAGGAAATGCGTCAGGATATTTCCACCACCTGCATCGAAGAAATCTGGAAGGAATTTCCCGCTTATACGCAGTATGAGGTGCGCTCCGCCCTGGCCAAATGCGGTCTGACGACGAAGCACATCGAAAGTCTGGTCAAAGTTCTTTCCGGCGGCGAGCAGGCAAAGGTGCGCCTGTGCAAGCTCATCAACAAGGCCTCCAACGTTCTGGTTCTGGACGAGCCGACGAACCATCTGGACGTAGATGCAAAGGAAGAGTTAAAACGCGCCCTCAAAGCATATAAAGGCAGCATCCTCATGGTCTGCCATGAGCCGGAGTTTTACGAGGGGCTGGCGACCGATGTGTGGGATGCGGCAAAATGGACAACCAGGACTGTCTAACCGGTTGTCCTGCGTTCTTTGCCGCTCTCTTTGAGCGCTTCCCCAATCCAGCGTATTGCTTCACTGGACAGAGTCACAGGAAATCCTCCGCCACCGCCCGGCATATATCCGGTTGTCCCCATCCGGTCAACCAGCCCTCTGGTATGCCGCTTTATTTCCTCTTCCGTTCCTTTCATGAGGAGAGCCTCCGGGGAAGTCTGAAATCCGCCCAATATGCTTCGGATATTGGTAAAATATTCATATCCCTTTTCCAGCGGCAAATCCTCGATATAGCTTTCCCACTGCGCCATGGCGCCCGGATATTCTTTCCAGAAGGAAAGATCATTTTTCCAGCCTCCCCATGCACAGAAATGCAGAATATTATAATCCCTTATGGCATTGGCCGTTTCCAGGATCACCCTGTCGGAAGGTGCGATGATCTGCGCATGCTCTTCCTTTGTAAATAAGCCCTCTTCCGCACCGGTAAAGGTGATCACCAATCCCGAAGCGCCGGCTTTCATATAATTTTCAATTCCGCGCGCAAGCGATTGCGTCAGCGCGTTCAATACCGGCATCACGTGTTTTCTGGATCGGGGATCCTTTAAATGAGCATCCACCAGTTCCTTTCCCCATGCCAGATGCAGCAGTGTATAGGGAGAAAAAACGGAATGGTAAACCGGCGCACAATCTCCGATCGTCTCTATGCTCCAGCGGATGCGGTCCATCTGTTGTGTAAAAAAGGCGTCGCCCGGCTGCGGGACGCGGATGCGGTCCCAGTCCTCCGCTTTCGAAACCACCTGATTTTCCGAAATATCCCGGAATCCATCCGCCATAATTTTCAGAATATCCGTATCCGTTTCCTCAAACACACATTTATGTGCCGCCACGCATTCCTTCCCCTGTGTTTGTGTAAAATGACGCCAGATTGCAAAAGGCGGCCGGTCAACCGGCTGTCGGTCCATACACGCTTTTACTCTTTCCTTTTTATTCATACAGCCTTATCCTTCTATCCTGCTTCTTCAAAAATATAACGCTTTACGCTGCGCTCGTATTAATTCGTCTTCCCACGTAAGTTCATCGCTGTTGCCAATCAGATTATGCCGTTCCAGGTATTCCACCTGCATTCGCAGCCCGGTCTCGAGATCGATATTCATGCAAAACTCCGGTATATCCCGCGCAATTTTTTCACCCGAATAGTATCCGTTATATACAAAATTATGGAGAATCATTTCCGAAACCTGAAAGTTCGGACTGGCCTCCAAAACAGACAGCGGTACTTCCACCATCTCCACTTCGCGCCCCAGAACCTTCATCATGGCGGTATGATATTCTCCCCAATCGTACGGTCTTAGTCCCACAAGATTATAGGTCTGCCCTTTGCAGCGCTCATGCTTCAGCGCGCCGGTAAAAGCGCCAGCCGCATCATCCACATGCAGAAAGTTTCTCAGAATATAAGGATTTCCGGTCACAATCGGTTTTCCCTTGCGGATGCGGTCAATCCAACTGTTGTCCGAACCGATCTGTCTCACGATACATTTTTGCCTGCCATACGTAACCGTTGGTCTGAAAATTGTAACAGGATAATTCTCCTCCAGGATTTTCTGCTGAAAGAAGTTTTCCATTTCCTTCTTGATTTTACCATACCCCCAGACCGGTTCCAGTTTCATACTTTCCCGGACAGGAATCTCACTGCCATGGAGAGGACCGTATGCCGCCCCCGAAGAAACCGCTACCATATGCTTCAGGCTCTGAAACACTTCATAATCCTGCCTTGCATTTTCTTTTGTCATACAGGCAAAATCTATCACATAGTCATATTCATCCTTCACCGCTGCCCGGAAAGCCTCATCGTCTTTGCGATCCACGACAATGCATTTCGCTTCCGGCGCCGGATTTTCTTTCCGCTCTTTGGCCGTCAGAACAGTGACGTCATATCCTTCTTCCAATAGTTTCTTTGTAACTCCCAATCCGATATTTCCATATCCGCCAATTACCAATGCTTTTTTCATGCATACCCGCCTTTCAAACCAGGATCACCCTGTTTTATTATGTGAGACCGCCTGCTGGCGGTCTCACATCTTCTCACTTACTCAGCCATCTCATCCATAACTTCATGCCACACGACAAAACGGTGGGTCGTCTCCCGGTTACACTCACAGCCGCCCGAAACAATCAGTTTAGGGCCTGCCTGTCTTATCGCTTCCTCCGTTTTTTCCTTCAGAACGGCCTTTACCTTCTCCCGGTTGGAACCATAAAAATCACGGTTCCTGTCAATGCCGCCCATCAGTACCTTATCTGTCATCTCCCGCACCCGGGCAAGGGACGGATTCAGCAAAGACTGATCTTCCCAGTTGATCGCCTGCGCCGGAAGCGACACAAAACGATCCATATGCGCCACTGACATCCCGCATATATGCAGCATGGTGAACCATGCCCGTCCCTCTATCGCGGATAATGCTCTCATATCATAAGGTTTTACATATTTCTCATACTCCGCATCCGTGCAAAACGCCGGATTATCGCCGCCCGGACAATAAAAGAACCCGGCCGCTCCCACATCAAGATAGGCGTTCATGAGGTCAATCACCTGCTCCGTCAGAACATCCATCACATGAAAATACTCTTCCTCATGCTGCGCCGCATATTCCATGAGATTGCTTCCCACAAAGCAGGGGATCGGATAAATTCCGGGAATCGCCGGATAACCGCACAACTGTCCCAGCAGTCTCTGCGGGCCGAATATGGTGGGAAGCACAGGAACGCTATCTCCGTAATAATCGCACAGAATTTTTATGCTCTCCACCTCTCGTCCATAAGCGCCCTTGTGAACATCCTTTTTCGTTACATTTTTCCAGTCTTCCAGGCTTTTAAAGGCCGTTACCACCGTTTTCTTGTAACATGCGTCGTCGCTGTCTTCCGTTTCCGCGATTACCTGACCGAAGTCTTCAACCGCGTACAGACCGTTCTGCATCACCTTGAGGATATCAAAATCATGCTGGTTCTGGTAGGCGATTACTGCTTTTGTAAAATCTCCCACATTTTTGTCTTCCAGATTCAAGTGCGGCCCCCAGGCGACAAACGGATATCTGTCAACAGGCTTTCCTTCCAGAACAGCTTTTACTCTTTGCGTATGAGTCATTTTTTCCATAAAGTCACCACTCCTTTAACACGTTTATTCAACCTTCCATTCGTGGAATTTATAATTGATAAACGGGAAATCTTCAAATGTCACATTGGTCACACGATTGCTGCAATAATACTGGGCGTTTCTGTGATACAAAAAGATCATCGGAACTTCGTCCACCAATCTGCGCTGCAGTTCCTCATAATAAGGCTTTCTTTCCTCAATGGTTCTGCCGTTATTGCCCGCATCGTAAAGATCAAGCCAACTGGAATCCGTCATTCTCAGCCATCCTACCGGCACAAGCTGGAAATAAAACCGGCTCTCGCTGGGTTCAAACGGATTGGACCCCGACTGCGCAATGGCAAGGTCATATTCTCCCGCAGCCATTCTGGACGTCATCGTCGCAAAGTCAAGCGTTTCTATTTCAATCGTAATCCCTACCGCCGCCAACTGCTGCTGAATCAAAGCCGCCGCGTTCTGGTTCATCATATTATCGGATTTCACCATCATATTTAACGTCCTGCCGTCCCAACCGGCCTCAGCAAGAAGTTCCTTTGCTCTTTCCGGATCATATGCGTTCCCTTCAATTCCTTCCAGACGATACGGATTTTCCGGAACGATCGCGCTGATCGCAACACGTCCTGCGCCGCTTAAAACATCGTTCACGATCATTTCCTTATCAATCGCGCAGTCGATGGCTTTCCGCACATTCTGCTCCAGCTTTTCATTGTTGATCAGAATATGCTCATTGGCAAATCCGTCCATATCCAGCGTGTAAAGACCGGGGTCCTGGCTTGCCATCTCAAAATCTGTATACGGCAGTTCCGATCCCAACGCCGTCATATCAATCTCGCCGGAAATCAGCGCTGAAAGCATATTGGCCGAAGGAATGACGCGAATAATGAGGCGGTCAAAATCAGGCGCGCCGAGATAATAATCTTCATTTGCCACATATTCCATACGTTCCCCGGAGATCACATTGTCCAGCTTAAACGCGCCGCTTCCGACCGGATTATCCCAGAAAGAATCCGTCACAAAGGTTTCCGCTGGTACATCCTTTAAACAGTGCTCCGGATAAATCATATTGTTGCCGATTCCCCTGTAACAGAGGTTTTCCAGAGAAGTAACCATCTCCGGTTTCAGCGTAAATTCCACCGTTTCCTCGTCAATAGCCTTTACCCCCAGTTCTTCCGGATCGCTCCAGTAACCGCTTTCATCAGTTCCTGTAAACAAATAGGTATACCTTCCCGAAGACAGGCCGATATCCGGGTTGCTCATTATCCTATAGGTAAAAACGACGTCATCCGCCGTCACTTTTTCCCCATCGTGCCACTTTGCATCCGGATTCAGTTTAACCGTAACAACCGTTCCATCCTCGTTCTGCTCTGCACTGATTCCCAGTTGATTTTCCACTTCGCCTTTGGCGTTGATCTGAAAAAGGCAGTTATATATCGGCGACATAAAAATCTGCTGACTGCTGTTGGTGTGGCTTAAAGGGCTCATACCATTCCACGCCTGTACCGTAGCCATTGTGACCACCTTCTCCGTTCCTGCAGCCTCGCTTTCCGGCACGGCTTCCGCAGCCGTTTCCACAACGCCTTCCCCGCCTTCTGTCGTGCTGACGGCCTCGCCTCCTCCGCAGCCCGCAAGCATCATTGCCGCCAGCGCGGCTGCCAATAAACGCATGCATCCTTTTTTCCTCATTAACTTATCCTCCTTTTATTTTAATTAAATTGGTACCTCTCCTGAATAAATACCGTTATTGAACGGCTCCGTAAAATTGATCCAGGCGAATGAGCGCCGGTACATACACGCCGATCGCCTTAAGCAGCCGGTCCACATTCACAGCCTCGTCTATTCCATGCGCGGTTCCAAAAGGCTGCGGACCTCCCATTTCCGCCGGACCATACGGCAGCGCATTGGGAAAAACTCTGGCATGCGTGCCGCCTCCCATCACATAAGGTTCATAATCACGGCCCATAAACTCGTGATAAGTATCCAACAGCAGCTTTACAACCGGCTCTTCCGGCGAAGTCATCCGAGGTCCGCTATGGTCTGTATTTTCAACTCTGATGCCTGCCTGCTCACACCTGCCGCCTAAATTTCCCAGCAGCGTTTCGCCGTCCTGCGTAACCGCATAACGAATATTGATATTCTGAATAACCGAACGTCCCACGGTACGTATCATCCCGCCAATGCAGGTCGTTTTTCCTGACTCCTGATCTTCAAAGTCGATTCCCAGACCGGTACCATAGTCATCCGGAAAGCATTTTCGCAATTCGTTTATTTTACTGGCTGCGGCAGAAGAAATCACCGGATATCCGCATAATAAATCGAACAATCGGTAAATGGCATTGATTCCCGTATGAGGCATGAATGCATGCGCAGCCTTGCCCTGCGTGCAAATCAGAATATCCTCCCCCTGTCTCTCAATTTCAATGCCGGGATTCTCCGCTTTCATTTTTCTCAATACCGCTTCTTCAACCGGCCCCACTCTCGCAAAGGCCTTGTCCGGTACCGCATTTGAAGCAATCCCGCCGCAGATCTCCCGAAGGCTGTCATCCGGCAATTCCAGAACAAGATCTGCCGTCACAATTCCCTTCTCGCCGATACACATCGCCCAGCCGCCGTCACATACGATCGTATACTTCGGCGGAGTATGCGCCGCCAGGTAGTGAACCACATCCTTCATGCCGCTCTCCTCATTAAAGCCGGCAATCAGGCGGACCGTATGGTTCAGTTCATATCCCAGGTCACGCAGACAGCGCATCGCATACAGCGACATGAGCGTTCCGCCCTTATTATCGCCGCTTCCGCGGCCTATCACATATCCGTCACGCTCTATGGCCTGATAGGGTTCATAATGCCAGCCCTCGCCTTCCGGCACCACATCCAGATGACCCAGTATCCCCAATTCTCCGGCGCTTACCGCTCCGTCCCCTTTTCCCTTCAGCAAAATGCTCGCACAGTAATAATCGTCATTTTCTGAAAGAAATCCATATCTTTCGCCCAGTTCCATAAAAGCGTCCGCGCACTCTTTACAGCCGGTTCCAAACGCATATCCTCCCTCTCCCGGAGTGCTGACAGACCTGATATTGACCAGACTGATCAGATCGCTGACGAACTCTTCCCTGTGGCTTCTGATCCACTCCTCAATCTTTTCCGCCAATTCTCTCATCACCGCTTTCCCCCTTGTAAAGATGACAGGCAACGCCATGGCCCTGTTTATCATAAATAAACTTCGGTTCCTGTGTCTTGCAGCAGTCCATCGCATACCTGCAGCGTGTATGAAACCTGCAGCCGCCGGGCGGCTTTAAAGGACTCGGCATATCTCCCTGCAAAATGATCCGCTTCGGGCGCTCGTCCGCATCCGGAATCGGAATTGCGGAAAGCAGCGCTTCCGTATAAGGATGCATGGGATGTTCATACAATTCGTCGCGGGATGCCAGTTCTACGATTTTTCCCAAATACATCACCGCGATTCGATCGCTGATATGCTTGACAACGCTCAAATCATGGGAGATGAACAGATAAGCCACCTTTCTCTCCCTCTGCATATTCTGCATCAGGTTGAGCACCTGGGCGCGTACGGAAACATCCAGCGCGGATACCGGCTCGTCGCATACAATAAAATCCGGTTGGGTGATCATCGCTCTGGCGATCACCACCCTCTGTCGTTGTCCGCCGGAAAATTCATGGGGATACCGGTTAATCTGGTGCGACTCCAGACCTACATATTTCAGGATTTCCCGACTCCTTTCATAGCGTTCTTCCCGGGTACCGATATGAAACGCATCCAGCGGCGCCCGAACAGACTCCAGGACCGTCATTCGCGGATTCAGGGATGCATAAGGATTCTGAAAAACAAGCTGCATCTTCTGACGCAGACTGCGCATTTCCTTTTCCGAAAGCTTCTGAATATCCTCTCCCCTGTACAGAACTTCTCCCCCCACAGCCGGCTGGAGACGCAAAATGGTACGTCCCAAAGAGGATTTTCCGCATCCGCTCTCTCCCACAAGTCCCAGCGTTTCTCCGGCATGTATGATAAAGCTGACATCGTCAACCGCACGGACAATCTCGCTTTTTTTTCGTCCGCTATAGTACGTTTTCAGATGTTTCACTTCAAGAAGAACATTGTTCTCATTCTCTCCCATCGATCGTCTCCTCCGCCTTTGCGTACAGCCAACATGCTACAGTTCCTCCATCTTTCATAACACTCTGCGGCGGAACACTTTCCGCACATCTTCTTTCCGCTTTCGGGCATCGATCATAAAATACGCATCCTTTTATCGGCTTTTTCAGATTCGGAACAGTGCCCGGAATGGAGTAAAGCGTTTCAACCTGCACATCCAGCCGGGGAACGGAAGCCAAAAGCCCCTGGGTATAGGGATGGCGCGGTTTGCGGAATAACTGCTCTTTACTGCCGAATTCAACGGCCTTCCCCGCATACATTACCATGATGATGTCCGCCATATCGGCCACTACTCCCATGTCATGCGTAATCAGAATAATCGCAGCGCCCGTCTGTTCCTTCATCTCGCGGAAAAGATCCAGAATCTGTGCCTGAATGGTGACGTCCAGCGCCGTCGTAGGCTCGTCTGCAATCAGTATTTTGGAATGACAGGATAACGCCATCGCAATGACAACCCTTTGGCACATTCCGCCGGAAAGCTGATGCGGATACTCCTTCATCCGCTTTTCCGGCTCAGAAATCCCCACCCTGGTCAGCCATTCTACCGCCGTCTCCTTCGCCTGTTTTCTTGTCATCCTCTTATGCCGGCAAAGCGTCTCCACCATTTGCTGTCCAATCGTAAAAACCGGGTTAAGCGCCGTCATGGGGTCCTGCGAAATCATAGAAATCTCTCTGCCCCTGACATTTCTCATCTCGCGCTCCGGCAAATTCAGCAGTTCTCTCCCCTCAAGCAAAACGGAACTGCCTTTCAGAACGGTTCCCCCGTATTTTTCGATCAGCTTCAGAATGGACATGCTCATAACGCTCTTTCCGCAGCCGGATTCCCCGACAACTCCCAAAACCTGTCCTCTTTGCAAATCGAAGCTGATATGATCCACGGCCGGCAGCACGCCGTCTTTTGTCACAAACTGTGTGCTAAGGCTGTTAACCTTCAACAGTAATGTATCTTCCATTCCCACATTCCTTTCCAAACATCGGCTTCCATCCTAAATTTTCATTTTGGGATCAAGCGCATCCCGCAGTCCG
The DNA here is from genome assembly GCA_030524745.1 of Eubacteriales bacterium. Taxonomy (GTDB): domain Bacteria; phylum Bacillota; class Clostridia; order Lachnospirales; family Lachnospiraceae; genus Gallintestinimicrobium. The sequence goes on along the minus strand of JAUNGC010000015.1, from coordinate 32,979 downwards.
TCTCCTATAAAATTGATGCTCAGCACGGTGATAATCAATGCAATCCCCGGCGGAATCCACAGCCACGGCATCGTCACCAGCACGCTCAGACTTTGCGCTGCGTAAATCATATTTCCCCACGTTGACGTCGGCAACTGAACGCCAAGCCCCAGAAAGCTCAGACAGCTTTCCTGCAGAATTGCACTCGCCATACTGTAGCTGAAGCTGACAAACAGAGGCGACATGGAGTTTGGTAAAATATATCGAACCATCTGTGTGAAACTGGTCGCGCCCGTCGCCTTCGCGGCCGTCACAAAATCCTGTTCTTTGATAGAAATGACCTTACTGTAGGTATATCGGGCAAAGCTGGTCCAGTTCAATAAGCCGATTACAAAAATCAGGGAAGGAATGGAAGCGCTCAGAATGCTTACCATAACCAATTGAATCACCAGCGAAGGAAAGGACATGAAAATATCCACCAGACGCATGATAACCATGCGAATTACCCCGCCGTAATATCCGGCCAGCAATCCCAGCGGCACGCCGACGGCCGCGCTTAAAAGTGCCGAGAAAAAACCAACTGCCAGAGAAACCCGCCCGCCGTAAATCAGTCTTGCAAAGACATCCCTTCCGACTGCGTCCGTGCCAAGAATAAATTCTCCGCTGGGGCCTTTGCTGAAATTTCCGGCATTGGATGTATAAGGGTCTAACGTTATCACCATAGGTAGGAATACTACTGCCAGAATTTCAATCATCAGCACTGCCAGGGCAACCATCGCAATTCTGTGTCTGGCAAAGCGTTCCACTGTCTGGCTGAAAAAGGATTCTTCTTTTTCTCTCAAATTCCGCTTCCTGCTCATCGATTTCTCTCCTTTTTCTTTAGTTCCTGATCTTCGGATCAAGCAGTGCATACAGGATATCCACAATCACATTTACGGCCAAAACCGCGATTGTGATATACACCGTAATCCCCATGATAACCGGGTAGTCTCTGTTGCTGATGGAAATTACCATAAGGCTTCCCATGCCCGGCCATCCAAACACCTGCTCCGTAATCACGGAACCGCCTACAAGAAACGGGATGGACATTGCAATAGCGGTGACAATAGGCAGCATCGCATTGCGAAGCGCATGCCTGAGCAGCACAACCCGTTCCTTAATCCCCCGGGCTCTGGCCATCTTCACATACTCTTCTCCCAAGACCTCCAGCATGGCGCTCCTGGATTGCCGTATATATCCGCCGCTTATGGACATGGTCAGTACAATCACCGGCAACACCATATGTCTGGCCAGATCCGCCAGGCTTTCTGTAGCGGCATTCGTATACATACCCCCGGTCGGCAATAAACGCAGCTTAACGGAGAAGAAATAGATCAGCACCAAAGCCAGGAAAAAGGAGGGAACGCCGGAACCCACAAAGGAAATTCCCGAAGCAAGATAATCCCAAAAGGTATAGGGTTTATACGCGGCAATGACCCCCAGCGCTACGCCGACTGCAATGGACAGAATTAAAACCGTGCCCGTCAACACCAGCGTTGGTCCGATTCTCTCTCCGATCACCCCTGTCACCGCGGTTTTGGTTCTGTAGGAATAACCGAGATCACCCCGGACCATTCTTCCCAGCCATTTCGCATACTGTACAACAATCGGCTGGTCCAGCCCCATGCGCAGCGTCAGATCCTGAATCTGCGCTTCATTCATATCCGGCGTAATCATCGCATCCACCGGAGACCCCGGCGCCAGATTACTCAGTAAAAAAACCAAAAAGGTTACCCCGAAAAAGACGGGAATTAATATCAGAAATCTCTTCAGCAAAAATTTTCTCATTGCACTCCTTGCTCCATCAGGCGTCTTACGCCTTCGATGCTGATTCTTGCGCTTTCCAGAGTATCGACAGGGCTGTTATCCTGCTCGACGATAATCCATTCCTGGTTCATCCGGACAGCCTTCCTGATTACAGAGGCATTGTCCATAATCCCTGTCCCCACAGCGTCGAATTTCATTTCATAAAAGGGCGCCAGCGTATGATAATCTTTGACATGAACCAGTCCAAGCCTGTCCCCCAGATCATCCATCATCCCGCACGGATCCTTTCCGGTAAAATGCGTCCAGAAGGTATCCAGTTCGATCTTCATACCGGGCGCCGCATCTGCGATGGCCTCCAGCAGTATCCCCTCGCCATATGCCGCCATTTCAAAATCATGGTTGTGCCAGAGGAACTCCATTCCGTACCTTCGGCACAGGCGAATCCAATCAGGAATTTTCTGAATAATTCTTTCAAAATTTTGAACGGTGCGATCCTCCTCTGCAAGCCATGGCAGCGTAAAAGTATGCAGCCCTGCTTTGCGGGCATAGTTCAATACATCCTCCAGATCATCCGCCAGCCACCTCTGCAGCGGCAGATGCATATGCACCCCGATTGCCTCCAGGCCGCAGGCCGCAAGCTGTTTCCGCAACTTCTCCGGATCCATGACGCCATAAGCGCCCTGACTCACAAATTCCACACCCGCATATCCCATACCGGCCAGCGTCTCCAGGGTTTTGCACAGACCGTCTTTGTCCATAATCTTATCTCTGCAGGAGTACAATTGTATCCCTATCTTCATGACGGCTTCCTCCTTATGCCCACCACATCCGGGCAGGTTTCTGACGAATCAGTATATTCTGTAAAAAGGCCACCGCTTTCTCCATACCTTCCTTTACCGACATCAGACTATCCTCGTGCTCAATGCTGATCACATCGTCATATCCCACCATGCGCAGGGTGGATACAATATCATTCCATACTTCCCAACCGTGACCATATCCTACTGTGCGAAACACCCAGCTTCGATTTAATTCATCGCTGTAATGCTTGGTATCAAGCACCCCATGGCGTCTGACATTCTCCGGATCAATCCGGCAGTCCTTGGCATGCACATAATGAATGGCGTCGCCCAACTCACGGATAGCCGCAACAGCTTCCATCCCCTGCCAAAACAGATGGCTGGGATCAAAGTTGGCGCCGATTACCGGATCCGTAGCCTTCCGCAGGCGAAGCATTGTCTCCGTATTGTAGACACAGAAACCGGGATGCATTTCAATGGCCACCTTCACGCCCCCCTGCTTTGCAATCTCCGCCGCGCTTTTCCAATAAGGGATCAAAACCTCCTGCCACTGATACTCTAAAATTTCGCTGAATTCAGGCGGCCATGGGCAGGTGATCCAGTTTGGGTGCCCGGAACCGGGACCGGAGCCCGGACAGCCAGAAAAAGTCACTACCGTTTTGACTCCCAGCAAATTGGCAAGTTCCACCGTTTCCACATACGCCTCATGGTCAGCCGCAGCTATCCTGGCATCCGGATGCACCGGATTTCCATGACAGCTAAGCGCCGATATCTCCATCTGATATTCCGCCAGCAGTTCCTGTATTTGGGCGCGCCTGCCGGAATCCTTCAAAAGTTCTTTCACCTTACAGTGAGCGTCGCTTGTCACGCCGCCGCTCCCCAGTTCTACAGCGTCTACGCCCAAAGAGTGCAGATATTTCAGCACATCCTTCAGTTCCATTCCGGAAAAAGGTACCGTCAATACTCCAAGCTTCATCTCACCCCTCCTCTACATCCACCCATCCGCCGGTCTCATTGCTCTTTAAGCAGGCTTCCACGATCCGCACAATCCGGTTGCCGTCCTCAAAGGATGCAAACCTCGGGTTCTCCTTCGTATTCAGATATTCATAAAATGCAGAAACACTGTTTTTCAGACCATCCGCCCATCCTACCGGATGACCGCCGGGAAGCGTCGTATAGAGATTCGCCCCGCCATGCATGTCTCCGGCGGCCGCATATTTTATCGTCGTTCCCGTCTCTCTGGTGCGTACCAGAAGCTTGTCCGCATTCTCCTGTTCCCACGTCAGAGATCCGGCTGCGCCGTCTATACTGATCACCATGCCGTTTTTGTATCCTGCCGATACCTGTGAGAGCGTAAGTACGCCGGGCGTTCCGTCCGTCATCTCAAACAGCACGAACGCTGCATCCTCAGTGTCAATATCCACCAGTTGATAACTTCCGCCCGACTGTTTTCCGAACGTATCCGCCTGACGATCAAACTTTTTGCGCTGATGGTGTACCGTAACCAGCTTCGCATAAACCTTTGCAACCCTTTGACCCGTGATAAACTGCACTGCGTCGAACCAGTGAGATCCCACATCCGCAATTGTGCGGGAAGGCCCGTTCATTTCCGGGATACAACGCCAATTGTAATCCGTGTCATACATCATCCAATCCTGTATGTACTCGCCGCGGATCAGGAAAGTTCTTCCCCAGCCCGGCCCATTCACCAACTCATGCATTTCCCTGACAATCACATTCTGGCGATAATTAAAATTTACGCCTGCTGCCAACTGCTTTTTCGCCGCCAGCCCCGTCAGTTCATTCGTCTCAGCGCTTGCATTTCCCAACGGCTTTTCACAAAATACCGGTAAGCCCGCCTCCAACGCATCTTTGGATATCCTGTAATGCGTATAGTTGGGCGTACATATATGTACAGCGTCAAGCGTCTCCTTTTGCAGCATTTCCTCATAATCCGTATAAAACCGTGGAATATTCGTCTGGGCGCAGGTCTTCCGAACCAGTTCCGAATCCGGATCTGCCAACGCCGCAATTTCGATTCCCGGTATCCGGCGTAAAGCTTCAATATGCTGCTTTCCCATCATCCCCGCTCCTACAATGCCCACTCTTTTACTACCGCCCATTCTCCCTTTTTTCCTTTCGTAAAATCATCAATTTGCTGCCCGTCTTTGTCATTTATGTTTTCATTATTGTTGAAAATTTTACATTTGTCAATGAAAACATTGTTACATTTTATTATTTTTTTCTCATAATATCCCATTTTATTTTTCTTTTTGTGCACTTTTTTTACAAATAACTTATTGCAAAAAAGAAATTATCGTTATAATATAAAATAAATGAAACTTTTTTACAAGGAGTAAATTATGGCTATTTTTCAAAATCTAACCATACGGCAAATTGCGGAAAAAACAAACGTATCTATCGCTACCGTTTCCCGCGCCCTCAACGGTACCGGGACCGTCAGAGAAAGCACCATGCTGCGCATTCAGAACGCAATCAACGAACTTGCCAGCGAACAGTCGCTGAATATTTCTCTGGCAAAGCCCAAAACCAGACGGTTGCTGGCCAGTTTTCCGGATCTGATCAATCCTTTCAATTCCAAAGTAATCCAGGGTATTCTGGACGCCTCTTTCCGCCGGAATTACGAAGTCATTTTCTATGCCAACAAAAATTATACGCATCTTACCAGTTATGACTTTTTTCTGAATGCCGGAGATTTTTATGACGGTATGATTATTGCGCATAATTTGCCCGATCAGAAATTAATTCCCCAACTCACCGAGAAATGTCCTGTCGTAATGTGCTCGGAACATATTTCCGACGCCGCTATCCCCTATGTTGCAATCGATGACTACGCGGCCGCATGCACCGCAGTAAACCATCTGATTTCTACAGGACATAAAAAAATAGCCTGCATTAACTCGTCTTTGACCAACAACTATGCAACGCACCGGGAGCGGGGCTACCGGGACTGCATGCAGAAGGCCGGTCTTCCCATTCATGAAAAATGGGTCATGCACCTGCCCGATGTAAGCTATGATGTGGCAATCGGTTCTGTTGCGGCACTTTTTGAACCTGATGATTTTCCGGACGCCTGTTTCTGTGTCTCCGATGTGTTTGCGGCCTCTGTGATTAAGCTTGCCGTTGACCGCGGCATTTCCGTGCCCGGGCAACTCAGCGTCATCGGTTTTGACGATATTGATCTGGCCACAATGACCACCCCCGCCATTACCACCATCCATCAGCCAGCCTATCAATTGGGATGGCAGGCATGTAATCTGTTAATTGAGCAGCTTGAAAACCCTTCTGAGAGCGTACGGCGCATTATCCTGAATACTGATCTGATCGTCCGTGATTCCACCGGATATCTGGGAAATGGAGAATAAGAAATGAAATCTGGCGATGAGAAATACAGACAATACATTGAAATATTGAAAGAAGAACTGCTTCCCGCAATGGGCTGCACCGAGCCCATTGCGGTCGCCTATGCCGCTGCCCTGGCTGCGAAAGAACTTAATGACATCCCAACGGAAATACATATCAATGTCAGCGGCAGCATCATTAAAAATGTCAAAAGCGTGATTGTACCCAATACCGGCGGACTGCGTGGCTTGAAAGCCGCCGCGGCCGCGGGCATTATCGCCGGTAAAGCGGATAAAGGGCTGGAGACGCTCGCCGGTGTGACCGAAAAACAGCGCGAAGCCATTGCCAGTTACCTGAAAGAGGCTTTTTTTACAGTGACAGAATCTCAATCCGGTCTGATTTTTGACATTGAACTCACGCTAAAAAGCCCGGGACATACCGCCCGCTGCCGTATCTGCGGATATCATACCCATGTGATCTTGTTGGAAAAGGATGGAAATAGACTGATCGACGAGCCTGCGGAAGAACAGGAAAAGCATCAAAATACTGACCGCTCCCTGCTGAACGTGGAAGACATTATCGACTTTGCCAATGAAGTAGATTTGGAGAGTATAAAAGAACTGCTGGACCTGCAGATTAAATACAATATGGCAATTGCAGAAGCGGGCATGCAGGGGTCCTTCGGCGCACGGATCGGCAGCATTCTCATGAACGCCTACGGAGACACGGTTTTCAACCGCGCCAAAGCGATGGCGGCCGCGGGGTCGGACGCCCGTATGAACGGCTGCAGCCTTCCGGTCGTCATCAACAGCGGAAGCGGTAATCAGGGGATCACGGCTTCCGTGCCGGTAATCGTTTATGCCAGAGAACTGGGCGTATCCGCAGAACTGCTCTATCGGGCGTTGGCCGTATCCAATCTGGTCACAATTCATTTAAAAACCGGAATCGGCCGTCTCTCCGCTTACTGCGGCGCCATCTCCGCCGGCTGCGGCGCAGGAGCGGGCGTTGCCTATTTGTACGGCGGCCGTTATCACAGCATCGCTCACACCATAGTCAATGCAATTGCGATCAATTCCGGCGTGATTTGCGACGGCGCAAAATCAAGCTGCGCCGCCAAGATTGCCTCCGCCGTGGAAGCCGGACTTCTGGGAATGCAGATGGCGCAACGCGGCAGCCAGTTTTATGACGGCGACGGAATTGTTATCAAAGGCGTTGAAAATACCATCGCCAACGTAGGGCGGCTGGCCCGGGACGGCATGGCCCAGACAAATAAAGAGATTCTTAATATCATGCTGAATCCCGGCGTACACTAAACAAGAGGCTGCTGCCCACCGGCAACAGCCTCTCAATTTTTCTCTTATAACAAAGTCTCATCATAACACGCTCTGATGCCGCCCACAAACTTCGGACGCACTCTGGCGCAAACCACATGCGCGGCGCCAATCTGCGGCGTCGGAATGCGCACCGGCACTGCAACCGCTTTTAAATGCATGCCGATCAGCGTATCTCCGATATCGATACCGCCGTGCGCCGCTATTTTTTCCACTGCAACAGGATGTTCCATCCCTGCCCATGCCGCCGTTGCAAAGGAACCTCCCGCTTTTAGCTGTGGCACCACGTTCACGATTTCATAGCCATAGGCATTCGCCGCTTTTTCTTCCATGATGAGCGCCCGGTTTAAGTGTTCGCAGCATTGGGCCGCCAGAAATAATCCTCTTTTTTGACATTCCGACGCGATCGCGCGATACACCGCCTCTCCGATTTCCTTGCCGGAAAAAGAGCCGATCCGGGAACCGGCGATCTCGCTGGTGGAGCAGCCCGTCACCAGAATCTGCCCTTCTTTCAGTTTTGCCATATCCAGAAATTCACAGACAGCCTGCCGCGCCTGATTTTCCAGTTCCTTCAATTCTGTTGCGGAGACCTGCTCCGTATTGAGTCCGCTCTCTGCTTTTTTCATTTTGGTTCCGCCTCCATTGTTTAAAATAATCTTCCCGTAAACTCCACTTTCATCGCGTCTTTACGGATTTTTTCAAAACTCTCTTTTTTCATAAATACGGAAGGATAATTTGACGGAAATGATAGCTGCTACTGCTGTGAATACAAGCACTGCCGCCAGCACGGGCAGCATCACTCCCGCACGGATTCCCGCTTCCGGTTTCACTGCAATTTCTCCCAGGAGACTGCTGACTCCGACTGAAACACCGGTCAGGATTCCACAGACTATCACAAATACCAGCCTTCCGTTAATTGTGCCAAACTTAAACAGGACAGGTAATTCAAACGCAATGTAAAGGACCGTAAATGCAGTGTACAGCAAAAAGAACGGGAGAAGCGGCATATCTGTATTTCTTTGAAAAGCCAGTTTCGCAATCCCCAGTACAAGGAAGCTTATCATGTTGGCCGCCATTCCGCCGCCAAAGCCAATCAGATATTTTTCCATCACTTTTTCTTTTGCAGACACCGGCAGCATCACCGCAAAACTGTCCCACCGGTTCTGTTCTTCCTTCGCCATTAATGATTTTACCACCATACTCCCCAAAATCATATTAATAGATACCAAAATCATCCATGTGCCGGAAAATGCCGCCAGCACCGCATAGACGATGAAAAAAAACAAATAATATTTTGCTTCCTTTACGACCATATACCAGTCCTTGAGCAACAAGCCCTTCATGAGCGCACCTCCTTTGCCATGGCGACCATAACCGCTTCGATTCCCGCCCTTTCCACATGGAAGCTTTCCGGAATCATGCTGCGGCGTACAATCGCTTCAACCCCGTACCCGGTATTTCGGTATGATAATACCGCGTCCGGATCAATCGCTTCAAAATCCTTCGTTCCTATGGAAAGCAGTCCGTACTCTTCCAGCAAAACATCCTTCTCTTCACAAAACAGCAGCTTTCCTTCATGAATAAAGGCGATATAATCACAAATCTTTTCCAGATCGCTGACTATATGAGAACTGATCAGAATGGAATGGCATTCATCCCTTGTAAACTCGTTAAAAACGTCCAGAATTTCATCTCTTACAATCGGATCCAGTCCGCTGGTAGCCTCATCCAGAATCAAAAGTTTTGGCCGGTGGGACAGGGCCGCCGCAATGGACAGCTTCATCTTCATTCCTCTGGAAAATTCCTTAAACGCCTTTTCTTCGGGAAGCTTAAATTTTTTCAGATAGGAAAAAAATACGTTCTCTTCCCAGTTTTTATAAATCTGTTTCATCACCTTATTTACCTGACGCGGGCATAAAACGTCAGGGAAGCAGGCCTCATCCATCACCACGCCGACATCCTCTTTCACCTTCTGAAATTCTCCGGAACCGACATCGCATCCTAAAACGCTGATAGATCCTTCATCCGCACGAACCGCCCCTGTGACGGCTTTAATCGTTGTGCTTTTCCCCGCGCCGTTTTCCCCGATCAGTCCCATGACACAGCCCTGAGGCAGACGCAGACTCAGATTCTTCAGCGTAAAATCTTTATATTTTTTTGTCACATTACAAAGTTCCAACGCATTTTCCGTTTTCATTCATTTTCTCCCAGCATAATAAACATATCCATAAGTTCCTGACCGCTGATTTCACAGGCCGCCGCCAGTTCATATGCAGCGCAGATATGCGCTTCAATCTGCTTCAAATTCTCTTCCCTGATCAGCGCAACATTTTTTTTCGCTACAAAACTGCCCTTTCCCGTGACGGAATAAATAAATCCCTCCCGTTCCAGTTCTTCATAGGCGCGTTTTGTCGTAATAACACTGATCCGCAGATCCTTCGCCAGTCCGCGGATGGACGGTAATAAATCTCCCTCTTTCAGTCTTCCGGAAATGATCAGCTTCCGGATCTGTTCATAAATCTGTTCATAAATCGGCCGTTCTCCTGTATTACTGATGATGATGTCCAGCGTTCTCACCTCATTTCTCAACTCGTTTTAGTGTATATGCTCATTATATACACTATTATCATTTTGTCAAGACTATTTTTTGCGGAAAAGAAAGATATGTTGGATAAACAGGTAAAACATGGTATGATGACAATATCAAGTTAAGGGGGAGGGGGAAGGAGAAACACAATGGGACTTTTTAAAAAAACGCCGGAGGACCTCTGGCAAAAGGCAAAGGCCGCATTGGACCGGGGAAGTTCCAAAGCTGTCGAACTTCTGATTGACGCGGGCAACGCGGGTTATGTGCGCGCCTGGGAAGAACTCGGCAACATCTATCGGGACGTATCATCTCTTACCTACAAGGATCAAAACAAACCGGACCAGGAATCCTTTGATCTTGCGGTGCAATACTACCGTAAGGCGGCTGACGGAGGAATCAAGCGCGCCTGGAGAAAAATCGGCGACTTATATCTGGACCAGAGTCTCGGCGTAGAAGAGAATCCGCTGAAAGCTATCCGCTACTATGAAAAGGGCGGTAGCGAAGGCGACGATATCGCGTTGCTGCGGGCGGCCGATATGTACCGGCATGGCCGCCATGTCATGCGGGATCCCCAGGAGGCTTTCCGTCTTTATGAAATTGCGTGGCATAACGGTCAATACACAGCCTATGCCTGCATGGGCGAAATGTATGAGTATGGCGAATTGGGAGAAAAAGACCTGGATAAAGCCCTGGAGATTTATGGAGATCTGTATGAATACAGCGGCGAAGAGGTTGAAGAAGATGTTATCCCTGTCCGAAACGCACAATTGAAGTATCTTGTCCATACAAATCCGGAGACGCTGGATTTTGAACAACTCAGGTGCGCCGCTGAGAATGAATACCACAGCGGAAATTACGAACTGGCCTGTCAGCTTTGGGACCGGGCGGAAGACATCAGCACTGTCTATGAATCTCTGGATGCTGAAGATGAGACGCTTCGTCAGGAATCGCAAAACAGGCTCGATGTGCGCAAAGGCCGTATCGTGTGCTATACGGCGGAGGCTTATATCAGCTATGCTCTGGAAATGCGCGATGAAGGCGAATTCGCGGCTGCTTTTACTTATTTTCAGCGTGCTGCAGAACTCGGCTCCGCCCGGGGAACCAACGGCATGGCAACCGCCTGCCTGGCGGGCAGAGGCGTCGCAAAAGACGAGGAAAAAGGCCGCGCACTGCTGCTTCAGGCGGCGGAGGCGGGCTCGGTCCATGCATGGTGTAATCTGGGCCTTTATTATCGGGACGGCAAATTTGGCTTTCCTCAGGACGCGTCCAAGGCCGCGGATTGCCTTCGGAAAGCCTCTGACCTTGGAGACGGCGTAGCTTCGTATGCTTTAGGAAAACTTTATCAAAAGGGGAACGGCGTGGAACAGGATGAGGAAAAAGCGCTGGAATACTATCAAAGAGCCTATGCCGCCAAAGACAACTGGGGCGCCTACAGTTGCGCCTGGATCTATCGGGACCGCTACAACGAGACTAACGATCCGTCCGATAGAGAAAAAATGCTGGAATATTATGTCATGTCCGCTGAGAAAGGTTTGGGTTACGCATGCGTGGAACTTGGCTCCATCTATCTTCACGGCGATTTGGGTGTGGAAAAGGACACAGACCGCGCTTTTTATTTTCTGGAACGCGCGGCCTGGAAGGATATTACGTCCGCCCAGAGCGATATTGCCGGCATGTATTATTATGAGATATACGGAAAACAAAATTTTGAAGCGGCTTTTTACTGGTCCAGAAGAGCAGCCAAAGCGGGAGACATGGCCGCTCAATACCTGTATGGCTGTCTGTGCGGCACCAGTTGGGTCCTGGTAGGCGATGAAGACGAGGCCTGGAAATGGATTGAAGCTTCAGCGTTGCAGGGGTATGCACCGGCCGTTGAGATGATGAAAAAGCATACATGACCGTAATGTGCCCTCAGGACTCTCTATACTTTGAAAACTTTTTCCGGTAAAACCATTGACTTTTCCATCAAATTCTTGTATTATTATATAGCTTGATGGAAAGCAATCGAAGCGTGGCTCAGCTTGGTAGAGCGCTGCGTTCGGGACGCAGAGGTCGCAGGTTCAAATCCTGTCGCTTCGACTAACAAAAAACGCCGTGGATGCGGCGTTTTTTTGTTGTCTGTCAGCAATGGCCAATATTTTTTTATTCTTTCACCTTTTCTTCCGGCACCCACGCTTTTCCAAATTCCGTATCACGAAAAAGCGCGGTCAGTCCGGTAATCTGTTTTAAACGCAGAATTTCATCCTGATCCATCCCCAGATGTCTGGAAATCCACGCATCGCTTCTGCCGATTTCGTGCAGTTCCCGCACAATATTGCTCATCAGTTCCACATCATGCGACCCGCGGGCGCGGTTATGCCTGATCGTGCTCGCCATGCGCTGATCCAGCGGCTTATTGATCACAGAAACGGGAAGCATTCCCTCTTCCCGGCGGTAAATATCGGGATAGTCCCGCATCACGCGATAGCGGTGGAATCCGTCCACAATGATGTACACATCCCGCTTTCTGTCATAATAACATACAATCGGCATCGTATAACCGTCTTCTTTGATGCTGTCATATAAAAGCCGCATTTCCGGCGGCGCTACCGCGTTCGGATTGTAACTGTTTGGCTCGATCTTTTCAAACGGCACCCGTATGATATCGTATACCGGACTTTGATAAGGCATTTAAATTCCCTCCATTCCCTGATATTTCTCTTTAATGAACTCAACCCGCTTTTTATCCTCCCGCATCAGGCCGAATCCCATGAATCTGCAGAGATGATCGTTTTTCAAAATGCAATAGCACATCCTTTTCCAGGAAGGCACATCCTTCGTGCTCTTAATATCGTCCGTATCATCCGGAATCTCCTGTTTAAAAATGACGCGGGACTTTTTATCCAGCGTATAATTGGATACGCCATTTTTTTCAATCTTATAGCCATGATCCAGTAATTCCTGAATCGTTTCCTCCGAAAGACCGCCGCCCACATTATGCCAGAAATCCATGGACGTCTGAAATTTCCTCTCATAATTCTTCCGAAGCTTTGACGGAAGCGTATCCAATAAAAACATCGTATACGACTGCCATGTATGTCCTTCCGGCAGCTTCACGTCCCGATATCCCATCGCCTTTGTTTTCCCGTAAATGGATGTGAAATTTGCTCCCTGCACCCTTCCTACCAGCTTCGTCCACGTCTGCGGTTCCAGAACCCGGTACAGATTCAGCGCTTCTTTCGCATAGTCGTTAAAGGGTGACGCAACCCGCATCTGACTCGGTTTCAATCCCGCTTTATAATAAAGATCATAAAGACGATTATACGGATAGCCAAACTTATAATAAGCGGTCCAGACATCGGAAGTGGACCAGTCATAAAGCGGCGACGCCGTCCAGACGTCCTTAAATTGTCTGGAAATCCAGCATTGCCCTTCATAGTCGTACTTTTTATTTAAAAAACCGTTATACCGGTACAGAGATTCTTCCGCGCGAAGCCCCAGCAGGCATACCGTTTTTCTGTTGGCGTGGATCTGCCTGTACCATCTGCCGAACTGTTTTGCCAGATCTTCCTCCAGCATTTTATATTTATACAGACGAAAGGGATTTTTTCCCATATGTATGACATAAGGCTTTCTGGGCATCGGACGCACCCAGATATCCTGTTTCTTATCATCCCAGGGATACCAGTACATCTGATAATTGCTCATAGCGGTGCGCACCGCCATTGGCAGACATACCCAGTACGGCTCGGTCCTGGACAGATACATCTCAAAGACCTGCTCCACATATTCTGTCGTCACCTGATACTGGGCTTCAAAATCCTGATGGAAAACGCCGATTCTTTTGCGTATCTTATTCTTTTTCATATAATCCATGACAAGATGCAGTAAAAGAGCGCTGTCCTTTCCGCCGCTGAACGATACGTAAATATTGTCAAATTCCTGAAAAATGAAGTCCAGACGCTGCTGCAGCGCTTCATACACGTTTATATCCAGATATTTTTTTTCCAATGCTGCCTGCCCTTTCTTTTGTTTTCCATATTTTACCTTTTTTTCCATATAATGTCAAAATATTCACTCCAAATCCGGTAGACTATCAAATAAGGCGCTTACAGTTCACTCTCGAAAGCACATCCGGTCCTCTTCATATTTATGTTAAAACAGATGAAACGACCGGTTATGTACAATGCGAAAAAATAAAACTGCTGGATTTGAATGTGCGCGGACATAAAAAATCAGCCCGGGAAGGGCGTGTGCCATTTTTTGCACACGCCCTTCCCGGGCTGCAAAGTAACGCGCGTATACTCCGGCATCTCTACAGCAACAGATACAAAAGCGTCAGGATCAGGCCGATGCATGCCATAAACAGTCCGAAGGAAAGGCTTCTTCCGATAATCATGCTGTTTTCCGATAAGTCCTCATGTATCATCGCCAGTTCATGCTTATGATCTGTCTGCTTATGGAAAATTTTCTCCACGCCGTCCATAAATCCGCCCACAGCGTTTGTGAACTGCGTCCCCTCTTCCGGTTCATGGGGAATCGGGCTGTCCCTGTAGACTGTTTTTCGCAGAAGCACGATGATCCCATCCAGAAACCGGTCCAGGAACCGGGATATTACGCCGCCGATAAAAGGCAGCACACAGCAAAGAATCGGTCTGTAAACCAGATTTTCCAGATCCAGCCATGCGGGCCAGCGATCGACATACACCCTCGCTTCCCCTTCCTTCTTCATCAGGACAGGTCTGACAAAGCACACATAAACAAGTATGCCGATGCCGAACGAAATGAATGCTCCTTCGAGATTGGCAAAAGAACGGAAGGAAACCGCTTCCGTCATTCCGCTGCTTCCCAAAAATCCTTCTCCCAGCGCCGCCATCTTATCCATAAGCTGATGCGGGAGAATTCCCAGAATCAGAATCAGCGCCGCGCTCACCCCCAACGCGATTTTGCTGCGCAGGTTCATGTCGTCCCCGATCGCTTCGTATTTTTCCTGCACCGCCGGGTCTGCATTCTTTTCCACAAACACCGCGATGAACAGCTTCGCCATATACGCCACCGTCAGACCGCCGCTGAACAAAAACAGAAATTCCACCGCGCCCGCCCAGGCACCGGAAGTGAAAAACGCAATAAAGGCATTATCCGCCGCCACAGTTTTGCCAAACGCCAGATATTCTCTGTATTCCACAATGGACTCATGCAGCAGCGTTTTGCTGATGTAGCCGGAAAATCCCGGTATGCCGGTAATTCCCAGCGCGCCTGCCAAAAAGACCAGCGTCAGAAAAATTTTTCCTCGCCCATAACCTCTGATCTCATTTAAGTTCAGCTTATGAACGCGCATATAGACCGCGCCTGCTGCCATGAACAGTACCAGTTTAAACAGGGAATGATTGACCATATGCAACAGGGTTCCGTTGGCCGCCATTCCGTTTTCCGTTCCCAAAAGCACCAACATGCCGATCCCCGTCAGGATAAATCCGATCTGGGAAACAGAGGAGCATGCCAGCGTGCGTTTTAAATCGATGGAAAATACCGCCAGCACGGCACCCAGTACCATCGTGACCACGCCGATCAGAAGTACCATTGCGCCCCATTTTCCGTCATATAAAAACAGAGAGGACGTCACCGCGATAATGCCGAAAATGCCTGTCTTTGTCAGAATGCCGGACAAAAGCGCCGAAGCGGGCGCAGGAGCCACCGGATGCGCCTTTGGCAGCCAGATGTGCAGCGGAAACGCTCCGGCCTTCGCACCGAACCCGAAAAGCAGACAGCCTCCCGCTACATATAATTTCGTTTTGGAAACGGATAAGGCTATCTCATTTCCGTAAGGCACCGCCGCCACCGCCCGCATTGTAATAATCCGTCTTCCCAGTTCGCTGATTTCCAGTGTTCCGAACAT
Source organism: Eubacteriales bacterium (assembly GCA_030524745.1). Classification (GTDB taxonomy): domain Bacteria; phylum Bacillota; class Clostridia; order Lachnospirales; family Lachnospiraceae; genus Gallintestinimicrobium. The sequence continues at coordinate 17,238 of JAUNGC010000015.1, read as the reverse complement.
ATCATATAAAAGAAACAATCCCATCAACATGACCAGACCGCCGATAACCGCTACCCCCAGATAGGTTTCCGCACTCCGGAGCGCATCTTTCGTTTCATCATGCGCAACCCACACATAGGAGGTGAAGGACATAATTTCAAAGAAAATAAACGTGGTGTACAGATCTGCCGACAAAAATACGCCTGTCGTCGCTCCCAGCGTCAGCAACATAAAGCTGTAATAACGGTTCCTGTTCCGGTAATGTGCGAAATACTCCCCGGAAAACAGCGAAGTCATCATCCACATGAACGCTGCCACAAAGCAGTACAGACTGCGGAAGCCGTCCAGACAAAGATGCAGTCCCAGTCCGAAACCGGATGTGCGCAGATACATCTGACGGAAACCGTCCTTCTGTCCGGTAAAAAACAAAAGAAACAGGAGAAAAAAGGCCAGACATTCTATCATTGTCACGATCTGAGCCGCAAGATCCCTCTTTTTCTTATTCTTCCTGCCGATTCCCCAGGACGCTGCCGCCCCGATAAAGGGAAATACCAAAAGCAGCAACAAAACATAATCTTTTCCCATAATCACATTACCCCGTTGGAAATGTCCGTAAAGAACTGTACGATCGGCGCCGAATACAACCCGAAAATCAACATCGCTGCCGCAAACAGAAACAGCGGCGCAGTCATCAGCCAGTTCGGATCCTTATATTCCGCCGCCGGCTCCTTTTCAGCATCCGCCGGCACAAAAAATGCCCGGATCACGATGGAAAGCATATAAATTGCAGTGAGCAGAGCGGAAATCAAAAGCGCCCCGATTCCCACATAAGCCATCCCGTTATTGCTCATCACGGCGGCATTGGCCAGATTCCATTTACTGATAAAACCGCACAGGCCGGGGACTCCCATCAACGCCAGCGCAGAAACGGTAAAAATACCGAATACCACAGGCATCTTTCTTCCCAGTCCGTCCAGTTCGTGCACATAGTGTTTATCCGTCTGGTACATGATTGCGCCCGCGCAGAAGAAGGAACAGATTTTCATAACCGCGTGGAACACCAGATGAGACAGAGCCCCCACCAGTCCCAGCGGCGTCATGATCGTCACGCCGAACAGCACATAGGACAGATTGCTGATTGTGGAATAGGCGAGACGCCGTTTGACATGCGTTTCCTTCAGCGCGCGGCTGCAACCGTAAATGATGGTGAATATGACAATTCCCATCACAACGTACTGGGCCCAGGTTCCGATCAGGAAATCCGCGCCAAAGCTGTAATAAGTCAGCCGGATGATCGCAAAAGCGCCCGCCTTTACAACCGCTACCGCATGCAGAAGCGCCGTCACAGGCGTAGGCGCCACGCCCGCCTGGGGCAGCCAGGAATTAAAAGGACACACCGCCGCCTTCACGCCAAATCCCAGAAAAGCAATGACATAAATCAGAAGAAGGGTATTCGTCTTATCCCCCACCGTATCCGGCATCAGCACGCCTCCATAGCTGAAGTCCAGGGTAGCTCCGTAAATCATCAAAAAGACCAGCCCGATAAAGGCGAACGCCGCGCCGCCCAACGAATAATACAGATATTTTCTGGAAGCCAATATCGCTTCTCTCGTCAACGTATGCAATACCAGCGGCACCGTCACCAGCGTGAGCAATTCATAGAAGAAATACATGGTCAGCATGTCTTCCGCAAAAGAAATGCCCAATGTAACGCCGTAAGTCATCGTATAGAACATGAAAAAAACTTTCTCGTGCCGCTCCTTCTTCATATACTCAAAGGAATACAGCATCGCCAGAGGCCACAGCGCGCTCACCAGCCCGGAAAAGACCATTCCGCAGCCGTCCAGCCTCAAAGACAGGGACAGATTGTTGACGAATTTCACAACCGGAAGGCCCTCTCCCGGTCTCTCTGTAAGTATTGCCCAAACCAGAAAGCTCGTGATGACTACGACAGCTTCCAGATAAACTTCCAGATATATCCTTTTTTTGAACGGAAGCACGATCACCAGCGCCCCGCCCACAATCGGCAGCAAAATCGCTACCAGCATCATCACAGGATTCATTGCAACCTCCCTACCCTACATCATCTGTCCGGCAATCGCCGAAAATCCCTGAATCAGACTTTCCGGTACGATTCCCAGAATCAGCGCCAGCGCCGCCAGAATCAACATCGGCACAACCATCAGCTTCACCGGTTCTTTTTTCACAAGAGAAGAATAATTATAATCTGTTCCCGGGAAGAACCCCCGGATCGTGACCGGAAGCAGATATCCCGCGGTCAGCAGCGCGCTCACCAAAAGCACGATCGGACCCAGCCAGGAAAATACGGGCAGTTTAGTGTGAAGCGAACCTACGCACAGATACCATTTGCTGATAAAGCCGCTGGCCGGCGGTATGCCGATCAGCGCCAGCGAGCAGATCGTAAAGCATCCAATCGTGACCGGCATTTCCTTTCCGATTCCTCTCAGTTCATCCACATTGCGCTTTCCCGTCTGATAAATAACGGCCCCGGCGCACAAAAACAGACAACATTTAATGAAAGCATGGAACACCACATGCAGCAAAGATCCCGTCACGCCAGACGGATCCAGCATAAATAACCCGAACAGAATATAGGAAATCTGGCTGACCGTGGAATAAGCGAGCCTTTTTTTCAGTCCCTTTTCCAGATAAGCCAGCATGGAACCCATAAATACCGTGACCAGGCTTAAAATCAGCATCACGGTCTGCACCCAGGTCCCCCTTATAAAATCATCTCCGAAAATGAAGAACACGACCCGGATAATTCCCAGTACGCCGCATTTTACGATAACGCCCGAAAGCGCCGCGGAAGCCGGAGCAGGCGCTTCGGGGTGCGCCACGGGAAGCCATCCGTGAAAAGGAAACATGCCCGCCTTAACAGAAAATCCAAGTACCATGAAAAACGCCGCCGCCAGAAGAAGATTTTCCTGTCCTGCCATCAAAGTTGTATCCATCACACCTTTCGGCGTAAAACTCAGCGTGTTTGCATAACGGTATACAAAGTACAGGCCAAACAACACCATATATGCGCCGCAGAAGGAATAAAACATATATTTCAGTCCCGCCATGATCGCCGTTCTGGTACGTTCGTGCAAGACCAGCGGCATGCTCAGAAGCGTCATCATCTCATAAAACATATAAAACGTGATCAGATTTCCGGAAAAATCCAACGCAAGCAAAACGCCGTATACGATCAGATAAAAACCGAAATACCGCTTATTCGCCTGTTCCTTTTTCATGTACTCAAAAGCGAAAAATCCGGCCAGCACCCATACAATGGAAACGATGGAGGCAAAAATTTTTCCGACGCCGTCGATATGAAAATAAACCGGCAGCCTTCCCGTCAGAAAAAACAACGTAAAGGACACTTCTTTTCCCCAGACCAGACCCAGCACGAGAAGCGCAGTCAGAACGAGAACCGTTCCGGTGTACCATACAAGAGACGTTCTCTTTTTCGGCTCTCTGCCGATCAGCAGCAGAAAACCTGCCAGAATCGGCAGACATATGGGAAATAAAATCGTTACTGATTCATTCATAATAACTCCTACTCACCCGAACATGGCAAGACCGGCATGAATCCAGCTTTCAATGGGCTGGGAAAACATACCGAGCGCAATATTCAGAACGATGAAACACGCCAGTGTAACCGCATATTCTTTTTCATCTTTTACCGTGATAATCTCACAGTCTTCCCTGCGTTCCGGCACATAGATGCGGATGACCGTCTTCATGAAATAGATCGCATTCAGAATCGTGCTGATCGCCAGAACAATAACCGCCGGAAGCATTTTATAAACGTGACCGATGGACGCCTCCGCGAACAAAAGCTTGCTCACAAATCCGGAAAACATAGGAACGCCGACCATGGAAAGGGAGCCTACCGTAAACGCGACGCCCGCGATCTTATTCCGGTATCCCGCTCCGGTCAGATCCTGGAACTTACGGCTTCCGTTTGAAACGTCGGTTAACCCGATGGCCGCAATGAACAGAAGCGATTTCGTAGCCGCATGGGAAAGAATATGAAAAATACTCGCCGTCATGCCCGCTTCCGTCCCCAGGCCAAAGCCCATATAAATATAACCGATCTGCGCCACGCTGGAAAACGCGATCATTCTTCTGATATCGTTTTCCCGGATCGCGCTCAGGGATCCCACAATCATTCCAAACAGGCCGAACAGGAACAGCACGTTGATAACCTTGCTCTCCGTGAAAATATCAAAACCGATCACCCGGTAAATTATCTTAATCAGCAGAAAAATATAGCCCTTGGATACCAGACTGGAAAGCATCGCCGCTGACGAAACCGTGGAATAACCGTAAGCGTCCGGAAGCCAGGAGTGAAAGGGAAACAACGCGCTCTTGATCGCAAGTCCCGCGCACATCAATCCGATGGTCACCATCAGCGGCACCGTATATTCATGCTGTGCGGCCAGCAGCGCGACGGATTCTTTGATGTTGCTCATCAACAGATGCCCCGTCAGATCGTACAGCATACAGAGACTGATCAGAAACAGGCCGGAGCCCAGCAGGCTCATAATCATATAGCGCACAGCCGCCTCGATCGTCCGTCCGTTCTGACGGATCATGATTAAACCGCAGGCGGCGATCGTGTTGATTTCAACAAACACGTAAGCCGTAAAGAGGTCGTTGGTATACACAAGCGCCAGAAGAGAACTTAACAGCAAATTCACCAGAATATAGTACAGATTATGCTTGCTGTACTCCACTTCTCCCACAAGCTTCTTGCGCCCGCCCATGATGGACAAAAGCATGATGATACAGAAAAACAGCGCCATTCCGGCTTCTAAAACGCCCGCCCGGATTTCATTTCCCCAGGGCGCGGGAAAATGGCCCATCCAGTAAACATAGGACTCGCCTGTTCCCATCAGATAAACGAGCAGCGCCGCGGACATAGCGCCCACCACACTGATCAGGCAGGTGTTGAGCCACTTGGCAGCCCTTGCGGGCAGCACGGAACTGACAATGCCGGAAAACATGCACAGAATAATGGAAAAGAAAGGAAAGTTCTGTATGAAATTCATCACAGGCCCTCCTTCTTCAGCCGCATGGAAATCTCATCCAGATCCAGCGTATGATATCTGCGGTACAGGCGGATTGTCAAAGAAAGCATAATTGCGGTAACGGAAACGGAAACCACGATACCCGTCAGCACCAGACCGCTGGGAATCGGATTGATATAAGCTTCCACTTCCTGCACGCCGTCCACTACGATGGGAGCCGCCCGTCCGGCAATATATCCCTTTTCCGCCAAAAACAGATAAATCGCCGTATCCATGATATTTAAACCGATAATTTTCTTGATCAGATTACTTTGCAGCAGCAGATTGGAAAAGCCGATGCCAAACAAAATGACCGCCACCGCTTCCCCGTAGTTGGCAAAAAGATTCGGTCCGAGCATTTAAAATCCCCCTTTCCGAAACAGCACATAAAACGCATACATCGTACACGCCACCACCAGGCCCACGCAGATATTCAGCGGCAGAATCAGTCCGCTCGACAAAATGGCGCCCGGCGTTCCCAAAGGGATTCCGCTTTCCAGATGATTGGCTCCGGTAAAAAAGGAATAACTCTTTGCCAGGCAGTAAAAGGTCAGCGCAACAAAGCATGTCCACTTATAGGTTTTCTCCGTAAAGAACCGCTCCGTCTTCTGAAATCCGAAAGCGTTCAGATATAAAATCAGCCCCGCGCCGATGATCGCGCCGCCGGAGAAGCCGCCGCCGGGCGACAGATGGCCGTTGAGCACCACATAAATGCCGAATATAATGATAATCGGCACCAGAAATCCGGCAACCTTCTGTAAAATCGCATCATTTTTCGGCTCGTTTACGCGGTCGTCCGCCTCCGCTTCCGCAATCGTCAGTTCATCAGCAGGCTTTTCATAGACCGCCGTTCCCTTCTTTGCGGGCGCTGTCTTCTTTTTATCCAGGCGCAATAGAATGAGCACTGTCACGGTGGCAATGAACAGCACGTTGGATTCTCCGAACGTATCAAAAGCCCGGTAATCCAGAATCATGCCCGTCACGATATTCACCGCCCCCGTCTCCTGCAGACCGCTTTCAATATAGCGGGCGGAAACTTCGTTATTCACAGGATTGTCGGGATTTCCGTTTTCCGGCAGCCAGGAAACAGTCACCAGCATAATGGAAATCAGCGTCAGGCAGAAAATGAGCGCCGCGATATGATACATCCTGTGAAAAAGCTTCAGCTTCCGGTTATCCTTCATATCATAAATGTGTTCCCGCAGCAGTTCTTTTTCCTGCATCAGTTCCCGGATTTCGCCCTCTTTTTCCTTATACTCTTTCTGGGGTTTCATTTCGACTTTGTCCAGCAAAGTGTCGCTTTCTCCGTAAAACCACCGGGCAAACGCGCTATTTTTCTTCATCCGGTTTATCCTCCCCCTCCATGGCGTGTATCTTTTTCAGCGTCACAAAAAACAACACGCTGGTGACGCCCGCTCCCACAGCCGCTTCTGTGATCGCCAGGTCCGGCGATTCCAGAAGCATCCAGATAATCGACATAATCAAGCTATAAGACATAAAAATCAAAACGGAGTTTAAAAGCTTCTTTGAAAGGGTTACGGAAATCGCGCATATGATCAGAAACCCCATCAGTATATAGGTAAATACGGTCATTTTTCCACCTCGCAGAAATCTTCCAGTTCCTCGTCCGTGGTCACTTCCAGTCTGGCAATCAGATGGGAGGATACCGGAGATGCAAACCATAATAACACGACCACCAGAAACATTTTCAGACTGGTGAAATTAAAGCCGGAAAAAATAATAAGGCCGATCAGGGAAATTCCGATTCCCAACGTATCCCCCATGGCCGCGGCGTGCATCCTGTTGAGCACAAAATGAAAACGGTAAACGCCGAATACTTCCAGCGCGAAGGTAACAAGACCAATACACAGGACGACCGCTCCGACAATGAAACGAATCCATTCCAGAATCATTTTTCTTCCTCCTTCTTTTTCTTTCTTTCCAGATAAACGCCCATATAAACTTTGGTCAGCACGATGACCGCCAGAAAGCTGATCATTGCGTAAATAATGCAGATGTCCACCAGATAGCCCTCTTTTAGCAAAAGAGAAAGAATCGCAATAATCACCATCACGATCGTGCCGATCATATTGGTCGCCACGATCCGGTCCGCCACCTTCGGCCCTCTCACCGCGCGTATGAAACAGCATACAAGCATCACTGCAAGAAATATGATTGCGCCCACAAAAAGGACATGATATGCGTTTTGTAATACCGGGTCTGCCATTTCTTTACCTGCCTTCCTCAAGCTTCAACAGCGCCTGTTCAAAAACACTTCCCTCCAGACCTTCCGAAAAGGATCTGTCCAGGCAGTGCACCATCAGTTCATCCTTCTCCAGCGAAACCGTTATCGTGCCGGGCGTCAGCGTTATGGAGTTGGCCAGAATCACCCTGGCCGTCTTGCTCTGAAGCTTCGTATGAATTTTTACAATGACCGGATCCGGCTCCAGATTCGGCGCAACCGTCATCCGGATCATCGCCATATTCGCCTTGACGATTTCCCGGATCAGAATTCCCGCATACCGAAGCAGCAAAAAACTCCTTTTTAACAGAAACAGATCCTTGGTCGGACTCCAGTTTAAGAATTTACAACTGAACGCATAAACAACCGCCGCAACCACCAGCCCGAAGATCACAATTTCCAGCGTGATCTGCCCGTTAAAGATGATCCAGACCAAAAAATAGAAAATATACATTCCAGCGCTCCCCCGTTATCGGTAAATGATATATTTACAGATCGGATTTCCCTGTGAGGAAAAACGTTCTTCATATTCCGTCATCACGTTGTTTTCGCAAAGCCTCTCGTCCGCATGAAGATCATAGGTCAGTTCTTTGATTTTCCAGTTGGCAGGCTCCAGTTCCTCCACCGCGAAATCAAACAAATCCCGGTTGTCGGTTTTGAATTCAATGACGCCTTCCTTTTTCAGAATGCGGTCGTAACGCGCAAGAAACTGCCTGGAGGGCAGCCGTCTTTTCGCATGTCTTTCCTTCGGCCAGGGATCAGAAAAGTTCAGATAGATGCGGTCCAGTTCCTCCCGGTCAAACACTTCCGCGATATCTTCCGCGTCCATGCGGATAAACCTCACATTCGGTAAAGTTTCTCCTTCCGCTTCCATCTCTTCCAGCTTCTGAATGGCGCGCAGCAAAACGCTGGAATATTTCTCGATTCCTATAAAATTGATATCCGGGTTTTGCCTGGCCATTTCTATTAAAAAACGGCCTTTTCCCATGCCTATTTCCACAAAAAGCGGATTTTCATTGCCGTATAATTCTTTCCATTTTCCTTTATATCTCTCCGGTTCGTGTACCACGAAAACGCTCTCTTTGATCACCTCGCGGGAGCCGGTTATATTGCGAAGTCTCATCTCTTTTCTCCTGCCCTGTTGTCAGAAATTTTTGACCAAATTCCGACATTTATTTTCTGTCTGTAAACCCAATTTATTGTACTACATTTCCTATAAAAAGAAAAGTCCTTAAGAAATTGTGAAAATTCTGTGTCAGCCCTTAATTTATGAGAAATAATAGTGTAAGATAATAATGTTAGCGTTTCGTCTGGTCTCTTTTGCGGCCGAAACGCTTAATACAATTAAAGGTGGTATGCTTATTATGAAATGTATCCGGAAAAGACGTATCTTTTCTTTTTTAATAGCAATGGGTTGCTGCGCAAACCTGATGTGCGGCGCAGTTCTGACCGCTCATGCGGAAGTGATTGATTATAAGGCGGAAGCGGAAAATAATAAATATCTGCCGGTGGAAAGCAACGAAATCGAAGGCTGGCCCCAGGGTCCTGCAGTCAGCGCCAAATCCGCTATTTTAATGGAAGCCAATACCGGCACGATTCTTTACGCCAAAAATATCCATGAAAAACTTTATCCCGCCAGCACGACCAAAATTCTGACCGCCTATATCGCGCGTCAGAACTCTTCGCTGGACGAAATGGTGGAATATTCTTCGGAAGCCGTCAACAGCATCAACTGGCGGGAAGACGCCAATATCGGCATTAAAGCCGGAGAATCCATCACCATGGAACAATCCCTGTATTCCCTGATGGTCGGCTCCGCCAATGAATGCGCCAACGCCATTGCAGAGCATATCAGCGGCAGCATTGAAGATTTTGTAAAACTGATGAACGAAACGGCGCAGGAACTGGGCTGTACGGATTCTCACTTTGTTACGACAAACGGCATACACGACGACAATCACTATACCACCTCTTACGATCTGGCTCTGATCGCACAGAAATACTTTTCCGACGAACTGCTTTGTAAGATGTCCGATACGGCAAGCTATGTGCTGCCCGCAAGCCCCACCCTTTCCCGGGAATTGATTCCGAATACGAAAAATAAATTGCTTCCCGGCAAGGAATATGCCTATGAATATCTGGTCGGCAGCAAAACCGGTTATACCGATGTCGCCCGTCAGAGTCTGGTCTCCTGCGCGGAAAAGGACGGTCTGAAACTCATCTGCGTCGTCATGCAGGACGAATCCCCGATGCAGTTTACAGACACGATTGATCTTTTTAATTACGGCTTCAGCAATTTTAAAGCGGTAAATGTGGCTGAAAATGATACTTCTTACAGCGTCAACTCAAACAGCCTTTTCATGACGGAAAATGATATACTGGGAAACAGCAATCCGATCCTTTCCATTGACAGCAAAGCTTATGTGATTTTACCCACGGACATTTCTCTGGAAGATGTGGATTCCGAACTGAGTTATGAGAATCTCAACGACGGACAGGCGGCGACAATCCTGTACACTTACAAAAATCAGCCTCTTGGAACGGCGGCCATACTGTATTCCCAGGCGGTTTCCTCTTTCGATTTTTATGCGGAACCAGCCGCCCTTTCCGAAGAATCGGAAACCCAGCCTCAAAAGAACATTGCTAAAAATACGGCAGCCTCCTTTGCTGCCAACCAAAATGTTCTCTTTCTGGACATTAAACGTATCGCCATCATTGCAGGCTGCGTGATCGGATTGATTATCGTCGCGCTGATCGTCTATACCGTACTGCACAACAGGAAGCTTTCCAAACGGCGCAGGACGATTATGAACCGCCGGCGAAGCAGATCCCGGACAAAAAATATCATTGATTTTGACAGATACACAAATTCTTTCTAAATTTCCAACAGAAAGGCCGCTGACAAAGTTTTCTCTTTGCAGCGGCCTTTCGCCGGAAGCTTTCCCCGTTTCTTATTTTTGCCTGTGAAGCCTTCTCATTTCTTTTGCCTTTTCTTTTTTCATCTGAATCTGCAGCGCCTCGTTTTCAGACACGAATTTCGTCGTTTTAATAGCGTAAACCATATCTCCATCCGCCTTTTTGATGCGGATCTTCCCTTTCATAAACCCATGCTTATCACAATAGGAAACGCTGTAGTAATGCTTCCCGTTCGGGGTAAACCATTTGATTTTGCGCCGCAGGTTTCTATGACACAGATAACACCGGGTGGAAATCACTTCCCGGTCCGCCAGCAACGCTTCTTTATCCTGAAAAGGACGGGATATATATTTCGCATAATTATCAAAGACAACATGAATTTCGGATTTGTGATTCTTCGGAAGTGAAAACGTATCGTAAGAAAATCTCTGCAGCGCCACCGGATCCTTTATCAATTGCAGCACGCGGGCCGTATAATAAGCGTCGCTGATCGCTCTGTGAAAAGGAATATCCTTCGCAAATTTCAGAAAGTCCACCGCATATTCCAGACTCTTTCTGCTCTTTCCGTCCTCATAAGCGATGCTGAAAAGCTTCTGAATATCATAGAACTTCAAAGGTCCTTCTCCCAACGGATTCATGCCAAAAAAAACCATATTCCGCTGCAGTACCATAAGATCAAGCGAACCCCATGTGCCAAACACAAATTCTCCGCCGCACCATGCCAGAAAATCCTTCATCACTTCTTCAAACTTCCGGCAGCCTTCCAGTTCCGTCATGTGTATATGAATCAGCTTTTCCGTGATCTTGTGCATTTCGTCATAGACCTGCGGCTGAATCAGTTCATGAAAGGTATCTGTGATCTCCATGCGGCTATTCAGTTTTACAGCGCCTATCTCAATGATCTCAAATGTGAGCATCTTACTGCGGTCATCCCCGGCATCCGACGCCTGATTCCACTCAAGATCCAAAACAATATAATTCATAGTGAAGCTTCTCTTTCCGTACATCTGCCATGAACAGAACGATCACCGATTTTCTGTTCACCGATGTCTTCCCTGATACAGACAAGCTGTTACTAAGAACAGTTTACACAGAAAGCACCCATACGTCAACAGTCTGTTGCGTATGGGGTTTACGTTAACAGTCTCAGAGGAGCGGTTCATCCGCTCTCGCTTTCAATCTCGCGTATCTTCTGTCGATTTCCTTCTGCATTGCCTCCACAACTTCCCGGTATTCCGTTTTTATCAGATGTCTCGTTCTTCCCATTTTGGACAGCCAGTCCGTTACCGGAATTTTCTTTCCGATTTTTTCCGGATCATAATTGAGTCTCGTAATTCCCTGTTCCACCTCATAAAGAGGAAAAAAGCAGCAGTCTACGGCCGCGGAAATGACCTCTCTTTCCCTTTCCGGCTTGTCATTCCAGTTCAGCGGACAGGCGGAAAGCGCCTTCACATAGGCCATACCGAATTTTCTGGAATATTCCGCCGCTTTTGCCGCCTTTTTGATGAAATCCGACGGGTTGCTTTCCGCAACGGTGGCCACATACGGAATCCCTGCCGCCGCCATAATCTGCGCCGTATCCCTCTGGAAGAAATCTTTTCCGAACTGCTCTTTTCCCACATGTGAAGTGGCGCTTTTCGCCCCGTAAGGGGTGGAATAAGAAAGCTGGTAGCCGGTGTTCATATAGCCGCCGTTGTCATATTCAAACAAAATCATTTTCTGATTCCGGCAGGCCGCCCCCAGCGCGGACCCCAGTCCGATATCCATACCGCCGTCACCGCTGACCATCACGAAGGTAATATCGCCTTCCGGCATTTCTCCTCTTCTCTGCTTCTCTTCATAAACGGCGATAATTCCTCCCATCGTGGCGGGACCATTCTGAAACAGGTTGTGCACATAAGGGACCCTAAAGGAAGTTTTCGGATAGGCGGTCGTCACCACCATGCCGCAGCCTGTATGAAAAACAAACACCACATTTCCCTCTATTCCCCGCATCAGCAGATTTAAGTTCACCGGAATGCCGCAGCCCGGACAGGCCCCATGTCCGGGAGAAAGGCGCTTCGGCATCGCCGTGGTCTCCTTTAAGCCGCCTCCTTTGACCTGCATCACCATTTTTTCCGGATCATAAGAACAGCTTGTCAGATGCAGCAAAGTTTCTTCCGGATGCAGCGCGTTCAAAGGGGTATGTCCTGCATCCGCGCACGCGCCTTCTTCCAACCGTTCCGTAAAAGCCCCGTCCGAAATATCTTCGACCCCATAATAGTCAAAATCGCCGCTTTCAGATTCCCGGCAGATTTCAAACAGCTTCAACGCATCTTCTTTGAAAAAATCCGTTCCCCCAAGCCCGTATACTCTGGCCGAAATTTTCCCCGCGTATCCGTAACGCTGCATGGCGGCCCTTGCTTCCAAAGAAAGATTGCCCCCCTGCGCGCCGTAACTGTCCTGTCTGTCGCCAATCATCATTCTTTTGGCGTTTCTGCATATTTCCCAAAATTCTCTCGCCGGAAAAGGACGCAACACCTGGAGCGTCACCGCCCCTGCGCGCACGCCGCTTTCCCGCAGTTCATCCACCGCTTCTTTTGCCGTTTCAAAGGAAGATCCCAGCAGTACCAGCAGATATTCGGCGTCTTCAGCGCAATATCCTTCCACCTTCCGGTAACGGCGCCCCGACAGCTTTTCATATTCCGCAAATAGCGAATCCAACCTGGCATCCGCTTGCCGCATCGCCCGGTGCAGCTCATATTTATTCTGTAGAATATCCTTTTCTCCCATATAAGAGCCGATCGTTACGGGATTTTGCAGATTCAGCGCGTTTTCCTTTCTCTCCCGGCGTCCCACATATGCTTGTACCGTTTCGTCTTCTGAAAAGACCTGACATCTCCGCTTCTGATGGCTGGTAAAAAATCCATCGTAGCCGATTGCTACGGGAAGATTCATCTCTTCAGTCAGTTTTAATCCCATCAGATTCATATCATAGACGGCCTGTGTCCTGGGCGCAAAAAGAATCAGCCAGCCGGTATTTAAAAGATACATAATATCGCTGTGATCCCCTTTGATGCAAAGAGGTCCTGAAACAGTACGGCATGCGACATTCATTACCATCGGCATCCGGGTGCCGGACTGCACCGGCATTTCCTCCAGCGCATATAGAAGGCCGTTGGCGCTTGTCGCGCCGAATACCCGTCCTCCCGCCGCACTGGCCCCATAGCAGACGCCCGCCGCACTGTGCTCTCCTTCCGCCGCGATCAAACGAATATCCGTTTTTCCCTCCGCCCGCCACAAATCCAGATTTTCCGCAATCTGTGTGGAGGGCGTAATCGGATAATATCCCATCACATGATAACGAATCTGCCGCGCAGCGCAGGCCGCCAGTTCATTTCCGTTTGCAAACAGTACCTTTTGCTTTTCCATCTTTAAAATCCTCCTGCTTTTTCTTCCTCTTCTCTGGTCAGCGCCGCGGTCGGGCATACGCTGACGCATCTTAAACATCCCTTGCAATATTGATAAACAGGCCCTTGATTCACAAGCGTTTCCTTTCCGTTCCAGATTCCGGGTTCAAATCGAAATACCATATCCGGACAGGCGGAATCACACAATCCGCACTGAATACACTTTTGGGGATGAAACACCGGAACATATCCTTCCCTGCCGGGCGATAAATCGTTTTGTATACTGTTTCCGGCCATCGGATTGACGCCGCCGATTGTTTCATGAAATCCTCCCGCGTATGGCTCCGCCATGCTATCCAATCCACATCCGGCCGGAGACTGGGGCAGGTTATCCACAACCCGGCCGGAAAAATCCCCGCTTTGACCGCATCCTGTTCCCGACTGTTCTTTTATCGTGCGATACCCTTCCTCAATTCCGGAAAGATTTGCCGCCAGCAGATCCGGATATTTTTTTCCAAGACTCTCTGTGCAAAGTTCTTCCAGTTTTTTCAACGATAGAAAGCCGCTGGCACAGACAAGCGCGCCGAGCATGACCATATTCAGGCGGCATTTACATTCTCTGGCAATCAGGCCAGCGTCCAGACAATACAAATTTCCCTGTGTAATTCCATATTTTTCAATTGCTTCTTCCTTTTTCAGATACGTGTTTAAAACGATCTGCGTCTGATCGAAGACGCCTGTAAACACCGGATAGGACTTTGCCATGGCTTCATGAAAAACGCCCAGCAGATGGGGGCTGACCACCGGCGCATTTCTCAGAATTTCCTCCGTTCCTTCCCGATAGCGTACAAACGCCCTCACCGGCGATCCTCTTTTTTCCGATCCATAACTGGAAAAAGCGGACGCATTCAACTCCATGCCCAACACACCCAGTTCTCCCAGCATTTTACCCGCCAGATTCGCGCCCAGGCCGCCAATGCTTTCCAGTCTTATTTCGTAATATCCGTTCTCATCGGTATAAGGCAGGATCCTCTTTTCCTGCAATGATTTTTTTTCCATCGCACATTTTCCTTTTTCTTTTTAGTGTGCTCCGTTTTCCTGAAATTTTTCACAAAACTAACACAATTTAGCTGTATGCTAAACTATAGCAATTTTATTTGGAATGCCCGGCAAAATTTTTTGCCGCAGGCATTTTACAGAAAGGAGTTTCACAGAATTATCTGTGTGAAAGAAATGAGCGAGAAAAAAACTAACAGGAAAACCCCAGGCGTCGAAAAACAGCCGGAAGCATCTCAAAAAGAAATGACCCGCTATGACCGGAAGATGCAGCGCCGCGCCGAAGAAGCGGCCAGAGAACAAAAGCAAAAGAAAGCGGCCGCTTGTACCGCCATCGCCGCGGCGGTTATCATAATCGCTTTTATAGGCTATTTTGTTTATAACAGCCTGGCCAACCGTTACGCCGATTATCTTACCGTCGGCAACCACCCTGTAAAAAAGGCGGAGTTCGATTATTATTACAATGTTTCTTACCAGAATTTCTTAAGCTATTACGGCAGTTACAGCGCCCTTATCGGCCTGGATACCTCCAAACCGCTTTCTTCTCAGGATTATACGGACGATATGACCTGGGATGACTTTTTTGCACAGCAGGCGGCCGAAAACCTGCAGAGAGTTTACGCCGCTACGGACGCCGCCGAAGAAGCCGGATTTGAATATGACACCACGGTGGAAGTGGAAAGCGCTGTATCTTCTCTCCAGTCGGCAGCACAGGACGGCGGCATGAGCGAGAAGGACTATCTTTCTTCCATTTACGGCAAGTATATCGATATGGAAAAATTCCGTACTTATGTCTCGGATTCCGCTCTGGCCGACGCTTATGAACAGCATTTGATTGAAACAGAAGTAATCTCTGCCGACGAAGTGAACGCATATTACGAGGAAAATAAGGACAGCTATGATTCCGTTGATTATAAGCTGCTTCGGGTTGCGTCTTCAGAAGAGGCCGACAACGTACTGTCCCAGATCACAGACGAAGCTTCCTTTGACGCTCTTTTTGACGAGTATGACATACAGGAAGATGCAGAAAGCACTTACACCAATGTAACAAAAGCCACTCTCGCCCATACATCCGCCAGCGACTGGCTTTTTGACCAATCCCGCCAGGAAGGGGACACCACTGTCATTGAAGTGACGGCCGATGAAAATTATTACGTTATTTATTTCCTGAACCGCTATCTGGACGAAACAGAGAATGAAGACGGTGTGGCAAATTGGTATGCGGACATTGAATCGACTTTAAAGAACAATGCCGTCAGCGCTTATCTGGACGACCTTGCCGATACCTATACGATTACCGATAACCGGGGTAAGTTACACTATCTGACAGTTGAAGAAGCACAGGAAGAGGTTTCTGATACGGAAACTGCTGCCGAAGAATAAAATGATAGAATAAATTAAAAACAGGAAAGCATTCAGGCCTTCATAGCCTTTCGATGCTTTCCTGTTTTATATATTGCTTCAGAGCAATGGTGTCATATAAAGTGGTAAATAGACGATCCCTTCTTCTTCTTTCAAATCGCTTGTATGCAATACATACGGAATATGAGTCTGTTCTCCATATTTATTTATAAACTTTCGCAATGATGAAAGAGTATAGTTCTTGCCGGACTTAACCTCTATCGGAGAAATATTGTGCCGACTGCTGATTTTGTTCTTCGCAATCAGAAAGTCAATCTCCATGCGGGATTCTCTGTCATTACGGGAAGAGTTGGAGTAGAAATATAATTTGTGTCCGCCTGCCACCAGCATTTGTGCTACAATATTTTCCATTATCATGCCTTTATTTACTTCCAATTTGTCAAACAGCAGCTTTTTATATATCTCTTCACTGACGATCCCATTCTCATCAAAAGCATGACTAATCAACAGTCCGGTATCTCCCATATAACATTTCAATGTCATTCTATCCATGTTCAGTTTCAGTCCGATATTTGGCGCTGTGGAATTGTAACAAATATTGGCAATCATAGAATCAGCCAGCCAAAACATCGCATCCTCATAATCACGAAAACGCGCTTCCTTTTTTAAAGATGAAATTTTAAATTTTTTCTCATGTTTTTGAAGCTGGGCCGGAATTTCATCAAAGATACTCTCCACTTTCATCTCATAACCCATCGCATGCTTAATAATGTCTGCGCGATAGAGCGTAAGAATATCTCTTTTCACCTGATCAACCTTATCAAAATCTCGAGATTCCGCATATTCCTGTACTGCCTGAGGCATTCCTCCAACGATCAAATACTGGCGAAAATAGTCCATCGCCTTTCGATGCATTGCCTGACCCATCGGCTTTTTTGTTGCATAACATTTTCTGATAATATCCATCAGCGTATCATTACCCATCCCCCAAAGAAATTCTTCAAAATCCATTGGATGCATTTTGATGTGACGTTCTTCGGATGGAATTACAATATCCTGAACATTTTTTCTAATAGACATCAAAGAACCTGTTTCCACATAGTCATACCGCCCGTCTGCCACCAGATATTTGATGGCAGAACGGGCCTTTGGAAACAATTGAACTTCATCGAATATGATCAGGGAATTATTTTCATACAGTTTTATATTATAG
>JAUNGC010000048.1 GCA_030524745.1 Eubacteriales bacterium | reverse complement strand
CAAATGGCTAAAATACAGGCTCTTTTGTGCAAAATAAATAAGAAAGTATAGAGAGTTAAAAATGGAATATAAGAGACTGGGTAACGGAAGCGTTAAAGTTTCCCCCATCATTCTGGGCTGCTGGTCCATGGGAGGAGATTACTTTGGAAGTGTGGAGGACGAAAACAGCATCGCCTGTATCAGAACGTATTTGGAACATGGAATCAATACCTTTGATACGGCGGAGATCTATGGGAACGGCCGCGCGGAGGAAGTTCTGGGCCGTGCGCTCGCAGGGGTGGACCGTGAAAGCTACGTCGCTATTTCCAAAGTATGGCCCGCTCATTATCCGCTGGCGGATATGGAAAAAGCCTGCGACGACAGTTTAAGACGGCTGGGCATGGATTATCTGGACGTATATTTTCTGCATTATCCGCCTCAGGGAATGACGGTAGGACAGGCGATGGAAAATATGAATGTGTTGAAGGAGAAGGGAAAAATCCGAAGCATCGGCGTGTCCAATTTCACCCTGGAAATGCTCACGGAAGCCCGGAAATACGGAGAGGTGGATGTGATTCAGCCCTGCTATAATCTCCTTTGGCGCTACATAGACAGGGATCTGCTGCCTTACTGCACCCAAAATGAAATCGGCGTAATTCCTTACAGCACGCTGGCGCAGGGGCTTTTGACCGGAAAATTTCAAAAGGATACGCCGATTAGCGGCGGCAGGGCGAGAGCGGCGCTGTTCCAGCCGGGCGTATATGAAAAATGCCTGAAAGTGACGGATGTTTTAATCGAACTGGGAAAGAAGTATGAAAAGAATGCGACCCAGATCTGCATAAACTGGCTGGTCAAAAATGAGCGGCTTACCGCGCCGATTGTGGGAGGCGCCGATCGGGCGCATGCGATGGAAAACATTGCGGCTCTGGATTTTGTGCTGGAACGGGAGGATTACGACCGCATCGATGAAATAAGCCGCGATTTCTGCAGTCAGATGCCGGAATATCTGTTGTTTTTTGATTCCAAAGTGAAAGGAGAATGAGCATATGTCTTTGGTAAAGGTAAACGAGTTATTACAGCATGCCACACAGCATCAATATGGAGTCGCCGCCATCAATACGATCAACTATGAAACGATCCGCTGCGCCATCAATGCCGCGGAGCATGAGAGGGTTCCTATCATCGTGCAGTTTTTTCCGGGCTTTGATCAGTATATTCCGTTGAATCATATCGCATATATGGCAAAGGATCTGGCAAAAAAAGCCTCCGTGCCGGTAGCGGTGCATCTGGATCATTCCGCAACCTATGAAATTGCGGTGGGCGGTATCCGGGACGGATTCCCTTCCGTTATGGTGGATGGCTCCGCTCGTGCGTTTGAGGAGAATGTGGAGATGACGGCGGCGGTTGTGAGAACGGCAAGCGTCTTCGGCGTGGATGTGGAAGCGGAACTGGGACATGTGGGCGTCGGGCAGAATCTGGACGATATTACGAATGCGGATCATTTTACGAACGTGGATCAGGCGGTGGAATTCGTGGAAAAAACAGGCTGCGGCTCTCTGGCGATTGCCGTCGGCAACGCCCACGGGGATTACATTCAGAAACCCGATCTGGATTTTGACAGAATCCGCCAGATCCGAAAAGCCCTTTCGATTCCGCTGGTACTGCACGGCTGCTCCGGCATTCCGGACGAACAGATGCAGGAGGCGGTCAATCTGGGGATGAGCAAATTCAATATTGCGACCGAATACTTCGCCGCTGCCTATCGCTCCTTTGACAGCGTAATCGAAGCGACCAATCATGACGGCAACGGCGTAAAGCTGCTGTTTGGCGTGCAGAAAGGAATGACAGAATTTGTGATTGATAAAATCCGTCTGCTCAATCCCAATAAGTTTTCCATTTAAGGGGGCCGTTTATGGGGAAATATGATGTATTCGGGCTGGATCATCCCTGCATCGATCTGAATGTCAATTTCGATGAAATGCCGGAGAAAAATAAGGGCGCAAGAGTAAATGAAATGAGTTGGCAGGGCGGCGGAAAGGTATCCAGCGGCATAGTGGCAGCGGCGAGACTGGGCGCATCCTGCGCGATTGCAGGCGCGCTGGGAGATGATATTTACGGAAAATTCTGCTATCAGGATTTTGTCCGTCACGGCATTAATGTGGATAACATGCTTCTCAGGGAAGGAAAAACCACCCATTTTTCGGTGGTCTTAAGCGAAAAAGAAGCGGGTACGAGAACGATCCTGTTCCGCATGGGAGATGCGGGGGCTTTGACGGAAGAAGAACTGGATTTTGAACTGCTTAAAAAAGCCCGCTATCTGTTTATTGCAGATTGTTCCCCCCTGACTTGTAAAGCGGTCGCCGCAGCAAGAGAAAACGGCGTCAGGGTATTCATCGATGCGGACTATTATACGGACGCGCTGGTGGAAATGATTCCGCAGATCGACGTGTTTGTGGGATCGGAATTTGTATTCGACGGGCTGTTTGCGGGAAGTAAGGAAAAGGGCCTTGAAAATCTGGAAGAAGAGTGCCGTAAGATCATGGAGAAAGGCCCGGAAGTGGTGGTATTCACCTTCGGGGAAAAAGGATGCGTCGGATGCGACGGCGGCGGTTATTTTACGCTTCCCGCCTTTCGGGTAGATGCGGTGGATACGGTGGGAGCCGGAGATGTGTTTCACGGCGCGTTTCTGGCAGCGCTGCTGAAGGGAAAGACGGCCAAAGAGTGCGCGCGTTCTGCCAGTGCGGTTTCCGCGATCAAGTGCACGAAAATCGGCGGAAGGGCCGGAATTCCGGATGAACAGGTATTGGAGGAGTTTTTACATAGCGGAATCATAGATTACTCTGAGATCGATCAGAGGGTTGCGTATTACAGGAGAGGGTTGGAATATGTATAAGGCGAATATTACATTGGGCGTGCTGCCCACAAGACGGGGGATGCTGGATCTGGAGACGGCCACCAGGCAAAAGGAAATTTTCATGCCAGTCATAAGAGCGATACGGCCTGGATGCGTCAGACTGGTGGATATCGACGATATCTGTACAAACGGGATCATTGAGAGCGAAGCGTATGCCCCTGCGGTGGTGGAAAAATTCAGAAGAGAAGGAGTGGATGGAATTTTTGTTCCTTTCTGCGACTTCGGAGAAGAGGGGGCTGTGGCGGATGTGGTATCGAAATTCCATGTGCCGGTGCTCGTCTGGGGAGCCAGGGATGAAGAACCAAATACGCCGGAAAAGAGGGGAAGAGATACCCAGTGCGGCATGTTCGCAGCAACCAAGGTGCTGCGCAGATACGGGGTGAAGTACAGTTATATTTATAATGTGCCTGCGGAATGCGAAGAATTTAAAAACGGTTTTGAAACCTTCCTGCGGGTGGTCAATGTGCTGAAGGATTTAAACGGGCTGCGCATTGCCAAAATCGGGGAAAGACCGTCTCCCTTCCGCAGCGTAATGACCAATGAAGCGAAGCTGATGAAGCGTTTCGGCATTCAGACGGTGGCGATTGCGCCGCTGATGGTTCAGATGGCCATGAATAAAATACTGGAAGACAGGGATGAAGCCTTTCAGGAGCAGCTTGCCGATATCAGCGCGCGAATGGATTGTTCGCAGATAACAGAGGAGCAGCTTGCAAATCTGACAGCGTTGAAAATTGCGATGCAGCAGGTGCTGGAAAAGAACCGGTGCAGCGTTGCCGCAATTGAGTGCTGGCCCACCTGCGCGCTGATGAAAATGCCTGTCTGCGCCATGATCGGGGAATTGACGGATCTTGGAATTCCCGTATCCTGTGAAACGGATATTAACGGCGCGATCACGCTGGCAATCCTGCGCGCGTCCGTGTTCGGGGAGGAAGCGGAGTTTCTTGCGGACCTGACGATCCGTCATCCGGAGAATGACAACGCGGAACTTTTGTGGCACTGCGGACCGTTCCCTTATTCGCTGAAGGCCGAAAACAGCAAGGCGCGGCTGGTGGGCGGGCAGGAACAGTTCGAATTAAAGCAGGGAGAACTGACCGTCTGTCGTTTTGACGATGTGGATGATGAATACTATTTATTTGCAGGCGAGGCGAGAACGACGACGGGTCCCGAAACCACAGGGACTTATGTGTGGATGGAAACCGACGACTGGAAGGCATGGGAACAGAAATTGATGTTCGGCCCTTATATTCATCATCTCGGAGCGGTATATGCGAAGGTGCTGCCCGTGCTGCGGGAAACTGCGCGGTATCTGGATCTGAAATTCGATACAGTGGAAGAAAAAGGACCGGTTTGTCTGTAATGGTTTAAAAGAAAGGCTGGTGAAATGGAATGACCAACGGCAATCCTGCAAAACTGATTATCCGCTTTACAATCCCGCTTTTGATCAGCAATCTGTTTCATCAGCTTTATAACATGGTAGATACACTCATTGTGGGACGGACCCTGGGACTGAACGCGCTGGCGGCGGTGGGAAGCTGCGGCAGTATCGTCTTTCTGGTGCTGGGGTTCGCAAACGGAATGACGGCCGGATTTTCCATCGTCATTTCCCAGCAGTTCGGCTCGGAGGACGAGCAGGCGCTTCAAAAGAGTTTTTTCCACAGCCTTATTTTAAGTCTGGCTGCTGCTGCGCTGTTCACGGGACTGAGCCTAACCTTTGCCCGCAAAGGACTGATGCTTTTGCGCACACAGGAAGAACTGCTGGAGGAATGCGTGGGATATGTGAGAATCATTTTCGGGGGAATTCTCATTTCCGTGTTCAGTTGTCTCTTTACCAATGTGATCCGCGCCATGGGCGACAGCAGGCCGACCCTGTATTTCAATGCCGCAGCCTGCCTGGTAAATATCGTGCTGGATTATACGTTTATCAGAGGATTCGGCATGGGAGTGGAAGGCGCCGCATTGGCGACGGTGATTTCACAGTTGCTGGTTTTGGTCCTTTGCGTTTTTTATATGATGAAGAAATATCCTGCGCTCCGCCTGGAAAGAAAGCGGTGCCGCTTTGAAATGCGGGAGGCCGGCGTTCAATTAAAGCTGGGAAGCGCTATGGGGCTTCAAAACAGCATTATTTCCGTGGGAGCAATGCTGGTGCAGTATGCCTTAAACGGAATCGGAACGACAGCCATTGCAGCATTCTCGGCGGCGCAGAAGATTGAGATGATCGCTCATATGCCGATGATGTCGCTGGGGACTGCGGTGACCACTTATGTGGCGCAAAACTATGGGGCAAAAAAAGCAGACCGGATCTGGAAAGGGGTGCGTCAAAGCGCATATATCGGTATCGGGTTCGGAATGATTATGGGAGTTGTGAATACTCTGTTCGGCGGCTTTTTCGCATCCTTCTTTATTCCGGGGCAGGCGGAAGCGATCGCATTTGCACACAGGTATCTTTCCATCAGCAGCAAACTATATTTTGTGCTGGCGGCGCTGTACGTGTACCGGTCCTCCCTGCAGGGCGTGGGACAGAGCGTGATTCCGTCATTTGCGGGGGTTATGGAACTGGTCATGCGCGCTACGGCAGCGATTGTGCTTTCGGCAAAAATCGGATTTACGGGAATTTGCTGGGCAAATCCGCTGGCCTGGATCGGGGCATGCGTTCCCTGCGTGATCGCTTATTATGTAACAAAGAGGCGTTTATATAAGAAGAAATTTGGATCAGCGCCCGGCGCTGTAGAAAGGTGAGAATATGAGAGAAATTAAAGTACAGAAACTGGATCAGAAAAAATTTGCGAAATACGGAGAGTTTCAGAATTTGCTGGATGATGCTGCGCTGGCGGAAAAGTCGCTTTTTCCATACGGCTTTTTTGCGGACGTTGTGAAGCTGGATTTCGCAGCGACAACTCTGCCGACCATTTCTGTCTGTCAGGTAAAAAAGCAGGAGAAAAATATCATTTCCCTGTTGGAAGCGCACAAATTTACCTGCGAGGGGCTTCTTCCGCTGGATGATGACGTCATCATTTTTACCGGTACGCCGCTTCCGGGCAAGAAATTCAGCGTGGAGACAGTAGAAGCCTTTTATGTTCCGAAGGGGACCTTCGTGAAGCTGAATCCTCTGGTGCTGCACGGAACGCAGTTCCCCGTTTCAGAGGGAACCGCGCATGTGGTGTGCATGCTTCCGGGACGGACCTTCATGAATGACATGCTGGCGGAACCGCTTCCGGAAGAAGAAAGAGCGATCATTGTCATGGAATGAAAACCGGGCAAAATCGAATTGCCGTCTTTACTCCCGTCCGTCCCAGCAGTAGGTGCAGAGTTTGTCCGGATCAATGCCGACGGATTTAATCATGTCGTCCAGTCTGTGATAACGAAGCGTGGTGAAGTTAAGCTGTTTGCAGATCCGGTCGATCATTTCCTGATACTGCGGGCTGTCGGGATCCGCATAAACGTTCAGATTCGGATACTTATCGCTGCTTTCCATATCCTGAATAACCCGCCGGGTGATCAGATCCATATCGGAGGTGGAACGGGAGAAATTCAGATATTTACAGCCGTAAAGCAGAGGCGGGCAGGCGGGACGGATGTGAACCTCGCGCGCGCCGCTCTTATATAAAAATTCCGTAGTTTCCCGAAGCTGCGTGCCGCGGACGATGGAATCGTCAATCAGCAGAAGGCTTCTGTCCTGAATCAGGTCGTGTACCGGAATGAGTTTCATCTTGGCGATCAGATTGCGCCTGCTCTGCATGGTAGGCATGAAAGAGCGGGGCCAGGTGGGCGTGTATTTGATGAACGGCCGGGAATAAGGAATGCCGGATTCATTGGCGTAGCCGATAGCGTGCGCTACGCCGGAATCGGGCACGCCCGCCACAATATCGGGATGAACGCTGCCGGCGTCGCGTTTGGCAAGTTCGGCGCCGCAGTTGTAGCGCATTTTTTCCACGCTGATACCCTCATAGGAAGAGGAGGGATAGCCGTAATAAATCCAGAGGAAGGTGCAGATTTTCATTTTTTTGCCGGGCTGCACAAGCGTGCGCACGCCTTCCGGCGTCAGGATGGCGATTTCGCCGGGGCCCAATTCGCGCAGCGGCGTATAGCCGAGGTTTAAGAAAGAGAAACCTTCAAAAGCGAGACAGAAGGCATCGTCCTTTTGTCCGATGGCGATAGGGGTGCGTCCCATCTTATCGCGTGCCGCATAAATGCCCTTTGGCGTCAGGATGGCGATGGACATGGAGCCGTCAATGATCTCCTGGGCATACTGAATTCCTTCGATGAGGTTTTCTTTTTGATTGATGATGGTTGCAACCAGTTCCGTGGCGTTAATATCACCGCCGCTCATTTCCAGAAAATGCGTGGGAGAAGTGGAAAGAATTTTTTTCACAATCTCGTCCGTGTTATTGATTTTTCCGATGGTCATGATGGAAAAGGTGCCGTGATGGGAACGAATAATCAGAGGCTGAGGTTCGTAATCGGAAATGCAGCCGATTCCTAAATGGCCGTGCATGCTGCCCAGTTCTTTTTCAAATTTGGTGCGGAAAGGCGCGTTTTCAATGTTGTGAATCGCGCGGTTAAATCCGTCCTTGCTGTCATAAACCGCCATTCCGGCGCGTCTGGTGCCGAGATGGGAATGATAGTCTGTTCCGAAATACAGATCGAATACGCAATCTTCTTTTGCTGCTACTCCAAAAAAGCCACTCATGTTTGTCCTCCGTATAAAACTTTCTTTTTCTGCTTCTGGACATGCCTGTTTTTTCCCGCAAAACTGTAAAAAGCAGGTAAAACGCATACAAATTTATTGTAGCACAGCGGTTTTAAAACCACAAATAGAAATATCTGCACAAATTCCGGGGAAATTCGGCAAAGCGACGAATTTACATATTTACAGAAACGGAAACAGTCATACAAATACTTGACATACGCCCTCTGCCTGTGATACATTGTCAGTAGTTTAAAAAGCCGTTATGGCTTATAGTTCAAGACGTTGATGGGAAAGAGTAAGATTGATCGGAACCTACAGAAAGCAGCCGGCTGATGAGAGGCGCAGGGAAAGGCGATCCGAATACATCCCGGAGTTGTGCACCGAAAGGGAAGCGCTTTCTGAGTAGGCTGCAACGGCAGGCACCCGTTATCGTGCAGGAGTATCATCTGAAAATTTCGGTTTTGCGAAGCTGTCTTATGGATGCTGATGAAACAGACGTGTTTTGGCGCAAAGAAGGATTGGAGGATCGTACTTGGTGAGGCAGGCAGCGCGAGTTGTCTGTGAAAAAAGGTGGTAACACGAAGCGTAGGCCCTCGTCCTTTATGGATGAGGGCCTTTTTAAAACCATCAGGAGGAAAGAGAGAAAGAAAATGACAGTATTTGAAGAACTCAAAGCGAGAGGACTTCTCGCGCAGTTGACGGATGAAGAGGAAATTAAAGAATTGATCAATAACGGCAAGGCCACGTTCTATATCGGCTTTGACCCTACCGCGGACAGCCTGCATGTGGGGCATTTTATGGCGCTGTGTCTGATGAAACGGATGCAGATGGCGGGCAATAAGCCGATCGCGCTGATCGGCGGCGGCACGGCCATGATCGGCGATCCTTCCGGCAGAAGCGATATGCGTCAGATGATGACGACCGAAACGATTCAGCACAATTGCGAATGCTTTAAGAAGCAGATGAGCCGTTTCATCGATTTTTCCGACGGAAAGGCGCTGATGGTCAACAATGCGGACTGGCTGTTGGATTTAAACTATGTGGAAGTGCTGCGCGAGGTGGGCGCATGCTTTTCTGTCAACAGAATGCTGACGGCGGAATGCTACAAACAGCGCATGGCGAAGGGCTTAAGCTTTCTGGAATTTAACTACATGATTATGCAGAGTTATGACTTTTACATGCTGTACCAGAAATACGGCTGCAACATGCAGTTCGGCGGCGACGACCAGTGGTCCAACATGCTGGGCGGCACGGAACTGATCCGCAGAAAGCTGGGCAAAGACGCGTATGCGATGACGATCACGCTGCTTTTGAACTCCGAAGGCAAAAAGATGGGCAAGACCCAGAAGGGCGCGGTATGGCTGGATCCCAACAAGACCTCTCCCTTCGAGTTTTATCAGTATTGGAGAAACGTGGCGGACGCGGACGTGGTGAACTGTTTAAAGATGCTCACCTTCCTGCCGATCGAGCAGATCCTGGAAATGGAGCGCTGGGAAGGCAGCCAGTTGAACACGGCGAAGGAAATTCTGGCTTATGAACTGACTGAACTGGTCCATGGAAAAGAAGAGGCCGAGAAAGCCAAGGCCAGCGCAAAGGCTCTGTTTGGCGGCGGCGCAGACGCGGAGATTCCCACGGCCAAACTGTCAGAGGCGGATCTTATGGACGGCAATATCGATATTATGGGACTGCTTGTAAAAGCGGGGCTGTGCGCATCCCGTTCCGAGGCGCGCCGTGCGGTGGAACAGGGCGGCGTCTCCGTAAACGGGGAAAAAGTGACCGATATCAAAAAGCTGTTTGCCGGCGAAGACTTAAGAGGCGAGGGCATTACTTTAAAACGTGGAAAGAAGAGTTTTAAAAAGGTTGTATTGAACTGAAATGATTTTGAACACCGGAAGCCGGACCGATATCCCGGCTTACTACAGCGAATGGTTTTATAATCGGATCCGGGAAGGATTTGTTCTGGTAAGAAATCCCTATGATCCCAAACAGGTGATCCGCTATCGTCTGACGCCGGACGTGGTGGATTGCCTGTGTTTTTGTACCAAAAATCCGGGACCGATGCTGAACAGGCTTTCCGAACTGGATCGCTTCCGGCAGATGTGGTATGTCACGATTACGCCCTACGGGAGAGACGTGGAACCTTATGTGCCCCTGAAAGAGCGGGTGATTGACAGCTTTTGCAGATTGACTGAAAAGGTCAGTCCCAGAGCGCTGATCTGGCGTTACGATCCGATTTTTCTTTCCGAGCGATATTCCATGGATTTTCATATGGAGAGTTTTGAAAAAATGGCGGCGGCTTTGAGCGGCTGTACCGAAAGCTGCGTTATCAGCTTCATTGATCTGTATGAAAAGACGAAACGGAACTTTCCCGGCGTGCAGACAGTGCCGTTTGCGCAGCAGGCGGAGATTGCGAAAAATTTTGTGGAAATCGGGAAGCGTTTTGGTATTGCGGTCAAAAGCTGTTGCGAAACCGAACGGCTTGCCGCTTATGGCGTGGATGTTTCCGGATGCATGACAAAAGAAGTGATGGAACGCGCCATCGGGGAAAATCTCGCGGCGCCGAAACACCCGGCGGCAAGAGAGGGCTGCAACTGTTTGCTGGGGAATGATATCGGCATGTACAATACCTGTCTGCAAGGCTGTAAATATTGCTACGCTAATTATGACTTAAAAACGGTGGAAGAGAATCATAAAAAACATGATCCGAAATCGCCGCTGCTGATTGGATGGCTAAAAGAGGACGACCGGGTCCGGGATGCCAGACAGGAATCCTGGATAGACGGACAACTCAGGCTGTTCTGAGGTCCTGATACTCTCGTATACTGAGGGGATCTAAAGAAAAGAAAAAAGAGGAGAACGAATGAGAGAAGGCAGAGGAAAAAGGCTGGCGAAATATGTGCCCGATTATGTGGTATTTGATCTGGAAACAACGGGGGTGAGTCCGGCAAAAGATGCGATCATTGAAATTTCAGCCGTGAAGGTCAGAAACGGCGCGGTAACCGATACCTTTTCTTCCCTGGTCAATCCGGGGAGAACGATTCCCTATGCCGCGTCCGCCGTCAATCATATTACGGATGAGATGGTTGCCGACGCTCCGGATATTACGATGGCGCTCCCAAAATTCCTGGACTTTGCCGGAAATGATGTGCTGGTCGGTCACAATATCCGGTCCTTTGATCTGCTGTTCCTTGACCGGACTGCGATGCAGGTGACAGGAAAAGGGATCGATAACGATTATATCGATACGCTGTTTATGGCAAGAAATTGTCTGCCCATGCTTTCTCACCACAGACTGGTGGATCTGGCAGCCTATTTTGGAATCAGTTCCGAAGGCGCCCACCGGGCTTTGAACGACTGTTTGATGAATCAGAAATGTTTTGAAGAAATGGCAAAGCTGCAAAAGCAGATTCCGACCGAGGTCTGTCCCAGGTGCGGCGGCGAATTGGTGAAGAGAAAAGGAAGGTTCGGCCAGTTTTTCGGATGCAGCAATTATCCCGCGTGCAGATATACAAAAAATTCATAATTTTCCGTATGAAATGAAAATCCCCCGCATATAGTGTAACAGCACAAATGGAAGGGGATTTTTTTATGGAAAACCTGCAGGCAGAAAGTTTGTATACACAGAATCTTTACCGCGATATGCAACAAAGGACAGGCGGTGAAATTTACATAGGAGTGGTAGGACCGGTCCGTACCGGAAAATCCACGTTTATCAAGCGGTTCATGGACGCTGCGGTGCTGCCCTATATGACTGATGAATCGGGAAAGACGAGGGCGCAGGATGAACTGCCGCAGAGCGCGGGCGGCAGGACGATTACAACGACGGAGCCGAAGTTTATCCCTCAGGAAGCGGCGGCCTTAAAGCTGGGCGGAGACGTGAATGTGAAGATTCGTCTGGTGGATTGCGTCGGTTTTATGGTGGACGGGGCTGCGGGCCATATGGAAGAGGGCATGGAGCGGATGGTGAAAACGCCCTGGTATGAGGCGGAAATTCCTTTTACGCAGGCGGCTGAAATCGGGACCCGCAAAGTGATTACGGATCACTCCACCATCGGAATCGTAGTGACCTGCGACGGAAGCTTCGGAGATTTGCCGCGGGAGAATTACCTGTCAGCCGAAGAAAAAACGATTACAGAGTTAAAAAAGCTTCGGAAGCCTTTCCTTGTGCTGGTGAATTCTGCAAGGCCTTACGGACAGGAGGCGGAGCAGACGGCGCAGTCCATCCGGGAAAAATATCAGGTGTCCGCTATGCCGGTGAACTGCGCGCAGTTGAAAGAAGAGGATATCCGCCATATCATGGAGAAGGTGCTCTATGAATTTCCCGTCACCATGGTGGAATTTTATATGCCAAAGTGGGTGGAAATGCTGCCTGCAACCCACCGGATGAAGACGGATATGATCGCCCGTATCAGGGAACTGATGGGAAAGATCAACACGATCCGGGATGTGGCAGAGCATCCCATCAGTCTTCAGGGCGATTATATCCGGCGCTGTATGGTGGAAAAGATCAACATGGCGGACGGCTGTATCCGGGTTGTGCTGGATATGGATGACAAATATTATTATGAAATGCTCAGCGAACTGGCGGGGGAAACGATCGGAAGCGAATATCAGTTGATGAAAATGTTAAAGGAAATGACCGCGATGAAAAAAGAATACTCGCGGGTTCTTTCCGCTATGCAGGCCGTGCGGACGAAAGGGTATGGAGTGGTGATGCCTGCCCGGGACGAGATCCGGCTGGAACGTCCGGAGGTGATCCGGCATGGAAATAAATACGGCGTAAAAATCAAAGCGGAAAGCCCGTCCCTGCATTTCATTAAGGCGAATGTGGTGACGGAGATTGCGCCGATTGTGGGAACGGAACAGCAGGCGCGGGATTTGATCGGTTATATTGACGAAAACGGCCGGGACGACGGCATCTGGGAGACGAACATCTTTGGAAAAACGGTGGAGCAGCTCGTTAACGATGGCATTCGCGCCAAGATTTCCATGATCGGGGATGAAAGTCAGGTGAAGCTGCAGGATACCATGCAGAAGGTTGTGAATGATTCCACCGGCGGAATGGTGTGTATTATTATATAGAAATCATGCAGATATTTGTTGCAAAGCAATGATATTCCATGTATACTAAGCTATAGAAGCGAGCGCGATGTGCTCGCTTCTGTACGCTCAAATCCGGTTACCGGTCAGGAAGTGAGCAGAATCAAAGTCGTCCGGGAGAGACGAAAAAACGCCTCGTTGGCGGAATGTACAGGAGAAGATTATGAAGCTGCTGAAGAAACTGTTCGCACCGACAGACATGACAGAAGGTGCACCCTGGAAAAAAATCACATTGTTTGCGATCCCGATGCTGATCGGCAATATTGCACAGCAACTCTACAACACGGTGGATTCCATTGTGGTGGGAAAATATGTGGGAGACAATGCGCTTGCCGCGGTGGGCAGCGCCGGACCGATCCTGAACCTTCTGCTGGTATTGTTCATCGGGATTTCCGTAGGCGCCAGCATCATGGTGTCCCAATACTTCGGCGCGCGCAATCGGGAGGAACTGGCGAGTACGATCGGAACCTGCATCACGCTGACGGCGATTTCATCCGTCATCATTATGATAATCGGACCGCTGGTGACAGAGCCGCTTCTGCGGCTTTTAAATACGCCGGAAAGCATCCTGGACTGGTGCTCCTCGTATTTGATTATTTTATTTGTCGGCGTTGCAGGCATGGCATATTATAATATATTGAGCGGAGTGCTGCGCGGGCTGGGGGATTCTGTTTCCGCGCTGCTGTATCTGCTGGTCGCTACGGTATTAAATATTGTGCTGGACGTTTTGTTTGTGGCGTCTTTTGACATGGGCGTCGCGGGCGTGGCGCTGGCGACGGCAATCGCGCAGGCGGTTTCCTCTGTTCTGTGTCTGTGGAAACTGCTGCATATGAAAGAAATTTTTGAACTGCATAAGAAGGATCTGATTCCTACCGGAAAGCATTCGCAGGATATGGTACGTCTCGGTCTTCCTTCCGGCGTGACGCAGGCGATCTTTTCCATGGCCATGATTATCGTACAGTCTCTGACCAACAGCTTTGGAGAGATGTTTATTGCGGCCAGCGTGATTGTGATGCGTGTGGACGGCTTTGCCATGATGCCGAATTTTTCTTTTGGAACAGCGATGACCACTTATGCCGGTCAGAACGTAGGTGCGCGCAAATATGACAGGGTGGACAGCGGGGCGAAGCAGGGCACGCTGATCGCCGTGCTTATATCCGCGGTAATCACGGGAGCAATTCTTCTCTTCGGAAAATATCTGATGGGAATTTTTACGAACACGGCGGAACTGGTGGATTTGAGTATGCACCTGATGCGGATTCTGGCTGTCGGCTACATTGCCATGGCCGTGACGCAGAGCCTTTCCGGCGTGATGAGAGGGGCGGGAGATACGATGACGCCCATGTGGATTTCGCTGATTACCACGGTTGGAATCCGTGTGCCGATCGCCTACGGTATTTCCTGGCTGACAACGACACCCGAACTGCCCCACGGGAACAGCGACTGCATCTATATTTCCATGCTGATTTCCTGGCTGCTGGGAGCGGTGGTGACATATTTCTTCTATCGTAGAGGAAAATGGAAGCAAAAAGGATTGAAGTAAGAGAAGGAATAAAAAAGGAGCGCTGCAAAGTCAGAATTGTTTTGATTTTGCAGCGCTCCTTTGCGTCGGCTTGCTTTTATTCCCCGGATTCCCGCAGAGGTTTATATTTGGAAGAAGCTATAAATACGGTACTCACTTCCTGCCCGTTTTGATATGTCGTAAGATATGATTTGGCGGCGAGAGAGTTTTCCTGCTGCGCCCAGAGTTTATAGGTGCGGCCGTTTAACTCGCCGTTTAAAACCAGAACGTTAACGGTAAGCTTTTTATTGGCGGTGACCGCCTGCAATACGACCGGCGTCGTATAATCATTCCGGAACTTCAAATCCTTGGAGCCCGCCGCGATCGCGGCGTCCAGACCCAGCGGAAGATAGGAGACAGGCATGCTGTGCTGCTTGCGTTCCGTTACGGTCAGTCCTGCGTTCATGACCGCATTATATACGGTGGAAGAAACCTGGCAGACGCCGCCTCCCAATCCGGTTGTATGTACGCCGTTTAAATAAACCCCCGCTTCCAGATAGCCGTTGGCCCTTGTGCGGGGAAGGATCGTATCGCTGACCGATACGGTCTGGCTGGGCATGATGACCATGTTGTTTAAGCGTGAAGCGGCGACCGCAATATTATTGCTGCGGTTTTTTCCGCTCGTCGCATAGCTGGTGGTGCAGCTTCCGCTCAGTACGAAGTCGGGACTGAGGACGAGATCGGAACTGCCGGAAACGACCGTGAGAAGATCGGCTGTAAGTTCTATGGAAATATCTTTACAGGGACCTGCGTAAATTGCATTGGACAACGTGTTTGACAGCCATTGCACCATCTCCGGTCTGGCTTCATAGTGAAACTGACCGTTCTGTAAAATATAGCTTCCGGCTCCGTTATCATATATAGGAGCGCTGTTCTGCGCGGTCATTGCGGTCAATTGAACGTTAATTGCGCCGAAATAGCTTTGAAACAAACTGGTGTCCAGAAACTGAACGGCGATCTTGCCATCCGTATTGGTAAGACGAACCGGCATGTCGGCAAAAGCGTTCAGACCCGCGACCCAGTCCTGCCCATTATAGGAAACGGTGACTTTTTGCTTCATCCAGGCCGGATTGATATACCGCGCATCTCCTAAAGTTGTATCGACACTCGCCGCCGGAAGCGGTTGTGCAGTCCATCCGGCCGCCTGCGTCCGCACCGGCGCAAACAGCAAAACCGCCGCGCAGACCGCCGCCAGCATTTTTACCGGCCAAGAAGCCTTCTTTCTATTTTTCATCATAATTTGTCCTCCTTCGCGTACGGATCTCAAAACTGTTATTTTCACTTATCATGAATAACGTCAAAGTATCTCCGTACACGATTACAATATCACACATTATCCCAAAAAGCTATCTAAATCAATTAATATTCAGGAATCGAAGAACATCCGGGAAGTCAGTCTTTTAAGGAATTTGTGGCAAAGAACAGCGCGCCGGGCGTCTCCTTTCCCGACAGAGCGAAAGCGTGTTCTGAGGGGAAGAAGACGCCCGGCGCGCGTCCTTTCGTCACATATTTCTCTGAGCCGTGGAGAGCATCAGTTTGATTCGGTTTAACTGGTTTACTTCGCTGGCGCCGGGATCGTAGTCGATGGCAACCACGTTGGATTGTGGATAGCGCCGCCGCAGTTCCTTAATGACGCCTTTTCCGACCACATGGTTGGGCAGACAGCCGAAGGGCTGTGTGCAGACGATATTGGGAACGCCTTCATGGATCAACTCCACCATTTCTCCTGTCAAAAACCATCCTTCGCCGGTCTGATTGCCGATGGATACGATCGGTTCCGCATAGGAAACCAGTTCCCGGATCTGAGAAGGCGGAGTGAAGTTTTTGCTCTTTTTCAGAGCGGAAGTCGCAGCGCCGCGCACCTGCTCGACAGCCCAGATTCCCAGGCTTGCAATGCGCGCTGTGGACTTTTTGGTTCCTAAATGTTCCGCTTTATAAATCTGGTTGTAGAAGCAGTAGAGCATGAAGTCTAAAAGATCGGGAACCACCGCTTCCGCGCCTTCGGATTCCAATAACTCCACCAGATGATTGTTTGCCGCGGGCGCAAATTTTACAAGAATTTCGCCGACGATGCCGACGCGGGGCTTTTTCACGTCCATGATCGGGATGTTGTCAAAATCGTTTACCATCTGCCTGCACATTTTCCGGAAGGTGAAGTAGCTGGGGATTTTCTTTGTGGAAAGGAAATCCTGACATTTTTTCACCCATTTCTGATGGACCGCGTTGACGGAACCCGGCTCTTTTTCATAAGGGCGCATATGGTAAACGCAGCGCATGAAAATATCGCCGAAGATCGCGCCGAAGGCCGCCCGGATCAGAAGGTTGGCGTCCAGCTTAAAGCCGGGGTTGGTTTCCAGCTTATTCATGTTGATGGAAACGACGGGAACGTATTCCATGCCGGCCTTTTCCAGCGCGCGGCGGATAAAGCCAACGTAATTGGTAGCGCGGCAGCCGCCTCCCGTCTGTGTCATAATGACGGCAACCTTGTGGGTATCATATTTGCCGGAAAGCAACGCTTCCATGATTTGCCCGATTACGCACAGAGAAGGGTAGCAGGCGTCGTTATTCACGTATTTTAAACCGATATCAACGGAACGGCGGTTATCGTTATCCAGCACTTCAACATGATAGCCGCAGGCTTCAAAAGCGGACTGAAGCAGATCGAAGTGAATCGGGGACATCTGCGGGCAGAGGATGGTGTAATCCTTGCGCATTTCCTCCGTAAACTGCACCTTCGTGATGCTGGTGGGCTTCAAGGTACGCTTCTGATGTTTTTTCTCCCGAACCTTGATGGCGGAAATCAGAGAGCGGATTCTGATGCGGGCCGCGCCCAGATTATTGACTTCGTCGATTTTTAAGCAGGTATATATTTTGCCGGAAGCGGAAAGGATATCGTTCACCTGGTCTGTTGTGACGGCGTCCAGTCCGCAGCCGAAGGAGTTTAACTGGATCAGGTCAAGATCGTCCCTTGTGCGCACATAGGTTGCCGCCGCATACAGGCGGGAGTGGTACATCCACTGGTCGGAGACGATCAGCGGACGGTCCGGACAGCCTAAGTGGGACACGGAATCTTCGGTCAGAACGGCGATTCCGTAAGAGGTAATCAGTTCCGGAATGCCGTGGTTGATTTCCGGGTCCACGTGATAGGGACGGCCTGCCAGAACGATGCCCCGTTTATGGTTTTCCTCCATCCAGGCGAGCACTTCTTCGCCTTTTTTCTTCATGTCGTCGCGGGCAGCCTGCATTTCCGCCCAGCCTGCGAGAGCGGCGTCCTCCACTTCCTTTGCGGGAAGTTCGGAAAATTCCTTTTTCAGCGCGTCCGTGGCAATATCCAGAGAGGTAAACGCCATGAAGGGATTGCGCAGCACCGCTTCGCCGCGTCCGATCTCCTCCATATTGTTTTTGATGTTCTCCGAATAGGAGGTGACGATCGGACAGTTGTAATGATTATTGGCGTCCGGGGTTTCATTGCGCTCATAGAAAAGAGCGGGGTAGAAGATGAAATCGACGCCCTGTTTAATCAGCCATTCCACGTGGCCGTGAGCCAGCTTCGCCGGATAGCATTCCGATTCGCTGGGGATGGATTCGATGCCCAGTTCGTAAATTTTATGGGTGGAGGCGGGGGAAAGCACGACCTCGTAGCCCAGATTGGTGAAGAAGGTGAACCAGAACGGATAGTTTTCGTACATATTCAGCACGCGGGGAATGCCCACGCGGCCTCTTGTCGCCTTATCCGGAGACAGCGGCTCGTAGGAAAACAGCCGTTTTAATTTGTATTCAAACAGATTGGGCACCTGGCTGGGATTCTTTGCCTTGCCGAGCCCGCGCTCGCAGCGGTTGCCGGAAATATACTGTCTTCCGCCGGAAAAACGGTTGATGGTCAGGCGGCAGTTGTTGGTGCAGCCTTTACATTTCGCCATGGAAGTTTCAAATTCCAGGGAATTGATTTTATCGATGGAAAGCATAGTGGTCTGATAGCCTGCGCTGTAGTTTTCACGGGCGATCAGCGCCGCGCCGAAAGCGCCCATGATGCCGGCGATATCGGGACGGATCGCGTTGCAGTCTGCGATTTT
Source organism: Eubacteriales bacterium (assembly GCA_030524745.1). Classification (GTDB taxonomy): domain Bacteria; phylum Bacillota; class Clostridia; order Lachnospirales; family Lachnospiraceae; genus Gallintestinimicrobium. The sequence goes on along the minus strand of JAUNGC010000048.1, from coordinate 1,810 downwards.
TTCAAAGCTTCTGAGCACGGCGTCATTGTAGAATGTGCCGCCCTGTACGACGATTTCGTTGCCCAGTTCCGAAGCGTCGGACACTTTGATAACCTTAAACAGCGCGTTTTTGATGACGGAATAAGCCAATCCCGCGGAGATGTCCGAAACGGCCGCGCCTTCCTTTTGCGCCTGTTTTACTTTGGAGTTCATGAACACGGTGCAGCGGGTGCCCAGATCGATGGGATGTTCTGCGAAAAGCGCAGCTTTGGCAAAATCCTGCACGCTGTAATTTAAAGATTTGGCGAAAGTTTCAATGAAGGAACCGCAGCCGGAGGAGCAGGCTTCGTTCAACTGCACGCTGTCCACGGTCTGGTTCTTGATCTTAATGCACTTCATGTCCTGACCGCCGATGTCCAGAATACAGTCCACCTTCGGATTGAAGAAAGCGGCGGCATAGTAGTGAGCGACGGTTTCCACTTCTCCGTCATCCAGCAAAAATGCGGCTTTCATCAGCGCTTCTCCGTATCCGGTGGAGCAGGAGCGGACGATCTTCGCACTCTTTGGCAGTTTCGAATAGATGTCCTGAATTGCCGAAATAGCGGTCTTTAAGGGACTTCCGTTGTTGTTGGAATAAAAAGAATACAAAAGGGAGCCGTCTTCCCCTACGAGGGCGGCTTTTGTGGTGGTGGAACCGGCGTCGATGCCGAGATAGCAGTTGCCGGAATACTTTTCCAGTTCGGCGGTCTTCACGCAATGGCTGTCGTGACGCTGTCTGAAAGCGTCATATTCTTCCTGGGAAGAGAAGAGCGGCTCCATACGTTCCACTTCAAATTCCATTTTAATATCGGAAGAAAGCTTATCGACCATTTCCTCCATCGTGTAGAACACATCTGCTTTGGCGTTCAGCGCCGAGCCGATGGCGGCAAACAGATGGGAATTGTCCGTGTCGATAATATGTTCGTCATCCAGCTTCAGCGTACGGATAAAGGCTGCCTTTAATTCGGATAAAAAGTGCAGCGGACCGCCTAAAAACGCCACATGACCGCGGATCGGCTTGCCGCAGGCAAGGCCGCTGATGGTCTGATTGACCACCGCCTGAAAAATGGATGCGGACAGGTCCTCTTTGGTTGCGCCGTCGTTAATGAGCGGCTGGATGTCGGATTTTGCGAAAACGCCGCAGCGCGCCGCAATCGTGTATAAGGATTTGTAATTCTTTGCATATTCATTTAATCCGGCCGCATCGGTTTGCAAAAGAGAGGCCATCTGATCGATGAAGGAACCGGTGCCGCCTGCGCAGATACCGTTCATGCGCTGTTCTACGTTGCCGTTTTCAAAATAGATGATCTTTGCGTCTTCGCCGCCCAGTTCGATTGCAACGTCCGTCTTGGGAGCAAGTTCCTGCAGGGAAGTGGAAACGGAGATTACTTCCTGCACAAAGGGAACTTTTAAATGATTGGCCAGCGTCAGCCCGCCTGATCCGGTAATCATCGGATGGACGGTGAGATTGTCGAGCTGACTGTAGGCGTCCTGTAAAAGACCGGCGAGGGTCTCACGAATGTTGGCAAAATGCCGTCTGTAGTCAGAAAACAGAATCCGGTGCTGTTCATCCAGGATTGCGATTTTAACGGTGGTGGAACCGATATCGATTCCGAGGGTATGTGTGATTTTGTTTTGAGCGTTATCGGAAAAACTCATCATTACTCACTCTTTCTGCATTATATAATCGTTATATGTGTTTTCAGGGGTAAAATATCCAACGACGATGCGCCGGTCAGACTTCGGAAGCTGCGGTTCTGTCGTTGAACCAGACTCCACAACCTGCGGTTTT
>JAUNGC010000047.1 GCA_030524745.1 Eubacteriales bacterium | reverse complement strand
CTTTTGAGCCTATTTTTTTGACTCAGTTTTTTTCATAGATTACTTGACACTACCTAATTTACTCTTCCAGTTTCTCTGATAATATATCGGCTCTGATATAGTAATCTGCTTCCGGGAACTCAAATTCTGCCGGCAACGCATTGGCATCTATCTGATACCATCCATTTTCTTCCTCTGTGTTATGGATCATCGCACCGATTGTTTTCACTTTCTGTCCATATGCCAATAAACCTTCCACATCGTAGGTTTCTCCCGGCCCTGTTCTCACACGACAGCTTTCCGCATTTACATACATCGTCTTTGATTTCACCGGATTTCCATATACAAAAAGAATTCCTGCAAAAATGAACAAAATGAAAATAAACAAAAATACTTTTCTTTTCACACTGATCCCCCTTCCCGTCACTGTCTCAGGCAACTTCCGTCATAAAAACTGTTTGTTTACTTTTATATAACTATTGATGTAATTATAATATAACACACAATATTTGTGTATCTGAAAATTTCAAACCGTTTTGGCGTTTCCCCCCAGCCACTGCACCACGCTGTTCGCACCGTTATATACGATCATCGAAATGTTGACGGTCAGCCCTTTTGTCACCGCAGAAACGGAAACTTCAGCTAAGTTCCTCCACCAGCGGAAGAAAGAGATTTTCATGCAAAAATTCTGTTGTCCTGTTAAAATCCCCTTCTTCGCTGCACTGCAGGGCCACTACAATCCCCTGCTGCGGCAGCACGGCAGTGATCTGCCCGTAGGAACCGTCCGCCCTGTAGGAGCCGGGATAGGGGCACATCCAGAACTGATAGCCGTAGCCGCACTTCCACACATTTTTTTCCGGATGCCCGTCCGTACTGATCTTGAAAGAACCTGATTCTTTTGTCCACTCTCTGCTCACGATTCTTTCTCCCTTCCATTTTCCTTCCCCAAGATAAAGCTGTCCCAGCTTCATCATATCCGTCAGCTTCATGTGCATGCCGCCGCCTCCTACAGGATGTCCCTCGGGATCGTTTTCCCACAGCGGCCAGCCCTGGCCGAGTTTCGCAAACACATGCCCATACAGATATTCGCCGAGCCGCATTCCCACTGCCTTTTCGATCATTCTTCCGGCAAGGATACTGTCTGCTGTGGAATAATGGAATTTTTCCCCGGGATTCTGTTTCACCGGTCTTGCCAGCATATAACGGACATAATCCGGTATGCCCTCTCCGCTTCGCCTGCCGCTGCCCATCAGATAGCACTCGTCAAAACCGCTGGACATCGTCAGCAGATCCCTCAGTGTGATTCTTAACAGCCTTTCATCCGGATTCTGCGGAAGCTTCTCCGGGAAAAAATCCGAAAGCTTATCGGAAAGAGACAGCTTTCCCTCATCCATGGCGATCCCTGCCGCCAGGCTCATATAGCTTTTGGTATGGGAATAGATATTTCTCACCTTATCCGGGTAAAAATGATGCTCCAACAGAACCTTTTCCTCATCTGCGATCGCAACCGCTTCTATTTTGTAATCCCGCTCCTTTTCCAGCCTGACAAAATTTTCAAAGATCTGCTCCATACTCATACCCTTTTCCTCCATTTTTCCCTTCCGGATCCGCATCCTCAGACGCTTTGTCCTGAACCGATTTTTCTATAGGTTAATACAACTATAAACAAAATCCGGACGGGACGCAACAGGATTTCCTTGCGTTTCCCGCCTTTTTCTGCTATACTGATCCTTACGAAAACTTCTTAACAGGACGTTACATCCATCGTCTTTCTTTTATATTTCATGAGGTATTCTCCATGTCCCATGATTCTGCTTTTCTTTCCTCATCTCTTCCCGGGCTTTCTGATCCTGCCTGTTCGCCACAACAGTCCCCCTCTCCTTCTGTCCCATACCTGCCGCAGCCGTTGTTTGATGTGAAGGAGATTCGTTCCATCGATTATTTCAACTGCCGCAGTAACGCCCCCATCTTGTCCCGGCCTTCCCCGGACTTTTATGAATTGCTTTACGTCGACAGGGGAGAACTGCTGCTCACATTCCGCAAAACGCCCTTTTCCCTCGTCTGCGGCGATCTCTGGCTTTGCCGCCCCGGACAGCCATGCGCCCTGTGTTCCGTCAAAAAACCCGCTACTTCCCTGCTTCGGATTTCCTTTTCCTGCCCGTCTCCTTCCATCGTTTTTTTATCCGACCGCATATCGCATACAGAATCGGGAGACCGTATTCTTCTCGCACAACTGCTTTCCGAAGTCCGTTATCTGACCTCCGTTTCTTCCGGATTTGTCCCACCCTCTTTAAACGAATCCGACGCCGCTCCGCCTCCCGGCTGTCTCCAAATGATACAACTGTATCTGGAACAACTGCTCATCGGGCTGTTCCGGCGACATGGCCCCTCCCGCGTCTCTTCCTGTCTGCAGTCTCCCCTCTCTTTCTCCGGAAGAAAAACCCTTTCTGATAAACTCTATACCGGCGTTCTACAGTATCTTCACGACAATTTGAACGTTCCGCTTTCCATCAATCAGATCTGCAGGGACATTTCCATCAGCCGCTCCCAGCTTGAAAAACTGTTCCATGAAAAGCATGACTGCGGCGTAATGGATTTTTTCACCCGCATGAAAATCAACGAGGCGAAACGGAGGATTGAATCCTGTAACATGACGGTTTCCCAGATTGCCGACACGCTGGGGTATTCTTCCGTCCAGTATTTTTCCCGGCAGTTTAAAAAACAAACAAAAATGACGCCCTCCGAATATTCCCGTCTGGCCGGGAAATATTCCAGGACGCCATCCTCGCCTTAAAAACTGTTATTTTTATTCCGCTTCCTCTGAAGCCGTTACCCGCGCTGCCGCGTCTTTTTCTTTCCTGTTTTTCTTATCGATAATCAGGTACACCGTAGGCATTAAAAGCAGCGTCAGCAGCGTGGACGCGATCAGTCCGCCGATAATGACCAGCGCCATTCCCTGCATCATCTGCGCGTTGTCTCCAATTCCCATTCCCAACGGAAGCATGGAAAGAATCGTAGTCAGCGTCGTCATCAGAATCGGGCGCAGCCGGATGCTGCCGGACTGTACCAGCGCGTCTTCCAGAGGCATTTCCTCCCGGAGCTGATTCACCGTATCCACATATAAAATACCGTTATTTACCACGATACCCACCAACATCAAAAATCCCATCAGCGATACCATGCTCAGAGTGGATCGGGTGATAAACAGCAGGAATATGGAGCCGATCAGGGAGAAGGGAATGCACATCATGACCATCAGGGAAAACCGGGGCGATTCAAACTGCATCGCCATCACCAGAAATACCAGGAAAATTGCGACCAGAATGGACTCGTAGAGCACGCCGAATTCTTCGTTCATCATGGAAGTCATCATGTCCTCGCTCTGTTCCACGCCGGAAGGAAGCACCATATTTTCCACCTTGTTCTGAATTTCCTTTTTGGCGCTGTATTGCGCCTCCTGCGTCGTCGTGGCAGTCAGGCTCACCTGATACTTCCCGTCCACTTTGGTAATCGTCTGGGGCGCGTCCGTATAAACTACCTCTGCAATCTCCCGAAGCGGCACCTGCATCCCCCGGCTGTTGATCAGTACCGCATCCATCAGACTGTTGATATCATCATACAAATCATCCGGATATTCCAGCTTCACGTCGTATTCCGCACCCTGATTGGTGATCGTCAGCGCCGTCATGCCGCTGAGCATCTGATTCAGTTCCTGCGCCACCTGCACCGGCATCATGCCGTAATGCATGGACATCAGCGGATCCACCACGATTTTAGCCGCAGTGCTCGCATCAGCCGTGGACGAAACCACCTTGATCACGCCGTCCACCTGCTCCATTTCCGCTTTCACATCACGGGCCGCTTCTTTAAGCGCCTCCATGTCCGTTCCCTGCAGATCGATCTCCGTCGTGGTAGTGTTCATCATGCTGCCGCTCATACTGCTGCCGCCGGATGTGATATCCAACTCCATATCGGTGAAATCCTTTGTTTCCTGATTCCACTTTTCCACAATGTCGGCCGTGGAAAGTTCCCTGCCGCTCTTTAAGTAGGCCCGCAGGCTGGCGGAAGAATCACTGTTGACCGTCAGACTGTAGGATTCCACATCGGCCTCCGCTTTTGCCAGTTCCTCAATCGCGCTCATGGCCTCTTCCTTCGTTTCCAGCGTAGTGCCCGGCCGGAAGGATGCTGCCACATCCACAATGCCTTCGTCCGCCGCAGGCATGAGTTCCATATTGATCTGCGTCAGCATCAGCCCCGCAATCACCACCAGTAGAAGGGTCGCCACAATCGTCAGACCCTTTCTATGCAGGATTTTTCGCAGAAACTTCTGATATCCCGCCGTAAAACGATCCAGCAGGGCATTGACCCTGGACTCCTTTTTCTCTTTGGGCTGAAACAGATTGTAAAAGAGCGGAACCAGCGTCATCGCAGAGATCAGGGACGCCGTCATCGCAAAAACGATGGTGAAACAAAGCTGTCCGAACAACTGGCCCACCAGATCGTCCACCAGCGCCATCGGTAGATATACTACCACGGTCGTGATCGTAGAAGCGATGATGGACATTGTGACCACCTTTGTTCCGCGGAATGCCGCTTCTTTGAAACTCTCTTCCGTATCCTGCGCCCTGAAACAACTTTCTATCACAACGATGGAATTATCCACAATCATGCCGATCGCAATGACCAGAGATCCCAACGTCACAATGTTTAAAGAGTATCCCATCGCATGCATCAGGATAATCGTCGCCAGCAAGGAAATCGGCATGGAACTGCCCACAATCAGGCTGGCCTTTACATCGCCGAAAAACAGAAACAGCACCAGCATGGAAATAATAACGCCCGAAACCAGCGTTTTTGCAACCGACCACAGCGACGCGGTAATGCTGTCCGCGCTGTTATACTGCATGATCAGGCTGACATTCTGATTTTTCGCGGAGAATTCTTCCATGACCGCCTGCACCTTATCCGTCACCTGTACGACGCTGGCGCTCTGTTTTTTCTGGATGCTGATGCTGATATTCTCCTGTCCGTTACTTTTGCTGACAGTATCCGCCGCTTCCTTCGTCTGGGAAACGTCCGCAATGTCCGACAGCGTAACGACGCCTCCTGTGGAAGTGATGATCGGCACCTGCATCAGTTTCTGTACATTATTATATTCCATCGACGTGCTCACAGACACGTCCTGACTGCCCTGCTTAACGCTTCCCGCAGGCACGGTAAAATCCACGGCCGCCAGATAAGTCGCCACGCTGCTCATCGTCAGGCCATATTGCTTCATGGCCTCCTCTTTTAACAGAACCTGAATATAATCCTCCGCCCCACCGGAAACGGATACCTGCGCCACATCCGCGATGGATTCCAGTTCCGGCACCAGTTCGTCCTCTATCTTTTTGCGCAGATCCATGTTGTCCTGCGTCATCGCCGATAACGTCATGTCCGCCGTCTGGTTCATATTCAGTTCGATGACCACGGGCGTTCCCGCATCCTCCGGCATTTGCAGGCTCGCCGTATCCAGCGCCGTCCGCAGGTCCGCATAGCACTCATCGATATCCACGCCGTATTCATAGGAAAATAAGACCATGGATACATTTTCGGATGATTGGGACGTTACCGTTTCAATGCCGTTCAAGGTTGCGCCCGCATCTTCCACGACGCTGGTGACCAGTTCTTCCACGCTTTCCGGATCAGCGCCGACATAAGTCGTCATTACAATCAGCATCGGCATATCCATATCCGGGATTAATTGCATTTTAAAATCCGGAATGGAAGTCAAACCGAATACGGCCAGCGCCAGAATGATCAGAATAACAGAGACGGGCCTCTTTAAGGCTATTTTTGTCAGATTCATTCTTCCGCCCCCTCAGCCGCACTGTTCTGGTTTTCTCCGATAATCCGCACTGAAACGCCGTCCTCCAGTTGGGAAGACCAGGTGGCGACCACCTGACTGCCGCCTGTCAGTCCTTCCGTCACTTCCACCGTGTCGTCACTCATCAGACCGACTGTGACCGGCGTTCTCACCGCCTTATGATCCTCAATCACAAACACATATGCCTGTTCGCTCTCAAAGTGCAGAGCGTCATAAGGAATGAGCACCGCATTTTCCGACCGGGCAGTGTCCACCGTCAGCTTCACCGCAGTTCCGCTGACAAGTTTTCCCCCGTCCGCTTCCGTGACCGCTTTCACGCTGAACAACCCGCCTGACTGGGCGTCCACCGTCTGTCCGATCTCCGTAATCGTTCCCGCATATGTATTCCCGTCTTTTTCCAGCGTAATGGTCATACCGATCTGCAGGGATTCCCGCACCTGTCCGCTCACGGCAAAAGTCACGTTCATGGCGTCCTGATTGGAAATGACATAGGCCGCATACCCCGCCTGTACCATTCCATACTGCTCCACGCTCTTGCTGACCACCGTACCGGAAATAGGCGTAGTAGGAGAATAGTATTCCAACTGCATTTCCGCGCTCTTTACGCCCACTTCTGCCGCCTGGATCTGAGTTTCAAGCGCCGCTGCGGTATCCTCATAAACCTGCCCATTGGAAAGTCCGTAAGTTGCCTGCGCATTCTTCAAACTGTCTTCATAGAAATCGATCGTCTTCGCCGTCGTCCCTGTCGCGGATTCCCCTGATTTTATACTGCTCTCCAGCGTTGCCTGGCCGCTTTGAAGCTGTGACGCCTGATACTGCAACGCTACAATATTTGCAGAATTCTCCAGTACAGTCGCATACGCTTTCTTGGTTTTGATATCCGCCGCGCTGAATCCCATTGCTTCCGTTTTCTGCTTCAATTCGTCTATTTTCTGCTGTTCATTATATGCCGCCCAGGCTTTCTCTTCCGTCGCAAACGGATAGTCCTCTGGCAACGTCTGCTTTCCTTCCGCCAGATAGAGGGGTGCTTCTGAAATGATCTCCACGCTGAAATAAGCGTATCCGCTTTCTGCGCCGTCTCTGTATGCGATTTCATCGCCGGAAGAATCAGATGCTTCTGTGGAAACCTCTCCCTGACTCTGCGTCCCGCTCTCAGGCTGCGCCGCTTCTGTTCCCGCCGCCGCGCCGCTGTCAGGTGCAGGACTTTCCACATCTACCGGCTCTGTAGTATCTGTATCCCCGCTTTCCTGCACGCCGCTTTCTCCCGCCGCTGCTGAAGCAGGATTCTCTCCTTCATATGTAGTATCCGGCTGGGAAGGAGCAGGCTCTGAGAAAGTATTGTCCGGACCCGATCCATCTCCCCTCTGCGTCCAGTCGTATTTGTCCGGACTCTCATAATCGGACGGATAAACGTTTTTCCATACATACTCAACGCCCTTGAGTTCAATATACTGGTCCGCTTCTTCAATGGTTTTTTCCATCTCCTGATTACTTTTCTGCAGCGCGCTCACAGAACTGTTGATTTCACCGAGCGATTTATTCAAATCAGATTTTGCATCTTCCGCATCGGAAACTCCGCTGACCGCTGTGTTATATTGATCTTTCGCCATCTCCAGTTGATATTCCAGGGACCGGATGTTGGTCTGCATGGATAGGTTATTCATAACCTGACCGGACCCAAGCTGCATTTGGGCGGATAATTCTGCGCTCTCTTTGGTCAGTTCCGCACTCTCTTTCTGCAGCCTCGCCGCGTCATCCTTAATGTGAAACAGCACATCTCCGGCTGAAACCTCATCGCCCACTTCCGCATAAACCTCGTCCACTTCTCCCGATACCAGCGGAATAATGCTGACCTGCTGCTGCGGCGATACCGTACCAATGAACTGATTGCTCACGGATAATGTGCCGATTTCAGCCGTCGCTGCTTTCACGGCAATTGCGGAAGATGCCTCCTGCGCCGTATCCTCCGCTTCTGCTCCGCACCCCGACATTATCAGCCCGGCCGCTACAAACAGCGCAACCGTTTTGGACTGTCTTTGTATATTCATTCTCTGTTTTCCTCCAATATTTAGCGTCGCTAAGTAATTCAACCTCATCTTATATGCATTCTATTCTTCTGTCAATTAAAAAACTATAAACATTTTTGACTTCAAAAAAAATCGTGTTATACTGATAAATATACCACATATGAAACAGGAGGTCATTATGGATCTGATCGCCAAAATCTTTGAAACCAAACGGGACATCCAACTGCTGCATTTTTCGGAACGCCTGCATATTCCGCCGGCCAGCGAAACCAGCACTCTGCTCACCATCTGGAGTTTCCATGAAAAGGCAGATTCCTGCGGCGTCAGCGTGACCGAACTCGCTTCTCTTCTGTGCGTATCCGTGCCGACCGTATCCCGCTGCCTGCAGAAGCTTTCCGCCAAAGGATATATCGTCAAAACTTCCAATCAGAAAGACCGCCGCGGTACCTATGTTACCCTGACGCCCGAAGGGGAAGCCATCTGTCAAAAGGCGCGCAAGAATATCAGCAGGTTTCTTGAACGGGTACTTGCCCACATCGATCCTGCCGAACTGGAACAGTTTTTCCATACAATGGACAAAATTCTGGATGCAGTCCGCACCGAACTGTCCGGATGCAAAAAATAGCTTTATCTGCCCTTTACAGTTTTATCTGCTCTTTGCCAAAAAGAAGCGGCTCAGGAATCATTTCCCGAACCGCTTTTTATTATCCTTATGCTTTACTTTGTCTTCACTTCTTTTTTGGGCAGCACAACCTTGTCCAAATGCCAGATTTCATCCACATACTCCTGAATTGTACGGTCAGAAGTGAACTTACCGGAACATGCCACATTCAAAATGGCGCTCTTCGCCCAGTTCTTCTCATCCCTGTAAGCGGCTTCCACACGGCGCTGTGCATCCGCATAGGACTTGAAGTCCGCCAGAATAAAATACGTGTCCGCTTTGGATGTGCTCTGCGTATTGAGCAGGGAATTATACAGCGGCCGGAACAGTTCCGTATCGCGGGAATACGTTCCGTTGATCAACTGCATCAGCACGCGGCGGATATCCTGATCGTTGTTAAAATACTCCATCGGATTGTAACCGCCATAATTCTCATAATTAATAACCTGATCAGAACTGAGACCGAAGATAAACGCGTGCTCCGCGCCGACCTCTTCCACGATCTCCACGTTTGCCCCGTCCATTGTTCCCAGCGTCAGCGCACCATTTAACATGAACTTCATGTTTCCGGTTCCCGAAGCCTCCTTGCTCGCTGTGGAAATCTGCTCGGAAACGTCTGCCGCCGCAAAAATCCATTCCGCATTGGAAACGCGGTAGTTTTCAATGAAAACGACCTTGATCTTTCCGTTAATTGCCGGATCGTTGTTAATGACATCGGCAACGCTGTTGATCAGCTTGATGGTCAGTTTCGCATTGCGGTAGCCCGCCGCGGCTTTCGCGCCAAAAATGAACGTTCTCGGATAAAATTCCATATCCGGATGATCCTTCAATTCATTGTACAGATACATCACATGCAATATGTTTAACAACTGGCGTTTGTACTCATGCAGACGCTTCACCTGTACGTCAAAGATCGAACGGGGATCTACCTCAATTCCGTTATGCTCCAGAATATACCGCGCCAGGCGGACTTTATTCTGATATTTGATATTCATAAATTCCTGCTGGGACTTTTCATCCTCCGCATAAACGCGCAGTCCGGAAATCTTAGGCAGATCCGTGATCCAGTCGTCGCCCACATGCGCGGTTACCCAATCTGCCAGCAGCGGATTGCCGTGCAGCAAAAATCTTCTCTGCGTAATGCCGTTCGTCTTGTTGTTGAATTTCTCCGGCATCATCTCATAGAAGTCCTTCAATTCCTGATTTTTCAGAATTTCTGTATGCAGTCTGGCAACGCCGTTCACAGAATAGCCCGCCGCAATCGCCAGATGCGCCATTTTTACCTGACCGTCATAGATGATCGCCATCTTGCGGATCTTTTCCTGATTATTCGGATACTTCTGCTGGATCTGTATAACAAATCTTCTGTTGATCTCTTCAACGATTTGATAAATTCTGGGCAGCAGTCTGGAAAACAGTTCGATGGGCCATTTTTCCAGCGCTTCCGCCATAATTGTATGATTCGTATATGCGCAGGTCTTTGTGGTCACTTCCCACGCCTCGTCCCATGTCAGATAGTAATCGTCCATCAGCACCCGCATCAGTTCCGCAACCGCAACGGTGGGATGGGTATCATTCAACTGGAAGGTCACCTTCTCATGGAATTTGCGGATATCGTCATGGCTTCTCATATACTTCAGCACAGCTTCCTGAACGGATGCGGAAATGAAGAAATACTGCTGTTTTAAGCGCAGTTCTTTTCCTGCGTAATGATTATCATTAGGATAAAGCACCTCCACAATATTTCTTGCCAGATTCTCCTGTTCTACAGCCTTCTGATAATCTCCTTTGTCAAAGGAATCCAGCCGGAAGCACTCCACAGGCTCCGCATCCCAGATGCGCAGCGTGTTCACAATGCCATTGCCATAGCCCACGATCGGCATGTCATACGGAACTGCCTTCACAGACTGATAACCTTCCTGTTTAAATACAGTCCTGCCGTTTCCGTCCACATATGCGTTGACCCAGCCGCCGAATTTCACTTCCTTTGCATATTCCGGACGGCGCAGTTCAAACGGATAGCCGTCAACCAGCCAGTTGTCCGGCACCTCCACCTGATAACCGTCACGGATTTCCTGCTTGAACATCCCGTAACGATACCGGATACCGCAGCCGTAAGCCGCATATCCCAGCGTCGCCAGCGAATCCAGGAAACAAGCTGCCAGACGGCCCAGACCGCCGTTGCCAAGCGCCGGATCCGGCTCCTGATCTTCCACTATGTTCAAATCCACTCCTAACTCGTCCAGCGCTTCCTTCACGCCGTCATACGCCTGCAGGTTAATCAGGTTATTGCCCAGAGCACGTCCCATCAAAAATTCCATGGACATGTAATAGACCATTTTGGGATCCTTTTTCTCATACTCTTTCTGGGTAGTCATCCAGTTATCCACAACAACATCTTTAATCGCGTAGGACACCGCCTGAAAGATCTGCTGCTGCGTCGCTTCTTCCAATGTCTTTCTGTATAGATTTTTCACATTGGCAAGAACGCTTCTCTTAAAAAGTTCTTTATCAAATTTGATCGATGCCTTTTTTATCATGATCTCTGCCTCCTCAATATATCGACGTTGCGATCTGCCTTCGGCATATCGCAACGTCTCCATTATACCATGGATTTTGTGGGGCGCAACAGCCGTTCCGCCTATTTTATGTTTATTTTTTTGTAAAATATTGTTAAAAGTGGTCATAACCGCACGTCAGCCGGGCCTGTACGGGTATCTCATTTTGTTTTATCCAGGAAAAAGATCCCTTCTCCAAATCCCGCGGAATTTCCGGCCTTAAGCCAGGACTTATAGCCTCGTTGCAGGCTGGTGTTTTCCGACAGTTTTTCCGCGTCTCCATGGTATTCCGCATTGAAAATGCGCCACAGATCCCCGTTGTCGCAGCCGGTCCTGTAGATATCATATTCATCCATAAAGCGCACGATCCCGGAATCCGGATTCAGGAAAGCTTTATGCGGCGCAAACAGCATCCAGGACCAGCAATAAAAGGCGGCCTGTCTGCCGGGAAAGGCATCGGCGAAAAATGCCGCCGCGCGGCGGTATGAGTCATGGCAATCCGCCATTTCCAGCTTACCGCAGGACGGTATATGAACGTTGATCGCCTTCGTCATTCCTTCCGGTTTCGTTCTTCCCGCCTTTTCATAGCTTTCCGGGAAATCAATCAGTTCAAACTCCAGCCTGCCCAGGACAAACAGCTTCAGTTCAAAAAATCCCGCGAACCACCACGCCACGAAGCTGCCCCAGATCCCGTACATGTTATGGCATTCCATCAGTTTCCAGCGCAGATCCATGCAGGAATCATGCCAGATTTTCAGATCCAGATTCCGCGCTTCATAAAGCTGCTTTAAGTGTCTGGTCAGGCACAGAAAAAACAGCAGTTGGGCCGTATATTTGTGAATGCCCGCTTTTTGGGCGGCAATGTCGATATCAGCCAAAGCTTCCTTAAAGTTCATATGCCCGGCGTCCGCTCCGCTCTCTTCTTCCGCGTAGTTCTCCTTTTCGTATTCTGCCGTCCGCTTCTGCCAGATGCGATATGTCTCCGGTTCTGCCGCCACCGCATCCCATGCCTCCAGCATGGCGTCCGCGGCTTCCGGCGGAAAATCCAGTTCCCGGCAGATTTCATCGATATACGCTCTCATTGTTATTCGCCCTCTGTTAAATGGTTGTTACATTACAAAGCAGGAACGATATCACATCGGCCACCGTTCCCGCTTTTTTGATGTTGATGATAGAATCCCGATTAATCCGCTTTCTCCACGCCGATCGTCACGGCCTCGCCGTTTACATTCCATTCCTTGCTCACAGCCAGCGTTTCATCCGTTACAATCGCATTCGCCAGAACCTTGCCTGCGATTGCGTCCTGATTGCCCATGACGATTGCCGCAATCTTTTCATTGCCGCTGACAGAAACTCTGATGTGATCCATCACCTCAAAGCCCGCATCCTTACGCATGGTCTGAATCTTGCTGATGACTTCATAGACGAAGCCCTCCTCCAGCAGTTCTTCCGTCAGGTTGGTATCCAGCACAACGGTCATATAATTATCCGCTTCGGAAACATAACCGCTCTTCTGGCTCATCTCGATGAGCAAATCGTCTTTGGTCAGTTCTACAGCCACATCGTTCACGGTGAACTTCAGCGCGCCGTTTGCATTGAGTTCATCCATGGCCGCATTGCCGTCCAGTTCTTCCAGATGCTTTTTGATGCCGCCAAGCTGCTTGCCGTATTTGGGTCCGACAGTGCGAAGCTGGGGCTTAAAAGTATAGGAAGTGAAGTCTCTGACATCATCCGTAAACACAACCTTCTTCACATTCAGTTCATCCTCGATGATCTCCTGGTAGAAATCGGACAGAGCCTTGTCGGCTTTTACGAACATGGTGCCGATCGGCTGGCGGTTCTTGATATTGGCCGTATTACGGCAGGCGCGGCCCATTACGACAATTTTTAAGACCTCCGCCATATCTTCTTCCAGCTTCTTATCGATCCGGCTCTCATCCACTGTAGGGAAGTCGCACAGGTGAATGCTTTCCGGTGCAGTTGTGTTTACGCTTCTGACCAGATTCTGATAAATTTCTTCTGTCAGGAAGGGCACCATCGGCGCAGCCGCCTTCGCCGTTGTCAAAAGAGCGGTATAGAGCGTCATATAAGCGTTGATCTTATCCTGCTCCATGCCCTTTGCCCAAAAGCGTTCACGGCTTCTTCTGACATACCAGTTGCTCAAATCATCCACAAAGTCTTCCAGCGCTCTCGCCGCTTCCGGAATGCGGTACTGATCCAGATTGTCGTCCACGCATTTCACCATCGTATTCATGCGGGACAGCACCCATTTATCCATTGCGGGCAATTTATCATATTCCAGTTCATAATTGTTGGCGTTAAAGTTGTCGATGTTCGCATAGAGCACGAAGAACGCATAAGTATTCCAAAGCGTGCTCATGAACTTTCTCTGGCCTTCCAGCACAGCCCTGCCGCTGTAACGCTTCGGAAGCCAGGGCGCGGATACCGTATAGAAATACCAGCGGTTTGCATCTGCGCCGTACTGTTCCAGCGCTTCAAAAGGATCCACCGCATTGCCTTTTGATTTGCTCATCTTCTGGCCGTTCTCATCCTGCACATGACCCATAACGATGACATTTTCAAAGGGCGATTTGTTAAACAGCAGGGTGGACTCCGCCATCAGGGAATAGAACCAGCCGCGGGTCTGGTCCACCGCTTCGGAAATAAACTGTGCCGGGAACTGCTGCTCAAACAGTTCTTTATTTTCAAAAGGATAATGATGCTGTGCGAAAGGCATTGCGCCGGAATCGAACCAGCAGTCGATCACTTCGGGCACACGGTGCATTTCCTTTCCGCATTCGGGACATTTGAAGGTGATCGCATCGATATAAGGGCGGTGCAGTTCAACGGTCAGCGCTTCCTCGTTACCGGATTTTTCAAACAGTTCCTGACGGCTGCCGATGGACTCCATATGACCGCATTCGCATTCCCATACGTTCAGGGGAGTGCCCCAATAACGGTTCCGGGAGATGCCCCAGTCCTGTACGTTTTCCAGCCAGTCGCCGAAACGGCCCTTGCCGATGGAATCCGGAATCCAGTTCACCGTATTGTTGTTGCGGATCAGATCTTCCTTGACGGCGGTCATCTTGATGAACCAGGATTCGCGCGCATAGTAGATCAGAGGCGTATCGCAGCGCCAGCAGTGCGGATAGCTGTGCTCAAACTTCGGCGCGGAAAACAGAAGATTCGCTTTGTCCAACGCTTCCAGCACCATGGGATCGGCCTTTTTGCAGAATACGCCGGCCCAGGGAGTCTCTTTTGTCATCTGACCTTTGCCGTCCACAAGCTGAACGAAAGGCAGATCGTAGATGCGGCCCACGTTCGCATCGTCTTCACCAAATGCAGGCGCGATATGAACGACGCCGGTACCGTCCGTCAGTGTGACATAATTGTCACAGGTGACATAAAAAGCTTTCTTATGCTGTCTTTCACAGGTTTCCACCGCGCAGTCAAACAAAGGCTCGTATTCTTTATATTCCAGATCCTTACCCACATAGCGTTCCAGCACTTCATATGCGGGAACCTCCGGATTGTCTTTATTCAGACCTCCCAGCACTGTGTCCAGAAGCGCCTCCGCCATATAATAGGTAAAGCCGTCCGCCGCTTTTACTTTGCAGTACGTCTCGCGCGGGTTTACGCAAAGCGCAACGTTGGAAGGCAGCGTCCAGGGCGTCGTGGTCCATGCCAGAATGTAGGCGTCTTCATCCTTCACTTTAAAGCGCGCCACTGCGGAACGCTCTTTTACATCTTTATAGCCCTGCGCGACCTCCTGCGCGGACAGCGGGGTTCCGCAGCGAGGGCAGTAAGGAACAATCTTGAAGCCTTTGTACAACAGTCCTTTCTCCCAGATCTGCTTTAACGCCCACCATTCGGACTCGATATAATCATCGTGATAGGTGACATAGGGATTCTCCATATCCGCCCAGAAACCGACCGTGCCGGAGAAATCCTCCCACATGCCCTTATACTTCCAGACGCTTTCTTTACACTTGTCGATAAACGGAACCAGGCCGTACTGCTCGATCTGGTCTTTCCCGTCCAGTCCCAGCAGCTTTTCCACTTCCAGTTCCACCGGAAGTCCGTGGGTATCCCAGCCCGCTTTCCGGGGCACATAATAGCCCTTCATCGTGCGGTAACGGGGAATCATGTCCTTGATGACGCGGGTTTCCAGATGCCCGATGTGAGGCTTTCCGTTTGCGGTCGGAGGGCCGTCATAAAACGTATAAGTAGGGCCTTCTTTGCGGCTGTCCATACTCTTTTTGAAAATGTCGTTGTCGCGCCAGAATTTCTCGATCTTTTTCTCGCGCTCTACAAAGTTTAAGTTGGTGTCCACTTTGTTGTACATGGCGTTCTTCCTTTCTTTAAAAATGTTCAAAAATATAAAATCGCGCGCGCAAAAAGGCGCACACGTGCGCATCCGTCCGGAACTCTTTTTTCTTTCGCCGGAAAGAAAAAAAGACCCCGTCCTGTAAAAGGACGAGGTCAAAATTCACGCGACTCCGCAACCACCTGTTACAACATACGCCCGCTCGCCGTATAGCGGCAATTCACACTGCCCTGACGCATCCGAATGCGCACGCTACGGGATATATGCTTTCCTTTAACGCCGGAAACTGCGTTGAAGCCTACCAGACCGGCGCTCACGCTCAGGTTCCTGCCTGCCTTGCCGCCGCTGTGCCGAATGCCGCGCCAAAATCGTTGGGCTTCACAACTCAGAAGGGATTTTCAACAGTTCTTACTCGTACCGGTCTTCCACCATCACCGGCTCTCTGTTACTTTGGGCAACTGTCTACTGTCTTCGTCATAGTCTTTGCTGATTTTAAACTATGTCAAACAACATCATTCTTTTCTGACTTTCTACATTTTAAGCGGGTTTCCGATGATTGTCAAGATATTCTTGCATTTGTTTTCCCGTTTTCACCGGCGTTTGTCATTCATATTCCACGATATATCCTATCATGCCGCTGTATATATCAATCACCTCTCCTGAAACGTCATTCCATATCCAGCGGTCCTGCGCACGATAATAAAAAATATTGAGATATCTCTCCTCCACCTCTCCGTCCCGGAAACTCGGCTCTCCATCCAGCCAGGCATCCGCACACCAGATTCCGTCGTTGCCATTCAGGGCTTCTCCGTACAATTCATTATTTTTATCCACCCAATAATAAGAGAATCCGTCTCCGTCCCTGCGTCCACCCAGATAGAAGTGCACCTTTTTCAGATCCAAATCTTCGATTTCCTGCAGAATAAAATCATATTCTTCTTCCGAATTGATCCTGACCAGATAACCGCCTTTTGCAAGCGCTTCCTCAAAGGCTTCCTCCCAGGTGCAGTCTTTGACCACATATTCATACCGGTGAATCCCTTCTTCCTCAATGATTCCCGGCTTCTGTCCCGCTTCCCCGTGTATCACATATCTGGTTTCCTGAGAGGACGCCTCTTCCGGTTCCTCTTCCAAAAGCATCTCCGGTTCTTCGGTTTCTTCCTGCTCCGCTTCCTTCTGCGCGGTCTCCTCCTGAGCCGGACCACTCCCTATAACGGGTTCCGTCCCGGCCGTCTTTTCGTCTCCCGGCTTACCGATAAGCCTGATCCCCGCGAAGACTGCGGCGGCTATCAATACGAGCAATACAATCAATAGAACTGCCGCTGTGATTCCCGGAACTTTTCTTTTTTTCCCGGTCCTGCAGTTTGCGCATACCATTTCGCCGGGCTTTAACGCCGCCCCACATTCCGGACAAAATTTTCTCTGCGCGATCGGAGCGCCGCACTCTCCGCAAAAGCGCGCGTTCTCTTCCACCTCATGTTTACAGTTTGGACATATCATTTTTCTTTTGCTCCTTCCCCCTGCTCCGAATGGTCTATTCTCCGAAGAACAAATCCAGCCCATCCGCTATTCCCATCACAATTTTCATTTGATACTCTTCTGTGGCCATCAGAAGATCTTCCTGTTCATTTGTCATATAGCCCATTTCGATGATTGTACAGGGCACCTGCGCCCAGTTAATGCCGCTCATGGTATCCGTTTCCCAGACGCGCTCTTTTTTCGCTCCGGTCGCGTTCACCATGGCGTCCAGAATCACCTCCGATAATCTTCTGCTCTCCGCATAAAGCCCGCCGTTATAAGGATTTGACGCAGTCTGGCAAATCGTCATCATGCCGTTTGCACTGCTGTTTTCACTTCCGTTGGCATGAATTCTTATCAGCGCATCCGCTCCGGCGTCATTGGCAATCATAGCGCGTTCGCTATTGCTGATATCCACATCGTTCGTGGTTCTCACCATAATGACCTGATAGCCCCTGTCTTTCAGTTCCTGCTCAAGCTTTAAAGATACCTGCAGCGTCAACTCGTACTCTTTTAAACCGCTGGCGCGCCCCTGCGTCCCCGATGCGACCTTCGCCTTCACTTCCGCCGCTCCCGGTCCTACCGGCTCCGTCTGGGAGTTACCTTTGGCCTGGTGACCTGCGTCAATAACAATCAGAGGCCCGCTGCCAGGCTCCCGGGTCTGAACTTCCTGCAGATAAGCGCTCGCCGCATAATACACCGCGCCGTCCAGCAAAATCCTGCTCCATTCGCCGTCATCGGCGATCCTTTCCAATTGCGCAAAGGCTTCCACTGTTTTATAAATGTCAGCCTCCACAGACGGCTCCCTGCGGATCCTCAATTTATCCGTCGTGCGCACCTTCTGCGTCTCAACTTCCGACAAATCCGTCTCCTGCTCATGGGCCGAAAGCAATTCCGCCGTTTCTTCCTGCCATGTTTCAGACTCCAAAGCCTGCTTTGCAGTTTCCCCGTCTGAATCCTGCGCATCCGATTCCGTAACGTCATCCGGTCCCGACTCCTCTGTTTTCGTTCCGGCATCCGATTCCGCAACGGTATCCGCCTCCGCCGTTTCCGCCAATACCGCAGGACTTTCCTGCGCGGAACCGTTTTCACTTCCGCATCCGGCCAGCAAAATAAGACTGATTGCCGCCGCCAGCATAATTCTCATTCCTTTTTTCATCTCATCTGTATCCCATCTTTTTCTCATATTCCACAATCAAATCCCGGTTGTATTTCTCGATATCGTTTAAAAGATCCTCCGGGAACTCTTCCGGACTGTAAATTCCTTCATACCAGTCCTTCCCTTCAAAATAGGTCTGTAATGCTTCGTCATTAAATCTTCTGCCGTGTCTGGCATACAATTCGTTGCGCGCAAGCTTCAGTTCTTCCGCCCCCAGACCTTCCAGATCCGTTTCCTGAAGATAATGCTTATCACTATCAGGCAACACATATTGCCCGTCTTCCGGATCGTTTTCCATTATTTCCCTGTCTCCGGTGGTTTGAGACCGGTCTCCGATCCGTATCGATTCCGTTTTGGCAGCCCCGTTATTTTCCGCTGCTTCCCCTCCGGCCGGTTCTTCTTCCTGCACCTGTACCGGCGGCGTCTCCTCAGATTCTGAAACGGTTTCCGCCTCCGGTCCTATATCCGCCCGGTCTCCATCATCCTTTCCGGGTCTGAATACGAGAATTGCTATCACCGCGGCCAGCGCAACAATAATGACCGCCATCACAATGACCGCCGCACCATTGCGGTTGGCTTTTTTAGCAGGCGTTATTTTTGCGTTTTCCGGCGCGTTCTTTTTTTCCTGCTCATATTTCTCATTCAGCTTCGCGCCGCACTCCCCACAGAATAAGGCGCCGTCTTCCACCTTTGCGCCGCAATTATGACAAAACATCTCCCTTCCCTCCTACGCTTTCTTGAAATGAAATTGAAACGGCGGCATTCCCGGCAGACCGATAATTGCCTCGCCCAGACCCAGGCGGATGATATCCCAGTCTTCCACCACGTTCGCATCTCTGACATTCTCGACAATACCCCTGCCCTGCACAGACGCCATATACACTTCTTTTTTACGGTTGACGCCATGCAGTTCCTTGATAAATTTTCTGGACGTCTCATCGTTCACCCGGAACGCAATCGTGGTGAGAAAGCCCGACATGATGCTCCTCGCTTTGCTGTCTCCGTAAACCTCATACAACTGCTCCACATTCTGAATCCCGATCATAAATTTTACGCCAAGGCTGCGCCCGAAATTAACCGCATCCCCGATATGCTGAAGATTGGGAATCAGCCGGAATTCATCCGTAACGAAATAAACGTTTCCTTCGCTCTTTTTCCGGCACAGCGCTTCCTTAATGGCCAGATCATAAATCATGCTGTAAATCGGGCTCAACATTTCGCCGATTCCCAGATCGTACTCGATAAAAATAATTTTTCCGCCCTTTTTTCGCACCAGATCCCTGATGGACAGCGTGCCTTCCTTTCTGAAATTGCCGATAAATATTTCCCTGACCACCTGCTGCAGTTCAGACATTACCCCTTGCGTCTGCGGCGACCGGTCATCGGAAATGTAGCTTGTCATGGCTCTCATATCCGGATGGCTGTTCAGGATCTCCCTGATCTCGGCTGTCGGCGAAGCATCCAGAAATTTTCTCAGTTCCGCATTATTTCCCCGCAGCGTTCCCCTGTTTCTGGTAAAATGGGTCAGGATCGCCGCAAAAATGTCCTTTGCTGCATTCGGAAAGAAAGGCTGGCTGGAACTCTCGATTTTTTTATGAAACAGCATCTTTGAAATCTCGATAATATTCTCTTCCATGTGCTCATCATTTTCGATTTCATGAAAAATGTTCCAGTAATCCGCTCCATCAGGGCCCGTCGCAGTCCGGTCATTGCTGATCACCACATCGCCGGGACGGTAAAACTGCTTGTAAAAATCCCCCTTCGTATCGAAAAGGATCATCACATCATCTTCCGTCATCGTACAGGTCAATTGTTCCATCACCTGAAAAAAAGCGTTTGTTTTTCCGGTACCGATACCGCCCAGCACCATGATATGTCTTCCCAGCAGTTCTTCATCCAGGGGGATATAAGCATCCCTGCCGTCCGGCAGGTCTCCCTTCAAT
Source organism: Eubacteriales bacterium (assembly GCA_030524745.1). Lineage (GTDB taxonomy): Bacteria > Bacillota > Clostridia > Lachnospirales > Lachnospiraceae > Gallintestinimicrobium. The sequence goes on along the minus strand of JAUNGC010000047.1, from coordinate 298 downwards.
ACGCATTTCACTTCCTTCACCGGATACTGTAAAGGAATTTGATACAGTTCGTTTCCGTCAAACACTTCTACTGATTTCATATTTTTTCCTCTGTTCTTTAATAGCCCATACCGCTGTAATAGTCGTTGTCCCGGGAAGGCGCGCTTTCTTTTTCATTCGCCTTTTCCGGTTTCGGCTCGTTCTCCGCTTTGGCTTCCTTATTCTCCTTGGGCTCGTCTTCTCCCTTGGCTTCTTTATTTTCCTTGTGGGCAGCTGGAGCGTTGTCGTCTTTCTACTCCTTCGGCACGGTGTCGGGGGG
>JAUNGC010000046.1 GCA_030524745.1 Eubacteriales bacterium | reverse complement strand
CAATTATCTCGAATTATCGAGTTGAAGGAAAGTCGACGAGTTATATACCATTTACTTTCCAGCCGTATGAAAGACTATTACGATATTTATTATCTTGCCAATAAGTTTGATTTTAAGGGAAAGATGCTGACCGAAGCACTCAAAAAAACCTTTGCAAACCGTGAGCACAATTTCATGGTAGAACAGTTTGAACAGGTTATGAACTTCGACGATGATGCGGCGATGCAGAAAAAGTGGAAGGCTTTTATCCGTAAGATTGACACCAAAACTGATGATTACAGTACCGTATTGAAAACAATAAAAGCTTTCCTGACAAAACCATTTACAGCCGCGGTAGAAGGTAAAGCCTTTGCAGGCAATTGGACTGCCCAAAACGGCGAGTGGATCTAATAGGAGGATATCCTATTTATTTTTATTGATTTCTCTTTTTATGAATTCCCATCACAACAATCAGCAGCAATCCCATTATCAGATATTTCAGATAGGAAAGAATTTCCACCTTCGGCACAAGACTTTCAATCGTGCCGACCATCAGCACGCCGAAAATCAGCCGGATTATGCTCGGCTTTTTGGCCTGGCTTAACACGCCGCCGATATAAGCGGCGGCAATTCCCGTAATCTCCATACCAACGCCGATTTCACTGCCCGCATATCCCCGGACCGACGTCAGAATAACAGCGGCGGTCGCATAAAGCAGACCTGCCAGGCAATAGGCAAAGCATTTCACCTTCTTCACCTTGATTCCGGCCCTTCCTGCCGCTTCCTCCGCCAGGCCCACCGCTCTCATATAGGTTCCGGGAAAGGAAAACCGCATGATGCCGACAAACAGCGCAATTGCCAGAAGAGCCAGCCACAGATCCCCTCTGATTCCCAGCCATTCCCGCTTCGTAACGGCTCTCACCGTATCCGATATGTTGGCGATCATTCTGCCCTTGGAAATATAATAAGACAGCCCGCGGAAAATAATCTGCGTTGCAATTGTCGCCGCAAAAGGCACAATGTCCAGAAATGCAACCAGTATGCCGTTTAACAGGCCGCACAGCATCCCCACCGCCAGCGCGCCCAGAATCACCGCCCAGTCCGGCAGTTCCCGCATCGACAGCATCGCAATTACCGCCGATACCAGCGAAATCTGATATCCCACCGACAGATCGATTCCTCCTACAATCATCACATAGGAGATTCCGAGAACCACGATCATCAGCGCGGTATCTCCCAGCACGATCTGTTTCAGATTCAGACCTGTCGGAAAAAGATCCGACCGGATATTGAGCATGACCGCACAGCCGATTATAAACAGGAGTAAAACAATGTATTTTTCCCAATATTCCCGTCTGCTCCATTTTTTCTTCCAATTTCTGATTTGTTCCATAAGGCCCCCGCAAACAGTCTGCATCCATCTCAGCATTTATCCATAGATCGGATCCAGAAAAAGATACCGCTGTACCATTTCGTCGTTATAAGTCATATCTCCTGTAATCATACATACGGCAGTCCCTCTCTCCTGCAGCTTTGCCAGACAGTTTTTTACCATCCGGTAGGTTACAAAATCATTATGAATGCTCAAATCATTGCAGATGATTACCTTCGACTTTAAAAGGCGCAGCCGAAACAGATTGATCGCAATTCTGTCTTTTCTGTACAGCGCGCTGCAGTTCTTTTCCCGCAGCATCCCCTCGTGGCCGTACCAGTCGTAAAATTCCTGTTCCAGGCATTTGAGCATCTGCCGTCGCCGTATCCCCAGAAACGAAAATTTTTCATACATTCCCAGGCACAGATTCTCCAACGGAGACAGTTCCTCCAACAGCCTGTCCAGATAAAGCGTATTCAGGAAAAAAATCTCTTTGTCATCATGCAGCCTCTTCCTGGGAATTCCCTGATAAAAAAAAGAACAGTTTTCCGCCTGCTCTCCCTGCGCGATGCGAGCCTGCAAAACCGAAAACAATTCCAGTCTGGGCGTGATTACGGTTAAAAATTCTCCCCGGTTGATCGTGAGGGATAGCGACTTTGACAAACCGATATTCAGATTTTTCACGGACAAAATCTCTTCCCGGGAAGCGCTGCATTTTCCGGGTTCCAGCTTTTCCTCGGCGTACAGCCCGGATAAAATCCCTTCCAGTTCCGCCTGGGATGTTTGATCCTTGTCCAGGATTTTCAGAATCCTTCCCTGATACAAAATCGCAATCCGGTCCGCCAGAAAAGAAACCGGCGCCATCTGATAATTGATATAAACGATCGACATTCCCTCCTGCTTGAAACGGGTCAGCAGTTTTTTCAGCCGTTCGTATTCCGCCGTCATCCCTTCAATATCCGTTCCGTCAATCAATAAAATTTTCGTGTGCCTCTGATGTGCCATCAAAACTTCCAGTTCCAGTTTTTCCATCTGACTGAGAGACCGTACGCTGTCGTTTAAGCAAAACTCAAAACCATAATCTTCCAGAAATACCGCGGTGAGTTTTTTCATCTTCTGAATTCCCGGCGTCTTCTCTCCCCACAAAATCGCCATATTTTCCCAGATTGTCAGTTCGTCGATCAAAACAGAGTCCCTGGTTATCGTCGCAATCCTGATATCCTGCTTCGATGGGGCGTTTCCCCAGAAAAGATAGCCCGATTCCGGCACGATTTCTCCCATAATCAGCCGGATCAGCTTATTGCGCCCGGCATACCGGTTGCCGTAAATGCCGAGAATCTCCCCTTTCTCAATCGACAGGCTCAGATTGACAAGTCCGTGCCCTTTATCATTCGGCACATTGATATTGACTGCGCGGAACACTTCCTCTGTCATTTCATCACAAAAGGCCGGTAGGGAATCCGGATCTCCACATCCGTTCCGATATCCTTGCAGCTATAGATAGAAATCCCATACTCCGGCCCGAAATGCAGTTTCAATCTCCGATCCACATTCCGCATGCCGATCCCGGTATGGCGGCCTTCTTCTCCTTCCTTCGCTTTTCCCTCATGAATCCTGCGGACCAGCGCGTCAAGCTGTTCCGGCGTCATCCCGCATCCGTTATCGGAAATCAGAATCCGTACATTGCTGTTGATCCGCCCGGTTTTCACGGTAATGCGACCGCCTTCCAGAACATCCGCCAGTCCGTGAAGAATTGCATTTTCCATCACCGGCTGCAGCGTCATCTTCGGCAGCATGGCGTCTTCAATTGCCGGATCGCTTTCGATCACCACCGCAAAGCGATCCCGGAAACGATAATTCTGTATGGTCGTATAATAGCGGACATTTTCCAGTTCCTCGCTTAAACTTACCGTATCGCTGGTACCGCTGATGCTGTAACGGAAAAAACGGGAAAGGGACCAGGCGATATTGGCAATATCCTCCTGATCGTTCAACAGGGCCATCCCCCGGATACATTCCAGCGTATTGTAGAGGAAATGCGGATTGATCTGGCTTTGCAGCGTGGCGAGATTCGCCTGTTTTAAGAGCATCTCTCTTTCAAACTCATGGTTTTCCTTCTCCAGCGCACGGGCCACCTGCTCCTCTATCATACGGTTCAGTTCCTCTTCGGTAAAAAACCTTCTCTTCTTCACAGCTGTCTTCACCCGTAAATTTTTCGATAATCCGTCGGTTTCACCCCGACTTCCTTCTTAAACACCTTGCTGAAATAGCGCGCGTCGGCGTAACCCAGCGCGCAGGCGATTTCATTGATATTCATATCGCCGGTGCGCAGAAACTCCTTCGCCTTTTTCATCCGGTAAGCGGTCAGATATTCCGTGAAGTTCTGTCCGGATTCTTTCTTGAACAGATTGGAAAAATAGACCGGACTGAGGTTCACGATACCGGCCATGCTTTCCAGACTGAGATGTTCCGCATAGTGCTGTTCAATATACGCATAAATCTGCCGGATCTGCTTTCCGTTTTTTTCACTGACCGCCTGCGCCATTTCCGTCATATAGACGCGCAGACATGCTGTGAGTTCCTGCCGGTAACTTTTAAAATCCATCTGCTGATGCAGTCTTGAAAATATCTGACGACAGATCGTATCCGTATTCGCCGCTTTGGTAACTTTTCCGTAAATCTCTGCAAACCGCCCCACGATCTCCCGGACAAACTGCATGGCGGCGGTACTGCACAGCACCGGCGCCGGCAGATCGAAAATTTTTCCGATCTGTTCCTCCATGCTCTCTATATTCATGGAAACAAAAGCCTTTTCCAGATTCTCCTGTATTTCCCTAAAACGGCCGGTAAATCCCGCCGCGTCGCCCTCTTCAATCTGCTCCGCATAAATAATCCGGTTAAGACCATAATGCATGCGGACCCAACTGGCCCTGCGGCAGGACTGTTTCGTCTCTTCCAGACGGTACGGCCGGTCCACCGCCTTCCCGACGCAAAGCGTTAGATGGAAGCCATAGAATAAATCGGCCACGTTTTTCGCTTCTATGAAAAGCGCATTGATCTGCTTTCTGATCTCCTTATCCGCCGTTTCCGCATAATTGAGCAGGCACATGACGCCGTCCCGCTTTTCCGACATAATCACCTCATAGCACAGCGGAGTGAAAAAATTTCCGGTCAGATCCCGCAGCTTATTGATGACCGATGAGACGTCCTCCTTCACCTGCCCTTCATTCCGGGTAAAGTCCAGCTTTAAAAACAGCAGGCGATACCACCCCTTTTGAAACGTGGTATGAAACGTCCCGTTAATCTCTTCCAGAGAAAGCGCGCTGCTTTTGAGTTCCTCATGCGTCGCCTTTTCAATCAGATAAGCGTATAATTCGGAATTTTCCTTCTCTTCATCCGGCAGATCCTGCCGGCGGATGCCCGTACAGAGTTTTAACAGCACTCTGTTGAGCTCCTGTCCCTCCACCGGCTTCAGCAAATAATCGTCCACCTCGTATTTCAGCGCGTTATACGCGTACTCAAACTGCCGATAGCCGCTGATGATGATAAACCGGCAGGGGATTTCCTTCTCTCGCGTCAGGCGGATCACTTCCAGTCCGTCCTTTTTGGGCATGGAAATATCGGTCAGCACAATATCCGGCCGAAGCTGCTCAATCTTATTAAGCAACGTTTCTCCGTCGTTCGCGCAGGCAGCAAGTTCTATGCCCAGAGCTTCAAAATCAATCAATTTCTCCAGCATTCCGCAGATAAACGGTTCGTCATCCGCTATAATCAGTTTCACTAATCTTTCCATGAAATCCACTCCATTCCGCTAAAACCAATTATAACAGAATACGGTAGTATGGATCAAGCAAATCTATCCTCTGTAAAGAAATGGTACGTTGTTTTCGCGGTCAGCGTTTCTCCTTTTTGAAAAAGCGGGGAATCATACTCCGGGCAGTTTACGGCGTTTGGCACGAATCCGGTTTCCAGACAAACCGCGCAGTAACCTTCATAAATCCGGCCGTCTTTTCCCTGCTCTACCCTGCGGTCTCCCGACACAAAAAGTACCAGGCATGGCATGTCCGTAAACACCTCCATGGCGCGTCCGTTTGCCGGGCAGCGCAGCGTCGCCGCATGACGCCATTTCCTGCCGTCCATCAAATAGAATTCATCATAGGAAGGCACGGCTTTTTGAAAATATCCGTCCGGATCCGACGACATCGCCTCCCGGATCGTTCTCTCTTTCGTGAAATCCGCCGGCGAATTTTCCACGCTTATGCCGCCGCCGTCAGGCAGTCCCGCTTCTCCTCTCGACGTCCGCCGATTTGCAGCAATCCACAGGGTATGATCTCTTGCGTCGCCGGTTTCGGATAAATTAAAATAAGCGTGATTCGTGGGATTTAACACTGTCGTATCTTCTCCCGTCATTGTCAGTTCCAATGCCAGATTCCCTTCGTCGTCGAAGGAAAAGGAAAAAGCTGCGTCCGCGCCGCAGTCGAAGCCGCCCTCCCCGCTGTCGTGCCAATAAAAAATCACCTTGTTTTCTTCTTCCCGCATTTCGCCGTGAAAAAGCTTATGCGCATAATTTCCGCCGGCGCCGTGCAGAAAATGGCCGAAGCAGTTTTGTTCCAATTGGATCATTTTTCCATTCGCCTCATAACGGCCATAAGCGATACGATTTGCACATCTGCCAATCGTACCGCCCTCATAGGTACATGTCTCCAACCGGTCCCTGCCGGCGCCGAGAACAACGTCGCCCAAATTTCCATCCTTATCCCGCACCACAACCGCATGAATGGAAGCGCCGTAATCCAGCAGCTCCGCATATTCGCCATGACAATTTGTGATTCGATAACTGTAAACGTCTCTTCCGTCTTTTAACTGACAAAAGAAATTCTTTTCCACCATCCTGTCTTATCCCATCACTTCCAGCAATTCCCGGTATGTTTTTTGTGTATCCTTTGTCTTTTTCAGATTGAAAACCAGCACGCCGCCGTCATAACGGACGACGATATATTCGCCTGTGCCGCTGTACGCGTATAGCGTATAAACGCCGTATTCTTCATTTTCATACACGCCGCACCATCCGCTGTCCCAATCGGATGCTTCCAGCGCGGTTCCCGTTTCAAATCCGTCGATCAGTTCCACCTGCCGGATATCCTCATAGGAAACAAAAACGGGATCCCTGTTTTGACAGACAATTCCCAGCATCTCCTGATCCATCTGAAAGGTGATGGTTCCTCCTTTTCCCGACCAAAAAAGCGCGGAAAAAACTGCGAGAATCAGAAACATCAGCAACGCGGACAGCATCCTTCCTCTCTGCGTTGCAAACAGGGGGAGCTTTTGTTCCTCCGCCCTCATCTCTTCCGTTTTGTCATTTTCCGGAATGCGTTCTTTTCCTTTCACAGTTTTCACGCGCCTTTCTCACCGTCATTTTTCATAATAAATCTTTTCCGCCAGCTTCTGCAGACCGTCCGTGAAAATCTTATTGGAATCGCATGGATAGGCTTCCCCGAAATGCTGAAAGGTCTTATGGGTATTGCTGCCCGTATCCTGCACATAACCGATGCGGTTTCCATGACCGCCGGCCACCGTGATGACGAATACTTTTTTCAGCGGGCAGGCCTCTTTAATCGCTTTCCCCAGATTCACATAAAGTTCGGCCGCCACCGTTACGATCGCCAGATCCCCGAGCACAAAAAGCTGCATTTCGCAATCCTCGTCCTTTTCCACGCGCTGATACTCTTCAATGCTGCGGCCGACAATTTTTCCGTTCTGAACCATTTCGGGCGCCAGCTTTTCCACAACGCTGACATTGTTCTGCGCAAGCGCGATATTCAGCCAGAAGTTCGTTCCTGCGGGCGCCTCCTGCTGCGGCACGTACACATCGGTGCAGGCGGACTTCATTGTCATTCCGTCATGACAGACAATTTTTCTGATTACCTGATCCGCATCCACAGCGTGACGTTCCCCCAGATTCTGGGAATAAGCATACTGATAACCGTCCGGAATCATCCGGTTTATAGAAACGCTGCAGTTTTCGGAATAATGCTTTTCCCCGTTAAAACAGCAGATCGCATTCTGGTCCCCCGCCGCCCCGGATGTCCACATCACAACGGAACCGGGATATTCTTTTTCCAGATAATCGCACGTAAAGCCGGGAAAGTCTCCGGAAACCTTATATTTGCCGTCCAGATCGGTTGCGCCGATGGTTGTGATCGCATGCGCGCTGTAATTTAAAACAGCCGCGATCAGCTGATCCTGTTCATCCGTAAACTTCAGCACCGATAACGTTTTGTCCGAATCGCCGTCATAATAATCGATCTGCGAAAAATAACCGTCGTCGTTGGGATAGTCCCGATTGACATTGATATAGCTTCTTCCCGTGCCGAATCCCCATTTCGCGGGGACCATATTGGCAAGCGCTGCTCCGGCGGCTTCCAGTCCTTTCTCAAAAATCATTTGGCCCATGCGTTTCTGCACTTCCGTATACTGATGATTTTTTTTCTGTCCTCTTCCTTCCTTAACCACGGTCGTCGTCTGCACGCCGCCGTGATTGTGGATCTGGCAGTACATTTGATTCTGATAGGGAATGCCGTACTTTTCGGTAACGGCGTCCTTTAAGGCGTCCGTACCGTTGCTTTCTTCAAAGGAGCCGAACAGAAAGGTTTCTTCTCCGTTTGAAAGGGCGATCATACGAACATAAATATCAAAGTAAACGCCGTCAATTTCAACTCCCCCTCCCAGATACGCCGGTCCCGGATAGGGAAACGCGTCCGCGGGAGGCGTAATGCACACCTTCGCAGTGCCAACCATCAACTTGCCCATCTCATTTTCCTCCTAACTTAAGCCGTTGAGTTCCTTCACCCTGCAGCAGGACACAAAATGTCCCTTTTCCACTTCCGTCAGCCCCTGCGGCTGCTGGCAGTCCGCCGTCGCAAACGGACATCTTGTGGCAAAACGGCAGCCGGGTTTGGGATCAATCGGAGAGTTAATTTCTCCTTTCATCTGAATCCGTTCCATTTTTTTATGAATATCGCTGGACGGAATGGCGGACAGCAGCGCTTTCGTATACGGATGATACGGCTTTTCAAACACTTCTTCTGTTTCCGCCGTTTCCACCAGCTGTCCCAGATACATCACGCAGATATGATCGGAAATATGGCGGACCACCGACATGTTATGCGTAACGAACATATAAGTCAGATTTCTGGACTTCTGCAGGTCCTGAAGCAGATTCAGCACCTGAGCCTGAATCGACACATCCAGCGCCGATACCGGTTCGTCGCATACGATGAACTTCGGATCCAGCGCGAGCGCGCGGGCAATCCCGATTCGCTGCCGGCGTCCTCCATCCAGTTCGTGGGGATAGGACATGGCCAGTCTCGGATCGATGCCCACCATCTCCATCAGCTCATCCACCTTCTCTTCGATTTCTCCCTTTGAGAATTTCCTGCTGATTACCAGCGGTTCACGGATGATTTTCTCCACGGTAAAACGGGGATCCAGGGAAGAATAGGGATCCTGGAAAATGATGGTCGCCTTCTCCCGGAATTTATGAAGCTCCGACCGGGAAATATTGGTAACGTCCTTTCCCTCAAACAAAATCTGCCCGTCCGTGCTTTCCAGCAGATGAATCATCGTGCGTCCCAGCGTGGACTTGCCGCAGCCCGATTCTCCCACCACGCCCATGGTCGCGCCCCGGGGGATTCCGAAACTCACGTCATCCACCGCATGCAGCATGCCGCCTCCGGTCTTGAAGTATTTTTTCAGATGACGGACTTCTATCAAATTTTCCATTTACATGATCCTCCCTTCTTCCGGATGCACACATCTGCAGAAATGTCCGGGACGAACCTGGGCAAACGGAATTTTTCCTTTTTTGCATTCCTCTGTGGCATACGGACATCTCGGATGAAAATGACAGCCCTCCGGCAAATTGGTCGGATCCGGCGGAAGCCCTTTGATCGCGCTCAACCGTTCCACGCGGACGTCCAACTGCGGAATCGCCCCGAACAGTCCCGCCGTATATGGGTGAAACCGGTGCGTATAAATTTCTTCTTTGGTTCCGTACTCCACAATTTCTCCTGCATATACAATCGCCACATCGTCGCATACCTGCGCCACGATTCCCAGATCATGCGTTATCATAATCATGGCGGTATCAAACTCGTCGCGCAGCTTCTTTATCATCGCCAGCACTTCTGCCTGAATGGTCACATCCAATGCGGAAGTCGGCTCATCCGCCAGCAGCAGCTCCGGATTACAGGCCAGCGCCATTGCAATGACGACGCGCTGCTTCATCCCTCCTGAAAACTGATGCGGATACTCCGAATAGCGTTCTGCGGGAATTCCCACCCGTTCCAGCATCTCGACGGCGCGCTGTCTGGCCTGCGCCTTGTTCATTTCGGGATTATGGATTCTGACAACCTCCGCAATCTGCTCTCCCACCTTATGTACGGGATTTAAAGAAGTCATGGGATCCTGAAAGATCATGGAAATTTTGCCGCCTCTGATTCCGTACATTTCCTTTTTATCCAGCTTCAGCAGATCCACGCCGTCCAGCAGAATCTTTCCGCCCTTTATGGATGCGGGCGGCTCCTGCAGAATTCTCATGATCGCCTTTGCAATCGTCGTTTTTCCTGCGCCGGTCTCCCCGACCAGTCCCAGCGTTTTTCCTTTCTCCAAATGGAAGCTGACGCCGTTTACCGCATGGACAACCTCACCGTCCGACGTATATTCTACGACCAGATCTTCCACGGAAAGAAATCTGTTCTTATTCTCACTCATACGATCCTCAACCTCATTTCTATTTCTTCATCTTCGGATCCATTGCATCCCTCAGACCGTCGCCCAGCAGATTCAAAGACAACACCGTCAATGCGATAAATATGCACGGGAAAATCAGCATATAGGTATAATCTCTCATATAGTCTCTTGCGTTTGTCAGAAGCGCGCCCCATTCCGGCGTCGGCGGCTGCACGCCCAACCCGATATAACTTAAGCTGGCCGCCTGCAGAATCGTATAGGCCGTGGCCGTAATAAAGCTGACAATCATATAGGAAACAATGTTCGGCAGAATGTGCGTCGTAATTTTTCTTACGTCGCTGCAGTTGCAGGCGTCCGCCGCCTCCAGATACTCATTCTTGCGCACGGACAGCACCAGCGCTCTGGTATTGCGGGCGCTCCCTGGGATATGGCTGATGGCCAGCGCGAGAATCGTATTGCCGAAACCGGAGCCGAATACGGTCGCCACCGTAATGGTTAAAAGCGTTCCGGGAATGGACTGGATTACGTCGAGAATACGCATCACCACATCTTCCAGCACGCCGCCGTAATAGCCGACCACCGACCCGATGATAACGCCGAAAAACTGAGAAACAATGACGGAAACAAAACCCAGCGCCAGAGAGTATCGCGCGCCGTATAACAGGCGGCAGAAAATATCTCTTCCCAGATTGTCCGTCCCGCAGATATGCAGCCTGGACGGTCCTTCCAGAATATGCGCGGAATCCATTGTGTCGTAGGAATACGGGGTAAGAACCGGCGCAAAGATCGCGGCGAGTATGATGAGGATCAGGATGACGCCGCCCGCTACGGAAAGCTTATTGCGTCCCAGCCTCTTTAAAATCGCAAGAAACTGGCTCTGTTTTTTTCTCTTTTGCCCTAAAGAAGCTTTTGCTGTGCTCATTGCGTCTTTTTCCTCCTTCCCGTTCCCACATACTGGGCCTTGATTCTCGGATCAATATAAGCGTAAATCAAATCGATCAGCAGAATAATCAGACTGAAAATGATCGCCAGCACGATCACGCTGCCCTGAATCACATTGTAATCGCGGCTGTTGATTGCCGTCACAATATACTGTCCCATGCCGGGAATGGAAAACACATTTTCAATCACGATCGCGCCGCCCATCATGTTGGCGAAGGACGTTCCCAGACTGGTGACTACGGGGATCAGGGAGTTGGGCAGCACATGATGAAGAATTACCTTCCACTCCTTCACGCCCTTGGAACGCGCCGTTGTCACATAATCCGACCGGATCGCTTCCAGCGTACAGTTGCGGCAGTTTCTCGCCAGCCCCGCCATGCTGTTTAGCCCGACCGCAATCACCGGCATGATATAACAGGTCCATGTCTTTACGCCATACGGCGGCAGCCATCCCAGCTTAGAAGAGAAAATCGTCACCAGAACCATTGCCACACAAAACTCCGGAAGCGCTACGCCGATCATGGAAAGAATCATGCAGATGCGGTCCGGTATCCCGTTCTGATTTACCGCCGCCAATATGCCCAGGGGAATGCCCAGAATCGTCGTAAGAAGTATGCCAAACCCTGCAATCGTCATGGTCCGGGGCAGACGCGCCGTAATCTCGTTGATAATCGGAGTTGTATTGTAATAAGAAGTTCCGAAATCCAGACGCAGAAAAACATCCTTCATATAAGTCAGCATCCGGACGATCAGGGGCTTATCCAGTCCCATCTCGCTTCGTTTCATTTCCACCATTTCCACGGTAGCTTCATTTCCCAAAACCAGCTTCGCCGGATCGCCGGGCACCAGGCTGAGCAGCAAAAAGATCAGTATGGTCACGCCCAGCACCACCGGGATCATCAGAAGCAGTCTTTTTACTGTATACTTAACCATGCAAAAACCTCTGTTTCTTTCTGTCAATCATGTCAAAATGGTGTCAATGCAAAGTTTCTGACGTTACATTGACACCATACTGTATCCTCAAAGCTCTGCCTGCTTTTTATTGATATGCGTCAAAATTGCTCGCGCAGGGCACCACATAGCCCATATGGTTGTAACAGATATCAGAAATTGTATCAACCGTCACGCATTTATCCGCAGGCGCATAAAGTCCGATCGCATATGCGTTATCCACCACATAATCATGGAACGCATCCAGGTCTGCGGGATCCTGCGTGGAAGCTGCCTGCAGCAGCAGATCTACCAGCTCTGTATCCGTGCTTCCGTTCTGCGGAAGACCGGTGGAGAAATTGTCTGGATTGAATTTCACCTTCCAGGTATTCGTTACCAGAGAGCCGCCTACGCCGTCAACGCACATATCCCAGTTGCTTTCGCCGGTGCCCGCCACCTTTTCTTCCTGCCACAGCGCATTTTCAAAGGTCTGGATTTCCACTTTGATGCCGATCGCGCCAAGCTGTGTCTGAATCAGTTCCAGAAGCGCGCCGTTGCTGGAATCGCTTTCCAGACGCAGCGTTTCGCCGTTATAACTGCTCTGTGCCAGAAATTCCGCCGCCTTGTCCGCATCATAGGAATAATAATCTTCATTCAGCCACTCTTCGTTATAGCCCGCAAGCTGATCGGACGCCATATCCTTTGCCACCACGCCCGCGCCGCTTAAAATGATGCTGACGATCGCATCGCGGTCAATACCGTAGAGAATCGCTTTTCTTAAGTTTTCATCCTTGCAGAGGGAATCCTCTGTCACATTAAAGATAAAGGTATTGGAGAAAGATCCGCTGTTGCTGTCCACCGTAAAGCCTTCTTCATTTTCTCCGCCCTCGTCAAATCTGAGCGCTTCCATGCCGTCAACGCCGACTGCCATCTGAATTTCGCCGGTCTCCAGCGCGATGGTCATCTGGGTTTTTTCCGGAATGCACTGGAACACAACCTTGTCCACATTCGCCTGAGAACTGTACACCGTCAGTTCTTCCGTCTGCCAGTAATTGCCGGTCTTTTCATATACGAACTCCGAACCGCTTGTGTAGGAAGTCAGTTTATAAGCCGTTGTTCCGGGCGTTGTCTCGGGATCCGCTTCGTAAGCGGCCTGATTTACGATATTGACATGGGTCAGCAGCTTAATCAGCGTGGATTCGCTCGCTTCTGTCAGCTTCAGTTCCAATGTGTAATCCCCCGTCGCCGTGACGCTTTCAATATATGCCGTATCCGTCTGAGTTGCCGCCGCTTTCTGTGTCTCGTAGTCAAACACCACATCGGCCGCTGTGATCGGATTTCCGTCAACATCATGTACATAATCAAAGATTTCAATCGAGACTGTGGTATCGTCGATCCATTCCCAGGATTTTCCCACAACAGGCAGCGTTTCCTGACTGCTGACGCCGGAAGTCGTAAACAGCGTCTCATACATCGTAAACTGAATCGGATATCCAATCACGTCCGGCGCTTTGTAGGGAGAAACATCTGTTACGGAACCGCCCAGGCCCACATTCACAACTTTTTCTCCGCTCACAGTTTCATCAGACGCCTCTCCCCCTGTGCTATCCTCCGCAGCTGCCGCCGTATCCGTCGATTGGCCGTCAGTCGCCGCTGTGCTGCCGCATGCAGCCAGACTCAATGTCATAACCGCCGCAAGTAATACAGATAAAACTTTTCTCTTCATAACCCTCTTTCCTTTCCTCTTTTTTTAATAAATGTTTTGACACATCTTTATCAAGATGAGACAATTGTAACCGATTCAGGAAAGTGATAAAATCATACAGTTTCTATAAAATGTGCAATTTTTTAACACTTTTCCCATTTTTTTTGGCGTAAATTACTTTTTCTGACGGTCGGTCTTTTATTTTTATTATTAAACTTGCCTTTTTTCCTTCTGTACAGCCTTACCAGTTCTCCTTCCGTACAGCCAAAAGGCGCGCCGCTGCCGGGATCTGCCCAAACCGCTGCGCGCCTTCCTTATTTTCCTTACCCCAGAGCCACATCCAGCACCATCATAATCAGAAAGCCGATCATCACCCCGAAAACGCCGAAGCGGTCGTTGTCCTTCCCCGTCGCTTCCGGGATCAGTTCCTCCGCTATCACATAAATCATTGCGCCCGCCGCGAAAGCCAGAAGCCAGGGCATGATCGTCCCTGCATTTCCTCCCAGCGCCGCAACGGAGATTCCGCACAGCGGTTCTAAAATTCCCGCGCCCGCGCTGATGAAAAACGCGCGCTTCCTGTCAATGCCGTCTCTGCGGATCGGCATGGCAACCGCGCTTCCTTCGGGCAGATTCTGAATGCCGATGCCGAGCGCCAGCACTACCGCCGCCGCTAACACCTGCCGTCCGCTTCCCTGTACCGCCATCAGAAACGCCAGCCCCGTCGCCATGCCCTGCGGAATGTTGTGAAGCGCGATTGCCGCCAGCAAAAGCGTCGTACTCTTTTTCATGCCGAAAAAGCGCCTTTCCTCTCCCATTTTTTCAAACCATCGGACAATCGTCCGATCCATGGCAAACAGAAAAATTCCGCCCGCGGCAAATCCGGCTGCCACCGGCAGCCAGTCAGGGCCCGAAAATATTCTGGCGTCTTCCATGGCCGGAATCAAAAGCGACCAGACCGACGCCGCCAGCATCACACCGGCGGCAAATCCCATAAACGCCCTTTCAATTTTGGGATTCAGATCTTTTTTCAGAATAAAAACAACTGCGGCCCCCAGCACCGTCATCAGAAAAGTAAAGCCGGTACCGCAGGCCGCATATAACACTGCATTTCCCATGCTATCCCTGCTGTGGTCTTTTATTCATACCATATGCAGACAGCATGTTTCAAAACCCTTTTTTCCGCATTTTCCGCCAAATACCGCCATGCGCTTTATGCTCTTTGACGGATCTTTCACGGATCATTCATAAAAGTTCCTTCTCCTTCAAAAATGCTTCTATTTCCCTGCGGGATGCCAAAGCGGAGCCCTGAATCATGGGATTTCTCCCGCCTCCCCGGCCGTTTAACGCCCGGTTCAGTTCTTTTCCAAAGGCCGCTACATCCAGCTTACTGCTGATTATCACATATTTATAGCCTTCCGCATCGTCCCCGCTAAAAACGGCCGAAAATTCCGCTTTTTCCTGCAGACGGTCTGCCAGTTTGCGCACATCCGTGGGACTTAGATCCCGTTCAAACAGCACGACCGATTTTTCTCCCGTCCCGATCGCTTCCACCTTCTGCTCCAAAAGCTGCATCTTCAGCGCGCCGTATTCCAGCTTCAGACAATTGAAAGAATTCAGCAGCTTATCCACAGCCTCCGCCGTATTTTCCGGTTTTACCGACAGCAATGTGGATATCTTTTTCGTATTTTCCGATTTCTGTGCATAATCCGCCAGTGCCTTTTCCCCGATCAAAATATTTAATCGGATTCCGTTTTTATAATGCTCCGTGCCGATCACCCTGATCGGCCCGATTTCCCCGGTGCGCTTCACATGGGTTCCGCAGCAGGCGCAACAGTCCGCGCCCGGCACCGTCACAATGCGGATCGCGCCGTCCAGTTCCTTTTTGCTGCGATACTCCATCGTCTGCAGCGTTTCGGCGTCGGGATACTCCGCCAGAATTTCCACGTTCTCCAAAACCTTTGCATTGGCCGCCTTTTGGGCCTCCGCGATCTCTTCCTCCGTCAGCATGCCGTTAAAGTCAATGGTCACAAATTCCTTTCCCATATGAAAACCGATATTGGAGTAACCATGACTCTTACAGATGATTCCGGAAATGATATGCTCTCCGGAATGCTCCCGCATGTGCGTAAGCCTTCTTGTCCAGTCTATTTTTCCGTGCACCCGCATCCCTTTCTGCAGCGGCCTGTCGCAAAAATGCCGCACCTCGTCGCCGCCGTCCTGCACGTCCAGCACGGATACCTGCCCGCCCGCCGCGTCTTCCCGCACGTCTTTTTGCGCCTCTTCCCGTGCCTCTTCACAAATCAGGATTCCCAGATCGCAGGGCTGCCCGCCGCCTTCCGGATAAAACACGGTCTGATCCAGAATCACTTCAAAGCCGCCCTCCGCCTCCCGGCAGCTTATCACCTGCGCGTCAAACTCTTTTCTATAAGCGTCTTCATAGTACAACCGTCGTGTCATTCCCGTTTCTCCTCTGCCGCGCCGAACCTCTTTTCCGCATTCAGGTCGGTTTTCCGTTTTTCATGCGCCTCCAATGCAGCCTGAAAAAAACGTACCACACCGCTCCCGTCTTCTTCCACGCCGCATTCCTGACCATCATCGTAAAAATGCCGCCCGCTTTTCCTATATACACTGATCGCATCCAGCGGAAATCCCTCCACCTTCTGCGGCCGCTCGTCCGTCGTCAGGTAAAATTTTTCCCAGTTTAAATCTTCTTCCTGACCGGTATAAACCTCCTCCTCCGAAAAAACAAGGCAGATCGCGTTTCTGTACTGCGCCGTGCATTTTCCGCCGAAACGCTGCGCAATTCCTTTATAGTGCGCCCGCATTTCTTCATCCGTCAGATTCTTCCCGCCCACACGCCGGACATGACCCCCGGGCTGCTCTTCGTCCGATAATCCTTCGATAAAAAGCCCGCTGTCCTCGGAAAACACGGGCATATGACAGGTCCGGTAGTAGCACAGCGCCTTTTGGCGCGCATTCTCCAGCGGATCCTTCCCGCTCTCTTTGGGCTCTTCCCATGCATTCGGCAGATCCTTTAATCCGATAATTTCCAGATTCTCCATATCCGCCAGATATCTCTTCATCAGCGCAAGCTTCCCGGCGTTTCCCGTGCCGTAAAGCAAAGTCATCTTTTCCATTCCCGCTACCATTCCTTTCTGATTTCCGCTTCCCCGATTCCGTAATCCGACAGAAAACGGTCCCTGTCAGCCTGGGAACGAATGCACATAATCTCCCGGAAATGTCCGCTGTTTTTATCTTTAAAACCGGCAACCTGCTCTCCGGTGCAGATGCTGCTTCTAATCACCGGAATCTCTTTTTCCCGGTCAAACGTTTGCACCGCCGCTTCCTTCTTCTTCCAGAACATTCCTGTCTCTTCTCCTCTTTTCTCTGTCGCCGCCCTTTTCATCCGGACACAGCCGCCCAAATTTCCATTGCAATCATTATATCCGGATCGGACAAAGATTGCAATGCCCGCCGGTCACTGCATCGTGTCCTCCGGCCTTTTGTTCTCCGGCGCTGTCCTCTGAGGTCTTCCGGTGCTGATCTCCGGGGCCTGTTGATACTGCCTTCCGGTGTCTGCCGCCCTGTCCTGTCCGGCGCCCCGGGACGCCGGACAGGACAGGGCGGCAGATTCCAAAGGACAGCGCCATCAGTGCCGCATGTACTTTTTCCGGTACAACAAATGTCCGTTCTTGCCGCACATAATACACTATGTTAAAATAAAGTTAAGCATTCGTTTACAAATGCTAATAATGTACAGAGGGGTATCTATCATGCAAGCACCTGCCCAGATCGCAGCCACTTATGTCACTGTCGGCACCAATAAAGCAAAGCTTCCCGCCGCAAAGATGTTTGTTCTCGCCGTTTTCGCCGGTATTTTTATCGCAATCGCCGGCGCTTCCGCCGCCGTTGCATCGGCCACCATCTCCGATCCTTCCACCGCCAGACTGCTCAACGCTCTGATCTTTCCCGGCGGACTGGTCATGGTCGTATTGGCCGGCAGCGAGCTTTTTACCGGAAACAGCCTGCTCCTCATTCCGCTTCTGGAAAAGAAGATCAGGATTCATGAACTTCTCAGAAGCTGGATCGTCGTATATCTCGGAAATCTGTGCGGCTCCCTGTTCGTCGCTTTCCTCTTTGTATACAGCCACACGGCAGGCCTGTTTGACGGGCAGCTGGCACAAAGTCTGGTGAATACCGCCGTTGCCAAAACGTCTCTGTCTTTTTCCGACGCTTTTCTGCGCGGCATTCTCTGCAATATCCTCGTATGTATCGCCGTCTGGATCACCATCGGCGCGTCAACCGCCGCAGGCAAGGTTTTCGGCCTCTACCTGCCGATCGTTGTTTTCGTTCTCGCCGGTTATGAGCACTGCGTCGCCAACATGTTTTACATTCCTGCCGGAATTTTCTCCGTCGCAGAATACGGCCTTACTGCGGAAGGCCTCAGCTGGGCTTCCTTCTTTCTCCGCAACCTGCTGCCCGTTACGTTCGGCAATATTCTGGGCGGCTTCCTCGTGGGCGGCGGATACTGGTTCGCCTACCTTCACCAGACGTCCCATAAAAAAGTACATCCTTGACATGACAATCCGTTCATATTATTATAGAATCACATTTTTCATGAAGGGGATTCTAACATATGAAACCGTTAAAAAATTACAGTAACCTGTACCAGCTATATCTAAGAAGCATCAAAAAATTTAAAATTCCTTTTTTCATCTGTTTATTACTTTTTATCCTGGCATTTGCCACCTTTGTATTCGATCATTTTCCCTTCGGCCTGACGCTTGCCATGATGGGAATGATTTTTCCGGCAATTTTATTCGGCCTTTTGTGGCTGATTGCAAGTATCAGAACCAAAAAGCATTTGAAACGATTTTCTTCTCAGCAGTTGAAAGTAATAGACGATGAAATTCCCTCTCGTTCCATGTACGAAGGGCTGGTTGTTACCAGTCCGGCAATTGTCGGAACAAAAGTCGGATTGGAACTGGTGCCGTTAGCAAATGTACTGTGGGTGTATACAAACGTTACTACAGGCAGACTGGATGGACTGATTCCCATCTATAAGGATACAACTCTGATGATTGCCGACCGGGATCATAAGCAATATGGATTCCGAATCAAAAATAACCAAAAGGCTTTTTCTTTTATACAGTCCGAGCTGCTTAAGCATCGGCTTGATATTGTGTTTGGCTATGAACGCGGTATGGATGACATCTATAAAAAAGATATCAACCGTTTGATCGCCTTTAGTCAGGAATGTGCCGAAAAACGTCAGAAAGAGATGGGAGACCAAATATGAATACCGATTATTTAGATACGCTTCCTGAAATAAAAAATAAATTCAAAGTAAATTTGCTGCCCGGAGAAAAGGTTGTATTTACAGCAAAGCCGTGGGGATTTTCCTCGGACTCCGGCGATCTGCTCGGCACGGATGAGTCCCGTATCACTTTGACAAATCAAAGGATTATCGCTGATAACGGAAACGGCATCTGGACAACGGATATCGCAGAAGATGTGGTCGGCATGCGCAGGGAAGAGCACGGCAACTTTTGGACAAAAGAAAAATATATCCTGGTTACCATGAACAAGGAAGTGACATATGGTATCGGTATCCAAAAGTTAACCGGTTATCGTTTTCATTTCCGCAAGAAAGATATGGCTGTTTTTGAAGAAATCATCCGCCATATGATCTGAATTATTAAAATCCACATAAAACCGGAAAACATGCTGTCGTACCAATTCAATGGTGCGACAGTTCTTTTTTTCGCATCCACGCGAAGCAGATCATAAAAAAGCAAATCCCGTATATGGTTGTGATCGGCGTTGCGAGTCCCACCATGGTCAGGGAAGTATTGGGCAGTTTCGACATAAATACGGAAACCGGAATGCGGATCAGAAATGCAGAAGTAATTCCCTGTATCATAACCGGTATGCTGTTGCCGCGTCCGTTGAAATATCCGATGCTCGAAAACAGGATGCAGGTCAGAATACATTCTGCAGAAAAACCTTTCAAATAAGCTGCGCTCTGCGCGATAACCTCTGCATCATCAGTAAACAGTGAGGATATCAGCCCTCCTCCGAAAAAGCCTACAAAGAAAATGAATATACCAACGCAGCACCCGGTAAGCATGGCAGTAAAATAGCCCTGCTTTGCCCGCTCCTTTTGTCCGGCTCCGATATTCTGCGCCACAAAAGCGGACACGCTCTGCATAACGGAGGAGGGAACCAGCATGATAAAGGATACGATCTTCTGTGCAACGCCATATCCCGCCGACGGCATTAGTCCCATATTGTTGACGATGGAATTGATTACCAGAAAGGAAATCTGAACCATCGCTTCCTGAAGTGCAATCGGCACTCCCACGTTCAAAATCATCCTAAGCTCACTGCCAAACATTTTACATTGCCGTCCGGAAAAGGAAATCGGAAGTCTTTGCTTTTTCAGCACGGTTAAAGAAGCGATCACAGAAACAAGCTGTGCGGCAACCGTCGCAATCGCAGCTCCTGCCACATCCATATGAAAAACACCGACCAAAAGCAGATCGCCCACAATATTGACCACACAGGCGATTCCCACAAAAATAAAAGGAAGATTTGCATTCCCGACGCCTCTGAGCACGCCGCTGATCACATTATAGGCAATGATAATCAAAATACCGCCGGAACAAATCCGGATATACGTGATTGTCTTATCAACGGAAGCCTCCGGGACCTGCAGAATCGTTACGATACTTCCTGCAAACACCTCCAAAAGCACAGTCAGCACAACTCCCAGCACCGCAAACAGCAGGATCGTGGTGCCTACGGCATTTCCTGCCTCTTTCGGCTTCTTTTCTCCGATATGCTGGCCGATCGTAACAGTCGATCCCATGGCAAGGCTGGTGATCACAAACGTCACCATCTGCATAAAAGCGCTTCCCGTACCTGCCGCTGAAATGCTGGCTGCATCTCCAAACTGACCAACCACGATCAGATCAACCGCACCATAAGCCGCCTGCAATATCAGTGCACCCAGCACAGGCACCGCAAACCGTATAAGGGATCCGAATACGGATCCTTCCACAAAAGAGATTTCTTTTTTATCTGCCATTTCTGTTTTTTCCTTCCTTTCTCCCGGGCATGGTATCTCTCAGATGCCCGATCAGATATATGGTTTCTTCTACCTGTTTTTCTCCCACGTCTCCCATTGCCTCTGCCCACTCGCTGTGCAGATCGGTGACATACCGCTTTACACATTCCATGCCTTTTGCCGTCAATATTAAAAGTACAGTTCTCCTGTCCTCCTTATCCGACTGCTTCTCCAGCATTCCAAACGACTCCAGCTCCTGAATCAGCTTTGTAACGCTGGGGGTTGTAATGTTCAGACTGGCGCTCACATCGCTGACGCGGCATTTTTTCCTGGCCTGCTGCATTTCATAAATCGCTTCCAGGACATGTATGTGCCGCGGCTTCATGCCTTTTGGCAGTTCCGGCAGCGTTTCCACCACGCGCTTTGCCACATAACATACATCCAAAAGCCTTTTCAGGTTTTTTTGATCCACGTTCTCACTTCCTTTGTCATTATTAATAATTACTATTAGTAATTATATATTCGCCGCTATATCTTGTCAACTTTAAATTGCTTTGCATTTCCTCATTTTTCATTTTATATAAACCAAAACAAATAAGCAAAAAAGGGAAACTCAAACAAAATCTGAAGACGAATTGATAACGCTTGCTTTCGGTGTTATAATGGCTTTGAATTAGTTGTAGCTAACCTTCAATGCGCTATTGCAATACCGGAACGAGATGGAATGGTAGTGTCAAGTAATCTATGAAAAAAACTGAGTCAAAAAAATAGGCTCAAAAG
>JAUNGC010000045.1 GCA_030524745.1 Eubacteriales bacterium | reverse complement strand
TCCTTTTGCCGGGGCAATAGGGACACTCTTTGAAAACGCAAAACTCATATTTCCACCCGGGGCGGTAGAAACGGCAAGTGCCGCAATCTTCATCATCTCCGGCACAACCGGATTGATAGCGGTCAAATCCCGGCTTCTGCTGCATGAGCAATTCAAACGCCCGCTGCTTGCCCTTTGTGAAATACATTCCGGCTGCACCTCCTTTCCTGCGGGCATAAAAAAACGGCGTTACTTTCTCCCCCAAAGGGGTTAAGGTAACGCCGTTTGTGTGCGTATTCAGTTTTTAACACATTCCCTGTCTATCCGCTGTCCGCAAAACCATTGATTTTATTAGCTTTTTGCCGCTATCGCTATCACACCTCATTATTCCAGCGTCCGGGTTTTCAGCAAATGATTGCAGATATTCAGTCGGGGCAGGTCAAGCGTGTAATTGTCAAAGATATGTCGCGTTTTGGGCGCGATTACCTCCAAGTGGGAATGTATACCGAAGTCCTCTTTCCAGAGAATGACATCCATTTTATTGCTATCAACGACGGCGTGGATAGCGAGAAAGGGGAAAACGATTTTACTCCTTTGCGTAACCTGTTCAATGAATGGTATGCTCGTGATACCAGTAAAAAAATCAGGGCTGTTATTAAGGCAAAAGGAACATCGGGAAAACGTTTGTGCAGCCAGCCTATTTATGGATATGAGGCTGATGCAAATGGCGACTGGCAGGAAGATTCTGAAACGGCCCCCGTTGTACGCGAGATTTTTGCCCTATGTCTTGCAGGGCATGGGCCATCAATCATTGCCAATATACGGACTGAGCGCAACATTCCTACGCCTGGAACAATCCGCTATCAGAGAACAGGAAACTTGCAGGGGTACTGTCCAGAGGCACCATGTAAGTGGGTATACCAGACAATCGGCGAAATCCTGTCACGCAGAGAATATCTTGGGCATACGGTAAACTTCAAGACCACAAAGAAGTCTTACAAGAGCAAAAAGATTATCCATATTGCTCCTGAAGAACAGGTTGTATATGAAAATACACAACCCGCCATCATCGATCAGGACACTTTCGACCGCGTACAGGAAATCCGAATAAACGGTCGGCAGCGGCATATCAAATGTGGAGAACCTGGATTGTTTTCCGGACTGCTGTTCTGTGCTGACTGTGGCTCAAAGATGTATCACCACCGTGGAAGATCGGTGAAATCAGAGCAGGAGTATTATACCTGTGCAGGATACAGCAAACGGGTTCATCCTTGTACGAGCCATCATATTCATATCAAGGTGTTGAAACAGTTGGTAATGGCAGACTTACAGCGAGTAACCCGTTTCGCCGCAGAACACGAGAAACAATTTGTTGATATGCTGGTGGAAGATTCCATGAAGGAACACAAGCGCGTTTTTGCCGAGATGCAGAAAACTCTGGATGTGCAAAAGGCGCGGCACGCAGAACTGGATGTAATTATCCAGCGGCTCTATGAGGACAACATCAGGGGAAAGTTAAGCGATGAACGCTTTGCCAAAATGTCCGCTGGATATGAGGCGGAATAAGCTGGACTGACAGCCAGCATTCAGGCTTTGTCTGCTGCGTTGTTGGAGAAGAAAGACAAGACGGCGAATATCAGCCGTTTTCTTTCTCTTGTAAAACGCAATCTTAGCTTTGAAGATTTGACCCATGATGTATTGAATGCCTTTATCCATAAGATTGTGGTCTATGAGGTTGACAAAAGCAGCGGGAGCCGCGTACAGAAAATCGACATCTATTATAACTTCATTGGCAAAATCGAAAACTCGCAGGAAAGCGAAGAAAAAC
This sequence comes from Eubacteriales bacterium, assembly GCA_030524745.1. Lineage (GTDB taxonomy): Bacteria > Bacillota > Clostridia > Lachnospirales > Lachnospiraceae > Gallintestinimicrobium. Next base: position 20,292 of record JAUNGC010000045.1, on the reverse strand, counting down.
CCGTGGCAGATTCGGAAAACGGGTAAAAAAACAAGAAAGTCGGTTCAAATTGCTCTGCCGGCTTTCTTATATGAAAAAAGTGTCCCTAACACTTATATGCTAATCGTCATTTTTGGTCAGAAGGGTACTATGTAAGTACAGTCGGGCTAAATGAAGCCACAATAAAAAAGTATATACAAGATCAAGAAAAGGCGGATATTATGCAGGATAAACTTAGTGTAAAGGAATATGAAGACCCTTTTAAGGGTTAAGGCTAAGTAGTACGAACGCCCCTTTAGGGGCAGCGACGAGTCAATAGCAATGTGGCTTGAACGGAGCTGTGGGAAGGATGTGTAACAGACTTCCCACAGCATAAAGAGAAAGCTAGCGCCTTGAGGCGCGGCCTAGTAGAGCGGGCTTAGAGCCCGCGTCCCGAGCCACCCGTTTTACGGGTGGGGGCGACTTTGGGAAATTCTTTTTGGAAGTCCTTTTTTTGACTCTGTGTTTGTGGTAAAGTAAGAGAAGGCTGGCGGAGGGGGCTTGCGCAGGAAGGAGAATCCAATGAAGGTAACCTATCTGAATCACAGCGGTTTTCTGGTAGAACTGGAACATATGGTATTATTGTTTGATTATTATATGGGGAAGCTGCCGGACTGGCCGAAGGATAAGGCGTTGTTTGTATTTGCGTCCCACAGTCATCCGGATCATTTTAACTGGAGAATTCTGAGGCTGGCGGACAGTTATCCGCGAATTCACTATTTTTTCGGAAATGATATCCGCCTGGGCAGGAAATGGCTGGAGGAGAAGAATATCGACGTTTCCGTGAAAGAAAAGATAACAAAGATGGCGGGAGGACAGCGGCAGGTCTATGAGGATGGGAACGCCCGCATTCAGGTGCGGACGCTCAAATCCACCGACATTGGCGTGGCCTTTCTTCTGGAGGCGGAAGGAAAGCGGATTTATCATGCGGGCGATTTGAACTGGTGGCATTGGGAAGGAGAACCCGAACAGGATAACCGGGAAATGGAAGCCGCGTTTAAAAAAGAAATTGACAGTATCAGCGGCGAACATTTTGATCTGGCCTTTGTGCCGCTGGACCCGCGTCTGGAAGACAGCTTTGCGCTGGGACTGAATTACTTTCTGGAAAAGACGGACAGTCCGCTGGTATTTCCCATGCATCTGTGGGGAAAATATGAAACGATTGCGAAGTATAAGCGAACGGCGGAAGGAATGAAATATGCCGGCCGGGTTGCCGATGTAGCCAAAGGAGGAGAAACATGGAATATCTGATTTTGTTTCTGGCCCTGCTGCTGGCAGGCGCGCTCGTGTTTGCAAAGGGACTGTGGGATGCGAAAAGGCAGTCTGCGTGGCAGAAAAAGAAAATGCGGGAAGCCTTTGGAAAAAAAGCGGACAGAGAATATGCGGACGGAGAGTTTGGCGGCATCCCCCGGTATTTTGAGAAGCACCGGGAGGCCTTCTTTCTGGATGATATCACATGGAACGATCTGGACATGGACGAGGTGTTTTGTCAGATGAATCAGACGTATTCTTCCGCAGGACAGGAATATCTGTATTATATGCTGCGCACGCCGCTCTTTACGGAAGAAGAACTTCGGAAACGGGAAGAGATGATGCGGTATTTTTCGCAGCAGGAAGAAGAACGGCTGAGGGTGCAGCAGTTGTATCAAAGGATGGGGAGAACCGGAAAATATTCCATTTATGATTATCTGGATTTTCTGGATCTTTTGGGAAAGCGCAGCAACGGAAGGCAGATTGTGATGGACCTGCTTTTCTTTCCGGCGGCGGCGCTGATCGGCGTAAGCCCGCAGGCGGGGCTTTTGTGCCTGCTTGTTTTGCTCATTGTCAATATCAGCACATATTTGAAGGAAAAGAGGGCTATTGAGCCGTATCTGATCAGCTTTCAGTATGTGTTCCGCACGCTTTCTCTGGCAGAGCAGTTATGCAGGGAGAACATTCCGGTTCTGAAGACACAGCAGGAGGAAATCAAGACGCTTCTGGGGCGGTTCCGGAAACTCAGAAACAGCGCCGCATGGGGAATGCGCAGCATGGGCGGCGGGGGAAATCCGCTGGATGTGCTGCTGGATTATATCAACATGATTCTGCATTTGGACATTTTATGCTTCAATGTGATGTTAAAGCAGGTGCGGGAGCGCAGTCAGGAAATCGACCGGCTACTGACCGTGGTGGGACGGATCGATGCGCTGATTGCGGCGGCGGGCTACAGACAGAGCCTGCAGGCCTGGTGCGAACCGGTTTTCCGGGAAGCGGGCGAGAACCCCGGGGAGGACGGCAGCCGGCAGGAGGCGGAAAGCTGTCTGGTCATGGAGGGACTTTACCATCCGCTGTTGTCCGATCCGGTCAAAAATGACATTGCGGTCCGGCGGGGCGTGCTGCTGACCGGCTCCAACGCATCGGGAAAGTCCACCTTTTTGCGGGCGGTGGCTTTGAACGCGGTTCTGGCCCAGACCATTCATACCTGCTGCGCGGATTTTTATGAAGGACGGTTTTTCAGGATCATGACTTCTATGGCGCTGCATGATAATCTGGAAAACGGGGAGAGTTATTATATCGTGGAAATCAAATCCTTAAAGCGCATTCTGGACGCCGCTGCGGATACGGCGCTTCCCGTACTGTGTTTTGTGGACGAGGTGCTCAGAGGTACGAATACGGTGGAGCGAATCGCCGCTTCCACGCAGATTTTAAAGAGTCTTCACAAACCGGAAATCTGCTGCTTTGCAGCTACCCATGATATTGAACTGACGGAACTTTTGAAGGAAGAATATGACAATTATCATTTCGAAGAGGAAATTTCGGAAGGGGATATCCGCTTCCCCTATCAATTGCTGAAAGGAAAGGCGACGACCCGAAACGCGATCCGGCTGCTGGCCATTATGGGGTACGAGAACCGGATCATCGAGGACGCGGAAGAAATGGCCGCCCATTTTGCCGCAAGCGGCAGGTGGGAGAGCGCGCAGGTGGCGGCCGGGCCTGATGGAAAGGAAGAGAAGAAATGCTTAATGTGACACTTTATACGGACGGCGCAGCCAGAGGAAATCCGGACGGTCCCGGCGGTTACGGCGCAGTGCTTCAGTTTGTGGACAGCGGCGGCAACCTGCATGAGCGGGAATTGTCGGCGGGATATCAAAAAACGACGAATAACCGGATGGAGTTGATGGCAGTGATTGCCGGGCTGGAAGCGTTAAATAAGCCCTGCTGCGTGGAAGTGATTTCGGATTCCCAGTATGTGACAAACGCTTTCAACAAAGGCTGGATCGACGGATGGCTGAAAAAAAACTGGAAGGGCGCGTCGGGGCCGGTGAAAAATGTGGATCTGTGGAAGCGGCTTCTGGCGGCAGCCGAGCCCCATACGCTGCATTTTACGTGGGTGAAAGGACATGCGGGACATCCGGAGAACGAACGCTGCGACAGGCTGGCCACATCGGCGGCGGACGGCGATCATTTGCTGACGGATACCGGATTGGGGCAGATATAGCGCCTGCCGGCATACCGCACCACAAGATTTAGTGAAAAAATGAAAATGAATCGGAATAAGGATTGCGAAACAAAGTCTGAAATGATATGATGTAGGGAAAAAGAAAGGGAGTCGGAACATGGCAAATCTGGTGGCATTTTTAAATTCATTTTTATCCTATCTGCTTCTTTTTGCAGTTTGTGTGATCGTTGTGGTCATAGCGGTTGTAATCGGGATTACGCTGCGCAAAAAGAAAGATGCGAAGGACGCGCTGGAAACGAAAGAGGAACTTTGAGGAAAATATGGCAAAAGGAAACGGCCAGAAACTGAAATTGCTGTATCTGCTTAAGATTCTGACGGAGGAAACGGACGAACAGCATCTGCTGGGAGCAGCCGAACTTCTGGACAGGCTGCTTTCTTACGGCATCCTTGCGGAGCGGAAGGCGCTTTATGACGATATCGAGCAGCTTCGGAAATTCGGCATGGATGTCATTTATGTGAAGTCGCGGAAAAAAGGCGGCTATTATCTGGGAAACCGGGAATTTGAACTGCCCGAATTAAAGCTTTTGGTGGATGCCGTACAGGCATCCAAGTTTATGACGGTCAAAAAGTCCAGGGAACTGATCGGAAAGCTGGAACGTTTTGCCAGTAAGGAAGAGGCCAGACAATTGCAGCGTCAGGTTTATGTGGCGGGCAGAATCAAGACAGAACAGGAAAATATTTATTATAACGTGGATGCGATCCATCGCGCCCTTCAGGAACAGGTGCAGATCGCCTTTTTCTATATGGAATGGGGATTGGACGGCCGCCTGCATCCAAAAAATGACGGCAGGCTGTATCAGATCAGTCCCTGGGCGCTTTTATGGAGCGACGAAAACTATTATATGATCGGTTTTGACGATGAAGCCGGAATCATCAAGCATTACCGGGTGGATAAGATGCAGAATATCAGGATGCTGGATGGAAAGCGCACGGGAGAGGAAGCCTTTGCGGACTTTGATCTGGCGGCCTATGCCAACCGTACCTTCAGCATGTACGGCGGAGAAGCGGTGGAGGTCACGCTGGTCTTTCAGAATTATCTGGCGGGCGTGGTGATGGACCGTTTCGGAAGGGAAACGGGCATGCGCCCCGTGGACGATCAACACTTCCGGGTGCGGGTGCAGGTCGCGGTCAGCGGCCAGTTTTTCGGCTGGCTCGCGGGGCTTGGAAACGGCGTGCTTCTGGAAGGACCTGACTGGGTGCAAAAAGCATACCGGGAGCATTTACGGAAAATTATCGCAGATTATGACGGCAAAAAGGGATAAAGAGGAACAGGGTATGGAAATTCAATTTGCGGACAGAATGCTGGATTATGAAGAGGGCATTTTTCAGGTGCTCAATGAGAAGAAAAATGAACTGATTTCTCAGGGGAGACGGGTGTACAATCTTTCCGTGGGAACGCCGGATTTTCATCCGCAGCCTTATGTGATGGAAGCGGTGCAGAAGGCGGCCGGGGACCCGGAGAATTATAAGTATGCGCTGGCGGATCTGCCGGAACTGACGGAGGCGGTGCAGAAGCGTTTCGTCCACCGTTACGGGGTGGAACTGGCAAAAGAGGAGATCACTTCGGTTTATGGCTCCCAGGAGGGAATCACCCATCTGGGGTTTTGTCTTTTAAATCAGGGGGACGAGGTTCTTGTGCCGAATCCGGGATATCCGATTTTTTCCATCGGCCCGTCCCTTGCGGGCGCCAAGCTGGTCTGTTATGATCTGACGGAAGAAAACGGTTGGCTGCCGGACCTGGAGGCGCTTTCCGACGCGGCGGACAGGGCGAAATTTATGATCGTATCCTATCCCTTAAATCCGATCTGCAAATGCGCGCCCCATTCTTTTTACGAAAAACTGATTCCCTGGGCGAAGGCGCATAATCTGCTGATCGTTCATGACAATGCTTATTCGGATATTCTCTATGATGGAAGAGAGGGAATTTCCATTCTGTCCATCCCGGGCGCGAAGGAAGTCTGCGTGGAATTTTATTCTTTGTCCAAATCCTTTGCCTATACGGGGGCAAGGGTCGGATTTCTGGCAGGCAATCCGGCCGTGGTGCAGAGTTTTAAGCGGCTGCGTTCCCAGATCGACTACGGAACCTTCCTTCCGGTACAGTACGGCGCGATTGCCGCCTTAAACGGTCCGGATGAGCCGGTGGAAAGACAGAAAAAGGAATATGAAGAGAGAAGAGACGCGCTGTGCCGCGGTTTTTCTGCGATCGGCTGGGATGTGCCCGACAGCGAAGGCTCGATGTTTGCCTGGGCGAAGATTCCGGCAGCATACGGGGAAGACGACGTCCGGTTTGTGATGGAACTGATGGAAAAGACCGGCGTGCTGTGCACGCCCGGTTCCAGCTTTGGTTCTCTGGGAAAAGGACATGTCAGATTCGCGCTTGTACTGCCGGCAGAGACGATCCGGGAAGCGATCGCATGTGTGGAAAAGAGCGGGATTTTAACGGCGCAATAGCACCGGCTCAGCGATTGAAACGGCCGGCCGCGTTATAGTCCGGCAGCGCTGCAGGATAACCGGGAAAGGAATGAGGATAAAGAAATGGCGGAAGAAAAGGAATTGACACTGGAACAGGAAGCGGATTACGGACGGGAATACCGGACAAAACGGCCGGTAAAGGTCATCAAAAAGGACGGGAGCAAGGAAGATTTTAACGTGCAGAAGGTGGTAAACGCTGTGGGAAAGAGCGCTTACCGCGCGCTGACCCGCTTTACGGACGCGGAAAAGCGGAAGATCTGCCAGCATGTCGTGGATAAAATTGACGAGATGGAGTGCGACGAGGTACCCATTTCCCTGATGCACAATGTGGTGGAAAGCGCTCTGGAGCAGGTGAAGCCCATCGTGGCGAAAAGTTACCGGGATTACCGCAACTATAAGCAGGATTTTGTGCGGATGCTGGATGACGTCTATAAGAAGAGCCAGTCCATCATGTATATCGGGGACAAGGAAAATTCCAATACGGATTCCGCGCTGGTTTCCACAAAAAGAAGTCTGGTTTTCAACCAGTTGAACAAAGAACTGTATCAGAAATTTTTCATGACCACAGAGGAAATTCAGGCGTGCCGGGACGGTTATATCTATATCCATGACATGTCCGCCAGAAGGGATACGATGAACTGCTGTCTGTTCGACGTGGAGCATGTGCTGCGGGGCGGTTTTGAGATGGGCAATATCTGGTACAATGAGCCCAAGAGCCTGGACGTGGCCTTCGACGTGATCGGAGACATCGTTTTGAGCGCGGCGAGCCAGCAGTACGGCGGCTTTACGGTGCCCAGCGTGGATCTGATTCTGGAGCCTTATGCGGTCAAGTCCTATACCAGAAATGTGGACAAATATGTTTCCCTCGGAATCGAGCGTCAGAAGGCCGAGGAAGTGGCCTATAAAGATGTGGTGAGGGAAATGGAACAGGGCTTCCAGGGCTGGGAATATAAGTTCAATACGGTGGCGTCGAGCCGGGGCGATTATCCGTTTATCACCGTGACGGCGGGAACCGGAACCGGACGGTTTGCGAAGCTGGCCACCATCTGCATGCTCAATGTGAGAAGAAAAGGACAGGGAAAGGCGGAATGCAAAAAGCCCGTGCTGTTCCCCAAGATCGTCTTTTTATATGATGAAAATTTACACGGACCGGGAAAGCCGCTGGAGGATGTGTTTGAAGCGGGCGTGCGCTGCTCTGCAAAAACCATGTATCCCGACTGGCTGTCTCTGACCGGCAAGGGCTATGTGGCCAGCATGTATAAGAAATACGGGAAAATTGTATCGCCCATGGGCTGTCGCGCCTTCCTTTCCCCCTGGTATGAGAGGGGCGGCATGCACCCGGCGGATGATAACGATACGCCCGTTTTTGTGGGACGCTTTAATATCGGCGCGGTATCGCTGCATCTGCCCATGATTCTGGCGAAAGCCCGCCACGAGAGCAGGGATTTTTACGAAGTGCTGGACTATTATCTGGAACTGATCCGGCAGCTTCACATCCGCACCTATGCCTATCTGGGCGAGATGCGGGCGTCCACGAATCCGCTGGCTTATTGCGAGGGCGGCTTTTTGGGCGGACATTTAAAACTGACGGATAAGATCAAGCCGCTTTTGAAATCCGCGACGGCTTCCTTCGGCATCACGGCGCTGAATGAACTGCAGATGCTTTATAACGGAAAATCTCTGGTGGAAGACGGACAGTTTGCGCTGGAAGTGATGGAGCATATCAACGCGATGGTGAGCCGGTTTAAGGAAGAGGACGGCAACCTGTATGCGATTTACGGCACCCCAGCGGAGAATCTCTGCGGCCTGCAGATCAAGCAGTTTCGGAGAAAATACGGCATCGTGGAAGGCGTTTCCGACCGGGAATATGTGAGTAATTCCTTCCACTGCCATGTGACAGAGGACATTACGCCGATTGAAAAGCAGGATCTGGAAGGCAGATTCTGGGATCTGTGCAACGGCGGCAAGATACAGTATGTGAAATACCCGATCGACTACAATCTGGAAGCGGTCAAGACGCTGATCCGCAGGGCGATGGAACTGGGCTATTATGAAGGTGTGAATCTTTCTCTGGCATACTGCGACGATTGCGGTCATCAGGAACTGGAAATGGATGTGTGTCCTGTCTGCGGCAGCCGCAATCTGACGAAAATCGACCGCATGAACGGCTATTTATCCTATTCCAGGGTTCATGGCGATACCCGCTTAAATGACGCCAAAATGGCGGAAATTGCGGAAAGGAAATCGATGTAATGAGATATCACAATATTACAAAGGACGATATGCTCAATGGGGACGGCCTGCGGGTGGTGCTGTGGCTGGCAGGCTGTGAACATTGCTGTCGTGAATGCCATAATCCGATCACCTGGGACCCGGAGGGCGGCCTGTATTTCGACCAGGCGGCGAAGGACGAGGTGTTTGCGCTGCTTGAAAAAAGTTACATTTCCGGCCTGACGCTGTCCGGCGGAGACCCCCTGCATCCGGCAAACCGCCTGGAAGCGCGGACGCTGGCGAAAGAAGTGAAGGAGAAATTTCCCGATAAAACGATCTGGCTCTATACCGGCTCGGACTGGGAGGACATCTGGCAGTTTCCCATCATGCAGTATGTGGATGTGTGCGTGGACGGCGAATTCCATATTGAAGAGAAGGACCCGAAGCTTTTGTGGAAGGGCAGTAAAAACCAGCGGGTGATCGATGTGGCGGCCACGCTGGCCAAAGCGGATAAGAGCGTGCCGGTGCTGCATTGCGGGGACTACGAAAACAATTATGACCGCGAGATCGGCGCTGTTATCGATAAAATATAGCGCGGCGCCGGAAAAAGAACAGAGGAAAAGAATATGCGAAGAATTGCAAAATTTGAAAAAATCAGCCTGGAACAGTTCCGAAAGGATTTTCTGGATACCTTTCCGGATGCAAAAGAGGAAGAAATTGCCCGTATCTATGAAGCGATAAAGCTGCCGAAACGGGCAACCGCAGGGAGCGCAGGCTATGACTATTATTCTCCCATCGATTTCACTTTAAAACCGGGAGAGACAATCAAGATTCCCACCGGCATCCGGGCGCGCATGGAGGAAGACTGGGTACTGTGCAATTTTCCCAGAAGCGGACAGGGCTTTAAATTCCGGCTGCAGCTTAACAATACGGTGGGGATTATCGACAGCGATTATTATTTTTCCGATAACGAAGGCCATATCATGTCGAAGATCACCAACGATTCCAATGAAGGAAAAACGTTATCCGTAAAAGCCGGAGACGGCTTTATGCAGGGAATTTTCTTTCCCTACGGCATCACGGAGGACGACGAGGCGGACGGCGTAAGAAACGGAGGCTTCGGCAGCACGGGCGGTATCTGAGGATGCCGCTCTTCATTATTAAGAAAGTTATCAGGGGCCGCTTGAAGCATGGCCCCTGATATATTTACACAAATTTTCAAATGTGTCCCATTTTTACTCAAATATTCTGATTTTATCCCGAAATTACCCACATCTGAAATTTTATCCGTTTTTTCATTTCTCGGTCTGTTTTATGATAGGCAGCGAAAAGAAATCGTTTGGAGAATGAAAAAAGGAGTGACAGAATATGGAACGATTTGGCAGGTTTGTGGTAAAGCACCGCGTTACCATTTTTATCTTGAGCCTGTTTTTGTTGATTCCGTCAGCGATCGGATACGTGAAAACCAAAATCAATTACGATATCCTGTATTATCTGCCGGATGAGATTGAAACGATGCAGGGGCAGAATATCCTGCTGGATGAATTCGGTACGGGCGCGTTTTCCCTGTGTGTGGTGGAAGGCATGCCGGACAAAGATATTGTGAAGATGAAAGAGCGCATGGAGCAGGTGCCTCATGTGAAAAAAATCATCTGGTACAATACGGTGGCGGATTTATCCGTGCCGATGGAATTGCTGCCGGAGGACGTGAACAATTTTTTTAACAATGAAGATAAGGATGCAACTCTGATGGCAGTGCTGTTTGATACGGGGACATCGGAGGATGAAACAATGGATGCCATTGAGGGGCTCAGAAAAGCGGCGGACGGACAGTGCTTTGTCAGCGGCATGTCGGCGATCGTGACGGACACAAAGAATCTGGCGAATCAGGAAACGCCGGTTTATGTGCTGATTGCGGTCATTCTGGCGATCGTGGTGTTGTCGCTGACCATGAATTCCGCTCTGGCGCCGGTTTTCTTTTTGCTGAGTATCGGCCTTGCAATCATATACAATCTGGGAAGCAATATGATCAAAGGAGAGATTTCCTATGTGACGCAGGCGTTGGCGGCAGTGCTGCAGCTCGGCGTGACCATGGATTACTCCATTTTCCTCTGGCACAGCTACGAGGATAACAGAAAGCAATATGAGGATGATGAAAGTGCAATGGCGCATGCGATTGCTGCAACCATCACCTCCGTGGTGGGAAGCTCCATCACGACTGTGGCGGGATTTCTGGCGCTCTGCTTTATGAGCTTTACTTTGGGGCTGGATCTGGGAATCGTGATGGCCAAGGGCGTGGTGCTGGGCGTGATCTGCTGTGTGACGGTTCTGCCTTCCATGCTTCTCATCTTTAAAAAAGCGGTGGATAAGACGAGGCACAGGGTCATCATTCCGGAGTTTGGAAAAATCGGCCGTTTTATCACAAAGCGGTATCCTGCCTTTCTCGTTTTGTTCGTGGTCATCCTGATTCCGGCCTATTACGGGCAGAGCCATAATGACGTCTATTATGATCTTGCGGGCACGCTGCCAAAGGAACTGCAGAGCGTTACGGCAAATCGTAAGCTGGAAGAAGATTTTGAAATGAATGCAACCCATATGCTTCTGATTGACAGCAGTCTGTCCCAGAAAGAGGTTGCCGGACTGATCGACGAGATCGATGAGGTGGATGGTGTGAAGGCGGTGCTGGGCATCGATTCCATTTTGGGTCCGGCAGTTCCCAGAGATTTTATTCCGGAGGATCTAAAAGGGGAACTGATGGATGAAAATTATCAGCTCATGATAATCAGCTCGGAATATGCGGTCGCTTCCGATGGAGTAAATGCCCAGTGCGACAGGATCAATGCGATCGTGAAGCGGTACGATCCGAAGGGAATGCTGATCGGGGAAGCGCCCTGCACGAAGGATCTGATCACGATTACGGATCAGGACTTTAAGGTGGTGAATTCCGTTTCCATCGCTGCGATCTTTCTGATTATAGCGGTGGTGTTCAAATCCATTTCACTGCCGGTCATTTTAGTATGTGTGATTGAATTTGCAATTTTCATCAACATGGGAATTCCTTATTACACGCATACGCAGCTTCCGTTTATCGCTTCCATCGTTATCGGCACCATTCAGCTCGGAGCTACCGTTGACTATGCGATTCTGATGACAAATAAGTATCAGATGGCGCGAATACAGGGAATGGAAAAGAAAAAAGCGGTTACAGATGCTTTGGAAAGCTCTGTCCAATCCGTTTTTGTCAGCGCACTGAGCTTTTTTGCAGCGACCTTCGGGGTTGGCATGTATTCTAATATTGATATGATCAGCTCCCTTTGTCTGCTGATGGCGAGAGGCGCGCTGGTCAGCATGGTTGTCGTAATTACAATTCTGCCGTCCATGCTGATGGTTTTTGATGGACTGATCTGCCGCACCACTTGGCCCATGAGGGGTGTGAAAGGGAAGCGGAAAAGAGGAGAGATTGACATGAAAAATGATAGAAAGAAAAACAGTTTCAGTTTGATTTCCCAAAAGACGCTGGCTGGCATGCTGGCAGTAAGCCTTGCAGGAGGAAGCATTGCGGGCTGTGGAAGTGCGGCAACGGAAACAGCCAACCAGGAGGAAGCGCTTCCGGCAAATGAGCAGCAGGACCTGGCAGCGGAGGAAGGTGCACAGTTGAATTCCGTGCTGGACACTTTGACAGAGAATGCAAATCAGTCCAATGAGGAAAAGGGAAAAGAAGAAACCGTATATATATTTGCGGACAGCGAGGGAAATGTGACCTCCACCATTGTTTCCGGCTGGTTAAAAAACCCGGACAAAGCGGCGGTTTTGAAGGATAAGACCGATCTTTCAGAAGTATCCAACGTCAAAGGCGATGAAGCCTTTGAAAAAAACGGAGATGAGTATGTCTGGATGGCGGATGGGAATGATATTTACTATCAGGGTACGACGACAAAGGAAGCCCCCGTGCAGGTGAAAATCACCTATTATCTGGACGGAAAAGAAATCTCCGCTAAAGATCTGGCGGGAAAAAGCGGAAAGGTGAAGATTCGGTTCGATTATGAAAACGTGCAGACCGCGGCCGCCGTGGTGAACGGAAAGGAAGCGGAGGTTCATGTTCCCTTTGCGGTTGTGACGGGGATGATTTTAAATGATCGCTTTCAGAATATCAGCGTGGAAAACGGCAGGCTGGTTTCGGACGGAAAGAGCAATGTTGTGATCGGCTTTGCGCTTCCGGGACTGAAAGAAAGCCTGAATCTGGAGGATCTGGATTTGGAAGATCAAAAACAGGAAGTGGAAGTGCCGGAATATGTGGAGGTAAGCGCCGATGTGGAAGATTTTGTCCTGGATATGACGCTGACCGTTGCGGCCTCCAGCGCGGACTTAAGCTTCGATGAAACGCTGGATTTTTCCGATCTGGATGAAAAGATTGACACGCTCACGGACGCTTCCGCCCAGTTAAAAGACGGAACAAATGAACTGACGGACGGCATTCTGACATTGAAGGACAGCATGGGAGAGTTTTCGGACGGCGTCGCAGCTTTAAAGGACGGTATCACGGAATATACGGACGGTGCCGCTAAGCTGGGAGACGGCATTTCCCGGATCAAAGACGGCGCGGACAGTCTGGATGGCGGCGCGCAGGAACTGGCAAACGGCATTCAGACGCTGAATAACGGCACGAAGGAATTAAAAAGCGGAATTGACAGCGCCAGAAACGGTGCACAGCAGCTTGCAGACGGTATCAACGGCGAGGAGGGAGCAAAAAGCGGTGCAAAACAGCTCGCCGATGGGGCAGCAGCCATAAAAGCAGGCTTTGACGGTGTGGAGGGCGATCCTGCACAGCCCGGCGCGGTAGCAGCGTCAAAACAGGTTTCCGCCGGAATTAAGCTGTTTGTCACGGCGGTGAATACCGGCACGCAGGAACAGATGCAGGCGATAAAGGATCAACTGCTGGAGAAGGAAATTTTCTATGTGCAGCAGTTATATAATGCGGCTCAGCGTCCGGTGACAGTGGATAAGGAAAATGTGAGAGAACTGGCGGCAAATATCTCTGCCGTGGTCGATGGAATCGTAGGAAGTATTGAGTCACAGGCCGGTCAGGGGATCAATGAAGTGCTGAAAGCTTCTACGCAGGCGGCTGCCCGGACAGCGGCAGAACAGGTAAAGGAAGAAGCCTGGCTGGAGGGATATCAGGCGGGCCTGCAGGATGGACCGGAACAGACAGATGAGCAGGATGCGCCGGAGCAGGGCGTATCGGAATCAGATGAATCAGAAGATTCGGGTACCGATATTTCCCGGGAGAATCCGGCGGCAGAAAATGATACAGACAGCAGTGCAGACAGTGACGGCGCAGAGCAGCCCCGTATGGAGGAAAACAGCGATAATCAGACGGAAAATGCTGAAGATGGTGCAGCAGTGACCGCAACTGCATATTTACAAAAGACATTTGACGGTAAGGCGGATATTCTCACTCTTCAAGGTGAAAATCTGAGTAAATATGGCGTAATCCGGCTTGCGGACGGAGAGCCTGAGGGGGAAGGCGGGGACGCGTCCTCCCAGGCATCTGCCAGGGTGGCTGAAATATTAAAGAGCGCTTCCGATAATATTCTGACAGTCGGAAAAGCCCAGGGTGCAATCATGGCGATCGAACAACTGCTCACACAACTGGATAAGACCAACGGTTCCATGACCCAGGAACAGCTTGCGCAGGTGAAGCAGTTGATGGACGGTGCGGATGCACTTTCCAAAGGGCTGGAACAGCTTTCCGCAGGTGCGGATCAGTTGTACGCAGGCGCTTCCAAACTGAGCGCCGGGATGGAGCGGCTTGGCAGCGGCGCGAATGAACTGACGGAAGGCATGGGCAAGCTTTCCGGCGGCGGCAGCGAACTGGCAGAGGGAGCGGCCAAATTGCAGGACGGCAGCGGTGAATTGAAGGATGGCACGCAGAAGTTAAAGGCCGGCGCCGGAGAATTACAAAGCGGTGCGAAAGAACTGACCGACAATTCCGGTGCGCTCAAAGACGGAGCTTCCGATCTGGCAGAGGGAACCGGTCAGGTTGCGGACGGTGTGGATGAACTGTATGAGGGCGCAGGGAAACTGCTGGACGGCATGATCGAATTCGATGAGGACGGCATACAGAAAATTGCGGATGCTTACAACGGAGATGTAAAGTCTCTCACGGACCGCGTCAGGGCGGTATCCGATGCGGGCAGCGCTTATGACAATTTCTGCGGCAAGATGGAGGATACAAAGAGCAGCGTGAAATTCATCATTAGGACGGAGCCTGTTAAATAGAAGATAAAGAAAACAATCGTCTGATGGTTGTGCACCGCGCCCGCGGTATACAGGCTGTCGGACGATTGTTTTCTTTATCCGGAGCAGTATCAGGTATTGACATAGGATAATCTGCACAGGAAGCAGGTTATATTGAAATCATTTCAAATGTTGCGTATAATGGAATCAATGGAAAGAGTTTCAGCAAATTGTTTCACAAAGCGCAAATGCCTAAAATAGGAATTGAGATGTGCCGGATGATGGCCGCCTTTTTTGGAAAGCAGCTTCAATTATTTTGATACGGCGGATGGATACTTGAGCGGCAAAAGCGAAACGGTTCTGCTGGACTGTCTTACCAGCCATTACAAGAATTGAAATTACAAATGAAAATGATTAAAGATTTATTGAAAGAGTTAATTCCGACTTTTTAATAAAAGAATTGATTTGGCAATTATATATGTCGTATGGTTCAATGATATTTTACTGGTTATTTTGGCTAATGAGAATTAATAGCAAAGAAGGTGTGTTATGGGAAAACCGAAGAAAATAATTAGACAAACAATGCAGAAGACATTGAAAAAATTGAGATTGACAGTTGAAAAGATTATTCAGATAAAAAGAAAAAATAAAGTTATTATAGGTATATGTGCATTTGCTGTGTTTATTATTCCGATAATTGCGCCTTCCTTTCTTGACTTAATGATTGAAAAGATTGAACGATTTAAACCTACAGTTTTATTTTATGAACAAGAATTATCGCAGGATGTTACTTATAAGGTAATATGTTCTTGCTATGGAGTAGAGGATTTACCTGTTATTATGCATATGCCATTTACAATTAAAAATCAAAGCCATAAAAGCAGTGAAAATCTGACGATATTATTTAGTTATACAGACAATGTGAGCCCTGTTTCAGAAGAGGGACTTGTCACCGAAGCATTTGGAATAAATCCGGATGATATTAACAGAAGTGTATCGAAAAATGCAAGCGAAAAATATGAAGGGTCTACAATCACTTTACCAGACATCAATCCTAATGAGGCATTTGACATATCGGATTATGTCAGGGTAGATAATTCAGATAAAACATTTACAAAAATGCAGGTCAAGATAAGTTCTAAAGATATGGAATCCTGCTATTATAATTTGGATTTTTATTTTGCAAATATTCCGGATGAAGAGCTATATGACTATATAGAAAACCAACTTGAAATTGATTGGGATAAAGAAGATGTTTTTATTTTACTTCCTGTGTTAAATAAAGGAAATGATCGAGAAGAAGAAGTCTATTTTTTAACACATGCGTCTATGATTAGAGTTAAGCCCAAAAAGTAACTTCATCGAGCCGGTAAATTTGCATAGACTTTAAATTGGGTAAAATAATATATTGAAGGAGCCGGTCTTTTGCTGCATATACATACTTCTACCGACAAAAACGTTACTGAGTTTGTATTTCGGGAGAGCAATAGCCGGGAGAACTTACCATATATGAAGAAAAGAATTCTGCTTTTAACAACGGGAGGAACAATCGCCTCGGGAGATTGCGGCAGCGGGCTTGCGCCGGTGCTGTCCTGCGAGGATTTTCTGCAGTATGTGAAGGAATTTGAAAATATCTGCGAATTGGTGCCGCAGGAGGTGTGCAGCATAGATTCCACGAATATGGAAGTTATGCACTGGCTGCTTTTGACGAAAGCGATCCGGGAAAATTATGAAAAATTCGATGCTTTTTTGATCTGCCACGGAACGGATACGCTGGCTTATACGGCTGCGGCGCTTTCCTATCTGATCCAGGATTCGCCCAAACCGATTGTACTGACCGGTGCCCAGAAGTCCCTTCTCTCCGAGATCACGGACGCGCGCAAAAATCTGCATGACAGCATCTGGTGCATGCTGGACGAAAGAAGCAGGGATGTGAGCGTTGTATTTGACGGAAAAATTATTGCGGGCACGAGGGCGAAGAAGACATCGACGTTCAGCTATAATGCTTTTTCCAGCATCAATTTTCCGGTACTTGGCAGAATTCAGGACGACGTTGTGATTTATTATATGGACAGTGGCAGCAGGCGGACAAAGGTGCGTTTTTATGACCGGATGGACCGCAATGTTTTTCTGCTCAAGCTGACACCGGGGATGCCGATGCAGATTATTCCGTCCATTCTCCAGGAATATGACTGTATTATTCTGGAGGGATTCGGCGTCGGCGGCCTGCCGGACAAGCTGACAAAAACGCTTCTGGAGGAAATGAAAAAGTACGAGCCCCATGAGAAGGTCCTGATTATGGCGACCCAGGTCACATATGAAGGCAGCAATATGGACACCTATGTGGTAGGACGGATGGCGAAGGACAATCTGCCGTTTCTGGAAACCTACGATATGACGCTGGAAGCGGTATATGCGAAAATCATGTGGATTTTGGGACTGCATATCACGGATCCCAAAGAGATGGAAAGGCTGTTCTATCAAAGGATTCATTACGATATATTCAGAAATGAGTAAAGTTTTTTTAAGGTTTTATGAAGCCTCCTTTTTTGGTAAAAACTTGTGTTATGCTTCTTATGAAAGTATACCGGTATAAACAGATAAGGAGGAAGATGGAGTGAAAAAAAGGATGGTGAAATTGTGCTATATTGCGGCGCTCGTCTGCGTGGTTTACTGCATCGGCGTGATTTTGACGAAGGCGGCGGGAACAAAGTTTTTCCTCATATGGTTCATGATTGCGGCGGGCTTTGCTGCTGTGGGCTATGGGATACAGAAAAACATCATCATGCGGCTGCCTGCGCCGGTGAAGGCGGCGGGTATTGTGATACTGTGTCTGGGAATTCTTGTATTTTGTTTTGTGGAAGGACTGATTCTGAGCAGATTCGGTTCGAAGGGGGAAGGCGGGCTTTCTTATATTATTGTGCTGGGCGCGCAGATGAAGGAAAACGGTCCCAGCGTCGCGTTGGCCAGAAGGCTGGACCGGGCTTATGACTATCTGACGGAAAATCCCGATACGCTCTGTATTCTTTCCGGCGGAAAGGGAAGCAACGAGCCGGTGAGCGAGGCTCAGGGGATGCAGGAATATCTGGTGAAAAAGGGAATGGATCCTCAAAGGCTCATTTTGGAGGATCAGTCCGTTAATACACAGCAAAATCTGGCTTTTTCCAGGAGACTGATTCCGGACGGAATCACAAAGGTGGGAATCGTCACCAGCAATTTTCATGTATACAGGAGCACACAGCTTGCAAAGAAACAGGGCTTTCCCGATGCGGTGGGGATCGCCGCCACATCGGGCGTTTACTTTTTGCCCAACAATATGCTGCGGGAATTTTTCGGGATTGTAAAGGACCGGGCCTTTGGAAATATGTATTTATGGAAATGACGCGAAACTTTTTCGGGGAAGCCTGCGTCTGGATAAGCAGAAGGGAAATAAGCCGCAGGCGGCGAAACAGGATGGGATAACGGTTTACGAAATTTAATTCCTGTCCGGAAAGGGAAATGTATGAAAAGAAAATGGATGGCAGTGGTATTGGCCGGCGCAGTGCTGGCACAGAGCATGTTGCTTGGCGCATGTGGGAGCAAAGCAGGAATAACGGACGGCACGCAGGAGCAGACAGCGTCTGACGACGGGCGGCAGAATCAACAGGAAGATACGGCGGCAGCGGACGCGGAAACTTCTGCGGAGGAACAAACGCAGACGGAAGGGACGCAGGCGGAATTGGAACAGACAGGCACGGATTCCGGGCAGAATACGGATGGCGCGAACGGCTTTGCCTTTCGTTTCACAAAAGCGATCCTGGAAGAAAAGGCAGAAGGCGATAATCTGATCGTATCCCCCTATTCCGTATGGTTGCCGCTGGCGGCGCTGAGCAACGCCACGGAGGAAGGCGCCAGAGAAGAATTGCTTTCGGCATTGGGAATGTCCGGCATGGATGAGGCGGCGCTGAATGAGGCTGTCAAGACGGCAATCGGAGAACTGACCTGTCAGGAGCAGGCGGACTGGATGGAAGAAAACGGCTTTGAATATGAAAGCCCCCTGAAAATTGCCAACGCTTTGTTCGTGGGCGAAAACAGCCGGACAGAGGAGAATTTTGAGTCGGTTTTTGCGGATTACTTTTCCGGCAAGCTGTTTTCGGTGGATTTTTCGAGTGAAGCTTCCGCAGAGAAAGTGAATGAATGGGCGAAGGAGGCGACGAAGGGAAAGATCGATCATATCATAGACGCTTTCGATCCGGATACGGTGGCTGCGATTGCCAATGCGATTTATTTTTCCGACGCCTGGAACAATAAGTTTTCGGAAGAGCAGACGAAAGAGGATGTGTTCCACGGAAAAAATACGGAAGAGCAGGTTTCGTTTATGAACCAGAAGTTCACGGAGATGCCCTATTATGAGGACGATACCATGCAGGCGGCGAGCCTGTCTACGGCAAACGGCGGTCAGTTGATCCTGTTGCTGCCAAAAGATGGGAAGAGCCCGGAAGAAATTCTGGCGGATATGACGGCGGAGCAGTTTTCGCAGATACAGGGCGCGGATTTTGGAACGGTGCAGCTTTCCATGCCGAAGTTCAAACTGGAAAGCGACGTATTTTCTGTCAAAGAAGCGCTGGAACTTTTAGGCGTGCCGCTTACGGATGCGCAAAAACCCTGTCTGAGCGGACTGGTGGAGAATGAGACGCTTTATATTTCGGAAGCGGTGCAGAAGGCGATGATCGAAGTGGACGAGGAAGGGATGACGGCGGCCGCGGTCACGATTATGGCGATGGAACGGGCCAGCCTGCCGGTTGAACAGGAGCCGGTGGAATTAAAATGCGACAGGCCTTTCGCATTTTTGCTGACGGCATACGGCGGCGCGGAAGGGCAGCAGGTGTTGTTTGCAGGCGTGGTGAATCAGATCGGGCAGTAAAGGCTGCCGGAAGACAGGCGATACGATGCGTGTCTATCGCCGGATCATATCAACGAAACGGAAGCCGGTTATACGAAAGGAACTTGTGAAAATGATATATCTAGAAACGGAACGCTTGATTTTGAGGGATTATCGAGAGGATGATTTTTCTGAATATTATCAACTGAAAGCGGATTCCAGGACAATGTATTATCTGCAGGACATACAAATATTTACAAAAGAAGAAGCGTATGAGGACTTTCGCAGCGTTTTAGATGATATGAAAAATCCTGATAGAAAGTTTTATTTTTTGCACATTGAATTGAAAGATTCACATCAACAGCTTGGAAGTATTGGTTATACCGTAAGAGATAATACGCCGGTGGGAAAAATTGTAAGCGCGGGATATTTTATTTATCCGGAATTCTGGGGAAAAGGATATACTACGGAAGCCTTTAAGCGAGTCATAGAATTCGCATTTTCAGAGAATAATGTATACAGAATATCCACAGGATGTTTAGCTGAAAATGTTGGTTCTGAAAGGGTAATGCAAAAATGCGGCTTAATTAGGGAAGCGGAACACATTGATTATGAATGGCATGACGGAAAAATGAAAACAAGATTGGAATATCGGCTTTTGAAGAAAGAGTGGAACTAGATAATCATTTGGGCATCTGGAAAAATAAAAATCCGGATGCCTTTTTCGTACAAAGAAATGAAGGAATAAAGATGGCATGGTGGCTGTAACCATATAGGAAGAGGATATCAAGAGGGTATCATGGTTCGCAACGCGTTCAACCCGGAAGGTTCGCAACTTTATTGACTTTGACAGGCAGAAATAATATAATAGAGTAAAAATTTTCTGTCTGACAGATAAGATTTCTGCAGAATGTGCGTATAAAATGTGAAAACGGGGGTATAAACAAATGAAAAAACTGGAAGAATATGTAAGAAGCATACCGGATTTTCCGCAGGA
>JAUNGC010000014.1 GCA_030524745.1 Eubacteriales bacterium | reverse complement strand
AATGGCTAAAATACAGGCTCTTTTGTGCAAAATAAATAAGAAAGTATAGAGAGAAAAAGTGATGGGACAGCTTGCAGTAAAAGATTTGTGCAAAACATATATTATCAATAAACGGCCGAATAATGTGCTTCGGAATGTGAATCTGACGGTGGAAGAAGGAGAAATGGTGGCGGTTATGGGACCTTCCGGGTCGGGAAAATCCACGCTTTTGTACACGGTCAGCGGGATGGACCGGGCCACCGCCGGAAAAGTTACCTTTTTCGGAAAGGAAACAGACCGTCTCAACGCCGGGGAAATGAGCAGAATCCGGCTGACGGAAATGGGATTTGTTTTCCAGCAGATGTATCTGTTAAAAAATCTCACGATTTATGATAATATAATTTTACCGGCATATCAGGCGAACGAAGGACGGGGCAAAAAGGGCCGTGAAGAGATCAACGAACGCGCGAAGGAATTGATGCGTAAGCTTGGAATCATTGAGATCGCGGAGAACGATATTACGGAAGTTTCCGGCGGGCAGCTACAAAGGGCCTGCATCTGCCGCAGCATGATCAATCAGCCGAAGATGATTTTTGCGGATGAGCCCACAGGCGCTTTGAACCAACAGAGTTCCAGAGAAGTCATGCGGGAGTTAAACAGAATCAATCGGGAAGGCACTACGATCATGCTGGTCACGCACGACAGCAAGGTTGCGGCAAAAAGCGACAGGGTGCTCTATATTGAGGACGGAAGCATCAAAGGCGAGATGAAGCTGGGAAAGCTGGAAGAAGAAAACGAATTGCGGGAAAGAGAGCGAAAGCTGGCGGGATGGCTTTTGGAGATGGGCTGGTAACAATGCGGGAAGTATCAGTGGTAGATGTTTTGCTTGTGGAGGATAACAGAGAACTGGCGGAACTGATCGGCACATTTTTACGGAGGGACGGATACGCGGTGGAAATTCAGGAGAGCGGCGAAAGGGCGCTTGCTTTTCTGTAGAGCAGCCGGGTCAAAATGATCCTTCTGGACGTAATGCTGCCGGGAATGGACGGCTTTGGGTTCTGCGCGGCAGTGCGCAGGCGCAGCAATGTACCGATTCTCATCATGAGCGCAAAAGCGGATAAGGAAGATAAGATGAACGGATTTGCGCAGGGGGCGGATGATTACGTGGAAAAGCCTGTGGACATCGATATCCTGCGGGCTAAAATCGGCGCTCTGATGCGGCGAAATTATGACCTCAAACAGGAAAATACGCTGATTCATTCCGGCGCAATTTCCATCGACAAGGATGCGCGGCAGGCGTTTTTTCACGAAAAAGAGCTGGTGCTTACGGGAAAGGAATATGAACTGTTGCTTTTGCTTGTGGAAAATCCCGGCAGAACCTTAAGCAAGGAATATTTGTTTCATCGGATATGGGGCGCCGACAGTTTCAGCGAGAATCAGACCCTTACGGTGCATATCAAAACGCTGCGGGATAAGATCGAAGAGGAGCCGCGCAAGCCTTTGAGAATCCGGACTGTGTGGGGCGTAGGATACAGATATGAAGAAAATTAATATGCTGATCGGCGTTGCATTTGCTTTTTTCGGGGCGGCGCTTTTGGCGGCGGGAATTTTTTTGAAGTGGCAGGGCAATGAAAAAAGCAGGGAATACCTGGTAGAAGTAAACCGGATTATGAGAGGCATGGAAGAGCAGAAGGGCTTTTTCATGCCTGATTTACATGAAATGGAGCAGATTGTCTCCGTTTCTTTTTTGGAGTACACAGGAGATACTTTCCTGGAAAACCAGAATATGGTAGACTGGCAGAGGACAGAAAATTTCTTTCGGGAAAAAAACGGTTATGGGGTACATATAGAGCCTTTGATCGTGGAAAATCAGGTGCTGGGGCTTGTCCGTTTTGAGTATCAAAGCGTTTTGGACATGAAAGGGCAGATATGGCTGGTGGAAGGAATGCTCGCTTCTGTGGGAATCTTCGTACTGGGCCTTCTTTTTTATATCAGAAATAAGATTATAAAGCCTTTTCTGGTGCTGCGCGATATGCCCTATGAATTGTCAAAGGGGCGGCTGGGCGCTGAGATCGAAGAGAATAAGGACCGCTTTTTTGGAAAATTCGTTTGGGGAATTTCCATGCTGAAGGATAATCTGAGAGCCGCCCAGATGAAAGCGCTGCGCCTGGAAAAGGAGAAAAAGCTGCTGCTTTTATCCGTATCCCATGATATCAAGACGCCTTTAAATTCCATTAAGCTGTATGCGAAAGCGATGGAAGAAGGCCTGTATGATACGCCCGATAAGCAGATCAATGCCGCAAAGCAGATCGAATACTTATCGGAGGAAATTGAGGACTTTGTGAAGGAAATCGTGAAAACCTCCAGCGAAGAAGTGGTGCATGTGGAGATAGAAAATTCGGAATTTTATCTGGAAGATTTCGTGGAAATGATACGGCAGTATTATGCTCCCAAATGTAAACTTGTGATGACAGAACTCCATATCGGCGGTTATGAAAACAAGCTTTTGAAAGGCAGCAGGGACAGCGCTTTTGAGGTGTTGGAAAACATCATGGAAAATGCTTTTAAGTACGGCGACGGGCGCAGGATTGAAATTACCTTTTATGAAGAAGAGTATTGTCAGCTGGTAAAGATCAGAAATACGGGAACGCCTGTAAATGCGGAAGAAATACCTCATCTTTTCGACAGCTTTTACAGGGGCAGCAATGCGGCGGAGAAGGCCGGAAATGGGCTTGGTCTGTATATCTGCCGGAAGATTATGCAGAAAATGGAAGGCGAAATTTTTGCGCAGCGGGAAGCGGATGGAATGAGCTTTCAGATGGTGTTTTCCATGTGAGCGGTATCAGAGAATGACAGGGAGGAACAGGAATTTATGAGCAGATTTGAAGAATTGAAAAATGTAGTCGCCAGGCTACGCTCGCCCGGGGGCTGCCCGTGGGACCGGGAACAAACGCATTCCAGTCTGAAAGCCGCCTGTATCGAGGAAGCGGCGGAGGTGATCTGCGGGATCAACATCCTGGAAAAAACCGGGAATCCGGACAGTTTGAAAGAAGAACTTGGCGACCTGCTTTTGCAGGTGGTCATGCAGGCGCAGATTGCGGAGGAGGAAGGGCTGTTTACCATGGATGACGTGATCCGGGGCGTCAGCGAAAAAATGATCCGCCGCCATCCCCACGTCTTTGGAGAAGAAATTGTATCCGATACAGGAGACGTGATAAGGGAATGGAGCGAGATCAAGAAGTGGGAAAAAGCCGGAAAGGAATGGATGGAAAGCTATCTTCCGGGAGCCATGGATGAAGCGAAGGAACTGATCGAGGTGGCGAAAAAGCGAAAAGGATTTGAATAGCGATGAACGTCATATTGCCCCGGCTGCCGCCGGGGCAGAATTCGTTATGAGAGAACTCAGGATATACCGGAGCCTTTGTTTTTGGAAATTTACTTAAAGCAGTTTCCGCAAGTGGTATAGCCTTGCGCCTGCAGTTCAGCGACGGACAAATCAGAAGTGGAATAATTTTCCGGCTTTATCTTAGGCACTGAGCGGCAGGAAGGATAATGTATCTTGAGGCTGTTTGTGTTCAAAACATAACTGGCGGTTGTTTGCTGCTGTGAAACATTATCGTATGTATTAAAATTATCAGCATTACCAGCGTTTGCTGCTGAATCATGATCCGGTAATGGAACGTCTTCAGCGGGGGAAGCGGCTGAGAGAGCCTGGCTGTCAGTTGCTGGGGGTGCGGCGGCTGAGAGAGTCTGCTCGTCAGTTGCCGGGGGTGCGGCGGCTGAGAGAACCTGCTCGTCAGTTGTTAGGGGTGCAGATGATGCCGAAGCCTGTTGCTGAATAGACGGCTCAGCAGGAGCGGATTCGGTTTCTTCCTCCAATAGATTTTCAAGTTCGCCGGTGCTGATGGTAAGAAAATATTCATCCTGCAGGTTGCCGCTGAATAAGCTGTCGGCATTACGTTCTTCGCCGGTTACATACGACAATATAGATATATCCATAAGATCAGGACATATAATACTCAGTTTGGCAGTGGTGCCCAGATCGGGATTGATGACGGCATGAATTTCATTATCAGATTCAAAAAACATATCATAGTAGTCAACAGCGTATTCTGTAATGTCTTTAGCGGTGGTGACTCGTGATAAACGCCATGTGCCCGTAGAATCATCTGTGACGTGATCTGAAAATGAGATTGTAATATCATTTAGATCATAAATCCCGCTTGCAATAGAGGCATCGGCAATGCTCTCTGTTTCCGGCTCGGATTCAGGAAGAGTTTCCATTTCCGAAGATTCCGGTGAGATTTCCTCCGTAGGATTTTCTGCCGTGGATGAACCTGAGGTATCGCAGGCGGTGGTGAAGACAGCGGCGACAAGCGCCAAAAGCAATAATTTTCTTTTCATTCTTTCTTCTCCTTAAATCGAGTATGCGTTATGCGATGCAGGCATCATAAAATGCGATCCCGAGAGATGTTTTGGCAACGCCGCCCTCATGGACGATGGAAAGTCTATGAATGATTTGGAGATCATTCTCTTTTTTGAAATAAGCCTCGGATAAGTACCGCAGCTTGAATTAGAAAAGTCTTTTTCTTCCAATGCAATCAAAGGGGTTGTGCCTGTATTTATAGTATAAGAGGGGAAAGGCGAAATAGCAACATACCATATTTGCAACCATCCTGTCACTCGGCGCGGCAGCATATTCCGTTTTTTATCCATCCTTTTAGGCGCTATCACAAAAATCAAAAAAACCGACAAACCTATTGTTTATCGGCTTTTCCACTATTATTTAACATGAGCAATAAAAAAACAGGGGCAGTAGGAATCGAACCCACATCGACGGTTTTGGAGACCGCTGTTCTACCTTTGAACTATGCCCCTATTCGCAATCCTTCCGGACTGACGAAATGTATTATAACACAGATACTTTGACTTCTGCAAGCCCTAAATTTATTTTTTGTATGATTCTGTCATTTTCAGGGAAAGCGGCGCAAAAATTGTTTTGCGACCGATAAATCCAAGAATGCGTGTCATATAAATGCCGATGAAGATACCGATGCTGTCAATTCCCACATCGCGCAGGGAAGGAGAACGGCCGCTTATAAAGGTCTGATGGTATTCGTCCAGACAGGCGAAACAGACGCAGAAGATACCTGTGATCAAAACGAGCCAGAATCCCCGCAGCCGGTAGACATACAGCGGCAGGGCAATGGACACGGCGAGAAGAAAATATTCCGTCACGTGGGCCAGCTTGCGTATATAAAGGTGTATCACCAGAACATAATTGGCAAGCTGCCCGGAATCCAGACCCAATGCCAGACTCCGGTTGGCGATTGTGAGCAGCTTCTCGCTGACAGTCAGGCTTAGCTGACTGGATTGGAGGCCGGTCTGGGCGGAAAACGAATAGATGAGATACATCATGCACAGGGCGGGGAGAAAGGACAGCGGCTTTAGCAGATACCGCAGCATCTTTTTCAGCGTTAAAAGAAAATATTTCATGTCGTATATATTCACCTCATATTGTTGTCAGAAAGTCAGGGTTTCCATTGCGTACACTATAGCTTATTTTGATAGGATACGCAAGTTTTCAGGTTTTAAACTTCCCTTAATATTTTGTGAAAAAATTGTAGAGGAAAGGTGTTCTATTTAAGAAATTTATGATATGATTAAAAAAATTGGGGTTATTTTTCTGAAAGGAAAAGGGTATGAGCGAAAAATCGGAGCAGAAGAAACAGTTGATTATACAAACTGCCCGGCGTATTTTTATGGAAAAGGGATACAAAGACGTCACGATGAAAGATATCGTGGAGGCCTGCGATATCAGCAGGGGCGGTCTGTATCTGTATTTTAGCAGTGTGGAAGAAGTGTTTCTGGCGGTAATGTGCGCGGAGGAAGCGGAAACGGACGACGTATTTTCCCAGGAACTTCCGGAAGATGCGACGGCCGCGGATGTGCTCATGATTTTTCTGAAAGAACAGAAAAAAGAGATTTTGCGGCGCAAGGAAGATCTTTCCGTTGCGGTGTATGAATATTATTTTGCCAGTCCTGTGATGGGGGAGGAAAACCCGCTGCGCGGAAAATTTAAGGAAGCCGCAAATGCTCTGACCCAACTCATCGAGATGGGAATTTCCAACGGAGAATTTTACGATGTAGACGCCCGGATGACGGCAAATAATATCATGTTTGTTCTGGAGGGACTGCGCATTTGCGCTCATATGATGGGAATTACGGAAAAAATGGTTGACGACGAACTGCTTACGCTGGTGAGCGGAATCGTTGCAGAATAAATGTAACGGTCCGGTTCTGCCAAACCGTTACGAATAATCATATCAGGAGAAAAGGAGAACAATGGGAAACGTAAAACGGATCTATGTGGAAAAGAAAGATGGATTTGCGGTCAAGGCGCTGGAGTTGAAAGAGGATTTGATTGGTTATCTGAATCTCGATTCAATTGAGGATGTGCGCGTGTTCATCCGCTATGATGTGGAGAACTTAAGCGACGAGGTGTTTGAGCAGGCCTGCCGCACTGTATTTTCAGAGCCTCCTGTTGATATCTTGTACAGAGAGACGATTGAGATTCCGGAGAACGGGCGTGTTTTTTCCGTGGAATATCTGCCGGGGCAGTTCGACCAGCGGGCGGATTCCGCAGTTCAGTGCGTACAGTTTTTAAAAGCGGACGAGGAGCCGATCATTAAAACGGCGGTAACGTACCTGATAATCGGCGATCTGACCGATGATGAGTTCGCAAAAATCAAAGCGTATTGTATCAATCCGGTGGATTCCAGAGAGACGGATCTGACAAAGCCGGAAACGCTTGTGACAGAGTTCGCGGAGCCTGCCGACGTGAAAATTTTCAACGGATTCATTTCCCTTGCGGAGAAAGAACTGAAAGAATTGTACGATTCGCTCGGACTGGCGATGACTTTCAGGGACTTTTTACATATTCAGAATTATTTTAGCAAAGAAGAAAAACGGGATCCTTCCATGACGGAGATCCGTGTGTTGGATACTTACTGGTCCGATCACTGCCGTCATACCACATTTTCCACAGAACTGAAAAATGTGGAATTTTCGGACGGTTACTACCGGACGCCGCTGGAAACCACTTATCAGAGTTATCTGGATACCAGAGAGGATATTTTTAAAGACAGGCCGGACAAGTTCGTCTGTCTGATGGATCTGGCGCTGATTGCGATGCGGAAACTCAAAAAAGAAGGCAAACTTGAAGATATGGAGCAATCCGATGAAATCAACGCATGCTCCGTGATTGTGCCTGTGGAAATGGACTACGGCGAAGGGCCTGTGACGGAAGAGTGGCTCGTATTTTTCAAAAACGAGACGCACAACCATCCCACCGAAATCGAACCCTTCGGCGGCGCGGCGACATGTCTTGGCGGCGCAATCCGGGATCCTCTTTCCGGGCGCGGCTACGTCTATCAGGCGATGCGCGTGACCGGCGCGGCCGATCCGACGGTTCCCGTTGCGGACACGCTGAAAGGAAAACTGTCCCAGAAGAAGCTGGTGCGCGGCGCGGCAAGCGGATATTCCTCTTACGGTAACCAGATCGGTCTGGCAACCGGTTATGTAAAAGAAATTTATCACCCCAATTATGTGGCGAAGCGCATGGAGATCGGCGCGGTGATGGGCGCGGCTCCCAGACGCAACGTGATCCG
Source organism: Eubacteriales bacterium (assembly GCA_030524745.1). Taxonomy (GTDB): domain Bacteria; phylum Bacillota; class Clostridia; order Lachnospirales; family Lachnospiraceae; genus Gallintestinimicrobium. The sequence goes on along the minus strand of JAUNGC010000014.1, from coordinate 75,057 downwards.
GGAAAATTCTGATCCCGACGATATCATCGTCCTTTTGGGCGGCAGAACCGGGCGCGACGGCTGCGGCGGCGCGACAGGCTCCTCCAAGGTGCACACCGAGAAGAGCATTGAGACCTGCGGCGCGGAAGTGCAGAAAGGTAACGCGCCTACGGAAAGAAAAATCCAGAGATTGTTCCGCAGGGCGGAAGTTTCCAGACTGATCAAGAAATGTAACGACTTCGGCGCAGGCGGCGTTTCCGTCGCCATCGGCGAACTGGCGGACGGTCTGGTGGTGGATCTGGACAAGGTGCCGAAGAAATATGCCGGCCTGGACGGCACGGAACTGGCAATCTCCGAGTCTCAGGAAAGAATGGCGGTTGTAGTTGCGCCGAAGGATGTGGAAGAATTTTTAGGCTATGCGGCGGAAGAGAATCTGGAAGCGGTTCCGGTTGCGGTTGTGACCAAAGAGCCTCGTCTGGTGCTTCAGTGGAGAGGAAAGAAAATTGTGGATATTTCCCGGGCTTTCCTGAATACTAACGGCGCGCATCAGGAGACGGACGTTTTGGTGGACGTTCCTTCCGAAGAAAATAATTATTTCAGAAAATACGCGATTCCTGCAGCCGGAGAGGCGGTAGAGCAAAAGGATGTGAAAAAGGCGTGGCTGACCACGCTTTCCGATCTGAATGTATGCTCCCAGAAGGGGCTGGTGGAAATGTTTGATTCTTCCATCGGCGCGGCCAGCGTGCTGATGCCTTACGGCGGCAAATATCAGTTGACGGAAACACAGGCGATGGTAGCGAAGCTTCCGGTGCTGAAAGGCAAGACTGATACCGTGACCATGATGTCCTACGGTTTTGATCCTTATCTGTCCAACTGGAGTCCTTACCACGGCGCGATTTATGCGGTGACAGAGTCCATGGCGAAGATTGTGGCAAGCGGCGGCGATTTTAAGAAGATCCGTTTTACCTTCCAGGAATATTTCCGCCGGATGACGCAGGATGCGGCGAGATGGAGCCAGCCTTTTGCGGCGCTTCTGGGCGCATATGACGCGCAGATCGGTTTCGGCCTGCCCTCCATCGGCGGCAAGGATTCCATGTCCGGCACCTTCAACGATATCGATGTGCCGCCTACGCTGGTTTCCTTTGCGGTGGACGTTGCAAAACAAAAGGATATTGTGACGCCTGAACTGAAGGAAGCGGGCAACAAAATTGTCCGTTTCACCATTGAAAAAGATGATTATGACGTGCCTGTTTATGAGCAGGTGATGGAGTTATATGAAGCGATCACAAAACTGATCGGGGAAAAGGTGATCGTTTCCGCCTATGCGCTGGACAGCAAGGGCGCGGCGGCGGCATTGTCCAGAATGGCATTCGGCAATGGTCTGGGCGTCGCAGTTTCCGATGAAGTGGATATGAAGGAGTTGTTCACAAACGCCCTGGGCGATATCATTGCGGAAGTGGATGCCGATAAGATCAATCTGATCGATACGGATTATGAACTTCTGGGTACTGTGACTCGGGAACCTGCATTCGTTGTGGACGGCGTGACAATTTCCATGGAGGAAGCGCTGGAGGCATGGAAGAAGCCCTTAGAAAAGGTATTCCCCACCAAGGCCGTAAAAGGAACGGATCCGGTAAAATCTGATCTCTATCGTGCGGACAGCATTTATGTCTGCAAGCATAAAGTGGCGAAACCCACCGTGTTTATTCCTGTGTTCCCGGGCACGAACTGCGAATACGACAGCGCGAAAGCCTTTGAACGCGCAGGCGCCAGGGTTGTGACAAAGGTATTTAAAAACCTGAGTGAAGAAGATATCCGTTCTTCCGTAGATGCTTTTGAGAAAGAAATCAATAACGCGCAGATTATCATGTTCCCCGGCGGCTTCTCCGCAGGCGACGAACCGGACGGCTCCGCAAAATTCTTTGCCACTGCTTTCCAGAATGCAAAGATTAAGGAAGCTGTCATGAAGCTGGTGAACGAGCGCGACGGCCTGTGCCTCGGTATTTGTAACGGTTTCCAGGCGCTGATCAAGCTGGGACTGGTGCCTTACGGCGAGATTGTGGGTCAGAAGGAAGATAGCCCGACGCTGACTTTCAATACGATCAACCGCCATATTTCCAAAATGGTGTATACAAAGGTCGTTTCCAACAAGTCTCCCTGGCTGGCAGGCGCGGAACTCGGCAGAACCTATGTGACGCCGGCGTCCCACGGGGAAGGCCGTTTCGTGGCTCCGCAGGAGTGGATCGCAAAGCTGTTTGAAAACGGACAGGTAGCAACCCAGTATGCTGACTTTAACGGCAATGTTTCCATGGATGAAGAGTGGAATATCAACGGTTCCTATGCGGCGATTGAGGGAATCACGTCTCCGGACGGCAGAATCCTGGGCAAGATGGCGCATGTGGAGCGCCGCGGCCAGAGCGTTGCGATTAATATTTACGGAGAACAGGATCTTAAGATCTTTGAATCCGGTGTAAAATATTTCCAGTAAAAATAGTGAAAAGGCAGCTTTTCGGTGACGGATGTGCGTTTCCGGAAAGCTGCTTTAAATTGTGCAGATTTGTCTGGACGGTTATAAAAAACGGCATATTTCGGTTCGGCGGCAATTTGTCCATAAGATTCTATTGTTTTTGGCATTGTTTCATGTTAAGATAACAGCAAGCATAAATTTCTAAAAATCCGATTCATTTCTTTAATTTCTTATTTGCAAACGGCATTAAATAAGCGTTTGCATTTCATTTCAGAAACTCTATGCTTACCGATTCCCAATGACAGGCAGGAGGGCTGGAATGAAAGCTGCTCCTGTTGCGCAATTTCAGAAAGGAGCAGCCTATGACAGAACAGTTAAAGGTAATGAGAGAGTACAAAGATACGGTTTTTCGCATGCTGTACAAGGACAAAAAGGAACTTTTGCAGCTTTATAATGCACTGAATGGAACATCTTATCACGACCCGGAAGATTTAGAAGTATATACACTGGAAAGTGCGATTTTCATGAATGTGAAAAACGATGTTTCGTTTCTTTTGGATTCGACTCTGAATCTTTATGAGCAGCAATCATCTTTTAACCCCAATATGCCATTGCGGGATCTGATTTATGTCGCAAGGCAATTGGAAAAATATTTCAGGAATGAATCCATATATTCATCCAGATTGATGAAGATTTCTGTCCCAAGATTTGTAGTGTTTTATAGCGGGACAAAGGAGCAGCCGGAGAATCGGGTTCTGAAGCTGTCGGATGCATTTCAAAAAGAAGTGACTGAACCGGAATTAGAGTTAAAAGTTCTAATGCTGAATATCAATCTTGGGCATAATAAGGAGCTTTTAGAACGATGCAGAACCCTGAAAGAATACTGCATTTATGTGGATCGTATTAGAAAATATACGAAAGAGATGCAGATAGAAGAAGCAGTCAAGCGGACGGTTAACGAGTGTATACAGGAAGGAATTCTTGCGGACTTTTTGCTGTCGCAGAAAGCGGAGGTAATGGCAATGTCGATTTTTGAATATAATGAGGAATTTGAATTGAAAAAAATCCGCGAAGATGAATTTAATCTTGGCCGAGAGGCTGGGATAGAAGAAGGAATAGAAAAAGGGATCAGCGCTCTGATTAAAGTGTGCAAAGAGTTTGGGCTGCCAAGAGCGGAAATAATGGCAAAAGTGGAAGAAAAATTTTCATTGTCACCGCAGAAGGCGAAAGAATATATGGATCGATTCTGGGAATAAGGAATTGCAGGGAAAATGATTATGAACAAGGTGAATTATCAGATAGAATTGGAGAAAGTTCTGAAAGGGCTGCCGGACATGCACCGGCGGCTTTTTCTGCATAGCTGTTGCGCTCCCTGTTCCAGTTATTGTCTGGAATATCTGCGGCGGTATTTTGAAGTGACGGTTTTTTATTATAATCCCAATATTTCCATGCCGGAGGAATACAGGCGCCGGGTGGAAGAACAGAAGCGTCTGATCGGGGAACTGAACGCGCAGGGGAAGCATAACCCGATTTCTTTTACAGAGGGACCTTATGAGCCGGAGCGTTTTTATGAGATTGCAAAGGGGCTGGAGAATTGTCCGGAGGGCGGCGAGCGCTGTTTTGCCTGCTATGAATTGCGTTTGCAGGAAGCGGCTCAGATGGCAAAAGTGGGAGAATATGATTTTTTCACCACTACGCTTACGATCAGTCCGTTAAAGAATGCGCAGAAACTCAATGAGATCGGACAACGCCTGGCAGAAGAATACAAAGTTGCGTATCTGCCTTCCGACTTTAAGAAAAAGGGAGGGTATCAGAGGTCGATTGAACTGAGCAGAGAATATGGACTGTACCGGCAGGACTATTGCGGATGCGCATTTTCAAAGGCGGAAAGGGACAGACAACGGGAAGCCGGCGAGAGATAATTTGCGGGGGAGTTATGAGCGGCTGAAGAAACATTTCTTACATTTTCATTCCGTTTATTTTTGAGAAACGGTCAGATTTTGACATACTGGCGGATGCGCTGCATGACAGCCGGATATGGTCGCAGGTGCATGATGAAATTGTTTATATGCTGAAATATGTGGCGGATAAACTCAACAGCAGGGATCGTAAAAACTGCCAGTGCTTTCATTATGAATTAAATGACGGCGCACGCAAAGAACTCGGTCTGGCTTTAGCCGATAGCTGGTATACGACTTCTCCGCATAATTTCCGGAACGCATCGGAAAAATTCCGGTTTCAGATATTGGGCGTGCAGCTTTATTGTTTCAGCACAACGGTTTGTATTATGGCATTTAAGCTGCATTTTGAGAAAGATGATCCGCTTTGGATTTCGGCGGCGCAGTATTATCTGAAAAAAGTATCCAGGGAAAAGATTTATCCTGATGGACAGCCGGACGAGGCGGCGACGATGCTGCAGCTTGCTGAAAATATAATGGAGACGTTTCGTAAAATCAGCGATTTTTCATTTTTTTACTATGCAAATCCTTCCACAGAAAGGGCGAATGTGTTGACGTATCTTGAGGTCGGCCCAAAGGAAGACTATAAATATGAACTTTTCTATTTGAGAAGATGTTATAGCGAAGGATTTTTGTTTGCTGAAAATGAAAAGCAGGACAGCGAGGAAATCTATTCGCCGTCGCAGGATACGATATGGGGAATTTCGCCGGAGGCGGCAGTGTGTCTGGTGTGCCCGGACAGAGGGCGAAGAAGTTTTCTGCAGGGAACTTTTTTCCGCAATTTTAACGCGCAGTATCTGTTTATGTATGTGCTGTTACTGCATCAGAAATATGTCCTGTACATGTTTTTGACAAAAATCGGCGTCGGCACATATAATAATCTGGAAATGCTTGAGGAATACAGGCATCAGCTATATGAATTTGAGACGGATTTTGTTTTTTCCTGTGTGACGGAAGTACCCCAATACCAGAATTTGTATGACAGGATGGTGCAGGCGTTTTCGCTGAAAAAGATGTATGAAGACGTGCACGAGCCCCTTTTATCATTAGGAGAAGTCCGGAGAGTGACATCGGAAAATGAACAGAAAAAGAGAGACGACAATGTGAATAAAGCGCTTTTCATGCTGTCTGTTCTGAGTTTTTTCTCCGCTTTAATCGACAGCTTTGATTTTGCGGAATCCTTTTTCGGATGGTTTTTGACGGAAACAGGCGTGAAAATTGTGCAGGTTATCTGCGTTCTATTAATCGTTGGTACGGCTGTTTTTGTTTTCAGAAGTTTGTGGAAGACGAAAAAGGAATAGTCTTGGAAATTTCTGGTATGAACAGGGGGGTTTTTGCCAATACTCAAATAGGAAAACAAGCAAAAAGGAAGGATATGGAATGAATCACCCTTATAAGTATATTGGCTGTTTTGTACCGTTTCAGGAATTATATGATAAGGTGAACTGTATAAGAAAAGAGCCTCTCCCAAAGACGATCAGGGATCCCCATGTTACGTTTGCATACATGCCGCGGACGGTGGATGAAACGCTTTTCGGCGAAGAAATGACGATTAAAATGATTGGTTATGGTAATGACGGCAGGAATGAAGGGGTGAAGGTGGAATTGTCCGCGGATAATCCGGTTCTGAAAGAAATGATGAAGCGGATCGAAGTGCCTCATATTACGCTGGCGGTCAGCGAAGAGGGAGCGCCTGTGGACACAGGAAAGCTTCATTTTGAGCCGATTGAGCCGATCATGATCGTGGGGAAGTTCGGCGGATTTATAGAATGCGGCAGCGTGATTACAAGCCGCTGTCAGGTAATGGGATGAAAAAAGTCTGAAACAATATTGTAGAAGTGTGAATCGTTGAAAGAATTCGTGAAATGCAAGAATTTCTTTCAACGGTCTTTTTTTGTGCGAAAATAGTAGAAATGGCACTTTTGATTGGTATTTTTGTACAAATTTGAAATGTAAATTTCATAATATAAGCTGAAATGAAATTTCATTTCAAAATAATATTGACAAATTATTTCAAAATGATATGATATGAATAGTTCAAGTAGCAAATTTGGAACTAATTTTCAGGAGGAAAAAAGAATGCTAGTAAACATGAAGCGGATTTTGGAAGTGGCGAAGGAGCACAACTTCGCGGTCCCGGCATTCAACACATCCAGCAACATGATTTTGACGGGCGTTATGAAGGAGGCGGTGGCGCAGAATTCTCCGGTGATCATTGCGATTCATCCGGATGAACTGTCCTTTGTACAGGATTCCTTTATAAAAGCCGTCATCGACGAGGCGAATCACGCGCCGGTTCCCGTCTGCATCCATTTGGATCACGGCGGCTCCTATGAGGACTGCGTAAAAGCCATCAGCCTGGGGTTCACTTCAGTCATGATCGACGCATCCCTGCTTCCCTTTGAGGAGAACATTGCGATCTGCAAGAAGGTTTGCGAAACCGCGCATGCGGCGGCCGATTATGTGTCTGTGGAAGGAGAACTGGGAACGATCGGGAATACGGATTCCATCGAGACGGGAAATAATGTGATCCGTTATACGGAGCCGAAGGATGCGGAAACATTTGTGAAGGAGACGGGCATTGACGCGCTGGCGGTGGCGATCGGTACCAGCCACGGACTGTATCCGGCAGGATTTATACCGAAGCTGAGAATCGATATTCTGGATGAAATCAAGAAGGCGGTGGACGTGCCGCTGGTATTGCACGGCGGCTCTTCCAATCCGGACAGCGAGATTGAAACGGCGGTGGAACACGGCATCAACAAGGTGAATATTTCCAGCGATATCAAAGCGCCCTTCTATAAAAAGTGCAGGGAAGTTCTGGAAAACCAGTCCCTGAGGGAGCCGAACGCAATTTATCCCCCCTGCATAGAGGTCCTGAGAGAAGTGGCGGCGCAGAAAATCAGACTGTTCCATTCTGACGGAAAAGCTTCTTTATATTAGGAGGGAACGGGATGTATGAGAAGGTAGCCAATATTTTGCAAATGGCCAGAGAAAGCAATACTGCAGTCATTTCCTTTATCTGCCAGGATTACATTATGGCGCGGTCGGTGGTATACGCGGCGCAGGCCGTCAATACCCCGGCGCTGGTGATGCTTTATCCGGAACATGTGACCATACAAAAGACTACAGGGCTGAAGGGCTTTGCCGAAATGGTAAAGGAACTGGCCGGTGAAGTGACGGTGCCGATCGGCCTGCATCTGGACCATGATTATACGAAGGATTCCATTTTGCGGGCAGTGCGCTGCGGGTTTGAATCCGTCATGATGGACGGTTCCATGCATGATCTGAGAAAAAATATCGATTTGACAAAGGAAGTGGCGGACGCAGCACATCAAGAGGGCGCGATTGTGGAAGGAGAAATCGGCCATGTTGGAATTGCGTCCCTGGAGGATCAGAAAAAGAAGGATCTGTACACGAAGCCGGACGCAGCGGAAATTTTCTGCCGGGAATCCGGCGTGGACGCACTGGCTGTTTCTATCGGAAATGCCCATGGGGAGTATAAAGAAACGCCTCATCTGGATATCGGGAGACTGGAAGAAATCAGAGCCGTTACGTCGGTACCGCTCGTATTGCACGGCGGAAGCGGAATTCCGGACGATCAGTTGGAGATCGCTTTTTCCAAAGGAATAAACAAATTCAATCTGGGGACGGAGTTTTTAGGAAATTATTACCGTGCCGTGGAGGAGTTTATTTGGGAAAATAAGGAAAATACAGATCCTGTAAAAATTATTCATATGACAGAGTATGTACAAGCAAAACTGCAACCATATCTGGAAGGACGTTTAACGAGGTTGTGTAAATTCTGAAAATATGAGAAACTGGGAGGGAATAGAGAGAAGGAGGTAAGTGAGATGTCACTGTCAGTTATTGAAAATATCCAGGCTCAGAGGAGTTCCCTCTCCCCCACCGAAAGAAAAGCGGCGGACTATGTGCTGAAACATACTTTTCAGGTGGTGGATTTTACCGTAAAAGATCTTGCCATGGCAAGCGATGTCAGCGAAGCGACGGTTATCAGGATGTGTCAGCATCTTGGCTATAAAGGCTACTGGCCTTTTCGGATATCTTTGTCAAAGGAACTGGTAAAGTATCAGGATCAAAGAAACGTATCGGAAGGAAACAGCGTGGGAGATATTTTCCGGGAGTATTCCAGAACCATGCTGAATCTGGCGGAAAATGTGGATCAGGAAGTGGTATATGAGGCGGTCGCGCTGCTGCGCAGATGCGAACAGGTTCATCTGATTGCCGCAGGCAATACAACGCCGCTGATTGAGCATATGGCCTTCCGGTTCGGACGGCTCGGCGTAAAATGCTCCTTCAGCGGAATCGCGGAATATTTCATGAACCAGATCAATCTTGCGGGGCAGGACGACGTGGTTCTGGCGATCTCGCAGTCCGGCATGACAAAGAGCATTATTGACGGGGCAGTGCTGGCAAAGCAGAGAAACCTGAAAGTGATTGTCATTACCGCTTATAAAAATTCTGCGCTGGCAGAATTGGCGGACTATGTGGTGGAAGCCAAAGGGGATTTCACACGGTTTGATTTTTATAAAAAGTATAATCATTTGTGTGAAATGGCAGTGGCGGAGATGCTGCTGGACGTATTAGAGAAAGATGAAAAAACCCAGACTATTATACAGGAAAAAGATACTGTCGGGCTGGAAATTTTATCTGATATGAAACTATAGGAATGATTTCCGACGGAGAATCGGAAGCGAAAAAAAGGAGGATTGTATTATGATGAAGAAGAAGTGGTTGGCATTGGTCCTGACGGGAGTAATGGCTGTGGGTACAATTGCCGGATGCGGCGATTCCGGAAACGGCGCTGCTGTAACGGAAAGCAATGCGGAAAATGAGGCGGCTGTTGCGGCGGAAAGCGAAGACGCAGGGGGAGCGGAAAGCGAAGCGGCAGCCAATCAGGAAGAAGAGACAAGCTATGATGATCTGGTAGCGGCTGCAAAGGAAGAGGGAAGCCTTGTTTTTTACGGCGCGAATTCTTACCTTCAGGATGCGGCGGACCGTTTTGCGGAAGAATTCGGCCTTAAGGTGGAATTCACCCAGCTTGGCGAGACGGAGATGATTGAAAAGATCACTTCCGAGTGTCAGGCGGGCGCGGTCAATGCGGATCTTGTCTGTGCGCAGGATACCTACCGTGTGATGGCGGAGCTGGTTGACACAGGATATGCGATGAACTGGTCCAACTCCCGGATCGGAGAGATCGTCGGCGACGATGACTGTACTTCCCTGATCTGGTATTACGATACGAAGAGTTTTATGTACGGCAGCGAACTGGTAGGCGAAGGCTGGCTGACCAACTTATGGCGCATTACCGATCCGGAATATAAAGGGCTGTTCACGATGAAGGATCCTTCCAGCGAAGGCGTTAACTTTGACATGCTGACCATGCTCACTTCCGATGAATATGCGTCGAAACTGGCGGATGCTTATGAAGCGTACTACGGAGAAGAAATTACGCTGACAACAGAGAATGCAGGCTGGGAATTTGTTAAGATGCTGTTCGAAAACGATGTGCTTTTGACCACTTCCGACAGCACCTGCGCAACAACAATCGGCGCGCTGGGGATGACAGATACCTGGATCGGATATTTCAGCACCCAGAGATACGACACCCAGGAAGATAAGGGCATCAAACTCAGCTATGATCTGAGCACATGCAGTCCGGTGGGCGGCTATGCATACCCGGTATATTCCATCATCTTAAACGGATGCAATCATCCCAACGCTGCAAAACTTTTCACCGAATGGCTGTTGAGCGAAAACGGATGGGCCGCATTTGAGGACTATTACGGCGGATTTTCCGCAAATCCTGCGAACGTCCATGCGACGGAATATAGCTTTGACGATGTGAAAGACTATATCGTATTGGATGATCCCGATTATCTGGTGGAGCATCGTGCGGATATGGAAGATTTTATTGAAAGCTTAAGATAACAGAGTCAGTAAAAAGGGGCTGTTGCACCAGCCCCTTTTCTAATAGAGGTGATTTGATTGAAAGTACAGGCTAGAAAGGTTGGAAATTTCCTCAAAAAGCCCCACAACATCATACTTCTGGTTTTGCTGGTATGTCTGGCGTATCTGGTTGTGGTACCCTTGATTTATATTTTAAAAGACACGATGATTGTGCATACGTCCGAAGTGAACAGGGTTCATCAGGAGGCGGGCACGCTCACGTCCTATCATTGGGCAAAAACATTTTCTGCCGGCGAAGTGTACTCCACATTTTTGGTTCCGCTGTTCAATTCCCTGTTGTGCGCGGTTTTTTCCTGCATAATCGCAATTGTGGCAGGGGGCCTGTTCGCGTGGCTTGTCATCCGGACGGATATGCACTGTAAGAAGTTGTGTTCCACGCTGTTTATGTTTTTATATATCATGCCGGGCTGGACGCTGGCCATTGCGTGGACGAATTTCTTTAAAAACAGTCTGGTAGGCGGAACGACGGGAATTTTTGAGGCGATTACCGGAATTTCCACGCCGAACTGGTTTGCTTACGGATTTTTTCCGATCGTGCTGGTGACGGGTTTGCATTATGCGCCCTACGCCTACATTCTGATCGGCGGAATTTTAAAGAATATGGATTCCAATCTGGAGGAGGCGGCCCAGATTTTAAAGACGTCCCGTTTTCGTATTTTTATAAAGGTGACTTTGCCGCTTGTGAAGCCGGCTGTTCTCTCCACCGTTCTTCTGGTGTTTGCTTCCGGCCTGAGCGTATTTTCCACCGCCCAGTTTCTGGGACTGCCGGTTAAGTTCTATACGCTGGCGACGAAGATGTACAGCTATTTAAACGGCACGAATCCCGGACGCGGCTATGTATATGCCGTCATCATGCTGGTTTTAAGCTTTTCCATTCTGTATCTGAACCAGCGCATGCTGGGCACCAGAAAATCCTATACGACGGTTTCCGGCAAGAGTTCCAACATATCGCTGACAAAGCTGCGGGGAGGAAGAAAAATCATCAGCGCAGCGGTGGTCATATTTGTGATGGCTGTAACGCTGCTTCCGTTCCTCAGCTTTGCGACGGAATCCCTGACCCAGGTCAAGGGAGATTATTCCCTGGCAAACTTTACCCTGCGATATTGGATTGCGGAAGATGCGGGAATCGGTTTCTCCGGAATTCTGCGGAATCCGACCTTCTGGAAAGCGCTGAAAAATACGCTGCTGCTGGCGGTATGCTGCAGCGTCGGAGCAGGAACGGTGGGCTGCCTTGCAGGATACGGAATTGCAAGAAAATGGGGAACGAAACTGGCGTCCTGTGTGAACAGCTTAACCTTCCTTCCCTATTTGATTCCGAGCATTGCGATTTCCGCAATTTATCTGTCCATGTTTTCGGTGAGGCATGGCATCATTCCGGCGCTGTATGGTTCCTCTGCGATGCTCGTGCTGATCGGCGTGGTCAAGTACCTTCCGATGGCGTCCCGGTCCGGCTTAAATTCCATGTTCCAGATCAGCGCGACCCTGGAAGAGTCGGCGCTGATTATGGGCGTGCCCTGGCATAAAAGAATGTGCCGCATTTTAGTGCCGATCCAGAAGACCAGCATTATGTCCGGCTATCTTCTGCCTTTTATCAGTTGTACCCGTGAAATGGAATTGTTCGTTCTGCTGTATACGCCGAGTTCAGTGCTGCTCACGACGCTGCTGTTCATGTATAACCAGAAGGGCTATGAACAGTTTGCAAATGCGATAACGCTGTTGATCGTGATTATCGTCATATCGCTGAACACAATTATCAATAAGCTGACCGGAGCATCCATTGATTCCGGCATTGGAGGTTGAAGAAATGGCTGAGAACAGTATTGTTTTAAAAAATGTAACAAAGCGGTTTGGAAAATCAGTGGCGGTGGATCATCTGAATCTGGAAATTGATGCAAACAGCTTCGTTTCCCTTCTGGGTCCTTCCGGCTGCGGGAAAACGACTACGCTTCGGATGATAGCGGGACTGGAGACGCCCACGGAAGGGGAAATCTGGATCGGAGACAGACTGGTGTTTTCCGCGCAAAAAGGAATCGACGTTCCGCCCAATGAAAGAGGCGTGGGATTTCTGTTCCAGAATTACGCGCTGTGGCCTCACATGACGGTATATAAAAATATTGCATTCGGCCTTGAAAATCTGAAGTGGAGCAAGGCTGATATCAAAAAGAAAGTGGATGAACTCTGCGAGTTGCTGCAGCTATCCGACTTTTTAAACCGCTATCCTTCCGAACTTTCCGGCGGGCAGCAGCAGAGAGTGGCGATCGCCAGAACGCTGGCCACCAGTCCCCAGATTCTGCTCATGGATGAACCGCTTTCCAATCTGGACGCCAAGCTGCGCCTGGAAATGCGCACGGAGTTAAAACGGCTGCACAGCACGACGAAAGCGACCTTTGTTTATGTAACTCATGACCAGTTGGAAGCAATGGCGCTTTCCACCTCCATCTGTCTGATGAATACCGCAGTGCTGCAGCAGTACGCGCCGCCGCTGAAGATTTACGCGGAGCCGGTGAACATGTTTGTGGCTGACTTCGTGGGGAATCCCGCCATGAACTTTGTGGATTTTTCATTGGAGACGTCCGGAAGCGTACCCTTTATCCGGCGGGAAAAGGAAACTTTCGGGGTGGAAGCGCTGCAGGAAAAAGAATTGAAGGCTTCCGGCAAAGATGTGATCCTGGGAATCCGTCCGGAGGATGTGAAGATCGGAAGCGCCGGAAAAATACCGGGCAAAGTCATTTCCTCCTTCCCCTACGGCATGGAGACGACCGTTATTGTGGAGTGCATGGGAACCAATCTGCGTTCCGTCGTATTCGGCAGTATCAACTTTACGGAAGGACAGGAGATCATGGTCGATCTGGACAACCGGAGAACCTGCTTTTTCCATAAGGAAACAAAAGAACTGATTTCCCTGGGGAAGATTTCTCACATAAAAGAATAACTATCGTGACGATGCCCGCAGTACACAAGGAGCAGAAGATCCTGTGTACTGCGGGCATTCATTTGTGTGCAAAGCCGGTTTGATAGAAATATGTGGTAAAATCAGAAGCGTTGTGGTAGACTAAAAATAATATCTGTACGGCAGGAGAGGAGAGAATAGAGAAAATGAAGAAGTTTCTGGAACTCATTTCCGATGAAATGAAAAAAGGATTTATACAGGCGGGATATGACGAAGAACTGGGCAGAGTGACGGTTTCCAACCGTCCTGATTTGTGTGAATATCAGTGCAACGGCGCGATGGCAGGCGCAAAGAAATATCATAAAGCGCCGATCATGATTGCAAACGATGTGGCGGCGAAACTGGCTGACAGTGAAGTGTTCTGTGAAGTGGCGGCTGTTGCGCCGGGCTTTTTGAATCTGAAACTGAAGGAAAGCTTTGTCCGGGATTATTTAAAAGAGATGGCGGCCTCTGAAAAGTTCGGGCTGGAAGCGCCTGAAACGGCAAAGACAATTGTGATCGACTACGGCGGTCCCAATGTGGCAAAGCCGCTGCATGTAGGACATCTGCGTTCCGCCATCATAGGAGAGAGCATCAAGCGGATATGCCGCTATAACGGGCATCAGGTAATCGGAGACGTCCATCTGGGCGACTGGGGACTGCAGATGGGTCTTATTATCACGGAGTTAAAGCTGCGCAAGCCCGAACTGCCGTATTTTGATGAAGCTTTTGACGGGGAATATCCCAAGGAGGCTCCTTTTACCGTTTCAGAACTGGAAGAGATTTATCCGACCGCAAGCGGTAAATCCAAAGAAGATCCTGCATATAAACAGGAAGCGCTGGAAGCGACGCTGAAGCTGCAGAGCGGCAACCGCGGTTACCGCGCGCTGTGGAAGCATATTATTGACGTTTCCGTAGCCGATTTGAAGAAAAACTATGCGGATCTGAATGTGGAATTTGATTTTTGGAAAGGGGAATCCGACGCCGATCCGATCATTCCGGGTATGGTGGAGGAATTGAAACAATCCGGACTGGCGCATGAAAGCGAAGGCGCGCTGGTGGTGGATGTGAAGGAAGAGACGGATACCAAGGAGATTCCGCCCTGCATCATCCTGAAATCCGACGGCGCCGCTCTGTATGCGACCACGGATCTGGCGACGATCAAAGACCGGATGGAAAATCTGCATGCGGATTCGCTGATTTATCTGACGGACAAGCGTCAGGAAATGCACTTTTTGCAGGTGTTCCGCGTAGCGCGTAAATCCGGCATGGTTTCTTCGGATACGGAGTTGAAGCACATCGGGTTCGGCACGATGAACGGTAAAGACGGCAAGCCTTTTAAGACAAGGGAAGGCGGCGTAATGCGTCTGGAATACCTGATCCGCGATATCAACGAAGAGATGTACCGCAAAATCGTGGAAAGCCGCGAGGACATTTCGGAAGAAGAGGCCAGGGAGACGGCAAAAATCATCGGCCTTGCGGCGATCAAATACGGCGATCTGTCCAATCAGGCCAGCAAGGACTATATTTTTGATATCGACCGCTTTACTTCCTTCGAAGGGGATACCGGACCGTATATTCTGTATACGATTGTCCGCATCAAGTCCATCCTGAATAAATATCGGGAACAGGGCGGCAACCTGGAAGAACTCGCATTCCAAAACGCTTCAAACGCGGCCGAGAAGGACCTGATGATGCAGCTTAGCGGCTTCAACGCGATGATGAAAGGGGCTTATCAGGAAAAAGCGCCCCATAAGATCTGCGCCTATATTTATGACCTTGCAAATGCGTTTAATAAATTTTATCACGAAACAAAAATTCTTACGGAAGAGAACCCGGAGAAAAAAGCGGGCTGGATTGCGCTGCTTCTGCTGACGCAGCAGGTGCTGGAAACCTGTATCGATGTCCTGGGCTTCTCCGCACCGGACCGCATGTAGAGCACGAAAAGAAGTTCTAAAGCGCGGCAGTGCCGCGCTAAGAACTTCTAAGTTTCGTGCCGGAGAACTGCCCGGGCTTCGTCCTCTTGCCACTCCGGAAACGCCAAAACCCCCGTTCCCAGGCGACCGCACTGCTCACTGTCGTTTTTCCCAGCGTTCTTTCTGCAATTCGTATTGTTCGTTGAGCCATTCTACAGCATCGTCTTTTCCCTCGATTGTGAGAGGAAACTGGACGGTTTCTTTTTGATCCGCCGGCGTTTTGACAAAACAGAGCGGTTCAGGCCATATGGTGACGTTTAAGCAGTCGCCTTCCTCATTTTTTCCCTTGGAGAATAAATAGCGCATGCCCTGGTAGCTGCCGGATTGGGGTTCTTTTTTGATATAATTTAAGTGAATGATATTGGGATCAATCATAATTCCTCCTGAAACGATATCCGGGCATTTTTATACCGGCGCGACGACTGCGGGCGCCGGAGCGGATTTACAGGAACATCGGCACTCCGACAAGTCCGAAATAAGCCACGGACAGTACGCCGGCGGCAATGAGCAGCGCCCGGTAATACCATTTTTCAAATAACTGCGGGGTGCGGCTGGCAAGATATCCGGCAATGAGGATCATGGGAAGCAGATAACGGCCCTGCGCCTGTGAATCAATGACGTAGGAGTTAATGACCGACGCACCGAGCCCGCAGAGCATGAGAACCGTTCCGGTTATGAATTCCACTCTGCCCCAGTAATTGTCCTTTTGCCGGAACGCGACGATTCCGATACCGAGGAAAAGAGCGGCATAGAAAATTCCCATAAATATATAATACCATATATTTGTATCGGAAGGCGCGCAAATTCCGCAAAAACTTTGATAACTCATGGAAAACCATTTGGGATTTTCTCTGAATACATCCGCGAGAGAAGCGCCCTTTGACATCATATGATAGGAAGGACATTGTTCCTCTATCGGAGTTGCCGGGTTCTTGTCCGGATCGGAGTATATCAGGGACATCTCCTCTTTCACCGCAGCTTTGTCAAAGCCGTAATGTATGAGGTCGAAGCTGGCGCGGGTGAGAAAAACGATGAGGAATACGGCGATAATCAGCCAATAGTTGCGCCACAGGTTTTTGCGGCTTCCTTTGTCTTTTTCACGGATCAGTTTATAGAGAAGAACGAAAAAGGCCAGCGCAAGAACGGCAAGATAATTGGGTTTGCCCAACGCGATCATGCCGAATAAAATGCCCAAAAGCAAAAAGGCGGGCAGGTTGCGGCGGGTGATCTTTCTGGCAGATACGGTCCGGTAAAGCAGACTATTCTCTGTTGCCAGTTCATAAATTATCAGCAGAGAAAGCGAAAAATCCAGGGCGTCTGCCGTTGTATAACAGAAAATATACCATGCCTGAACGCAGATGCCGAAAGCGATCATGAGCCAGGGACGTTTTTTTATGTTGCGGACCAGAAAAATTGCGAGGGCCGTGAACAGGAGAATATTTGGAATGCGGTAATACTGTATGGAATAAAACATCTTCTGAAAGGGCAGGGCAATTTTGCCGGCAAGGAAGAAATACCAGGTGTAGTTTATCAGTTTTGTATAACCATAACCGCTATAAGTGCTGGCCACCTCAGGATCCCGCATATCAGGCGGCAAAAAGTGCGTCATGCCGTAATCCAGACATTTTTTGACGTCCCATTCGTCAGGATGAAGTCCCAGTTCGCTGAAAAGTCCGATCACGATTACGACGAGCATTGCGCCTGCCATTACCGCGACGGCAAACAGGGTGAGAAAATCGAAACGCCCGTTTTCATCTCTGGAAAACAGGGAAATCAGCCAGTTTTTCAGAGGTTTTGCAAAATGTACCGGAAGAATGAGGAAAACAGTCAGAAAAAGCAACAAAAAGAAGCGCTGCCTTATCTGCAGAGTGCGCAGGGCGTCAGATGCTTCGACTGCGCGCCGGTTCAGATCCTGGCTGTCAATCAAGAGGCCGCTGTCCGTATTGTGCGGGATGACAGTCAATTCCTCTCCGGAGAGGGAGACATCAGCGTTCACAGGCGTGAAGTCCGCCATGATTTTTTCAGCGCCCATGGAATAAAATTCCTCTTCATTTAAACGGAAAATAACGCGGGTAATGCTATATACGGAATCGGTATTGGACGGATCGATGCGCAGCATTCTGAACCCGGACGGAGCCTGCGGAAGATCAAAGAATACGACGCTGCCGGTGCGGTATCCGTCAGAACAGCGGTCGGCGGAAAGCGCGCCGTTTTCTCCCCAGAAAAGCTGGGCCAGAATGTCTTCGTCGGCGCTGCCGTATTGTAATTCTATGGATAACTCCTGCCTGGTTGGGATACGATAAATCAAAATGAGGGAAAGCACGAAGAAAACCAGGATGCAAAGATACGGAATCCATATAAGATTTGGTTTTTTTTGCATAAATTGGACCTCTCTGAGATAAAATGACGGCCTTTTTAAAAGTTCATAAAAGAAAACCGTATGTATAGTATACAATGAAATTTGTTTTTTTCAAACATTAAAAGTAAGACTTGTTTAGAAAGTGACAGTAAGCTATACTGTATAGCAGAAACAGAAGGCAGCGGAGGCGGAAAATGAAGAAAAAAATCGGAGCATTTTTATTGGCGCTTTGCATGATAGGTACGCCGGTGACTGCATTTGCGGCGCCGGATGGAGACGGCGTAAGTCAAAATATTGTTCGGGAATTTGCAGCGCCGCATTACGGAACAAAGGAGGCGCAGGGAGAAAAGGATGCGCTTTTACAGCAGGTGACGGCGATGACCGCCGTCTGGCAGGAAACGGTGGACGCTTTAGCGCCCGCGACCTACGGACATAATGTGAAAGTGAACAATTACAGCGACGCGGATTCTTTGGGAATTGTATATGAAAGCGTGGGAAGCGGCGTCATTCTGGCAATGGATGAAAACATGGTGTATATCGCAACCGCCGCGCATTGTCTCAAAAGGGAGCACACGGTTGTGGAGTTTGCGGACGGCGCGCGGCATGAGGCGTTTATCGCCTACAGAAATGAGGCAAAGGACGTTGGATTTTTGCTGGTGAGCAGAGCGGTTTTGAGCGGGGAAACGCTGAATGCGATCTCTCCGGCAGCGGGGGCGGATGCGGAAGCGCTGGGAACAGCGCAGGGAGATGTGCTGTTTGTGCTGAATGCTTCCCAAAAGCCCAATGAAGAAGTGTTCGCAGGCATTCTCGACCAGTACAGCGTCGTGTATCCCAACAATCCTGCGCAGAATGTGCTGCAGTTTTATTCCACAGTGAGTTATGGTTCCAGCGGCGCGGCATTGTATACTATGGAAGGAATCTGGATCGGCAATATTTCAGGCGGAGATACTTACGGAACCTGCTGGGCGGTGCCGTATCAGGATATTCTGTCAGAATTCACGATCTGGCTGACGGAACTGGCCATGCAGCAGGATGCGGCGGCCTGAATCCTGTTCCCTGAATCCAGTTTCCGGCGGTTACGGAAGAAGGCGGCGCGGGATGGCGGCAGCAGATCAGAGAAAAAGGGGAGAGAAAAAGTTTTAGCTTTTTTAAAAAAACAGCTTGACTTTTTTTGATGATTTTTGTATACTAATCAAGCAGTCGCAAATGAGCGGCAAACAGATACGGGGTCTTAGCTCAGCTGGGAGAGCATCTGCCTTACAAGCAGAGGGTCACAGGTTCGAGCCCTGTAGGCCCCATATCACCTTGGCGAGATAGCTCAGCTGGCTAGAGCACACGGTTCATACCCGTGGTGTCGAGGGTTCAAGTCCCCCTCTCGCTACGCATATGAAAAGTCCGGAAGCTTTTTATAAAGCATCCGGATTTTTTTAAAATACGTGTTAGTTATAGCTAACACATGGAAAAGCGGATATGAGGAAGAAGAGGGAAGAAAATGAAGTTTTATACATTCGGGGAAAAAGGAAAACCGGTGATTATGTTGCTGCCCGGCACCTGCTGTCATTGGAAGCGCAATTTTGACGGGGTAATCGGACTGCTTGAGCGGGACTTCGAGGTGGTCTGCGTATCCTACGACGGCTTTGATGAGACGGAGAACAGCGTCTTTCCGGACATGATGACGGAAGCCGGGAAAATAGAGGATTACATACAGAAACATTTTGACGGGCACATCTGCGCCGCTTACGGCTGTTCCATGGGCGGTTCTTTTGTGGGACTTTTGGCACAGCGGGGAAAGATTCATATGGAACACGGGATTCTGGGAAGTTCCGATCTGGATCAGGGCAGCGGCATTTCGGCAAAGCTTCAGACATGGCTGATCTCAAAGGCGCTTTATGGAATATTTCAAAAAGGAAAGCTGCCCGGCTGGATGCAGAAGCGACTGGAAAAGAAAGCGCTCACAGAACGGGCCTATATGGATCAGATGCTGAAAATGTTTGGCGTGGGCAATTCGGACATGGCCTTTGTCAGAAAGGAAAGTATCCGCAATCAGTTTTATTCCGATCTGGTTACCCCGCTGGAAAATGAAATTTCTGTGGAAGGAACCGCAATCCACTGCTTCTATGCGGTGAAGATGGGAGAGCAATATGAAAAACGCTACCGGCAGCATTTTAAAAATCCCGATATCCGCCGTCATGAGATGCAGCACGAAGAACTGCTGGTGTGCCATCCGGAAGAATGGGTCAGGGAAGTCAGACGGTGCTGCGGGATGGAATCGGATCAGGAAAAGGAATCGCAAAACAATGAGATCCGGTGAGTTGACAGGCAGGCCGAATCTCTCTATAATGTACACATACCCCTTACGGTATAGAGAGGTGAGATTATGATACAATGTATGGATTCGGAAAATCTGCATCGGAGATTGAAAAAGATAATCGGACAGGTACAGGCTATCGACAGGATGATTGATGAAGACGTGCCGTGCGAGGACATTCTTGCACAGCTAAACGCCGCCAAGTCCGCGCTACATAAATGCGGACAGGTCGTGCTGGAAGGGCATATCAGGCATTGCGTGAAAGACGGCCTGGAGCATGGAGACGCGGATAAAACGATCGAAAACTTTACAAAAGCGGTGGAACGCTTCTCCAATATGGGCTGAAAGGAACTGAGAATTTGTTTGTAAAAATCAGAGAACCGTTGTAAGGCGGACAGTTTTGGGATTTGAACTGTTCAAAGCTTTACAATGGTTTTCTTTTTATGCGATAGGAAATTCCTCCGGATTTCCTATCGCATAAAAAGCCCTCCGGGGGATGCGCATGCGCGCGGAAAGGAAAAAGTTGCCTGATGGCAACCGCGCGCAACGCGAGAATCCTGCAAAGCAGGATTCTCTTATGACGTTGACAAACCCATACCCCCATGGTATTATATGCCCATACCCCTAAGGGTATATAGGAGGAACTTATGAAGCATGTAATAGAAAAAATGGAGAGGTTTCTGGAACTGGGCGGTACGAAGAAGGATATTACGCTGCTGGCCATATCAGGGATCGCGCTGATCGTGAGTATTTTTGATCTGGTACGGCTGCCCTTTGATGCCGCCTGGATTTCCATTGTGCTGTGCGGAATCCCCATTGTTCTGGAAGCGGTAATCGGCCTCGTTACGGCGTTTGATATCAAGGCGGATGTTCTCGTATCGCTGGCGCTGATCGCGTCCGTCTGCATCGGGGAAGATTTTGCGGCGGGCGAGGTGGCTTTTATTATGCAGCTCGGGGCGCTGCTGGAAGATCTGACCGTCGCTAAAGCGAGAGCGGGTATTGAAAAGCTGGTACGTCTGACGCCGCAGACAGCGAGAGTTCTGCGGGGCAATGCGGAAGAAATCGTTTCCGCCATGGCGGTTGAAGTGGGAGATGTGGTGCGCGTTCTTCCCGGCGAGACAGTTCCGGTTGACGGCGTTATCCTGTCGGGGCAGACTTCTGTGAATCAGGCGGTCATGACCGGAGAGTCCATGCCGGTAGATAAGACGGCCGGGGATGAAGTGTCCAGCGGTACGCTCAATCAGTTCGGCGCATTTACGATGCGGGCGGCAAAGGTTGGCGAGGACAGTTCCATACAGCGCATGATCAGGCTTGTGCAGTCCGCAGATGCGGGAAAGGCAAAAATAGTCGGCCTGGCTGACCGGTGGGCTACCTGGATCGTGGCGATTGCCCTGTCCGCCGCGGCGCTGACCTGGATCTTTTCCGGACAGATTATCCGGGCCGTCACGATCTTGGTGGTGTTTTGTCCCTGCGCGTTGGTTCTGGCAACGCCGACCGCAATTATGGCGGCCATCGGCAACGCCACGAAGCATGGCTTTCTTGTGCGGGAAGGGGATGCGCTGGAACGGCTGGCGAAGGTATCCGGAATCACTTTTGACAAAACGGGGACCCTGACCTACGGAACGCCCCGGGTGACAGAGATCAGAAGCCTTTCGTCTTATACGGACAAAGAAATCTATGGATTCGCCGCCGCTGCGGAAGGCTCATCCGAGCATCCGCTGGGCAAGGCGATCGTTCGCAGTTACCGGGAACAGGAAGAAAAAGAACCGCTTTTGGCAGAGCGTTTCCGGATGATACCCGGACAGGGTGTATCGGCCGTGATTGAAAATAAAACCGTTCTGGCGGGCAATGTAAAAATGCTTGCGGAAAACGGCATTGAACTTACGGACAAAACGGAAAAAGAAACGGAACGGCATTTGCAGCGGGGCTGCACGGTAATTTATATCGCCATCGACCGGATTCTGGCCGGATACATTGTGTTGTCGGATACGGTTCGCCCGGAGAGCGCAGCGATGCTTGCGCGTTTGCAGGCTTTAAAGGTACGGCCTGTTTTACTGACAGGCGATCATGAGAACGCGGCGGCAGCCATTGCGGAAAAGCTGTGCGTGGAAGAAGTGCATGCGAATTGTCTGCCGGAGGATAAATTGAAATGGATCGCCCGCTATCAGGAAAACGGGGAAGCGGTATGTATGATAGGGGACGGCATTAATGACGCGCCCGCCCTGAAAAAAGCTGATGTGGGAATTGCCATGGGCGGAGTCGGAAGCGATATCGCGGTAGACGCCGCAGATATCGTGCTGGTGGACGATGAGGTGAAGGAATTGCCGCACCTGCTGGCGCTTTCAAAACGGATGATGACAACGATAAAATGCAATCTGACCTTTTCCATGGGCCTCAATTTTCTGGCCATCATTCTGGCCATTACAGGCATTCTCAATCCGGTCGTCGGCGCGTTGGTCCATAATGCAGGCTCTGTGCTTGTAATTATAAATTCAGCTTTATTATTGAAATGGAGGAAAAGAAAATGATTTTTAATGTGATCGGTCTGGCAATCGGCGTGTTGATTTCAGGTGCGGGTATTTATTACCTGCATAAGGAAAAGGGGGACAAAGAGTCCCGCAAAATTTATGGAATCACGGCGGGAATCGGGGCGGTAATTACAATATTTATCATTGTAAAGATGCTGTTGGAATTGTTATAGCATATATTCGGTGATGAATGATGCTGACGGTTAAGTTTCTGCTAAGAAAAAGAAGACGCGCGTTAAACGGCGGTTAAGATGCCGTCCCTCTTGTGGATTGTGGGAAAAGATTATGCTATTATCTTTTCGATCAATTCAGGAAAGTATCAGAAAGAGGGTTGAATTTATGGGAAATATTGTAAGCATTATTATGGTCATCTTAATGGTTCTTCTGGGCGGAGTGCCGACGATTTACATTACAGTGAGCCTGCCGGTTGTGTTATGTCAGAAGATTTACGGGAAGATTAAATATGGAAAATCTTTATACGCCTGAAGAGTTTGAAGGAAACGCGGCAAAAGAGAGTCGGTGACGGCTCTTTTTTTGTAGGCCGGAATTTCCTGTATCTTGACTTTACGCATACGATTGTTAAAATGAAAGGAGATCCAAAGTTTATGATATGAGGAACTATGCAGATGAAAAACACGGAAAGCAAGCGGAACCGGGAAAAGAAGATGGTTTCCGAAATGATCGCTTTATATTGCAGAAAACAGCATCATACCAAAGAAACATTGTGTCCGGAATGCGCCGAACTGGATCAGTATGCCAGAATGCGCAGCGATAAATGTCCGTTCATGGAGACAAAAACTTTTTGCTCGAATTGTAAGGTGCACTGTTATAAGCCCGATATGCGGGAAAAAATCCGCGTAGTGATGCGCTTCTCCGGGCCGAGGATGATATTTCACCATCCGGTGGCGGCGGTCAGGCATGTGATTGAGACGAAAAAGGAAAAGCGGAGAATGGATGTATGCGGATGAATTCGGTGAGGAAAAGAAAGATTTTTCAAAACTGCGCGGTTACGGTGGGGATTCTGGGAATTGCCACTGCCTTTTGCTTTTTTCTGCAGAACTTCGCCACCACGGATACCCATGTGCCGCTTCTGTTTGTGCTGGCGGTAGTGTTCATCTCCCGCTATACGGACGGATATCTGTATGGGATTGTTTCCTCCATGATTGCGGTGGTAGGCGTGAATTTTGTGTTCACATATCCGTACTTCGCGCTGAATTTTACCATCACCGGATATCCGCTGACATTTCTGGCGATGCTGGCGGTGGCGGCCATCGTCAGCACGCTGACCACGCAGATCAAACAGCAGGAGCAGGTGCGGCTTGAGGTGGAAAAAGAGAAAATGCGCGGCAATCTGCTGCGGGCCGTTTCCCATGATATCCGCACGCCGCTGACTTCTATTCTGGGGTCCGCCACCGCCATTCTGGAAAATTATGACGTTCTGGCGAAGCAGGAAAAGCTGGAACTGACAAGGGATATTGTGGATGAAGCGCAGTGGCTGATCCGGGTTGTGGAAAATCTGCTTTCCGTCACGCGCATCAACGGCGACAGCACGCGGATTACAACCTGTGAGGAAGTGGTGGAAGAAGTGATCGGCGGGGCGGTTATGAAGTTTAAAAAGCGCTTTCCGCAGGTTGAGGTGGAAGTGGAAATGCCGCCGGACGTACTGCTGGTCGCAATGGACGGCGTGCTGATCGAGCAGGTGCTTGTGAATCTGATGGAAAATTCCGTTCTGCACGGGAAAACGACGAAGCTGATCCGGATTGTTGTGACGCAGACGGAAGGCAGGGTTACTTTTTCTGTGGAGGACGACGGGCAGGGAATCAAAGAGAGCGTGCTGCCGGTCATGTTTGAGGCGAGCCTGCAGTCCAGAGAGGGAGAAGAGTATGATTCCAAGCGGAATATGGGAATCGGTCTCTCCGTCTGCATGAGCATCGTAAAAGCCCATAAAGGAAACATGAAGGCGCAGAATCTGGAACCGCAGGGTGCGAAGGTGGAATTCTGGCTCCCGAAGGAAGGGGAAGAATAGAATGGAAATCAAAGACAGAGTGTTGATCGTGGAAGACGATAAAAGCATCCGGAATTTTATCCGCGCCATTCTGGAGGCGAACAATTATGATGTGATGATCGCAAGCACGGGAACGGAGGCGTACAGCATTATCACCTCCCGCTGCCCGGATCTGGTCATTTTGGACCTCGGCCTGCCGGATATGGACGGCATCCGGATTTTAAAGCAGGTCAGGGAGTGGTCGGGCATGCCGGTCATTGTGGTTTCCGCCAGAACCCATGAAAAGGATAAGGTGGAAGCGCTGGATCTGGGCGCGGATGATTATATTACAAAGCCTTTTGGCACATCGGAACTGCTGGCGCGGATCAGGACTGCGATCCGGCATTCCAGAACCTCCTATCCTGCGCCGGACGGCGGGCTTACCGGAACGTTTCAGGCGGGTGGACTGGTCATCGATTATGATAAGCACCGGGTCTATGTGGACGGCAATGATGCGAACCTGACGCAGAACGAATTTAAACTGGTGGGGCTTTTGGGAAAATATGCGGGGAAGGTGCTGACCTATGATTTTTTGATTAAGGAAATCTGGGGGCCGAATATGGAAAACAATAACCGGATTCTGCGGGTGAACATGGCGAATATCCGGCGAAAGCTGGAGAAGAACCCGGCCCAGCCCAGGTATATCTTTACGGAAGTGGGCGTGGGGTACCGCATGCTGGATCCGGATTGAGGTTGTATCAAATAAGTAAAATATGGTATACTGTGGATGTTGTAGCTGCAGTATACCTTATTTTTTTCAGAAAGCAGGGATAGATTATGAGAATCGGTATGGGATATGATGTGCATAGACTGGCGGAAGACAGGAAGCTGATTATGGGAGGCGTGGAGATTCCTTATGAGAAAGGACTGCTGGGGCATTCGGATGCGGATGTGCTGCTGCATGCCATTATGGACGCGCTGTTGGGCGCGGCGGCGCTGGGCGACATCGGCAAACACTTTCCGGACACCGATCCGGCCTATAAGGGAATCAGCAGCATGGAGTTACTCAAGCATGTGGGGAAACTTCTGGAAGAGCATTGCTTCCTGGTGGAAAACATCGACGCGACGATCATTGCGCAGGCGCCCAAAATGCGTCCTCACATTGACGCCATGCGTCAGAATATCGCGGACGCGTTGAAAATCGACATTTCCCAGGTCAACGTAAAGGCGACCACGGAGGAAGGACTCGGCTTTACCGGAAGCAAGGAGGGAATTTCTTCACAGGCGATCTGCCTTTTGACAAGTCCGATGGAACTTTATGACAGGGATGTGACACAGGCCGGCTGCGCGGGCTGCAGCGGCTGTGTGAAGGCATGAGCGAAGAACTGCGCCGGATTCGCCTGCTGGAAAACAAAGCCTGTCTGGAAGCGGAGCCGCTTTGGCGGGAAGTGTTTTGGGAAGACGCCAAACGTTTTACGGATTACTATTTTTCTCATAAAGCGGAGAAAAACAGGGGACTTGTGCTGGAAGGAGAGGACGGAATCCGCGCCATGCTCTATCTGACGCCGGAGCATATGGCGGTTGGAGAAAACCGGGCGGATTCCGTTTATCTTGTAGGAGTCGCCACGAAGGAAAAATACCGGCACAGAGGATATATGGCTTCCTTATTAAAAGAGGCGTTTCGGATGTTATATCAGGAACAGATGCCTTTTGTTTTTCTGATGCCCGCCTCCCCCGACATTTATGCGCCTTTTGATTTTACCTATATTTATGAAAAACCGGTTTGGGAGGCGGAAAGCTTACGCCGGGAAAAGCTGCAGGTTCTGACGGAGCGGGACGCAGACCGGATGGCGGATTTTGCACAGGGCTTTTTAAAAAAGGAAAAGAGCGTGTACGTTTGGCGGGACCGGGCATATTATAAAGAACAGATAAAAGAACTTGAGGCTCAGGAAGGCTGTATTTTAGGATATGCCGGGGATGGCGGCGATCTGGAAGGGCTGTGCATGTATACCAACGAGGGCGGCAGTCCGGAAATTACGGAAGTGCTGGCGGGGCGGGAGGCCGAAGCTGCGTTTGTAACGCGCGGAAAAGAGACGGAGCCTGTCATCATGGCGCGCATTGTGAATCTGAAAAGCATGCTTTCCCTGCTGCGAAGCGAAGAAGAGACAGAATTTGTCCTCGAGGTTACAGATTCTCTGATCGGGGAAAACAACGGCCGCTTTTTGTGCCGGGTCAAAAAGGACGGCGCGCAGATCACGGAATGCAGGGAAGTGCGGAAAGCCGACTTACAGACCGGCATTGCAGAACTGACCGCAATCGTGTTTGGTTACCGAAAACCGCAGGGAGAAGTCTTTTCCAAAATTCGTTTCCTCGCGCCGGTGTGGATCAATGAAATTGTGTAACGCCAGTCGCCGGTGAAATTGTGTAGCGCCAGGAGCCGGTGAAATTGAGCAAAGCGGTTGACAAAACGGTAAAAATTTTTTATTCTGATTAATAGGAAAAAAGCTGTGAACGGAAAGAGTATGCATACGTCAGCATCAAAGGCGGCGATTGCCGCAACAGAGAGGGAGGCCGCCGGCTGAGAGCGTCCCATGTGCTGTGTGGCAGAAAGTGCATCCGGGAGCTGATCCGGCGAAGCGCCGCAGGCGGATTGAGCCGGGTACGTAAAGAGCGCACGTTACGCGCATGAGGGCAGAACGGGAGCCGCCCCGAAACAGATGGCGGCAGGATTCTGAAGAAGAGTGGAACCGCGGATTATTTCGTCTCTGAGAAAGGGGCAGGTCTTCGGTTCTTTTGTTATTTATTTTGTGATTTGAGCGGATGTTATTGATGCAGGCGGCTGTCTGTGTATAACGGGGGTCTGGATATGGGATTGATCAAAAATGTGAAGGAAGAAATTCGGATCATCCGGGAGAGGGATCCGGCAATTCATTCTTCCATGGAAGTTTTTTTGTATCCGAGTTTTAAGGTGATGCTGCATTATCGCATTGCGCACAAACTGTATTTGTCAGGGCATTATTTTCTGGCGCGCTGGATTTCCCAGAGAGGCGTGCGTAAGACCGGAATCGAGATTCATCCCGGCGCCAAAATCGGGAGCGGTTTTTTCATCGATCACGGAAACGGCGTCATCATCGGGGAAACGGCGGTGATCGGAAACAATGTCACGCTTTATCAGGGCGTGACGCTGGGAGGTACCGGCAAGGAACAGGGCAAGCGTCATCCGACGATCAAAGATAATGTGATGATCAGCGCCGGCGCCAAGGTACTGGGATCTTTTACGATCGGAGAAAATTCCAAGATCGGAGCGGGAAGCGTGGTGCTGTCGCCCGTGCCGCCCAATTCCACGGTCGTGGGCGTGCCGGGACGCGTGGTGCGCCGGGACAATCAGCCGCTGCCCAGGGAGACGATGGATCAGGTGCATCTGCCCGATCCGGTCAGGGAGGACATCGTCAATCTGCAGAAAGCCAACAGCGAACTGATCAACAGGGTGCTGGAACTGGAAGCGGAAATGAAGCAGTTGCGCAAAAGCGCCGCAGTTTCAGAAGAAAAAGAAATATAATAAAGCGCCGCAGATGCGGAAGAAAATAATGACGGAAAAATGCCGCGAATGCGGAAGAAAGCGAGAGGACTCATGAAAATTTATAACACCTTGAACAAGAAAAAGGAAGAATTTGTGCCCATTGAGCCGGGGAAAGTGCGCATGTATGTCTGCGGGCCTACCGTATACAATCTGATCCATATCGGCAATGCGCGTCCGATGATCGTGTTCGATACGGTACGCCGTTATATGGAGCATAAAGGCTATGAAGTGAATTATGTCAGCAATTTCACGGATGTTGACGATAAGATTATTAAAAAGGCGATCGAAGAGGGCGTGGAGGCCAGCGTGGTTTCCGAACGTTATATTGCGGAGTGCAAGAAGGATATGGAATCCTTAAACGTGAAGCCCGCGACCACGCATCCCCTTGCAACCCAGGAAATCTGCGGCATGGAGGAAATGATTCAGACGCTGATCGACAAAGGCCATGCTTATGTGGCGGAGGACGGAACCGTATATTTCCGCACAAGAAGTTTTAAGGAATACGGCAAGCTGTCCCACAAGAATCTGGATGAACTGGAAGGGGGCAAGCGCTCTCTGCTCGTTTCCGGCGAGGACCAGAAGGAAGATCCGCTGGATTTCGTGCTGTGGAAGCCGAAAAAGGAAGGAGAACCTTACTGGGAATCCCCCTGGTGTAACGGACGGCCGGGCTGGCATATTGAGTGCTCCGTCATGAGTAAGAAATATCTGGGTGAGGAGATTGACATTCATGCAGGCGGAGAGGATCTTGTGTTCCCTCATCATGAAAATGAGATCGCCCAGTCGGAGGCTGCCAACGGAAAAACTTTTGCCCGTTATTGGATGCACAACGCATTTTTGAACATTGACAATAAGAAAATGAGCAAGTCCGCCGGCAACTTTTTTACGGTCAGGGATATTCTGGAAAAATATGATCCTATGGTGCTGCGTTTCTTTATGCTGTCCGCCCATTACAGAAGCCAGTTAAACTTCAGCGCGGATCTGATGGAAGCGGCGAAAAACGGTCTGGAACGCATCCGTACGGCGGTTTCCAATGTGAAGTTCCTTTTGCAGAATGCAAAAGAAGGCGCTTTAAGCGAGACGGAGACGGCGCTGCTTGCGGAAGCGGAAGGCTTTACGGAGAGATTCGATGAAGCCATGGACGATGATTTCAACACGGCGGACGCGCTGTCCGTGATTTTTGAACTGGTGAAATTTGTCAACACCAATACAAACGCGGACAGCAGCAAGGCGTTTTTGCAGGCGCTTTTGGAGAAGGTTGAGACGCTGTGCGGCATTTGCGGTCTGATTGTGGAGACCAAAGAGGAACTTCTGGATTCCGATATAGAGGCGCTGATTGCGGAACGGCAGGCGGCGAGAAAGGCGAAGAACTTTGCCCGCGCGGACGAAATCCGCAATGAACTGCTGAAAAAAGGGATCGTGCTGGAAGATACCCGCGAGGGAGTGAAATGGAAGAGAACTTAACGCTGCTGGCGGCAATCCGGGAGGAATTTGCCTGCAAAAGTGTGGATCTGAAGACTTATTCGCCCCTGACGCTGGCCTTTGTGGGAGACTGCATTTATGACCTGATCGTCAGGACAATCGTGGTGGAACGGGCCAACACGGCTCCGAACACGCTGCATAAGAGGAAAAGCGAAGTGGTAAAGGCGGCGGCGCAGGCGGCATATGCGGACGCGCTGCTGCCTGAGTTGACCGAAGAGGAACTTGCGGTCTATAAGAGAGGGCGCAATGCCCATTCCCATACGACGGCGAAAAACGCGTCCGTCGGAGATTACCGCAAGGCTACAGGGCTGGAAGCGCTGTATGGTTTTTTGTATCTGACGGACCGGGTGGACAGGCTGTTGTATCTGGTAAAACAAAGCTTTGAACTGACCGGTACAAAGCTGTAGCGCGGTCTGACAAAAGCGCTACGGCAGCGGGAACGGGCCCTGCGGGCATAAAATGAGGACAAAAAGATGCGTTACGAGGAATTTACGATTGAGGGCAGAAATGCCGTAATAGAAGCTTACCGCGCGGGCAGACCCATCGATAAGCTGTTTTTGCTGGACGGATGTCAGGACGGTCCCGTCATGACGATTAAGCGGGAAGCCAAAAAGCAGGATACGCCGGTCAAATATGTGACGAAGGAACGTCTGGATCAGCTTTCGGAAACCGGAAAACACCAGGGCGTTATCGCGTATGCGGCCGCTTATGAATATGCGGAAGTGGAGGATATTCTGGAGGCGGCAAGGCAGAAAGGGGAGGCGCCCTTTTTGTTTTTACTGGACAACATTGAGGACCCTCACAATCTGGGGGCGATCATCCGCACGGCCAACCTGGCGGGGGCGCACGGCGTCATCATTCCCAAAAACCGGGCGGCAGGACTGACTGCGGTAGTGGCGAGGACCTCTGCCGGCGCTTTGAATTTCACGCCGGTGGCGCGGGTGACCAATATGGCGAAGACGATTGAAAGTCTGAAAAAAGAAGGCATCTGGTTTGTATGCGCGGACATGGGCGGAACGAGAATGTATGATCTGAACCTGAAAGGACCGGTCGGCCTTGTGATCGGAAACGAGGGAGAAGGCGTGGGACGTCTGGTAAAGGAGAAGTGCGATATGATCGCTTCCATCCCGATGAAGGGCGATATCGATTCTCTGAATGCGTCGGTGGCGGCCGGCGTGCTTGCGTATGAAATTGTCCGTCAAAGGCTGGAAGGATGAGCGCGGATGAATGATTACAAAGCGTACAGTGACGAAGAACTGATCCTCTGCCTTCGGGACGGGGACGATCGCGTCATGGACTATATTATGGAAAAATATAAAGGCTTGGTGCGCAGTAAGGCCAAATCCATGTATCTGCTGGGAGCGGACGGTGAGGATCTGATCCAGGAGGGCATGATTGGCCTTTTTAAAGCTGTCCGGGATTATGATGCGGGCAGGGATGCCAGCTTTTATACATTTGCGGATTTGTGCGTTTCCAGACAGATGTATACGGCGGTGCAGGCGTCGGCCAGGAAAAAGCATGCGCCGTTAAACCGTTATATTTCTTTAAGCGGTGGGGAAAACGGCGGCAGTGATGAAAAAGAGCATGCTTTTGAACTGCCTGACGCCTGGGAAAAAAGCCCGGAGGAACTTTTTATCGACCGGGAAAATGTGGAACGTCTGCAGAAAATGATTGAAAAGGAACTCAGCAATTTTGAAAAGCAGGTGCTGGATCTGTACATGACCGGTATGGGATACGTCCAGATCGCAAAAGTGCTGGGGCGGGATGAAAAAAGCACGGACAACGCGCTGCAGCGGATCAAGGGAAAGCTGCGGAAGGCGCTGGATTTGGAGGTACCATGATTCATTTGAATCTATCGGCATTGAAAGCGGCAGAGAATATGAGAATATCCAGGGAAGAGGCAAACGGCATGGCGGAAGCGGGAGAAGAAACCTTCGATCAGGCGGTGGCTTTTTCACGGCCCAGGAATTTTGGCATGGAGGAGCAACAGGCGACGCTGCGGCAGCAGGGCCTGTTTTACCGGGAGAACAAAACTCCATTCCTGAAATTCTGTTTGAAAAATGCCTGCAATGTGGAATTGGAAGTCGGGCAGGAAAAGTTTATTTTTCTGGAAGTGGAAAGGAATATATGGGAATTGACGCTGCCGCTGGAGCCGGGCTTTTATTATGCGACGCTTTTGGTGGACGGCGTGGAGGTATTGAGTCCTTTTCTGCCGATCGGTTATGGGTATTCCAGACCCTGTAATTATCTGGAAATCGGTCCGGCGGCGTCCTGGCTGAGAATCCGGAATGTTCCTCACGGCAGCATCCGGCATGAATATTTTTATTCCGAAGTGACACAGAAAACGGAAACCTGCCTGATTTATGCGCCGCCCGGCTATGAGGATTCGGAAGAAGCCTATCCGGTTCTTTATCTGCAGCATGGTTTCGGGGAAAACGAGACCGGCTGGACCTGGCAGGGAAGAATCGGGCGCATCATGGATAACCTGCTCGCAAGGAACCGGGCTGTTCCCATGCTCATCGTCATGGCTGACGGCATGATCCGGCAAACGGGGGGAGAAGAAGAAAAACTGGCGCATGAGAAATTTCCGGCGTTTTTGCTGCAGGATATGCTGCCCTTTGTGGAAAAGAAATACCGGGTCTTATCGGACCGGGAGCACCGCGCTATGGCCGGGTTGTCCATGGGATCGATCCAGACGTCCATGACTGCTCTTATGCATCCGGAATTGTTCGGATGGATCGGGTTGTTCAGCGGCTTTATGCGGAATTTTATCGGCGTGGAAAAGGTAGACGCATCTCACCTGAAACTGCTGCTTGCGGAACCGGAAAAATTCAATGAAGAGAACCGCCTCTTTTTCAGAGCGATGGGAAAACAGGATTCCTATTTTGGCTTTTTTATGGAAGAGGACCAGCTTTGTGAGGATTATCGCATCAGACAGGTCCGCCGGGTGTATGAAGGCGGACATGACTGGAACGTATGGCGTCAGTGCGCATATGAGTTTTTACAGATGTTATTTCAGCGTTAAATGCCCCGGTATACAGGGCGACCTGCGTGTGTTTCCTGTATATTGCGGACAAGAGCAGGCGGGAGGTTTATGACAAAGCGGCGAAGAAAAAGGAGATATTTCAGAGGAAAAGGAATGGAATTGCTGCGCCTGACCGGTATTCTGCTTCTGGCGGCAGCGCTGTCTCTGGCGGCAAAACCGGAATTTTGGGAAAGCGTCCGAGGCGGGATGAGGCAGACCGGCCGGGAGCAGCAAAGTGTCGGAAAAGATGCAGAACCGGACGACAGGGAGCAGCAAAGCGACGGAAAAGATGCAGAACCGGACGGCCGTGAGGGGCTGACGGTTCACTTTCTGGACGTGGAGAAATGTAATTGTGTGCTCGTATCCTCTGCGAACGGTCATCACATGCTGATCGATGCGGGAAGCAACGACGACGCTCATACGGAAAAGATCGTGACCTATCTGAAGGCGCAGGGCGTGCAGACGCTGGATTATCTGCTGATTACCCATCCGCATAAGGATCACATCCGGGCGGTTCCGC
Source organism: Eubacteriales bacterium (assembly GCA_030524745.1). Taxonomy (GTDB): domain Bacteria; phylum Bacillota; class Clostridia; order Lachnospirales; family Lachnospiraceae; genus Gallintestinimicrobium. The sequence continues at coordinate 41,974 of JAUNGC010000014.1, read as the reverse complement.
AAATTATCAATTATTTTACCGTAGAGGAAGTTCTGATGGGGAACTTTGAGACGGAAACGGTGGGCACAAAGACCTATGAACGCGTTATGGATGCGCTGGCGGCAAAGGATTTGCTGATCACGCGGCCGCTTCCGGGAGAAACTTATGGGCTGGGTAGCGCCTCTTTTATGATTCTTGCAAACGATGATTCTGTTGAGACAGCATCGGAGGAACTCAACGACTGCTCGATCGGTCTGCTTTTGACGGACGGTTTTCATCGTTTTCTTTTTTACGGGGACGGGGAAGAAAAAATGGAGAATGCGCTGCTGGAGAGCGGATATGAATTAAACAGCGATGTGATGATGATAGCGCATCATGGGAGCAAGAGTTCGACGGGAAAAGAAATTTTGCAGGCTGTCTCTCCCCGGATCGCCGTTATTTCCTGCGGAATAGACGGCGACGGGGAAAAACAGGAGCCTTCCGAAAAGGTGTTGAACCGCTTGAAGGAGGCCGGAGTGGAAACTTACCGCATGGACCAGAACGGTACGGTCGTCATTGCAAGCCGGAAAGACGGACTGGCGGTGAGCACGGAAAAACAGTAGCTTTGTCCGGAAAGGGAAGCCGGTCAGATGTCTGAACCGTTTCTACGGATTGCAGCGCTTACATGCTTCTTTGCCCATGTCCAGCGCTTCCTGCAATGTGATTTCTGTGGGATTCTCCATTCCGCTGCAGTCTGATTTTGCATGGTATTTCGATCCGGAAGCGGATATCCAGACCTTCGTCTGGGAAGCGTCCGCGGCGGCATCCGCTACGGCTGAAGAATCCGTCACAGCAGAGGTATCCGTCACAGCAGAAGAATCCGTCACGGCGGAGGTATCGGCCTGTGCGCTGATGGCCGGAGTATCTGCGGCGGAGGCTGCCTTCTTATCCAGTGAGGTTTTGATCGCGCCCAGCACGCAGACAATGGCGATAACGGCGATGATGACGCCGAATATCTTATTGAAGACATCTTTCTTCGTCGTCTTACGTTTGCTTCCCTTTTTGGAGCCGCCCGAAGAAGTGGAGTAGGAAAGCCCCGTTCCGGGCAGTCCTACGCTTGCCGTACGCTTCCCGGAAGTGTTGATGGTATAGTGAGCGCCTTTGGTTCCCAGCGTGACTCCGGCGCTCTTTTTGTTTAAATTTATTTTAACGCCCGGTGCAACTTTAATGCTTTTTCTGAATCGTAAACCCATGATCGTTCTCCTTTTTTGTAGTGATCTCCCGTAACGCTTCGGCGTAGCTGAACTGTTACGATTTGTCAATTGCAGGTTACAGTTCGCTTTACGCCCGCCGATACGCTTGATTATAGCATGGATAAAAAAGACAGGCAAGTTACGATTTGCCGGGCAGATATGTTATGATAAGTATGCCGGAACAAAGCGGAGCGTCGGCCGACAGGATTTAAGGTGATTTCAAGAAACTAAAAATTTTGATTGACAAGTTTATATCCCCTATGCTATACTATGATTCGGTTGTGAGACAACGACCTGATGCTGCTGTGGCTCAGTCGGTAGAGCGTCGCCTTGGTAAGGCGGAGGTCACGGGTCCGATTCCCGTCAGCAGCTTTAAAAGTATTATAAAGAAAGACTTTTCAAGGTTTGTCCCTTGAAAAGTCTTTTCTGTTATACAGGATCAAAACGAGTCAATGTATCACATTTCTTTTTTAAGCGTCTGGAAGGAATAAGATGAACGAGAATTTGATTGTAGTGGCAAGAATTCACACGGATTTCCCGGAAAAATTCGGTATCCCGAGACAGAGCGGGCTGGTTTCCACTCTGAGGGGGGAAATTCATTTTGAAGGCGTATTTCGGAATCCGGATGCTGTCAGGGGGATTGAAGAGTATTCCCACCTGTGGCTGTTATGGGGGTTTTCCGAGGCCAAAAAGGACGGCATGAATCTGACGGTGGCGCCGCCCAGATTAGGAGGAAAGGAACGAAAGGGCGTTTTTGCAACCCGATCTCCCTTCCGTCCCAATTCGATCGGCTTGTCCAGCGTGCGATTGGAAGAAGTACGATACGGGGAAGGCGGGGAACCTGTTCTGGTGGTGTCCGGCGCGGATTTGCTGGACGGAACGCCGATTTACGATATTAAGCCGTATCTGCCATACACGGATTCCCATCCGGAGGCGGAAGGAAGTTTTGGGGAAGCGCACAAAAAAGACGGCGTTGAGGTGATTTTCCCGGAAGAGTTAAGGCAGCAGCTTCCCGGGGATTTACAGCAGACTGTGCTGGAGGTCCTTTCCCAGGATCCAAGAGCCGCTTATAATAAAAAACCGGACTATGTTTACGGTATGAGTTTCGCAGGATATGATATTCGCTTTGTGGTGAAAGAGGACGTGCTGATTGTAAAGGAAATTGCAGACAGACGGGAGTCCGGCTGGAAGAGGGTGAAATAGAGGAGACGGAGAAAAAGAAGGCTGTCACACCAAATGAAAAATGGTGTGGCAGCCTTTTGTTGCACTTGATAAATTCTTATAAAGTGTAGATTTCATTGCCTTTCCGGAACGGTATAAAATCCGAAAATTACGCTTGAACCGGATGCCTGTCAGCCTTCGCCGCCTTCAGCGCCGGCATTCGGATCGGCCTGGGTGGCAATTGCAGCATTTTGCGCCGCCTGAAGCTGCGCGATCTGTGCGTTCAAATTGTCGATCAAAGCCTGCGCGTTGTTTGAAGCAGCCTGCGCTTCGGCACGGGCGGTTTCATCGGTTTCCACGGCAAGTCTGTTATCCGCCTCCGCTTTGCTGGCGGAAGCCTGTTCCAATTGCTGCTGAAGTTCAGCCAGCTTGAGCGCATATTGGGACTGATCCGCACGGAGTTCCATTTCCAGACGCTGTTGTGCGATAATCGCCTCAGCATTCGGATCAGCCATGAATTCAGCAGTGTGCTGACAGGTATCCTGCGCTGTGCCGTCCGCATTGGTCATGCCTGATAAGATCCGCTCATTTTCCGGCTGCATGGAAAGCACGCCCGGAACGGCAAACGGACATCCGTCGGCAGCGGGCAATGCGCTGTATGCACAGACGATACCCTGATAATGAACGTCGCAGGTCTCTGTGGGTACGGTATCCGGCGTGAAATATTCGACGCTCAATGTATCTTTGCAGAGCGCTTCGTTCGGCAGTTTGCCGGATTGGGAACAAACCTGTACCGCCACAATATCGGCAGGTTTCTCAAACGCTTTGTTTTCCAGATCCGCGTGTATTTCTTTCATGACTTCCCGCCAGAGTTTTTTGGCGAGATTTCGCTCGTCGCCGGAGCGAAGCTTGGTGTTATTGTCATAACCGGTCCAGGTGGTGCAGGTGTAATACGGCGTGTAGCCGGCAAACCAGACGTCGTTATAGTCGGATGTGGTTCCCGTCTTTCCGGCGATGGACATACCTTCAAAGTTGACGGCTCCGCCGGTACCTTTCGTAACAACGCCCACCATTGCGTCCGTGAGCAGGAAAGCGGTGGATGGCTTGATGACCTGACGGCTCTCCGTGACGGTGTTATCCAGAATGATATTGCCGTCATGATCCTTTACAATGCTGTAAAGCTTGGGCTTAATGTATTGACCGTTATTGGCGATCGTCGCATAGGAGGCGTTTAATTCCAGATTGGTGACGCCGTTTGTGATGCCGCCCAGAGCCAGAGCCTGGGTAACGTCAGTGTAAACTTTACCGTTTTTCTCAAGACCGTCCACGAGTGTTGTAAACCCAAAATTCTGCAGATATTCATAGCCCAGACGGGGCGTGATCTGCGTTAGCACTTTGACGGTGACAATGTTTAAGGATTGCTCGATGCCGTAACGCAAAGAACAGATGCCTTTGTAACCGGAACTGTACCAGTTGTTGACCGGTCTGCCGTCCTCATAATTGAAGGGGCCGTCCACTTCCACATCTGCCAGCGTCATTCCCGCGCTGTCCAGCGCAGGCGCGTAGGTGGAGACGATCTTAAAGGTGGAGCCCGGCTGGCGGGTTGTGCCGATCGCACGGTTTAGCGTGAGGTTGCCTTCCTTTGTGCCGCGCCCGCCGACCATAGCGACCACATAGCCCGTGGACTGATCCTCCACCACCAGGGAAATCTGGGGCTGAGGGGTCAGTGAAACAACTTCTCCAAGGATCTCGGCATTGGAAGGAACCGTTTCCGCCTTATAGGCTTCGATGGCTGCATACGCCTCATCCTTTGAATCGTAAAGCAGGTTGAAGTTTTTATCTCCGTTTTCCTGCTGGTAAAGCTTGAACATTTCAGAACTGATATTGACGGCGTCCTCGCCTTCTGCGCGGTATGTGAGCTGGTAACTTAACAGCCATCTGATTCCGTCGGGATAGTTTTCTTCGTTGGAGCACACATCATCACAGATTTTCTGGATATCGGGATCCATTGCGGCATAAATGCTCAGGCCGCCGGAATATACCATGACATATGCCTGGGTTTCCGTGTAACCTGCGGCGATCAGGTCTTCGATAACAGCTTCTTTTACAGCGTCCGCATAATAGGAATCGATGGAAGTTTCTTCCACAACAGCGTTTGCTGTCTGAATGCGGTCATAAAGCGCATCTGTATCAGCGAGCGCTTCATCGTATTCGGCCTGGGTGATATATCCCTGATCGAGCATGTCCCCGAGCACTTTGGAACGGCGTTTCACATTCTCTTCCGGATGGGAGATCGGATTGTACCGGGAAGGGTTCTGGGTGATGCCGGCAATGGCTGCGCATTCGGAAAGGGTCAGTTCCCACACATTTTTGTTGAAGTAACGTTTGGATGCGGCCTGCACGCCCAGCGTATTCTGTCCCAGGTTAATCGTGTTCATGTATTGTTCCAGGATTTTGGACTTGTCATTTGTATTCTTTTCCAACTGTATGGCAAGATATTGCTCCTGAACTTTTCGTTTGACCTGCTCCGGAAGTGTTTTTTCCTGCGTCCAGGTGGTCAGAACGGTATTCTTGATGAGCTGCTGCGTGATGGTGCTGGCGCCTTCCTTGCGTTCGAAGCCTGTGGCAATAGCGGTCACGCCGGCGCGGAGAATACCTTTGATATCGATGCCGTTATGTTCATAGAAACGGGAATCTTCAACTGCGACAAAGGCATCGGCAAGATCCTGGGGAATCTGGTCCATTGTCACCGGCACACGGTTGGAATCTTCCGCGACGAGTTTGGCAATCTGATTGCCCTGTGAGTCATAAATAAAGGAAGAAAACCGGCTGGGCGTCGCATCTTCCAGATTGATGGTCGGAGCCGAATCTATGATACCTTTGAAAACACCGATCCCGCCGCAAATACAGATAATTCCGACGCCCAATAAAAAAAGCAGAAACGCTTTTGCAAAAATGAGCAGGAATCTGCGGCCCCAGCGCTTGGAACTGGATTGGAGTGTTTTCTGCTTCTTTTCTACACTCTTTTTGCCATAATTCATGCAAATAAGCCTCCTTGATGATAAACGAAAGCGGCGTTATACAGCCGCCGGTCGTCTTGAATACAGGTTTTTTTGGACATTACCTATATGATTATAGCAAAATCAGATGGGTAAATAAAGTTTTTTCTTCCATATTAAGAGATTGTTCACAAATTTTTACACATTTATGCTTGCAGAAACCAGAACTGATGATAAGATAAAAAAGGAAAATCAGTAAAAGAAAATCAGAAAAAGGACCGTGATTGTTATGGAAAAATATAAAAACCGGGAATCCTACAAAGTAGTGCTGAAAGGCGGACAGGGAGAACTGGTTGAAAAAAAGTCACGTTTTATCGCCACCGTGCGGCCGGTGGAGTCGGAAGAAGAGGCTGTTGCCTTTATTGAGGAAATCAAAAAGAAATACTGGGATGCGAGACACAATTGTTCCGCTTTTGTGATTGGGAAAAAAGCGGAGTTGACCCGCTGCAGCGACGACGGAGAACCGTCCGGAACCGCGGGACGCCCCATGCTGGAAGTGCTCCTGGGAGAAGGGGTGCGCAACGTGGCCGTTGTGGTAACAAGGTATTTCGGCGGAACGTTGCTGGGAACAGGCGGACTGGTTCGCGCATATTCCGGGGCGGTAAAAGAGGGGCTTTCGGCGTGCAGTATCGGAACCATGCGGTTTGGGATCCGGCTGTTGATCGACACGGATTATAACGGAATCGGAAAAATTCAGTATATTCTGGGACAAAAAGGAATCAGCCCGGAGGAAATCAGTTATACGGACCGTGTGCAGGTTCGGGTTTTGCTGCCATGGGAAACGGTCGAACCGCTCAAAAAAGAGATCACGGAGGCGACCAGCGCCAGAGCGGCGCTGACCGAACTGGAACAGTTAGATTTTGTTGACAAAGATTGAGACATGAAGTATTCTTGTAACAGTTCAATCCGGGTTTTCCGCTTCGGATAGCCGGATATTGCAGCAAAAATCAGAGTTTTTACGCAATTCCAAAGGAGGTGGTTTTATGACAAACAGTGACAGTACAGTACCCCGACGAAGTTATAAGACCACGTTCCCTCTCAAGGTCTGCCCTTTTGAGGGAGGAAAAGGAGAATTGCGATGGAAGATATCAAAGAAGTTAAAGTGATTGAAGAACTGCTTGAAAGCAAGCAGTATACGAAGATTCGTCAGGCGCTGTCTGAATTGAATGAAGCGGATATCGCAGCGGTGCTGGAAGAACTGGAAAAGGAGGACATGCTCAAGATATTCTGCATCCTGCCCAAAGATCTGGCGGCGGAAGTTTTTTCCTATATGGATGTGGATAACGAGCAGTTTGTCATAACTTCCCTGTCCGACAAGGATGCGGGTATCATTGTGGACAATCTGATGGCCGACGATGCGGCCGATCTGATGGATGAGATGCCGGCGAATGTTGTGAAACGAATCCTGGCGAATGCCAGCGCGGATACGCGGCGGGACATCAATCACCTGCTCCGCTATCCGGAGGATTCCGCCGGCAGCATCATGACGGTGGAATATGTGGATCTGAAGGAAAATCTGACTGTGTCGGAAGCCATTGAGCGGATCCGGAAAGTCGGTGTGGACAGCGAGACCATCAATATCTGCTATGTGCTGGATAGGCGGCGTAAACTGATCGGCACCGTTTCCCTGCGCTATCTTTTGCTGCGGGAAGACGATGAAGTCATCGGCGACTTCATGAATGAAAACGTAATTTCCATCAATACGCTGATGGACCAGGAAGAGGTTGCCGGACTTTTTAAAAAGTACGATTTCACGTCCATGCCCGTTGTGGACAACGAAAACCGTCTGGTGGGCATTATCACCGTCGACGATATCATGGATATCATCGAAGAAGAGGCGACGGAAGATATCGAGAAGATGAACGCGATCCTGCCGGGCGATAAGCCTTATATGAAGACAAGCGTCTTCGAAACCTGGAAAAACAGGATCCCGTGGCTGCTGCTGCTGATGATTTCGGCGACGTTTACCGGAAGCATCATCACCTCTTTTGAGGATGCTTTGAGTTCCTGCGTGGTGCTGACAGCCTTTATTCCGATGCTGATGGATACCGGCGGAAATGCGGGAGGACAGGCCAGCGCGACGGTCATCCGTTCCCTGTCGTTGAATGATATTGAGTTTTCGGATATTTTTAAAGTCATCTGGAAGGAAGTAAGAGTTGCCGTGCTGTGCGGACTGACGTTGGCAGCCTGCAATTTTCTGAAACTGATGTTTCTGGACAGAGTGGGCCTGATGGTATCCGTGGTCGTATGCCTGACGCTGGTGGCGGCGGTTGCGATTGCAAAAGTGGTGGGCTGTACGCTGCCGATGATTGCAAAGAAAGTGGGATTTGACCCGGCGGTCATGGCGAGTCCCTTCATCACCACCATCGTAGACGCGCTGTCTTTGATGATCTATTTTAAATTTGCAACGATGCTGCTGGGATTGTAGCAAACGGATTGCGGGAAAGAGGAGAAATTGAGATGAAATTTATTTCCTGGAATGTAAACGGGCTTCGCGCCTGCGTGACAAAGGGATTTATGGATTTTTTTAAGGAAGCGGACGCGGATATTTTCTGCCTGCAGGAGACGAAGCTGCAGCCCGGACAGATCGAACTGGAACTGCCCGGATATTATCAGTATTGGAACAGCGCCGAGAAGAAAGGGTATTCCGGCACGGCGGTTTTTACAAAACAGGAGCCGCTGTCCGTGGCCTACGGCATCGGCATAGAAGAGCACGACCACGAGGGCCGCGTTATCACGCTGGAATTTCCGGAATATTATGTGATTACGGTATATACACCCAATTCTCAAAGAGAACTGACGCGTCTGGATTACCGGATGCGGTGGGAGGATGCCTTCCTTTCCTATTTAAAGAAACTGGAAGAAAAGAAACCGGTGATCTTCTGCGGCGATTTGAATGTGGCGCATAAGGAAATCGATCTGAAAAATCCGAAGACGAACCGGAAGAATGCGGGCTTTACCGACGAGGAGAGAGCGAAAATGACGGCGCTTCTTGACAAAGGCTTTATTGATACTTTCCGGTATTTTTATCCCGACCAGACGGGAATTTATTCCTGGTGGTCATACCAGTTTCAGGCGCGGGCGAAAAACGCCGGATGGCGCATCGACTATTTTATCGTATCGGAGTGCTTAAAGGACAGACTGGAGGATGCGAAGATCTACACCGACATCCTCGGTTCCGACCATTGTCCGGTAGGACTTTTCCTGCGGTGAAAATGTTATCCAGCCATCGGGCCCGTCCGCATATCGTATGCAGGGCAAGCTCCGCTCCAAAAAAACGAAGCCGCTTAGTGAGCGCAGTCGAAGGACCGCGCGAACTTAGCAGCTTCGTTTTTTTGGAGCGGGAGCGTGCCCAAAGACAATATGCGGACGGGCCCGATGGCGTCCTGTCTGTCACTTCCCCTGCATCGCCGCGCGCTTGCGCATCGTGTGATCCAGAATTTTCTTGCGGATACGAAGAGAAGTGGGCGTTACTTCCAGCAGTTCGTCAGTGTCGATGAAATCCAGCGCCTGTTCCAGACTTAAGATTCTGGGCGGCGTCAGGCGAAGCGCCTCGTCCGCGCTGGAGGAACGGGTATTGGTCAGTTTCTTGGTTTTGCAGACGTTGACCTCGATATCCTCGCTGCGTCCGGTCTGGCCGATGACCATTCCGGCATATACTTTTTCACCGGGACCGATGAAGAGAACGCCGCGTTCCTGAGCGTTATACAGTCCGTAGGTGATGGCTTCCCCCGCTTCAAAGGCGATCAGGGAACCGAGATTCCGGTAGGAGATGTCGCCCTTGTAGGGACCGTAGCTGTCAAATACCGCATTCATGACGCCGTTTCCTTTGGTATCCGTCAAAAATTCTCCGCGGTAACCGATCAGTCCGCGGGAAGGAATCATGAATTCCAGGCGGGTTGTGCCGCCGTTGCCGGGGGTCATATTGACCAGTTCGCCTTTTCTCTGCCCCAGCTTTTCGATGACATTTCCGGCGAATTCTTCGGGAACATCGATATATACCTGTTCCATGGGCTCCAGTTTATGTCCCTTTTCATCATATCGATATAAAACTTCGGCTTTGCTGACTGCAAATTCATATCCCTCCCGGCGCATGTTTTCGATCAGGACGGACAGATGCAGTTCGCCTCTGCCGGAAACCTTAAAGCTGTCGGTGGATTCCGTTTCTTCCACGCGGAGAGAAACGTCGGTGTTCAATTCCCTGAAAAGCCTGTCGCGCAGATGGCGGCTGGTGATATATTTGCCTTCCTTTCCGGCCAGAGGAGAATCGTTCACCATGAAGTGCATGGCGATGGTGGGTTCGGAAATTTTCTGGAACGGAATCGGCGTCGGATTTTCGGGGGAGCAGAGGGTGTCGCCGATGTGAATGTCCGAAATGCCGGAAATTGCCACGATGGAGCCGATCTGTGCTTCCTTTACTTCCACCTTATTTAAACCGTCAAACTCATAGAGTTTGCTCACCTTTACTTTTTTCTGCTTTTCGGGATCATGGTGGTTGACGATGACAACCTCCTGATTGACGGAAATTTTGCCGTTATCCACTTTGCCGACGCCGATGCGGCCCACATACTCGTTGTAGTCGATGGTGCTGATCAAGAGTTGCGTGCCGGCCTCCGGATCGCCTTCGGGGGCGGGAATATAATCGATGATCGTGTCGAACAGAGGCTTCATATCTTTGTTTTTTACCGTGATATTGGTCGTCGCGCTGCCGGTCTTGGCGGATGCGAAAACAAAGGGGCAGTCAAGCTGCTCGTCGTTGGCGTCCAGATCCAGAAACAGTTCCAGAACTTCGTCTACGACGGCCAGGGGACGGGCTTCGGGACGGTCGATCTTATTGATGCAGACGATGACGGAAAGCTGCAGTTCCAGCGCTTTTTTCAGCACGAAGCGGGTCTGGGGCATGGGACCTTCAAACGCGTCCACGACGAGAATGACGCCGTTTACCATCTTCAGTACGCGTTCCACTTCGCCGCCGAAATCCGCATGTCCGGGGGTATCGATAATATTGATTTTTACGCCGTTATACATGACGGCCGTATTTTTGGAGAGAATGGTGATGCCGCGTTCCCGCTCGATGGCGTTAGAGTCCATGACGCGCTCCGCAACTTCCTGATTTTCGCGGAAAACGCCGCTTTGCTTTAAAAGTTCGTCCACCAGGGTGGTTTTACCATGATCGACATGGGCAATGATGGCTACATTCCTCACATCTTCTCTTTTCTGATTCATAATTCCTCACATTCTGCCGCGCAGGCGGCATCTCAATTTTCCTTCATTCAAACGGTACAAGTATAGCACCCTTGTTTTCGCCTTGCAACTAAAAATACGCCAAAACGCCCTTTCTTCGACGAAAAAAGCGCTGTCGGAACCGTAAAATGCGCGCTGCTGTCGAATAGGCGCGAAAGCTGCGCTGCCGCCATGGTCTATTTTTTCCAGTATATCCATAAAATGATAATACATGACAGGAGACGCGCCGCTATGCTGCTTTTATATATGGAAGAAACAGAATGTGGAGACGGTTTCCGGGAAAAAATTCTTGTATCAAGAAGGGAGAACTTCAAAATGACAGATAAGGTAATTGAAAACAACCAGGTAGTGATCATGGGCAAAATCGTGAGCGGATTTACGTACAGCCACGAGATCTTCGGGGAAGGATTTTATATGGTGGATGTGGAAGTGGCCCGCCTGAGCGAATCCTATGATATCATTCCGATCATGGTGTCCGAAAGACTGATCGATGTGGAAGAGGATTATCAGGGAGAATATGTGAGCATCTCCGGACAATTCCGGTCCTATAACCGGCATGAAGAGCGGAAAAATAAACTGATCCTGTCCGTATTCGCCAGAGAGATCACCTTTGTGGATGAACTGGAAGAGAGTTCCCGCACCAATCAGATCTATCTGGACGGTTATATCTGCAAAGAGCCGGTTTACAGAAAAACACCGCTGGGAAGAGAGATTGCGGATGTGCTTCTGGCGGTGAACCGCCCTTACGGAAAATCCGACTACATTCCCTGCATCTGCTGGGGACGTAACGCCCGTTATGCAGGAAGCTTCGAGGTGGGCGCGCACTGCGCGGTCTGGGGGAGAATCCAGAGCAGGGAATACATGAAAAAATTATCGGATGACCAGTTGGAAAAGAGAATTGCCTATGAGGTGTCCGTGAGCAAACTGGAGTTGATAGAGGAATAAAGAGAGCCTGTGCCGGAACGTAAAACAGTGCCGGAACGTAAAACTTGCATATTCAGGCGTTTCATGGTAGAATGTCCCAAAAGGACGCGGAAATCGGCATACAGCGCGTCTGTTGGGGGAAGGAAAACGCAGAATGGGCAGGATTCACATTTATACGGGGAAGGGCCATGGAAAATCCCTTGCAGCGCTGGGAGAGGCCGCGATGGCTGCGGCCAGAGGAAAGCATGTGGTGATTATTCAGTTTTTGAAGGGAAACGGTCTGGAGGAATCCCAATACCAGAGACGCCTGGAACCGGAAATAAAGGTGTTCCGCTTTGAAAAATCGGATTGCGATTTTATGAAGCTGCCGGAAGAGAAAAAGCGGGAAGAGATTCAGAACATGAAGAACGGTCTGAATTTTGCAAAGAAGGTGCTTAATACCGGAGAATGTGATCTTTTGATTCTGGATGAAGTGCTCGGTCTGGTGGATAACGGTATCGTTGCGGAACAGGATCTCAAAAGCGTGCTGGAAGCGCGGGGAGATGATACGGACGTGATTCTGACCGGGATCAGTATGAGCGAGGAAATGTGCGCGCTGGCGGACACGGTTTCCAGCATAGAGTGCAGAAAATAGTCAGGTTTATGACCGGGGTACCGGCCATGGCATGAACAGTAATTTAACAGGGCGGCCGTGCATTATGCGGGGCCGCTTTCGTTGTTGACAGCGCTTTATCCGGGTGATAAAATACTTCTAAAATTAAGTTTCGATTTGTCTGATGCTGGCGTATGAGGAGGTTAATATGGCAATATTTAAGGGCGCGGGAGTTGCGATTATTACTCCCTTTCATGAAGATGGATCTGTTGATTACGAGAAATTCGGAGAACTCATTGAATTTCAGGTTCAGAATAAAACGGATGCGATTATCGTCTGCGGCACAACCGGCGAGTCCTCAACGCTGACGCATGAGGAACATCTGGATGTGATCCGGTATTGCGTGGAGAAGGTGAATCACAGAATTCCCGTCATTGCGGGAACCGGTTCCAACTGCACGCAGACAGCCGTATATCTTTCGCAGGAAGCGGAGAAATCCGGCGCGGATGGCCTGCTTCTGGTGACGCCTTACTACAATAAAGGAACGCAGAACGGTTTGTATCAGCACTTTAAGACCATTGCGGATTCCGTTAAGATTCCGGTGATTCTTTATAACATTCCCGGACGTACCGGCGTGGCTCTTTTGCCGGAGACGATTGTGCGTCTCTGCAGAGAGGTGGAGAATATCGTGGGAGTGAAGGACGCGACGGGCAATATCAGCCAGACTGCGCATCTGATGCAGTTGGCGGACGGCTGTGTGGATTTGTATTCCGGCGAGGACGGCATCATTGTGCCGATGCTCTCACTGGGAGGTAAGGGCGTGATTTCCGTACTTTCCAATGTGGCGCCCGGCCAGACCCATGAAATATGCAGCCGTTTCTTTGAAGGGGATGTGGAAGGTAGCTGCAAACTGCAGCTTCGCGCGCTTCCGCTTGTTGACGCGCTGTTTTGCGAAGTGAATCCGATCCCTGTGAAGAAGGCGGCGGAATTGATGGGACTTTGCGGCGGCACGCTGCGCATGCCGCTGACCGAAATGGAGCCGGAGCATGCTGCGAGACTGGAAAAAGAATTGAAAGCTTTTGGCGTATTATAAGGGACAGCATTATTTTGCAGGCTGGGATCGGGCGTCCCAGCCTGCTTACGTGTATCGCGCCTGACGGGATGCGCTTCTGACAGGATAATGGGAACGTTTTTGAAGAATGGAGGAAAAGAATGGTTAAAGTAATCATGCATGGCTGTAACGGAAAAATGGGACAGGTGATCACGAAGCTGATAGAGGAGGATTCTGAAATCGAGATCGTGGCGGGCGTGGATGTGAGCGATCACATTCAGAACGCTTACCCGGTTTATACATCGCTTTCATCATGCGATGCAGAAGCGGACGCGGTGATTGATTTCGCTTCCGCTAAAGCGGTGGACGCGCTGCTGGATTATTGTGTGGAAAGGCAGATTCCCTGCGTGCTCTGCACCACAGGGCTTTCAGAAGAACAACTCGCGCATGTGAAGGAGGCTTCCCAAAAGGTGGCGGTGCTGCGTTCCGCAAATATGTCGCTGGGCGTAAATCTACTGATGAAGCTTTTGAAGGAAGCGTCTCCGGTTCTTGCGGAGGCCGGATTTGATATCGAAATCGTGGAAAAGCACCATAATCTGAAAGTGGATGCGCCCAGCGGCACGGCGATCGCGCTGGCGGACGCGGTGAACGACGCTTTCGAAGAAAAATACGAATATGTTTATGACAGAAGCGAACGCAGGGAAAGACGTCCGAAGAAGGAAATCGGCATTTCTGCGGTGCGGGGCGGAACAATCGTCGGGGATCATGACGTGATTTTTGCCGGTGCGGACGAAGTGATCACATTTTCCCACAGGGCATATTCCAAGGCGGTTTTCGGCAAGGGAGCGATTCAGGCGGCGAAGTATATGAAGGGAAAACCGGCCGGACTCTATAACATGAGCAATGTGATCGACGGAGAGTGAACATGGAAGATTTTGAATATCAGGCATATTTAAAGAGCCTGTCGAAGCAGTTTCCCACCATTGCGGACGCCGCTACGGAAATCATCAATATGCAGGCGATCATGAGTCTGCCTAAGGGGACGGAGCATTTCCTGACGGATATTCATGGGGAATGGGAACAGTTTAATCACGTTCTGAAAAACGGTTCCGGCGCTGTCAAACGAAAGATTGACGAGGAATTTGAAAATACATTGAGCGCCAGAGATAAGCGGAGTCTGGCGACGCTCATTTATTATCCGGAGGAAAAGCTGGAACTGGTCATGCAGGAGGAAGAGGATCAGGAACTTCTGGAGGACTGGTTTAAGATCACGATTCACCGGCTGGTGCAGATGACGAAGCGGGTGTCTTCCAAATATACCAGATCCAAGGTGAGAAAAGCCCTGCCGAAGGATTTTTCCTATGTGATCGAAGAACTGATTACAGAGAAGGAAGAAATTCAGGATAAAGAGCTTTATTATAATGAAATTATTCATACGATCATTCGCATCGGGCGCGCGCCGGAGTGCATTGTCGCGCTGTGCAATCTGATTCAGCGGCTGGTGGTAGACCATTTACATATCGTCGGCGATATTTATGACAGAGGGCGCGGCCCTCATATCATCATGGATACTTTAAGCCAGTATCATTCCGTGGACATTCAGTGGGGCAATCATGACATCGTCTGGATGGGAGCGGCCAGCGGCCAGACGGCGTGTATCGCCACGGTGATCCGGGTATCGGCGCGCTACGGCAATCTGGATATTCTGGAAGAAGGTTACGGAATCAACCTGATTCCGCTGGCAACCTTTGCGATGAAGACCTATGAAAATTCGGACTGCAGCGTCTTTTCCATTCATTATGGGGCGGACTATGACGTCAAGGATCTGCATCTGGATATGATGATGCACAAGGCGATAGCGGTCATACAACTCAAGCTGGAGGGACAGTTGATCATGGCCCATCCGGAATATGAGATGGATGACCGGCTTTTGCTGGATAAGATCAATTTTGAAACGGGAACTGTCAGAATCGGGGAGAAAGAATATCCGATGAAGGATATGGATTTCCCGACGATTGATCCGAAGGACCCTTACCGCCTGACCGAAGAGGAAGAGCAGGTGGTGGACCGTCTGCGCCACGCTTTTGTGCATAGTGAGAAGCTGCAGCGGCATGTGCGCTTTCTGTTCTCCAAGGGAAGCCTTTATAAGGTGCACAATTCCAATCTGTTATATCATGGCTGCGTGCCCATGGACAGCGAGGGAAATTTTAAAGAGGTCAATGTCTACGGAAAACGCTATAGCGGCAAGGCGTTGTATGATGTGCTGGATACTTATGCGAGAAAAGGTTTTTATTCCCAGAACCGGGAGGAGCGCAGAAAAGGAAGAGACATTACCTGGTATATCTGGACCGGGCCGAACTCGCCCGTGTACGGCCGGGATAAGATGACCACCTTTGAGCGTTATTTTGTGGAAGATAAAGAGACGCATAAAGAGGTAAAAAATCCTTATTATCAGTTGCTGGATAATGAAGACGTGCTCAACAAAATTCTGCGGGAATTCGGGCTGGATACGGAATCTTCCCACATCATTAACGGACATGTCCCGGTGGAATTGAAAAAAGGGGAAACGCCGATCAAGTGCGGCGGCAAGCTGCTGATCATCGACGGCGGTTTTTCCAAGGCATACCAGGGAAAAACCGGCATTGCCGGATATACGCTGGTGGAAAACTCCCACGGCATGAATCTGGTGGCGCATAAGCCGTTTGAATCCACGGAAGCGGCGATCCGGGAGGAGACGGATATCGTTTCGGATACGATCATTGTGGAAACTGCAAAACGCAGGATTCTCGTCGCGGATACCGATATCGGCGCGGAGTTGAAACAGAGTATCGCACATCTGGAGAAGCTGCTGGAAGCTTACATGGACGGCACGCTGATTGAACATAGCTGAGAAAAACGTTAAAACGGGGTTGCACGCTTTGAGCGGCAACCCCGTTTTGACGTAAAAATCACATTCCGTTCAGGGAGCGGCGCTCTTTCCGATACCGTCCGCTTTGATCTTAACAACCACTTTTATTGCCAGAGCGGAGGCGGTCAGGATACATTTCGGCTTGTGCGCCTCTCCCGGATATAAAAGGAGAAAACAGTTTTTGGTCAGAGGAATACTGCCGGCGCATTCAGACTGAAAGGCTGTCTGACAATCTTTTTGCGCTGAATAGGGGGTGGGGGTAAGAAGTTTTCTTTCGTCGCAGCAGATGACGGACTCCTGTCCGGCAAAAAGATACTGCAGGTCTATATATGTCCGATGTACTTCAAATGGAAGCGTTTCCGGTGAAACGGTCTGATATTGCTGAACAACGGCATACAATTCTTCGCCCAAAATCGGATAAGTTCCCACAGCGGGGACTTTTCCGGTATGCAGGGATTTTAAAAAGGCAAAAGCAGCGGGCAGAAGCGGGTGAAGCTTTTCGTAACGTTCTGCATGAGATAAATCATCTAAAATCATATCGCATTCTCTTTCTTTTGGAAAATTTATTGTTATTTGTAAATAAGGAATCAATTATCGGCGTGAAAAGTGGGAGATCAGCCCATTGGCGATTTCCATACTGTCAGCCAGCATAGATTCCTCTGTCATGCCCGCCAGATGAGGCGTACCGATGAAATCAGGGAGCGTAAACAGTGGGTTGCCGGCAGGAAGCGGTTCCTGCGAAAACACGTCGCAGGCGGCGCCTTTGAGATGACCGGACCGCAGCGCTTCATACAGATCTGCTTCCCTTACCAGTGAGCCGCGGGAACAGTTGATGAAAAAGGCGCCCTTTTTCATTCGGAGAAACGTTTCGCGGCAGAACAGACCTTCATTTTGAGGGAGGCCGGGAATATGCACACTGATTATATCCGAAGCGGACAGAAGTTCATCAAAAGAAACCGGTGTGACATGCAGTTGTCTGGCCGCAACCGCATCCATTTGCGGATCATAGGATAGAATGGCGGCCTCAAAGGGGGCGAGCAGCGCTGCCAGTCTTCTGGCAATCATTCCAAAGCCGACCAGACCGACGGTCTTGTTCCTGATTTCATTTCCGGGACAGCGCGCATTCCAGTTTCCATCCCTGGCAGCGGCGGAAAGAGGGAGCGTATGCCGCATGACGGAGAGCATCAGACACAGGGTCATTTCCGCTACGGCATTGGTGTTTTTTCCTTTGGAATTTATAACGCGGATTTGTCTTTCGGCGCAGTTTTCCAGATTGATATTGTCCATGCCGGATCCCATTTTTGCAGCGATAGAAAGAAGCGGCATATCGTTCAGTAATGTTTCATCCAGTCTTTCGGTGGAAAGAAACCAGGCCTCCGTTTGCGCAAGCAAGCGCTTTTTTTCCTGTTCCGTGAGATCGGTCAGAGAAGAAATCTGATGTATATCAAAAAGAGCCGACGCGGTCAGCCTCTGAAATGCGGCTGGGAAGCGGGTCTCAAAATCCTTTATGGTAATAAGCAGTTGATGCATAAGCGAATCTCCTGTAAACATATAAGCATGGTTTAAAAGGGCAGCGTTTCCGGATCAATGATGCCGTCATGGAACAATGTATTCCGAAGAACAGCAGTATCTACTGCCGGGAAGCTGTTCCGGGTGTCTTGATGAGCCATGGCGGCGGCCGTACCGGCAGCCTGTCCGGTCTGAAAGCAGTTGGCCATCAGCCGCATAGCGCCCAGAACCTCTCTTTCGGCCGAAAGCAGCCGGCCAGCAGCAATCAGATTACATATTTCCTTTGGCAGCAGTGCGCGGTAAGGAATCTGAATCACCACATGGGGGCGGGATGCGTCGGGCGTTTTGGCATCTCCCATCATAGGATCATAACTGGGGCGCAGCGGATCCGGCAGATCGAAATTGTAGGTGGTGGCTCCGATACAGTCCGGGTATTTTTTTCCGGAAAGCGCGTCATGCAGGGTAATGGTATACTGCCCGTCCAGCCGGCGGGATTCCCGAATGCCGATCCAATCGCTTATTTTTCGGATGCGGGAATTCTCAAAGCCGGGAAAGTATGTTTTGATAATCTGAAAAAGCGCCAGATTTTCGGCGCGTCCTTGTTGAAGCGCCTGACTGACGGAAAATTCGCTGGTGCCGTCTATCCGGGTTTGCCGGATGGTATTAATCAGAAAAACATCTTTTTCCATCATTTGCATGCATACAAAAATGTCATAAGGGAAATTCCAGATCCCTTTCTTTTTCAGATCTTCAATAATTTCTACCAGCTTGGGCGACTGATGTTTGTTCTGCCATCTGACCAGCGCATCACCGTCCACGTGCTCCAACTGCATTTCCAGGGAAGCGGGCGTGGTGAGTCCGTCACATGCTCTGCCTTTTAGAAAAGAACAGCCGCTCATGGCAAGCAAATCGCCGTCTCCTGTACAGTCTGCATAAAGATCGGCCTGTATTTCAATAATGCCGTCCTTGTTGTGTACAAGGACGGTGGAGACCCTGTTCTCCTCTGTATGGGCATAGATCAGATCCGTATTATAATAAATGCGGATTCCCAGTTCGCTGCACATGTTTTCCAGAAGTATTTTGTATGCCAGATCATCAACCACGATGCCGGAGGCCATGCGGGGATACCAGCCGAAGGGATTAAAATCCAGATCAATCGTATCCGGTTCAATGGCTTTTCCGTCTGCAATCAGACGATCGGTGACTTCATCAAAGAGACCGCCGATGACGCGGACATGTTTTTGGGTTTGGGGATGTAGTTTTCTGCCTGCCAGCATATAAGGAATGCAGCCGCTGGTGGCAACGCCTCCCAGACAGCCGTTTCTTTCTATAATAGCTGTTTTCAGATTCTTGCGGGCAGCACTGACAGCGGCGGCAAATCCTGAGGGACCGCCTCCGCAGACGAGAAAATCATAGTGATCTGTGCGGTTTGGCACAAAATGATATTGCATAAAGTATCCTTTCCAGATATGGGGTGGATGAACGGAATACCTGAGTAATATCCTTAAACTTAAAATAGCATTGGGATTATAAAAAGTCAATATGAAATGACCATAAATGAATAGATCGAGAAATAAAAAGTAAAAAAATAAATAAGCTGACTAAAAATAATAAAAAGCTGACCATTTATTTCTTAATTTATTGACATGATTTTAAGAACCGGTATAATGAAGATACCAGCCGACACTCCTGAAAACTGCAGAATGGGAAATGATAATGGAAACTATAAGACCGGCAGAAAGGCGGGCCGGCAGTATAGGAGAAAAGGCGGCTGGTTATCATTTCAGGAGAAAAGGGAAGGGCTAATGTTACGATATAAGGAAATCAAGAATGCATTGATGGATGAAATTTCCTTTATGAAGGCTGGAGAAAAGCTGAAATCCAGACCGCTTCTGTGTCGGAAGCTGGACACCACCAGGGCTACCTTGGATAAGGCGATTCGGGAATTGGAAGATGAGGGGTACTTATATTCTGTCAACGGCAGCGGTACATATGTTAAAGAGCAGTTTACGGGCATTTCTACCAAAGAGAGCAATTGGGCTGTAATTGTGCCAAATGTGATGGACGCAATTTATCCGGGATTGGTGCGGGGCGTCGAAAATGTGGCACAGAAATACGGAATCAATCTGATTTTATGCAATTCTGATAATGACGGCGAAAAACAGGAACACTACATAAAAAGACTGATAAGTAATGGGGTGGATGGCTTTATTATGGTACCTGTGATATCCAATCGCCTGGAAGATAATCTGAAACTGTATAACAGATTGACGCAGGCCAATATACCGTATGTGTTCTGCAACCGTTCCGTGGAAGGGATTGATGTGCCTGTGGTTTCGTCCAATGATTTTTATGGGGGCTATATTGCCACAAAATTCCTGATTGAAAAGGGATACCGGAAGATTGCTTACATTGCCATGGAAAAGTATAGAACATCCATGGACAGATGTCACGGCTATATTTCTGCGCTGATTGAAAACGGTATAGAGGTTAACCGGCATATCATTTCTTTGGAAAAGGGCAGGACCCCGGCAGAGAAGCTGCAGGCCATGTTGGAGGAGGGACAGGAAATTGACGCTGTGTTCTGCTTTAACGACAGGGTGGCAAGAGAACTGTATCAGGTGATTGAATCCATGGGAAAACAGGTGTCGGATGATATCGGTATGATCGGATATGATAACGATGATTTTGACAGCCTGTTGATCCCGAAATTAACTTCGGTTTCCTATAAAAATGTGGAAATCGGAGAAATGGCAGCGGAGATTTTGTGGAAATTAATTCATAAGGAAAAGATTTCGGATTTCCAGTATTATTTATTTCAGCCGGCGATTGTGGAAAGAGACAGTTGTCGGGGAAGACAGGAGGAAAAAGAATGAGAAGGAAAATTGCGCTTATGATGGCATTGGTCATGGCAGGGATGCTGACCGCATGCGGCGGTACGAAGGGGGAAACAGGGCAGGAAGAAAACAGGCCTGCAGAAAGCGTGAGCCAGGAAGGAACGGCCGCGGATTCTGAGGAGACAGCGGAGATACCGGCGGGGGAGACGGTGGAAACCGTAATCTGGACGGATTCGACGCAGCTTGCGGAAGGATTACAGGCGGCGGTGGATTTGTTTATGGCGGACAATCCGCAGTATCAGATCAGCATTGAAAGCTTTCCGGGCTCAGAACGACCGGAAAAACTGGCGCTGGCAAAACAGGGAAACTCTTTGCCTTCCTTATTTTTGACGGCTTATTTTACTTCGGCTGACGAGATTCATCAGGGAACCATTTTGCCGTTGACAGATGTGGTAAACGAATTTTATGCGGGAGATATATCAGATTCCCTTTTGAATCAGGTAAAGATTCGGGATGATTATTATATGATCCCCGTATATTCTTCCCCGCAGGGAATGCTTTATAACGCAGATATTTTTAAGGCGGCCGGCCTGGAGGAGTTTGTGACGGAATCGCCCGAAGAAATTGCAGTATGGAAGCTGGCTGACCTGGACGGAAAGATTCTGCCGGCTCTGAAGGAGTATTTTGGAAACTCCGAAAAATACCCGATGGCGTTGTATGCGGGAAGCGAACAAAACGACTCTTATCTGATTAATCTGCTTTGGATGAACGGCGGAGAGGTATTTAAGGATGGAAAATGCGTGGCCGGCGAGGATGAGAATACGATAAAGGCTCTGAAAAAGCTGAAAGAGTGGTTTGATAAGGGCTATACCAATTCCGATGTCGCAACCAGAGTGTTTGTAGACTGCAACGCGGATTTTCAGAAACAGAATGTGGCCATTTCGGCAGGGCAGTTTGCTACTTATAACAACCATCTGGCTGCCTTTGAAAAAGGCGATGCAGAGCGGTTTGATATCCGGGTGGCGGCAGTGCCCAGAGAAGAGACGGACGGGACGGATAGCGCGGCGATGCATGAATACGTATATGGTTTTGTGATGATGAATGTGGATGAAGCGCAGCAGCGGGCGGCCAAAGCATTTTTGGGATGGCTTTCCGCACAGGAAGACGAGGTGCTGCTGGGACTTTCTTCCGGGATTCCGGCATCTTCCAGAGTGGCAACAGCGCAGTTGGCTGAAAATCCTATCTATCAGTCCTATATGGATGCAGAAAAATATATCCGTGATTTCACGGGAGCAGTTCCCGGCTTCGTGAGCACTCGCGCCGTATTCTATCCGGCAATCCAGAGTTGCATCACCGGAGAGCAGGATGAACAGAGCGCTTTGGAACAGTATGAAACACAGGCAAATGAGATCATTAAGGAATATACGGATCGTTCTCTTGTTCTGAACTGACAATCAATTCATAGAGCCGTTTTGACGTTGCAGTGCAGGAGAGGACGAAACGTAACGTCAAAACGGCTTTGTAGCAGAAAAGGAGGATGTCCTATTGCAGAAGAAAAAACAGAAAAAGATGAAGCAGAATTTGACAGGATATCTTTTTTGCGGGCCGTTTTTGATTCTGACCGCGGTGTTCATCATTTATCCGATGTGCAAAGGGATTTATAACAGTTTTTTTGATTTCCGGTTTGGTGAAATTTCGTTTGTCGGGTTCAGGAATTACCTGAATATTTTATCCAGTCCCTTGTACAGGAGAGCAATTGGAAATACGCTGCTGATGACCTTTATAGTAGTACCGCTTTTATGCGTGGCCGGCATATTGATAGCCGGAAGCGTATTTGATAAACATCCGGTTTATGTATCCTTTGTCAGAATCACCTTATATCTGCCGGTAATTGCCTCTTTAGTGGTGATGGCCCTGATCTGGCGCTTTATGTTGGATTCTCAGACGGGATTGCTGCGCTATTTTTATAATCTGGCCGGACAGCAGCCGGTCAATTTGCTGGGTGAGGCAAAGACAGCGCTGATCCTTATTATTGTATTTTTGTTCACTGTGAATATTGGCCAGTGCGTTATCCTGTATCTGGCGACAATGATCGGAATTCCAAGGGATCTGATAGAAGCGATGAAGATAGACGGCGGGAACCGCTGGGATCTGTTCCGTTATATTTTGATTCCGTTCTCCAGCGGCGTGACGCTCCTGAATTTTGTCACGCAGACGGCAGCGGTGATCCGGGTATTTGTGGCGACGCAGTTATTGACGAACGGGGGACCGAATCATAAGACGACAACCATGATGTACCTGCTTTATGAGGAAGGATTTAAAAACGGTAATTTCGGGCCAGCCAGTGCACTGGGGATTATCTTATTCCTGTTTTCGATACTGCTTGTATTTGCTCAGTTTAAGGCTATTAAAAAGCAGGACATATAAGGAGGGTATATGTATAAAGGAATCTGGAGATGGATGCGAAAATCCAAAGGTGATTTTGTTTTGAACGTTATTATTGTTCTGTTTTGCCTGCTTTCCGTTTTCCCGATTTACTGGCTTTTGACAGGTTCCATTAAGCTGCCGGCGGATGTGATGAAAATTCCGCCGGACTGGATTCCGGTAAGGGTCACATTGGAGCATTACAGAAGTATTTTTTCAGACAATCCGGCCTGGAGATGGATCTATAACAGCTTTGCCACGGCGCTTTTGGGGACGGCGGGGATTATCATGGTTTCTTCGGCTGCCGGATACGGACTTTCCAAATTGGAATTTACGGGGAAAAAAATGATTTTTGCGTTCGTGATTGCGGCGTTGGTGCTGCCGAAAGAGGTATATTTACTTCCTCTTTATCAGGAGATGATCTCTTTTGGCTGGAGGGGAACGTTTAAGGCGTTGATTTTTCCGGATCTGGCCATGCCCTTCGGCGTCTTTTTGCTGAAGCAGTTTTATGACGGAATCCCCAATGAATTGGGAGAAGCGGCTCAGATGGACGGGTGCGGAAGTATCAGATTCTTTTTTCTGTTTGGCGTTCCTCTTTCTAAGCCGGGAATTGGAGCGCTGGGGATTTTGGCCTTTATCCGGATGTGGAACGCTTATCTTTGGCAGTACACCATGGCAACCGATTCCTACACGTATACACTGCCGGTAGGAATTGCAAGACTGATGGACAATCCGGACATTGTGGATTATGGCCTGAAGTTTGCCGGCGCATCCGTAGCGGCAATTCCGCTGCTGATTATATTCATTTTTTTTCAGAGATATTTTACATCGGGAATTACAGCCGGCGCGATAAAGGGCTGAACAGAATAAGGAGACGGGCTTTTATGGAAAACAAAAAGAAGATAAGAGGTATCATTCCTCCTACAGTGACGCCGTTAAAAGAGGATGAAAGCCTTGACCGGACGGCAGTAAAAAGACTGATAGACTATTGTATCTCGAAAGGGGTCAATGGGTTGTTTTGCAACGGTACATCAGGCGAAGCCATGCGTGTGACCGATGAGGTCTGGTATCAGAATACAATAGCGACATTGGAATATGCGGATCAACGCGTTCCGGTCTATTGCGGAGCAATCGATTCCTCCACGGCAAGGGCGATCGAGAAAATAAAAGAAATAGAGCATGCGGGTGGAAAATATGCGGTTTGTACGGCGCCGTTTTATTTGCTGAATTTCGGGCAGGATGAAATTCTTCGCCACTTTGACAGAATCTGCGAACGGACTGATATTGATATCATTATTTATAATATTCCGGAAACCACACAGGTAAACATACTGCCGGAAACCATTGCCAAAATGGCGGGATGGGGCAGGGTTGTCGCCTATAAGGACAGTTGTGCGGATTATCAGCAGTTGCAGAGAGAATTGATTGCGGTGGAAGAGTATGATATTTCATTGTTAAACGGTGCGGAAGAACTGTGTGCTGCCTCTATGCTTTTCGGGGCCCAGGGATGCATACCGGGACTGGCTAATTTTGTGCCGGAACTGTTTGTCCGGTTATATGAATATTGTGCTGCCGGTAAGATCGCGGAAAGCTATGCGCTGCAGAAAAGGATTGTGGAAGTTCGTAAAATACTGCAGGTGAACGGATGCTGGATGTCTGCTATGAAGTATATGCTGCTGGCTTTTAAACTGGGGACCGACGCCATTACATTTCCGCTGGAAAAGCTGAAGGATGAGGAAAAGAAAAAGGTGCAGGAATTATTGGTAAAAACAGAGGTCTGCATATAAAGAAAAATAAAAACAGAGGTATTAACGGAAAACGGAAGCATACTATTTGGTATACTTCCGTTTCCTGTAATAGGTGGTGCGCTTGGCGGCGCATGACATAAAGATATCCGGATTGGTTACCTTCCGTTTGTAGTCTGACCGTCAGATGCTCCGGTATTAGCAGTATTGCTGTTGACAGAGCCTGCATTATTGTTTTGATTATTACCGGTGGTATCCGTCATATCCTTAATACCGTCTCCGATATCATCTACGACATCGCCCACGGCATTGCCGGCATCGTCTATGATGTTGCCTGCCGCATTGCCGGCATCATCGAGCATATTGCCGGTGTCGTTTGTAATATTGTCGTTGTTATCCATGGTTCCTGTGTTGTTCTGATTGCCGTTTGTTGTGGCAGAGTTGTTCAGGCTGTCGTTTGTGCCGTTTGCGTCAAAGGCTTCTGTGCCTGTCTGGGCATTATTTTCGCCAACCTGATTATTCTCAGTTCGATCCTGTGAGGCATTGTTCGCCATATCGTCCTGATTCTGGTTATTTTTGTTCGTCCCGCAGCCGGTTGCGAAAATCAGCATACAGCAGAGGAGGAACAGGGGAAATAGTTTTCCGGGCTTTTTCATGTTTTTCACTCCTTTTTTGATAAAATGAATCAAACAGAACTTTTGATGTTCCTGCCATAGTATGTGGGTTTTGATTGCATAAAATACATCTTTTTAGTAAAATGGTTTTAAAAGGAAAGTTAATTTTTGACGGAGTGCAGAAGAGGAGAAAGGAGAAAATCCAATCACTTTTCAGTCTGATTGGATGAAACAAGCCAAAATGGATTTGCGACCCTGTATTGATATTCATAACGGAAAGGTGAAACAGCTTGTTGGCGGCAGCGTGCAGGACCAGGGAGACGTGGCCAGAGAAAACTATGTTTCGCAAAAAAGCGCGGCGCATTATGCGGAATGTTTTGCAGAAAAAAATTTGAAAAACGGACACGTTATCCTGCTGAATCAAAAGGACAGCCCTTATTATGAAGCGACAAAACAGCAGGCGCTGGCGGCTTTGCATGCGTATCCGGGCGGACTGCAGGTCGGAGGCGGGATTACGGCTGAGAATGCGGAGGAGTATCTGAATGCGGGGGCTTCCCATGTGATTGTAACCTCTTATGTCTTCCAAAACGGCACGATTTCTTTTGAAAATCTGTACCGGCTGATGGAGACCGTCGGAAGGCAGAAACTTGTACTGGATTTGAGTTGCCGCAAAAAGGACGGCAGATATTATATTGTGACGGATCGATGGCAGAAATATACGCAGGTTGCGCTTTCGGCGGATATTCTGACGATGCTGGCATCTTTTTGCGATGAATTTCTAATTCACGGTGTGGATGTGGAAGGAAAACGCAGCGGTATTGAAGAGGAACTGATCAATCTATTGGGAAGATGGAATCAGATTCCGATTACTTATGCAGGCGGTATCCGTTCTTTTGAGGATATTGATAAAATCAGAAAAGCGGGGAACGACAGAATTCATATTACGATCGGCAGCGCACTGGATTTGTATGGCGGGAATCTTTCTTTTGAAGAGACGATCCGGTATGTGCAGAGCATATGAGGAAGGATGAAATAAGAGCAGTAAAGACGTGAGTGCGAACGTTAATGAAGGCGGAAATGACGGAAAGGGTTGCCGTGTAAAACGGCAGCCCTTTCTGGCTGTTCAGCATTCAAAATCACAGTGTTCAGAATGACATTCGTCGAGGATCGGTTTAATGAGATCTAACTTGGCTTTTAATACGAGTTCCAGACAGGTGATCTTATCAATCATATCCTTAACGGAATTGTTGATGTCCAGCAAATCTTTCTGTTTGCAGTCATGAAAAGAAATTGCCTTTTGGAGTTTTTCGCCTTCGGCGTTCAAAATGTGCGACAAAGCGGTTTCTTCCAGAGCAATTGACTGAAGCAGTGCGGAAGCTGCGCAGCATTTATCAATATTTGCGCATTCGATTTTTGGCATGCTCATATGTTGATTCATTCCCTCTTTTGATTTTGATATAAAGTATGCCGGGGCGCTCCAAAATGTTATGAGAAAAATGATTTTTCAGCGGAAAAGAACACAAAAAATCCGAACACCTGGTATGGGTATTCGGATTTGTAAAAGAATGGACCCGATGGGATTCGAACCCACGGTCTCTGCGTTGCGAACGCAGCGCTTTCCCAGCTAAGCTACGAGCCCATGCGGGAAGAAAACTTCCCGTTTTTGAATGGAAGCAACGGGGCTCGAACCCGTGGCCTCTCGCGTGTGAGGCGAACGCTCATCCCAGCTGAGCTATGCTTCCATGTGCTGACTTATTCATTTTACCACTTTATGAAAAAGAATCAAGCCCTAAATTGAAAAAAAACAAAGACGCTGTTCGAGGAATTTGTTCCATTGGCGGAAACATCACGTTTTTGGCTCCTGTGCAGCCTTTAGTTCTTCACGGTAAGAATCGATCATCTTCTCTATAATCAGCTTTTTGACGTAAACGTCGAAGCTTAGAAGACATACGAAAGAGAAGATTTGCAGAAATTCCCGGTCTTTTTGAGGAGAGTCTTTGAACGTTTCCTGGGATTTATGAAATTTCTCTGTCACATCCTGTTTTAATTGTTCAACTTCTTCCTTTTCCAGACTGAACACTTCGTTATATACGTCTTCCAGCTTAAAACCGTCCTCTTTCTGGAAAAATTCATCCGTGATCGGCTTTAAAATGGTCTGAATGTCGCTGATGGACATAAAGCCTTTAAAGTAGTAAATAAATATCAGGACAAGAACATGCTCCTTGGAATATTTCTTTTTAATAGGGGGCGGAAGTAAATCGTTCTTGGCATAATTATTAATCATGGTTTTGGTCAGAATCTTGTCTTCATCCGGATAGCGGGTAGAACTTTTTAACCGGCTTCCCATGAAGGTGGTAACCTGATCCATGTATAATTCAATGTCAGGAATATCTTCTGGCCGGATATAATTAATGCGGTCCAGACTATTGAGAATGCTTTGTAATAAATCTTCTGTTTCCAGTGTCATAGCTAAATCTCCTTTTCCTCATTATATAGTTTTTAATACTACATGGCAAGTGTAAATTCTATTTTATTTGCTTTACTTTGCAACTTTAATATGTTAAAATTCGATTGTGTATGTTTAATATCATCGACGATAAAGGGGTAGAAATCAGATGAATAGAAAAATAAAAACAGAAGCGGTAGACCATCTGTTTGAAGCGATTCTGACCTTGGAAAACAAGGAAGAATGCTACGCTTTTTTTGAAGATTTATGCACAGTAAACGAATTGCTGTCCCTCTCTCAGCGCTTTGAAGTGGCTGCCATGCTTAAGAAAGGGAAAACATATCTGGATATCGCGGAGAAGACCGGGGCTTCCACTGCGACGATCAGCCGTGTAAACCGCTCATTAAACTACGGAAATGATGGCTACGAGTTGGTATTTGGCAGGGTGAAGGAAGGAAAATAGGCTGAGTTGTATAGCGGACCCAAAATGGCGCAGCATGCGGCCGGAAGTTACTGTATCCTGGGGATAATTTGACGGAACTCATCCGTTACCTGCATATGGGAGAATAGGTGACGAAATATTAAATTTGTCTTTACTTTTTTTCCTGATTGTGGTATGCTTTCGTCATGTAACAAGTACATTTTATTTTTCTTGGAGGTATCTACATGAACAAAGGTACAGTTAAATGGTTTAACAACCAGAAGGGCTATGGATTCATTTCCGATGAAGCTGGTCATGATGTATTCGTACATTACTCCGGTCTGAACATGGAAGGATTCAAATCTCTGGAAGAAGGCGCTGCTGTAGAGTATGACGTCGTTCAGGGTGAAAAAGGTCCTCAGGCTGTTAACGTAACAAAACTGTAAGAAGAGTGTTTTGCGAACTTTTTACAGTCATGAATTATAAGATTTGCGATCTTATAAGCGTCTTATCATAACCCTATGTGCCTGTTCTTTAAATAGAGAAACAGATTCTTTTTTTAATGAATTCGAACTAGCTAAGTGATTAAGAGACAGGCGTGCGCATGACAGCGCACGTGGAGAAAAGCCGGCCGGGCGGTCGGCTTTTTTTATTGCACAAAAACGTCAATGTCGGAAAAAGGAAAACGGGTGACCGAAAGTTGATTTGACAGAAGGATGTCAGAAAGCACCTTTTTACTTTTGATGCATATGATATACCAACTTGGCATATCGGAGGATATGATGAAAAAGAAGCTTTTGATTTTTTCTGCGCTGGCAGCGCTGTTGTTAACCTGCCTGACTGCCTGCGGCGCAACGACGGCAACCGGAGAAAAGGGAGGCGACAATCAGACAGCCGCGAAGGTGAGACTGAATGAAGTGGCGCACTCCATTTTTTATGCGCCTATGTACGTGGCGATCGAGGAAGGATACTTTGAAGAAGAAGGAATTGATCTGGAATTAATTACCGGGTTTGGAGCAATCCCGTTAGTACAAGACAAAAATTTGAAGCCCGCAAGCCCAGTATTTATGCGGGTTTGCGAGAATAGGAGATTTCCTTGAAAGGGAATAGATTTACATAATTCTTTACAAATTCATTACAAAAAGTCCACTGAAACCACCTTGTTATCAGAATCCAGATGAATTTCTTCTATAATTCCGTGCCAAAATCCCTGTCGGTGCTCCTGATCCAGAGAGGCGTAAATCTGTCTTAAGTCCCCCTGCATCAGTGTTTCTATTTTGGAAAAATCCCGTTTCTCCGGAAGCAAGCTGCTTTCCGCCAGAGAATTTTTCAGTTCGTCTTCCAAGCGCTGGTACTCCTTCTCATAGGCTTCAAAGGTAAGGCGCTCTTTCATATACATATAATTGACGCGCTCCAGTTCCGCGCGGATTTTCTCCGGTGTGCGGGACTGGCGCTGCAGTTTCTTTTCCTCAGCGATCTTTTCCATCCGGATCCGGTAATCGGCAAACTCGGAGAACAGGTTTTCCAAAAGATATTCCTCGATCAGATTCTGACTGACTTTGTGCGTGTAAGAGCAGCAGTTGTCCGTCAGCGCGCGGTTGCACCGATAATAGCAGTATGTCCGTCTTTCGCGGGTCCTGCGGTTGATGATGGAACTGCATCCAGTCCCGGCAAGTTTCTGGCCGCACACAGGGCAGCGCATCAGTCCGGTAAAGAGATAGATCCGGCCGGAGCGCTGCATTTTGATGTTGCGCTTTGCGATTGACTGAACTTCCTTCCATTGTTCCGGCGTCAGATAAGCGGGGCAGTAGTTTTCATTGTCCCGGTACTTCCCGATGTAGAATTCGCTGGTGAGCATCGTGCGTAGCATACTGTAGGAAAACTCGATACCGAAGGTCTCCTGCATGTGCAGGACCGTTTTCTTTTTGTTGTGGTGGGTGAGGAAATAACGGAAAAATTCGTCCACCATAGGCGCCTGTGTCTCATCTTTCACGATCCGCTTCCTGCCGTTGTCGTTCTGGATCCGGAATCCCAATGGAAGGTTGGCGTCGCCCCAGACCACGCGACCATTCTGGATCATGTTGTCCACGGTGAAACGAATGCGTTCGCTGGTAGTGTCCACCTCGTTCTGGCCGATCGTCAGCACCAGGTTCAGATTCAGACGCCCGTCTCTGGTCTCCATGCTGATATTCGGTTCCGACGTGGAGATCCAGATACATTCGTGGGCGTCCAGAATATCCTGCACCTTGTAGAAGTCCGACACCGATCGGAACCATCGGTCCATCCGCCAGAAGAGGATCACGTCCACTTCATCGCGCTTCACCGCCGCCAGAAGCTGGTGGATCGCCTTGCGCTTCTTCAATTCCTTGCGTGCCGTCTGCCCCTCGTCAGCGTAAATGCCGACCACCTTCATGCCGTGCTCGTCGGCGTAGTGCTGCAGGTATTCCATCTGTGCCTGCAGGGACTTGCCGTGAACCACCTGTTCCGCAGTGGAGACGCGGATATAGATTGCTGCCCGCTGGATTTTGGGCGGAGCTGTCTGTTCCTGCTTCATGGGATCATCCTCCTTGTACAGTGTATTGGTGCCTGCCTGTCCCTGATTCCTTGTGCGACGTCGCACAGAAATATTTTTGGGTGCAAAAAAGACACCTGTACAGGTGCCGGAGAAATGTGGTATAATCTGCTTGTTGATGGAAGATTGTACCGGTCTCCGGGCCTGTATAGTTTTCGGGAATTGCTCCGGTTGCCGCCGGGGCTTTTTCATTGCCAAAAAGTTTGACATTGTATGTACATTGGGCTATAATGTACTTAACAAGACAGCCGGAAGATAGACGAAACCTATCCGTTCTGGCGGATTATAAAACAGTTACTATAAGTAAGCTGCCCATCCGGCCAAGGAAACAGGGCGGCTTACTTATTTTTGATATTCAGAATTGCTACGATGAGCAGCGCAACGGTTAAAATAACCATAAATTCCTCATATGTACTCATAAGCATCATCCTTTCTGCAAGACTCAGATCGGATGGCATGCCAGCCCTCCCGGCTGCCTTGGTAAGTATATTATGATGTTGGGGCCCGGGCGCGGCGCCGGGGCTTTTTCAGTTTGACATTAAGTATACTTTGACATATAATATACTTAACAGGACAGCCGGAAGGTGAATGCACCTCACCCGTCCCGGCGAAACATTGAACTAAAAAATAGTCGTCAGCTTTGCGAGGGCAGGACGGCTATTTTTTATGTGTATAAGTCAGAATCGCGACGATCAGTAACGCAGTGGTCAGGATTATCATAAATTCCTCATATGTACTCATAAATACCACTCCTTTCCGCAAGACTCGGAACGGGAATGGAGCACGTCCCCCGGCTGCCCGGGTAAGTATATTATCAAGGTGCGCCCCGATGGGGAGCCGGGACTGTTTCAGTTATTGTATCTCTATAAATTCTATGGTTATTGCAGGTATTTTACGCTTGTCAATAACTTTGGGAATAATACCAGAACGGTCATAAGTTTTTATTTCTGTAAGACCATTACCATATCCATAGATAATTACTTTATCGCCTTCCAGTAATTTGGGTTCTTTAGTTTCTCTTTCATCGTAAACTGCAATTTCATTGCCGGACATACTGGCGATATACGAATCAGCAAAAAGTAAGCTATCTTTTTTTTGAACCTCTTTTATGGTCACAGTAATTTTGATTTTTATATCCTTGTAAGTATCTGAATATCTTGCGAGATTTTCATATGATACTTTCTCAGCTTCTTCTTTGAACGAAGCTTCATATTCAGCCGCTTCTATTGCTTTACGTTCATTATAAGCAGAAAGTTCTTCATCATATGTAGATAAAGCGTCACTTCCGGACTCTTCGATATGACCCTCTTCAATTTCCACATAACTTCCTGTTTTACCAGTTATTTTTCCGCTAACAGTAATATAATCGCCATACTCAAATTCTCTATAATTGTCAGGATAAATTCTGAGATAGCCATCTTTATATGAAGATTCAATATATTCATCTTCGCATCTGCCTACTTCAAACGTAGTTCTTATGTATTTTTCGTGATAATCGCTCCAATTTTCTTTTAACTCCAAATCAAAAATATCTTCGTAAATGATATCGGAAGGTTCTGTTTCAGAAGATAATTCAGATTCCATTTCGCTTACAATATTTTCTTCGGAACTTGCTGTTGCGATAGCAATAGGTGTTTCCTTCTCTATTTCTGTCTGTTCAATGCCTTCTACTTCAGAAATACTTGCAGTATCTTTAGAGTTTGATGAGGGTGTTACTATTATAGCTGCGAAGAAAAAGACGATTGGGATTGTTACCTTTAACCATTTAGGAAGAGATTTTGAAACTTTCTTCGATAATGGAGAAATAAAGAAACTACATATCATTAAAAGAATAAATGTAAAGACTCCTTTAATGCCACACGCTGCAAATAGACAGATCGCAAGTAAAACTATGAACGCAGCCACAAGCCATCTGGTTGTAGTCATTAACATATTCCCCATATCTATCTGATTATCAGCCTTTTTCATTTTTGAACTGGCCCGCGTTGCATAAGCAGTTTTTTTTATGTTCACTCTGCACGCATCACAGTATACGTGTGTATTGTCAATCAATGCCTTTCCGCAGATTTTGCAACGATTTGGTTCTGACTGAGAAACGTCGTTATCCTGAAATGCGCGAGTATCCACTTCTTCTGAAGAAGTGAATTCATTTTTTGATAGAAGTTTTTCAATCGGATATCCACAGTGTGGGCAAGAAACTGCTTTATCTGATATTTCTCGACCGCATTCTGGACAGTTGATTAGTGCCATGTTCTGATCCTCCCTCATTTGTTATGATTCTGCTACATATGTTTAATACCACCATATCACATAACATACAATTTGTAATCGTTCCATATTTGGTATCAGTTTTTATGACGTTGGCTTTCAAGGATGCCGACATCGGTTTGTATTTCATAGTCCCCATTATTGATATGGGCCATTTCATGCAAATAAGCCTTTTGTTGAAGTTCAAAACAAAGTCGGCTGTTTAAAACAATGGTATAGGAGCCATCCGCGCAAGCAGCAGTGTAGGCTCGGATTGTTCCTGGCATATCGGCGTATTTGGTAAAAATTTGTTCCATGTATAATCACTCCTTTTGGAACAAAGTATATCATAGAATAAGTCCAATAAAACGGACTTAATCCTTGCCTTTGAATTTATCCAGCATAATTTTTACGATTTCTATATCTTCTTTTTTTACTTTTCGGGAAGCATCAAAAAGAACTTTATATTCCGGATTATCGTACAGGAACTGAGCCATGTCGCGAGCATCATCATTGAGGTAATATGATGGCTCAGATAACTCATTTTTATTTTCGATAAGATCAGATCTATTGATGCCGAAATATTTAGCTAAAGCATCTACCTTGTCCATTCTGGGTAATCGAGTTCCATTGCACCACGTTGATACGGCCGATTTATTAAAGCCAAGATCATTAATGATATCGGACTGTGTTTTGCCAGTGATACTCATATAGTAATTCAACTGTCGGGAAAAAATTTTTTTATAATCTTCTTCTGACATGTGTTTCACCTCCATACTTTGATTCTAACAGAAAGTAGAAATAAATCAATACTAAAATTTAAAAAACTCTACAAAAAGTATTGACAGTTTACTAAAAGTAGAGTAACATACAATTAGCGAAAGCGAGGTGATAAATTGAAGGCTATACAAATCTCTCTTGCTGCGGCAAGAGTAAACGCTGAGTTGACGCAGGAAGATGTTGCGAAACGCATGAAAATCAGTAAAACGACGATTGTAAACTGGGAGAAAGGGAAAATTACACCCAAAATTCCTGAATTGGAAATGCTCGCAACCATCTATGATATTCCTGTGGATTGTATTTTTTTGCCCTCGAAGTCTACAAAAAGTAGATAGCGGAGAGTTGGACATTATGATAGGACGTTGTGGAGGAGGTGAGGAAATGTTAAAAAAGAAAAGATATTACGTGTCAGAGCGAATAGTCAATATCTCTGAGATGGAAAAACTGGTTCAGCAGGAGAACCTACTTATTTCACGTCTTAGATCAGAATTAGTAGGGAACGATTTTTCGCCTTTAATTGTAACCGATATACTAAATGATTTAGAAAAAGTAAATCAGAAAGCCATCCAGTTTGAATTTTGTCTTGAGAGGAGAAAGACCCGTATTTAAAATCCATGCTTACGCAAGTCAATTTCTTTTTCGAACTCGTTGAAAAAATTACAAGATGAAATAGGGCATTTAAAGTATTTCAGATTCTCGTCTTGCTCATAAAATGGCTTTTGACTGTTTTCAATAATAGGACAAGAAGCGGAACAAAATTTTGCTTGATATGGAGTAAGGTTGTTATCTGATAAACGATATTTTCCAGTAAGAAAAACATCAATATTTAGTTGTTGACAATGAAAAAGTTTACTGATTGTCGTGTAGTATGGCATACTTTCGCCCCCTTTTAAATTGTTTGGTAATCATAGTATATGAGATTTCAAAAAGAAAAGCAAGATTTCAAATATTGGAGGTGAGATGAATGCAGATGTCAAAAGTACAGAAAATGCTCTATAAACAGATGGAGATGCTTTCTCGGAATTCCGAAGATTGTGTGCCGGTGATTTACAGAACAATTCGCGGGTCATGGCGGAGTTGAGTAAGGAATTGCTTAAGTATAATCTTGTTGAATTGGCGATATTTTTACTTTTCGGTTATCTTATGGGAAGCTTTTTAGAATTTGTTGTGCAAATCTGCCGGTTTCAGATTTTATAACACTGCCCCGTAAACTCGGTGCGGCAACACCTGTGAGTGCATTGGCAGTCAACCTGTACAACCAGTACCACATACATTTTAGAGAGGTGGTGTGATGGACATTGAAAAAATCGTAGCGGTCCTCATAGCAATGCTGGAGGACCAGGAAAAAGTGAAAATTACATATACGTTGGAGAAAGCCGCGTGAGCGGCAGAGAGGAGGGACAAGCTGATGGGATACACCATGGAACAGTTATTTGATGATCTGCGCGGAAACGGAAAGTGTGTAGTGGCAGCGGAATTATGGTACAGAAAGCTGCTGAAAGCCACAGGGAATTATACGGCGGATAAATACTACCACATGCTTACAGGCTTTGTAGCCGCGCTGGAAGTAGCAGGCATCATTGATGCCGTGGAAGAGGGCAGCCTGCGTGACTGCCTGATGGATATACGGTTTGGAGAGGAAGGTGAAAAGTGATGAATCCGACAGATGTGTACATGACCGTATGCGTGGTCTGCGCGTTGCTGGCAATGATGCTTTATGAAGTCGGGATGTTCTGCGTGGCGACAGCGCTGTGCTTGATCGGTGTGGTGTGCGTGGTACTGGCATACTGTAGCTGCGCAGCGGACAGGCCGAAACGCAGAAAGAAAAAGCGGCGCTGAACCAATCAAAGCATCAGCGCCGCCATATGAAAATATTATGAATATACACCTTTATTATAGGCGAGAAACGAGGAATTTTCAATGGAAACTTTAAAGATTAACCAGTTAGAAATCGAAAATGTCAAGCGGATCAAAGCTGTAAAGGTAGAACCGGCAGCCAACGGTCTGACGATCATCGGCGGCAATAATAACCAAGGGAAGACCTCCGTATTGGATTCAATTGCCTGGGCTTTGGGCGGTGACCGCTATCGCCCGTCGCAGGCTGTCCGTACAGGCTCTGTGATTCCGCCGAGCCTGCATGTAGTTATGAGCAATGGTCTGGTGGTGGACCGCAAGGGCAAGAACAGTGACTTAAAGGTTACGGATCCCAGCGGCAAGAAAGGCGGTCAGCAGCTTTTAAATGAGTTTGTCAGTCAGCTTGCTCTTGATCTTCCCAAATTCATGGAATCTTCCGGAGCAGAGAAAGCGAAGATCCTTCTGCAGATTCTGGGCATCGGCGAGCAGCTGACTGTATTGGAGAAGCAGGAAACGGAACAGTATAACAATCGCCGTGCAATAGGGCAGATTGCTGACCAGAAGGAAAAGTTTGCGAAGGAACAGCCTTATTATACTGACGTGCCCAGAGAGCCGGTTTCGGCAACAGATCTGATTAAAGAACAGCAGGAAATACTTGCAAAAAATGGGGAAAATCAGCGCAAGCGTGACAGACTCAATGAAATCACACGCAGCAAACAGCAGACGTTTGATGAAATGCGGCGGATTGACAGCCAGATTGCAATGCTGGAAGAACAGAAAGCCCGCATTATAAAAGAGTATGAACAGGCAGCACGGGATGAAGAGGCTGCTATGAAGACCGTTGCGGAACTGGTGGATGAATCTACGGCTGAACTGGAAGAGAGTATTTCCAATATTGAGGAAATCAACCGAAAGGTGCGTGCAAATCTTGACAAAGAAAAGGCGGAAGATGATGCAAGGGAATACCGCCGCCAGTATGATGAGTTGACAAAGCAGCTTGCAGATACCCGTGATAAGAAGCTGGAACTGCTTAAGTCCGCGCCGCTTCCGCTGCCGGAGTTGTCCGTTGAGGATGGTGAACTGGTCTATAAGGGGCAGAAGTGGGACAACATGTCCGGATCTGACCGACTGAAGGTCTCCACCGCGATCGTGCGGAAGCTGAACCCGAAGTGCGGATTCGTGTTGCTGGACAAGCTGGAGCAGATGGACCTTAATACCCTGCAGGAATTCGGGCAATGGCTGGAAGCGGAAGGGCTGCAGGCGATCGCAACCCGCGTCAGCATCGGAGATGAATGCAGCATCATTATCGAAGATGGATACGTGGCAGGACAGGAGCATCCTGTAATGCCTGAGAAGAAAGAATGGAAGGCAGGTACATTTTAATGGAGATTATCAGAGGGAAAATTCCGGGCGCAAAAAAAGTAGTCGTGTATGGTCCTGAAGGCATTGGGAAGTCCACGTTTGCTTCCCGCTTCCCGGATCCGGTTTTCATCGATACGGAAGGAAGCACGAAGGACATGGACGTGGCGAGGACACCGGCACCCAGTAGCTGGGCGATGTTGCTGGAACAGGTGCGGTATTTTATCAGCCATCCGGACATGCTTAAAACCTTGGTCATCGATACTGCGGACTGGGCAGAGCAGATGTGCAGCGCCGCTGTATGTGCGCAGTACCACAAGGGTGGAATTGAAGAATTCGGCTACGGAAAAGGCTATACATACCTGCAGGAAGAATTCGGGAAGCTTTTGAACCTGCTGACAGAACTGGTGGAGCAGAAAGGGATCAACGTGGTATTGACTGCCCATGCGAAAATGCGCAAGTTTGAGCAGCCGGATGAACTGGGGGCTTATGACCGTTGGGAGATGAAGCTGAGCAAGCAGGTTGCGCCCATGGTGAAGGAGTGGGCGGACATGGTGCTGTTTGCCAACTACAAGACCATGGTCATCAACGTGGACGGCCAGGGGGCGCAGAAGGGTAAAAACAAGGTACAGGGCGGAAGGCGCGTCATGTATACCACGCACCATTCTTGCTGGGATGCAAAAAACCGGTATGACCTGCCGGAAGAGGTGGATTTTGATTTTGCTACTATTGTACATATTTTTTCAGGGCAGTCTCCTGCAGTACAGAAACAGCCCATGGTACAGCCGGATCCGCCTCAGAGTTCTGGTGTACAGATGGAAATGTCCTTTGACCAGGTTAAAGATTCCTACAAATCAGCACAGCAGATAGAACCCTCAGCGAATCAGCCAAAACAGGCGCCGCCGGTAACTGCAGCTGAGCCAGTAGCGCAGGAGTCTATGAATCTGCCGGAGAATAAAGCAGCACCGCTGGATGAGCGTATCCCTAAGGCGCTGCGTGATCTGATGGAAGCAAATAAGGTCAGCGACTGGGATATTCAGGAAGTGGTGGCTGCCAGAGGGTATTATCCGTCTGATACGCCGATCTGGAACTATGATCCGGATTTTATTTCCGGAGTGCTGGTGGCAGCCTGGCCGCAGGTGCATGGCATGATCAAAGAACTGTGGGATAAAACAGAGGTTCCGTTTGATTAAGAAGGGAGAAGTTTAGAGATGGAAGAAAGAGAATTACAGTGGGACGATGCCATACAGAATGATGGGAAAGAGTTTATTACTCTGCCGGCAGGCGATTATGATTTTACAATTGAGAAGTTTGAGCGGAGCCGTTCGGCGGGAAAGAGCACACTGCCGCCCTGTAACATGGCAGTTGTGTATTTCACTATCAAAAATCCTCACGGGAAAGATATCAGCGTGCGGGAGCATTATATTCTCCATACATCTTTAGAATGGAAGCTGTCGGAACTGTTTACAGCAATTGGACAGAAGCAGAAGGGCGAGCGGATGCGCATGAACTGGGCGTTGCTTCCCGGTTCCACAGGCAGATGCAAACTGAAAATTGAAGAGTATGAGAAAGATGGAGACAAACGGACGATAAACAAGATTGACAAACTGTATCCGAAAGAAGGCCGAAAGTTTGAGGCAGGGAAATTCTAAGGAGGCTCATGATGGAGTTAAGACCATACCAACAGGAAGCCAAAGACAGTATCTTTGGTGAATGGGAGAAGGGAGTTTCCAAAACGCTCCTTGTCCTTCCTACCGGGTGCGGTAAGACCATCGTGTTTGCAAAGGTGGCGGAGGACTGTGTGCGTCATGGCGACCGTGTACTGATTCTGGCGCACCGCGGCGAACTCCTTGAGCAGGCGGCTGACAAGATCGCCACGGCCACAGGGCTGGGATGTGCCACGGAGAAGGCGGAGTCCTCCTGCCTGGGCAGCTGGTTCCGTGTGGTGGTGGGATCCGTGCAGACAATGATGCGGGAGAAGCGGCTGGGACAATTCCCGGCCGATTATTTCCAGACCATTATCATCGACGAGGCGCACCATTGCATATCAGACAGCTACCAGAAAGTGCTGCAGCATTTCCCGGATGCAAAGGTGTTGGGAGTGACTGCGACGCCGGACCGCGGGGACATGCGCAACCTGGGAGAGTTTTTTGAAAGCCTGGCTTATGAATATACGCTGCCGAAAGCAATCAAGTCCGGCTACCTGTCGCCGATAAAAGCGCTGACACTTCCGCTGAAAATGGACCTTACCGGAGTAGGCGTACAGGCCGGTGACTTTAAAAGTGGCGATCTTGCGACTGCGCTGGACCCGTACCTGTATCAGATCGCGGATGAAATGGCGAAGTATTGTCATGACCGGAAAACCGTAGTATTCCTGCCGCTGGTTAAGACCAGTCAGAAGTTCAGAGATATTTTGAACAGCAAAGGATTCTACGCGGCTGAGGTAAACGGGGAGAGTCCGGACAGAGCAGAAGTGCTTTCTGACTTCGATGCCGGCAGGTATAACGTACTGTGTAACTCAATGCTTCTGACAGAAGGCTGGGATTGCCCATCCGTGGACTGCATCGTGGTGCTGCGGCCGACGAAGGTGCGGAGCCTTTACAGCCAGATGGTAGGACGAGGTACAAGGCTTTCACCCGGCAAAGAGCATCTGCTTTTACTGGATTTTTTATGGCATACGGAGCGGCATGAACTGTGCCATCCGGCGGACCTGATCTGCATGGATCAGGAAGTGTCCAGGAAGATGACAGAAAATCTGGAAGAAGCTGCAGGCATGGCTGTTGACCTGGAAGCTGCTGAAAATAAAGCCTGTGAGGACGTGGTGGCACAGCGCGAAGAAGCGCTGGCGAAACAGCTTGCGGAGATGCGGCGGCGCAAGAAGAAACTGGTGGATCCGCTACAGTTTGAAATGAGCATTCAGGCAGAGGATCTGGCCGGTTATGTGCCGGCATTTGGATGGGAAATGGCGCCGGCAAGCGATAAGCAGAAATCAGCACTGGAAAAACTGGGTATTTTACCAGATGAGATTGACAATGCAGGAAAAGCGGCGAAGCTTCTTGACAGACTGGATAAACGCCGTATGGAAGGTCTGACCACG
Source organism: Eubacteriales bacterium (assembly GCA_030524745.1). Classification (GTDB taxonomy): domain Bacteria; phylum Bacillota; class Clostridia; order Lachnospirales; family Lachnospiraceae; genus Gallintestinimicrobium. Next base: position 1,919 of record JAUNGC010000014.1, on the reverse strand, counting down.
CCGAAACAGATCCGTTTTCTGGAAGGACGTGGGTTCCAGCATGTAGGGACATGGAAACTTGAAGCAGCAAAGAATCTGATCGATCGTATTGCGGGTAATGGCTGGCGGGTGCCGGCGAGCATTGTGCCGCAGGAATACATTCCAGAAGGATGAGTAGTACATGGAAGGATATAACATCTTAGAAGTTTTAGAACATATAGATCCAGCGCTTTTGGATTATCAGGATTGGGTGAATGTGGGCATGGCGTTGAAAGAGGAAGGTTACACGGCATCTGACTGGGACAGTTGGAGCAGGCGGGACCCGAAGCGACACCATCCCGGGGAATGCTTCCGGAAATGGGACACCTTTCGGGGCACCCTGTCTCCTGTCACCGGCGGCACCATTGTACAAATGGCAAAGGACCAGGGGTGGATGCCGGAATACGGGCGTGAACTTGGCTGGGATGATACTATTTCGGATGAGCGTGTGGTAGTAGATAAGAACTGGATTGAAGGAAAAGAAATTCGGGAGCCGTCGGAGTGGAAACCGGAACAGCAGCTGATCCGTTATCTGGAGACGCTGTTTGAAGCAGGAGAAAACGTTGGTTATGTGACGGGAAGCTGGGAAAAAGACGGACGTTATATGCCAACACAGGGAAGCTGGGACCGCACCGCCGGACAGCTTATTGAGCAACTGTCAAAGTGTAACGGAGATATCGGGGCTGTCCTGGGCGATTATAAGGAGGAAGCGGGTGCATGGATCCGATTTAACCCGCTGGACGGAAAAGGCTGTAAAAATGAAAACGTGACAGAATATCGTTATGCCCTTGTAGAATCTGATTCCACAGAACTGGAGAAGCAGAATGCAATAATTCGTGAAATGGAACTGCCGGTGGCCTGTCTGGTGCATTCGGGAAAGAAAAGCCTGCATGCCATTGTGCGGGTGGATGCGTCCACTTATGACGAATACAGGAAGCGCGTGAACTACCTCTATGATGTCTGTAAAAAGAACGGCTTGGAGATCGACCAGCAGAATCGGAATCCTTCCAGGCTGTCCAGAATGCCGGGGGTGATCCGCAATGGCCATAAGCAGTTTTTAGTAGATACGAATATTGGAAAAGCATCATGGGATGAATGGCATGAGTGGATAGAAAGCGTGAATGATGACCTGCCGGAACCGGAAGGGCTGGATGGTGTCTGGGATAATCTTCCGAAGCTTGCGCCGGCGCTGATCACGGATGTACTGCGGCAGGGACATAAGATGCTGATCGCAGGTCCTTCAAAGGCGGGAAAATCCTTCCTGCAGATAGAATTGTGCTGTGCGATCGCAGAAGGCCGGGAATGGCTGGGCTGGCACTGCGCGCAAGGGCGCGTAATGTATGTGAATCTGGAACTGGACCGGGCAAGCTGTCTGCACCGTTTTAAGGACGTATATACGGCGCTTGGATGGAAGCCTGCAAACCTTTCCAATATCGATATCTGGAACTTAAGGGGCAAGTCAGTGCCCATGGACAAGCTGGCACCGAAATTGATCCGCAGGGCTGCAAAAAAGAATTACATAGCTATTGTAATCGATCCGATCTATAAGGTCATCACCGGAGACGAAAACAGCGCAGACCAGATGGCTGCTTTCTGTAATCAGTTTGACCTGATATGTACGGAACTGGGGACTGCAGTGATCTATTGCCACCACCATTCTAAGGGCGCCCAGGGCAGCAAGCGGTCCATGGACAGGGCGTCCGGGTCCGGTGTATTTGCCCGTGATCCTGATGCGTTGCTTGACCTGATCGAACTGGAAACATCAGATGATCTGATGAAACAGGAAGAGAATAAAGCGGTATGTGATGCTTGTATGCAATACCTGAACGCGCATTATACGGATTGGGAGGATATGCCATACTTGTTTGTGAAGAGTTCAGCTGCCTTGAATTTCACATGAA
>JAUNGC010000044.1 GCA_030524745.1 Eubacteriales bacterium | reverse complement strand
CTTTTGAGCCTATTTTTTTGACTCAGTTTTTTTCATAGATTACTTGACACTACCCACACTTTGTAAGCGTTCCCTTGTTTTGATGGTTTTATCATATCCTTTTCCCATGAAAAATCCCATTTACAAAACAGGCCGAATGATTAAAAACTTATCATTCGGCCTGTTTTGATAAAATTCATTTCTTTTTCACCTCTTCAAAATTGCGGATCGAATTGGCGATCGTTCCATGCAGCGTAGTGCTCATTTTCTCCACAATCTGTTTATAATCATCCTTCATCCCGCGGGCGATCCAGTCCAACATGATCCCCACGAACCCGTATTTATAAAATTCCGCAATGAAGGTCTTATCATCGTCCGCCAGTTCGATTCCGGCGCACTTTTCCTCCACCACGTCCGCAATCAACTGATAGGTAAGCTTATTCAGATAACTTTCAATTTTATCCTTACTGACCGCACTGTATACATTCAGGATAAACGGCTTATTTTCCATGACAGCCTCAAAAACCTGCAACATCCCTTCCTGCCATGTATCGTAGGTTTTTTTATCCTGCAACGCCCGTTTTCCGTCCTCCACGCAGACCCACTCCACCAGGTCATAAATATCCTTAAAATGATAATAAAAAGACATTCTGCTGATGCCGCAGTCCGCCGTCAAATCCTGAATCGTGATCTTATCAATCCTCTTATGCAGTAAAAGCCTTTTCAATGACGCCTCCAGCGCCAGCTTGGTTGTATTGGACATGTTCATTCCTTCCGCATCAATATTTTATGTATCATTTCCGTATGAGGGCGCGCAGGATCCGCGTCAAAAACCGCCACCCGGTGTATGTCCGTGCTTCTGTCCGAAAAGGACGGGAACAAAAACCCGCATTCCGGCGCTCCCGGCTCATACTCTCCGGCCAGGGGACTGATCGTGCAGATCAGATATTCATAAACCTCTTCCGACTCCCACAGGCTTTCCTTATCCGCGGCCTTCAGCGGCACATCATAGGTTCCGTGAAATACGAAAACGGCGTAATCGCCCGTCGCACGGTAATGCTCTCCCACGATCTCATAAAAGGTTTCGTTAAGCGCATCGTTTTTCAGGCCGCACTCCCGCATGGCCATCAGAAGCTGCCACACGCTGCCCGGCTTTTCATCCGCCGGCGAAAAGGAATATTCTTTCAGTTCCTCGTTCGTCTTTGAAAACGGAACCGTCTTCGCAAGGGCGAGATTTTTTTCCTTTTCCTTCGTCGAAAGATTCAGAAAATTCGTATTAAAGCTGCCGTCTATATAACCTTCGCCGTCCATATAGCCGCCCGCGATCCTGTCAATGGACGTCCGTTTCGGCGTCATGCGGCGCGTCAGTTCCAGCATATCTTCCCGATTTATCATAATATAATCCGCTCCTTGTCATTCTTCTCTTTGTTTCAGGCCAGTTCTTCCAGTTCGTTTTCCGTTTCCAGCATCCGTTCCAGAAGACTTTCCTGCCGGTGTTCCTCTTCCTCCAACTGCCGCTGCAGTTCCATCAGTTTCTGATAATCTGCGGCAAGCGCCGGGTCCAGCAGCCGCATCTGCAGTTCCGCCGCTTTCTGCTCGCTTTCGGCCAGCATTGTTTCATACTTTTCCAACTGCCTGATCAGACGGGATTTGATTTTTCCCGGATTGTAATAGGTCTTTTTATCAAATACGTCTTCTATTGTCGGCTCCGGCGCGCCCTTTTTCCCCTGTGCGGCGTTTGAAGATCTCTGTCCGTCTTTATTTTTTTCCAATAAAAAGTCTTCATAACCGCAGGTATACTGCTTCACCTGCTCTTCCGAAAACTCCAGAATTTCCGTGGCCACCTGTTTGATGAAGTAACGGTCGTGGGACACAAACAACACGGTACCGCTAAAGCTTTTCAACATCATTTCCAGCGCTTCTTTTCCCACCATATCCATATGATTGGTAGGTTCGTCCAGAATCAGCAAATTGGGGCGTTTCTGAAACAGTTTGCACAGCGCAAGTCTCACCTTCTCGCCGCCGGAAAGCTGTCCCATTTTCTTCATAACCTCTTCCTGGGAAAACAAAAAGCTTCCCAAAGCGCTTCTGACGTCCTCCCGCAGCAGGTCCGGATATTCCTCCCAGAAATTATCCAGCACCGTCTGTTCCGGATCGGCGTCATTCACCACCGCCCTCTGCTGGTCGAAATATCCCCATTCCACATTTGTTCCGATGGAAAAAGAGCCGCCCAACGCGGGGACTTCCCCTGTCAGCGTCTTTAAAAGCGTGGATTTGCCTTTTCCGTTCTCTCCCAGCACAGCCAGCCTCTCCCCTTTCTTCAACTGAAAGGAGACCTGGCTCAATTCTTTCTCATAGCCGATTTTCAGATTTTTGACCGTAAGCACGTCCGTATAGCTTTCCAGCCTGGGCGTAAACCGGGCGCGAAAGGTTCTCGTGTCGAACCTTCTGGGTTTTTCGATCTTCACCATATGCTCGATCGCCATGCGCTTGGATCTCGTGGCCGCCACCTTGGTCGGCGTATTTTTCCACTTCTCGATCCAGGCCGTGAGGCGTTCCATTTCTTTCTGCTGTTCCTCGTAATCCTTCTCCTGTTTGCGCATGTCCTCTTCCTTGCGCGCAACAAAGGCGGAATAATTGCCGGGATAACGCTTGATTCTATGATACTCGATCTCATAAGTCACATCGGCCACCCGGTCCAGAAACATCCGGTCATGGGACACGATGACGACCGCTCTGTCATATTCCTTTAAGTAATTTTCCAGCCATTCGATCGTCGGCAGATCCAGATGGTTTGTCGGCTCGTCCAACAGCATGATATCCGGCCTGCTCAAAAGAAGCTTGATGAAGGCCACCTTCGTCTGCTGTCCTCCGGAAAAACTGCCGATCGGACGCGCCAGATCTTCCAGCGAAAATCCGAATTTCTGAAACATGATTTCCATATCCTGCCGCCAGGTATAGCCGCGCAGCGCTTCCATCTGATTCTGCAGGCCGGCATATTCCAGAAGAAGCGCCTTCGTCTCCTCCTGATGCATCCGTTCTTCCAGTTCTTTCATCCGCGTTTCACAGGCAAAAACCGGCGCAAACGCCTTTTTGATCTCCTCTTTGGCCGTCGTTTCCGGATTTTCAAAGCTGATCTGCCTAAGGAAACCGATCCGCTGTTTCCCCGCCATAAAAATGCCGCATTCCTCGTCGCTGTCTAAGTTGCCCATCGTAAGATCCCCGGCAATCAGCTTCAAAAGAGTCGTCTTTCCGCAGCCGTTCCTGCCCACCACCGCTATTTTTTCGCTGTCGCGTATTTCAAAATTTACATCTTCCAAAATCGTATCCGCCGCATATTGCACCAGGGCGTGTTTGATCTGATACCGCATAGAAATCCTCCATCCCAACCGTTTGCCATAATATGTTGTAATATATCTTTCCGGATATGCGATTGTCAATCCCAAGTTTCTTTCATAACTATATTATATAGGAAAAAGGAGAAAAACGCACTCATGGCTATCGGTTATTTAATGATACAGGCGCGGACGGCCCACGACGCTCTTCCGCAAAACGATGTTCATATCAGAATTCTGGACGCCCAGGGGAACCGCATTTATGATCTGACAACGGACGAAAACGGCGAAACACAAAAGATTCCCTTAGAAACGGTGGATAAAAGTTTCTCACAAAATCCCTGGTTTTCCGGAACGCCATACGCATACTATACCGTGCTCGCGCAGCATCCAGGCTTTCATTCGCTTTCCGTCACCGACATTCCCATTTTTGACGGGGAAACCGCCGTTTTACCGGTCACGCTTCTCCCCATGCAGACAGAGGAACGCGGCTCCACTCTCACGGTTCTTTCCATCGGAAAGCCTGCCGTTGCGATGCATGAACCCCGCAATCAAAAAGGGACCTCCATTGAGCCCCATGTGCTGCGCCATGTCGTGATTCCGAATCCGATCACCGTACATTTGGGTACCCCCAACTCAAATGCCACAAACATTCAGGTATCCTTCCCCGATTATGTAAAAAACGTGGCGAGCAGCGAAATTTATCCCACCTGGCCGGAAGCATCCCTGACCGCCAATATTTACGCGATCATCACCTTCGCGCTCAACCGGGTCTTCACCGAATGGTACAGAAGCCGCGGCTACAACTTTGATATCACCAACAGCACCGCCTACGATCAGTATTTTGTATACGGACGGCCGGTTTACGACTCGATCAGCAGGATCGTGGACAAAATTTTCACCGAATATGTACGCAGGCAGGGCCAAAACGTTCCTTATTTCACTTCCTTCTGCAACGGAACTACCGCCGCCTGTCAGGGCTTATCCCAGTGGGGAACCGTGACGCTGGCCAATCAGGGACTGGACCCGCTTCAAATTCTGCGTTCCTATTATCCCAACGACGTGGAGATTGCAAAAACGGATATCACCACCGGCATTTTATCCTCCTATCCGGGTACGCTGATCAGAACAGGCAGTACCGGCCTTGACGTGCAGACCATCCAGACCTATTTAAACAGAATCCGCCAGAATTATCCGGCTATCCCCGTCATCACCGACGAACCCGGCGTTTTCCAGGACGGCACAAGGGCTGCCGTCGTTACGTTCCAGAATGTTTTTAATCTGGCGCCTGACGGAATTGTGGGAGAAGCCACCTGGTATAAACTTTCAAGCATTTACACCGCTGTGACCAGACTGGCGGAACTGGACAGCGAGGGGACCACCCTGGGGATCGGCACCGTTCCGCCTTCTGCACTTCTCCGCTACGGTTCCAGAGGACAGGACGTGATTACGTTACAATATCTTCTGAATATGATTTCCGAATTTTATCCCGGCATACCGGGGCTGGCGCAGGACGGCATCTTCGGCAGCGGCACGCAGCAATCCGTCATCGCCTTCCAGCAGATCATGCAACTCGATCCCGACGGCATTGTCGGACCTCTCACCTGGAAAGCCCTGTACGACACTTATCAGGGAATCAACCAAAATATACCGCTGCCCGGCCCGGAAACCGGCATCATCGAATATGTTGTCGAAGCCGGAGACAGCCTGTGGCTGATCGCCCAAAGATATCAGACCACCGTGGACGCTCTCATGAAGCTGAACGGACTGACCGGAGATCTGATCAACATCGGGCAGGTTCTGCGGGTTCCGGTTCAAAACCGTTAATCCATTCCGTTTTAAAAACTGCCGCGGTACCGGCATAACCGGGAACGCGGCAGAGTTCTTACCGTTTCTGAATTTTCACAACGCACCAATCGTCGTCCTCAAGTTCATACTTTTTTTGGCAATTCGGACAGCTTCTCTGTTTCGTGGCGTCAAAACTGCCGCCGCAGCCTTTACACAGGATTCTCCTGATCGAGAAATGATAATCGATGGGCTTGCGGATATTCTTTTTCAGATATACGCGGAATTTATCATTTTGAGAGTAGATACGGCCGCCGTCGTCATAAATGTTTTCCATATAGACATCTACAGCCACAAGGCAATCGTCTCCCCTCACCTGAAACTGCTTCAATGCCACCGCGCCCGTATAGGCGGATTCCACAATGTCGGAAAACAAATTTCCAACCGGCTCTCCCGCGTAATTGGGAAGTTCCCGGGCATCGCCGGAAAAAATAATCATCTTCAAAAGGGAGACCGCCTTATCGGAAAAATATTCATAGGAAAATTCCGGACTATACCGCTTCATCAGGGAAACAAAACGCTTCTCCGATCCGGCAACATTGGTCAGCATCGGCAGCGACTTTCCCGCTTCCTTAAACAAACTCCCCAGCGTCCGGACCACCCACAAAAGGTATCCGATAATCGCGCCAAATACAATTCCTCCCAGCGTACCGCTGATCAGAGCCTGCAAAATCCCTCCGCCCTCCAGCAGAAAATACAAAATATAGCCGACCGCGCTAAGCCCGATACAGGGACGAATCCATTTACCTATCTCACTCTTTAACTCCTTTTCCGTTCCGCCGCTGTCTCTGACAAAGAAAAAATTCGTCACCTTCGGAAAAAGGTCGTTCATTTCAAAGAAGGTGCCGCAATACGGGCAGCCTTGCTGCAGGTCCGCGATCCGGCTGATGGCGCCGCAGGCGGGACAGGTATACAGATCTGCGGCAACCGCATCACGATTATGTATAAATGTGACGATCTGGTAAAAGATGAAATTCCGCGCTTTTTCATATACTTTCCGGCCTTCCCGGTAAAAGGTTCGGTTCAGACGGCAGGTTCGGTATTCCATCCTGCTCAGATAATGGTCGTCTCTCCAGCTTTTGCCGGGGCCGCTTTTATCCGCGAAATGCCCGCGCGGCACAAATTCATATTTCATAACCAGTTTTTTGTCCTGAAGGCGCTTCTGCTGAAGTTCCAGACAATAATTCAGGTCCTGACCGCCATAAAAAGGCGGCTTTTTCGTCCGGTCAAAAGCCTGCAGATCAAGGGCAAAATCTTCAAAAATACTATGATTGGACTTGCTCCACTGTATATCGTCCTGTTGTCTGTTCATTTATCTGAAAACTCCCTGTTGATTTACGCTGTTTATCGTCGCCGGGCCAAAAACAGATGCGATAATATTATTTTACCATATCATTGATCTTTCTTCTACTAAAAAGAAAACGTCCGCCTCCTTTTTATTCCACGTCTGCAATCGTTTCGCTTTCCGGCCCGTTACACCGGCCTGATGAACTGCAACAGAACTTTTCTCACATTTTCCGCATAGTTTTCAGGCGTTTCCTGCATTCCGTCCATGATCCAGCAATACAGCAGATTCAGAAAACCGCCTGATGTATAACGCACAAAATATTCCACGCCTGCGGCCTTTTTTGCTTCCCCGCTGCCGATACGTTTCCCCACCACCTCTGCCGAAGCCCGGCTGATTTCATAATAGAGCACGTCGTCCAGACCGCTCTTGTGCAGCAGCAGGAGAAATTCCCGGTGTTGATACCAGAAGCCAAAGTATTCTTCGGCAATCTTTCCGATATCATAGCTTTGCAGCGGCTTATATCTGCGGCCATAGTCCCGGCACAATTCCCGGAAATAAAACCGGATCACATCCATCTTATCATGATACAATCTGTAAAAAGTCCGCCGGGCCACGTCAGCTTTTTCCACGATTTCTGAAACGGTGACCTGCGCAAATCCCTTTTCTTCCATCAGCCCAAATAACGCATCCTGTATCATCTTCCTCGACTGTTCTTTCTGCATTTGATGCCCGTTCATTCCCAGGTCCTCCGGATATGGCACATATCTTTGCTTTTGTAGCACTTTCCCGCCATGTCTTGCATTTTCTTTATCAACAGTATACAATAAAAAAAGAAAAGGCACAATTGTGACATTTATTTTTTTCAGGAAAGGAAAATCTGATGAACAAGACTGTGGTAATATTTGAATCAAAGTACGGCTCAACCAGACGCTATGCCGAATGGATCGCCCGGGAACTGTCCTGCCCCGTTTTTGAACGAAGGAAATTTGATCTGCAAGACCTCGCGCTTTATGATACGGTGGTCTACGGCGGCGGTCTTTATGCAGGCGGCGTGAGCGGAATCCAACTGATTACCAAAAACTGGGGGCTTTTTTGTGAAAAAAATGTTATTCTGTTTACCTGCGGTCTCGCAGACCCGGCCGATCCGGCAAATGTCGCTCACATCAGAGAATCTCTGTCAAAGGTCCTTACGCCCCAAATGCAGCAGAAACTGCAGCTTTTCCACCTTCGGGGCGGCATTGATTACTCAGGGCTGAACTTCATACATAAATCCATGATGTCTATGCTCCGGAAAATGCTGCTGAAAAAAGAGCCTCAGGAGTTGAGTATGGAAGAGCGGCTGCTTCTGGAAACCTATGGGAAACGCATCGACTTCATCGATCAGGAAAGCATCCGGCCACTGGTCGCGTATGTGATGTCGGCGCCCACTCCCCCGGTTTTTCTGTAAATCAAAAAATCGTACGAAAAAGCCGGCGCTTTTGCCGGCTTTCCAATAAGAATTACTCTTTATGCTTCTCTATAATCCACCCAAAAGCAACTGCACTCGAATAAGGATCTATACGATAACTGCCAGTTCCATACCTTCCGCCTGCCTCTCCTCTACATCGCCAGCATATCGTCCACAATTCCCATCGTGGATTTCCGATGGGATACCAGAAGGATCGTTTTATTTTCTTTTTCCCGTTCCAGACTCTTTAAGACAATTCCTTCATTCAGGCTGTCGATGTTGCTGGTCGGCTCATCCAGGAAAATGATGCCGGCGTCGCTTAAAAACGCTCTTGCAATTCCGATGCGCTGCTTCTCTCCGCCCGAAATGGAATCTCCAAGTTCCGCAAGTCTGGTATCATAGCCGTCCGGCAGCGACATGATGAAATCATGGATGGAAGCTTTCTTCGCCGCCGCAATGATTTCTTCTCTTGTGGCGTCTTCCTTCGCCACCCGGAGATTATTTTCAATCGTATCATGGAATAAGAAGGTTTCCTGCGTCACATAGGCAATACTGCTCCGCAGCGCCGCAGTTTTAATATGATTCACATTTTCGCCGCCGTAATGAATGCTTCCCTGCGCCGTCTCATAAAACCGCATCAAAAGCTTCAACAGGGTGGATTTCCCGCAGCCGCTTTTTCCCAGAATTCCGTGAATGCGGTTTTCCGCAAACACCGCGTCAAAATGGTCCAGAACCCCAGATGGCGCTTCCCCGTCCGCACTGTCATAGGAGAAGGATACATTTTCGCACCGGATATCTCCCCTGCAGGTATCCGCGCCTTCCACAATATCTTCCACGACCGGTTCTTCCTCCAGAATATCCAGCACCCGGTTCCCGCTCGCCAGCGTATGCTGAAGATTGTTGGACAGAGCGGACAAAGCCGCTGTGGGGCCAAAAGAACTTGTCATGGCGATCGTTGCGATGACCGCCTCATATCCTGCGATACTTCCGGCTCCAGCCAGATACCCCGCCGCCGCAGCCACCACAACTCCGGCAAAAAGAATTACGCCGTCCGTCACGACGCGCTGCCGGTTTTCCTTTTTCTTCAACTGTTCATTTACCTGTTCCAGATGCTCCGTGCGCGCCGTCATCTGCGCCATCCGTTCCTCCTGCTGCCCATACTGGAGAATTTCTTCCAGCCCGTACAGATTATCCAGCACGCATGTATTCAGGTCTCCGAAAGAGTTCCGGTAGTTCTGTCCCAGTTCGCCGCCCCGTTTTCCGTTGACGAGAGGAATCACAAGTCCCACCAGAATATAGAAGCAAAACGCCAGAATTCCCAGCGCAGGGTGTATCCTTCCGATAAAAACAATCATGAAAAGGGAGGTCACAACCGCAATCGCAATGGGCGATATCGTATGCGCATAAAATACCTCCAGCAGTTCAATATCGCTGGTGATAATGGAAATCAGATTGCCCTTACGGCTGCCGTCCAGCTTCGCAGGCGCAAGTCGGCGAAGCGCCGCAAACACCTTATGGCGGATGCGCGCCAACAGCTTAAAGGCGATATAATGATTGCTCGCCTGCTCGGCATAGCGCAGGACGCCCCGCGCCACGGCAAACACGGCCAGCAAAGTAAAAATAACGGGAAGACCGATCCCTTCATAAAGCCCTGCAACCTTCAACAGCCCATATCCGCCCAGCACCGTGATGAAGGTCGCCATCAGATTTCCGGCGCAGCCCATCAGGATCGCCACGAACATAACGGGAAGCAGAGGCTTTACCATACCGATCAATCCCATCATGACTGCAAACCCGCCGCGCCTGGTTTTCGTATTTTTTTCCATCCTCAGTCCGCCTCCTTTGCATATGCTTCCAGTTCCTGCTGCGCACAGAACAGACTGTAATAATAACCTTCCTGCCGCATCAGTTCTTCATGGTTTCCCGCTTCTGCAATCCTGCCTTCCCGCATCACCAGAATCCGGTCCGCCTTCACCACATTTGCGAGGCGGTGGGAAATCAGAATCACCGTCTTTTCATGCGCCAGTTCATGCACAACCTTCATAATCTTATTTTCACTCTCCGCATCGATATTGGAGGTCGCCTCGTCAAAAATATAAATATCACTGTCATGCAGAAGCGCTCTGGCCAGCACAAGACGCTGTTTCTGTCCGCCGGACAGGTTGGACGCCTTCTCCTCAACGGGCATGTCAAGTCCGCCCTTCTCCATAATCGTATCCAGTAAGTCCACCCTTCTGAGCGCGTCCTGCGCTTCCGGTATGCCGACATCCGGACGGCCCATTCTCAGGTTTTCCATCACCGTTCCCGCAAAAAGATAGCTGTCATGACGGACGCGGGTGATTTTTTGAGAAAGCGCTTCCTGCGCAATCTCTGAAATATCGACTCCTCCGATTTTTACGGAGCCTTTCTGGTCAATGCGGCTGTCTCCCACGATCAGAGACGTAATGGTGCTCTTTCCGCAGCCCGATTCTCCCACGAGAGCCACAAAGCTGCGCTCCGGAACCTGAAAAGAAACATCCCTGAGCACCTGTTTTTCTTTGGTGTAGGCAAAATCCACGCCGGAAAATTCGACGCCGCTTCCCTGTATTTTTGTCACGGTCCCCCACTGCGGCGCAGGGCTGTCCAGCAGCTTAAAAATCTTGTCCGCAGCGGCATTCCCGTTCATTGCGATATGGAAAAAGGAACCGAGAAGCCGCAGGGGAAGGAAAAATTCCGCGGATATCATGATGATGAAAAAGCACTCCGCCAGCGTAATATTGCCCGCCCGCAATTCCAGTACGCTCAGGACAATCCCCAATGCGGCCCCGCCGTACGCGACCAGATCCATGATGCTGATAGAATTCAATTGCATGATCAGCACCCGCATTGTCACCTTCCGGAATTTTTCCGCTTCCTCGTCCATCTTCTCCGCATAACGTCCATCCGCCTGATAGATTTTCAGCGTGGTAAGTCCCTGCAGATTTTCCAGGAAGGAATCTCCCAGTTCCGTATACGTTCCCCAGTATTTTGCCAGCAGTTTCTTCGCAAACTTCTGCACCGCCACGATGGAAACCGGAATCAGCGGCACGCAGATCAGCAGCACCGTCGCCACCTTTATGCTCATGCTTCCCACAATCACAAACAACGTCAGGGGCGCCAGCATGCTGTAAAAAAACTGAGGCACATATTTCCCGAAATAAATTTCCAACTGGTCCACGCCCTCGGTGGAAATCTGCACGATCTCCGAGGTGGCCATCGTATCGCGGTAAGCGGCACCCAGCTTCATCAGCTTCTGATAAACCAGTTCCCTGAGCCTGCGTTTCACGCTCGTGGAAGCCGCAAAGGACAACCGGCTTGACAGCGTTGTGGAAAAACTCCGCACAAGCAGCGCGATCCCAAACGCAAGAAACAGCATCCATATACTGTCTGCTGTTACTTTATTTTCCAATATTTGATTCATAAAATCCGCCGTCACAAACATCAGCGCCGCGTTTGCCAGCAGCGATACCCACTGGGCCGCCACCATGCCCGCCACATATTTCCGGTTATCCGCAAATTCTTTCAACAGCCGTTTATGAAACATCAGACTTCCTCCTTTCTACTCCGCTTCCGCAGCCGCTATCGTCTCATTCTCCTGCGGCGCCGTCTTGACCCGAAACAGGAAATAATAGAAATGAAACGCCGCAATAACCAGAATGATAATCTTGGCAAAAAGCGGTGAGAAAATAATGCCGATCAGAAAAATGATCCCCAGCGTGACGAGCATGTTCCGTTTCGACTTCCTGTCCATAGACTTTTTTACCGCCTGCTCAATATAGCGCTTATATAAGGTTGTAGAAACAAACCACTGATGAAACCGTTCAGAACCATTGGCAAAGAAAAACGCCGCAGCCAACAGAAACGGCGTAGTGGGCAATATCGGCAAAACCACGCCGACGGCTCCCAATCCAAAGCATACAAACCCCAATCCGATACATACTGCTTTGACAACTTTTCTCACGCAAATTCCTCCTTGTTAGCATTCTCTAACTTCTTTGGCTAGTCTAGCGTAACATGAGAACTGTTGTCAAGTATAACTTTCTATAGAACTTTCTGTTTCACTTTCTATAAAACTTTCTGTTTCAGATGTTGTATGATCTCATCTTCTCCCCGTTTTCCTTCTTTTATAAAAGTAAACATGGGATAGGCATGAAACAGGCCGGGTTCCACACGGATCGTATAGTCCTTCACATTGCACCGGATAAACGCTTTCTCATAATCCGGCGCATCCCCTGCAAATATTTCATCCCCGCCGAAATACATGATTATCTTCGGAAACCCTGTGTAATCGTCTTCGGCCGCGCAGCCGCACAAATAGTGGGGAAGTTTATTCTCATGATTATAAAAGTCCTGAAAGGTTTTCATAGAACGGGCATACATCATAATATCGCGTTTTTCAATTTCTTCCATCCGCGCATAACTCTCTTCCGAAAGATATAAATTGCAGCAGGAAACCGGAATCATAAGCCCCGGCATGGGAAGAATATTTCCCTTCTGTATGATATGCCGTCCCGCGGACATGATCAGATCCGCTCCTGCAGAGAATCCAAGCCAGGCAATGTCCTTCGCGTCATAATCTTTGAGCATTCTTTCATGCGTGTCGCAGATCATCTCCACTTCATCCAGGAAATCATGATCCGGATAAAGCGGATACAGCGGAATCCACAGATCCCGGTCCGTCTCATTTATATATCTTACCATCGTTTTGCAGGTGGGAAGCTGCCATCTTCGTTCGCCGCCTCCCACCAGATAGACCAGCGCTCTTTTGGTATTCGAGCCTGTTTTGTGTCCGACAATGCAGTGACAGCCGTCAATGATCTCATCCCTGAACTCGTAGCCCTTCTTATGCGGAAGCTTAAACTGAAACTTCGCCTGAATTTCATAAGAGGTACGCACAAAATCCTCATAACTCTCTTCTTTATGCGTCCCGTTTTTCACCAGCTTTTTAACCGCCGGTTTTAATATACCGTACAGCAAACTCGTCTTCATGTTCCAGTTTCCGCTCCTTTTCGCAGTTTTTGACAGTGATATTATACCCTCAGTATACAAGAGGACGCACGGTCGGGCAAGAGCGAAAACAACGAAATCGCTGCAATCGGCCCGCTGCAATCGCGGAAGATGCCGGCGGTATCAGTCCATAGTTCTCAACCGTTCCACAATGCTTTGCCGCTCCAGATTCTTAAAACAAATATACGGAATCAGAATTGCGAATATAATCAGGACCGGCGTACAGATCACGAGCGGCATCAGCGTAAAGCGAAACGTCGCGGTATAATCGCCGGATACCATCGCTCTGACGCCGACTGCCACGACCAGCGTTCCTGAAATGTAAGAAGCTATCAAAGCGCCCGCCGCATAAAAAAGACCCTCGTTAACCAGCATATTGCGAAGCTGCCGCTTTGTCATACCGACGCTTTGTATCATGGCAAATTCTTTCTGCCTGGACACTATGGCCGTTACCATGGAATTGATAAAATTCAGGACGCCGACAAAAGCGATAATCACGCTGATTGCAATGCCCATGATCGTATTGGCCCTTGTCTGTTCCCGATAATGTTCCTTCAAGGTGAACCTGGAGGTAAATGTCAGGCTTTTGTCCGTATCGTTCCGATAGTCAATTAACATCTGCTCCGCCTGCGGCTGAAATTCGTCGGCGACATCAAAAAAAATTTTACGCATGGTATGATCCGGATACATCTGCCGGAAAGTATCAGCGGGCAGATAGAAAGAAAGGAACGCCTCCTCGCCGCCGTTTACTCCCTCTGTAATCGTCGTGATATTTGCAACGATTCCCATGACCTCATACTGCTGCCCGTTCAAATTCACCCTATCACCGACCGAATAGGTTGGCTGCGTTTCCTTTTCCGATTCCTCCGCGCCCGCCGCGGCCTCTGCAAGAATATAATTGCCGGTTTGAAATTTTTCTTCGTCAAATCTACCGTCCAGCAGACGGTATTCCTCCGAAAGCGCATCAAGAGCTAAACCGTCAACGCCGTACAAAACGGCAATACATTCCCCGCTGTCAATCATATCGTGATAAGCCCGCGCAAGTCCGGCGTCAGCGGCCTCCATATAAGCCAGCCTGTCGTCTGCATTATAATAGGTCTGAATATTTACAAGAGCCGACGCGCCGATCTGATGGGACACTATTTGCGAATACAAATGTCCGACGCCTTCCAATCCCTCTAAACTTTCGATCCGGTTCACCAATTCTTCTGAAATTGTAGCGCCATATGGATTATAGGTACTGAAGTTTGTCGCAATGGAACTATCCCTGACCTCAAAATCGCTGATTGTCCAGTTATTCATATATTTATCCATATCAAAACTGGCGTTTTTTGCGTAAACGCCTGTCAGCAATACCAGCCCCAGCGTCAATGAACCAATTACAGTAAAGGTACGTTTCCCGTTTCTTCCCAGATTTGCAAACGCCATCCCCGGAATGCTTGCTCTGCGGGCGCCTTTCCTGATTGTCTTCCTGCCGTCCGCTCCGGCACCGGTATATCGCAGCACCTCCATGGGCGAAACCTTTCCTGCGATTTTGGCCGGTCTCATACAGGAAATCAGCACGGTCAGATAAGCAAACAAGGCCGAACCAACGAATCCATACAGGCTGACCGCAGCAGAAGCCTTTGTATCGTTTCCGGCAATGATCATCGGAACCAATACGACTCCCAGCGCATACCCCAATATCATTCCGACAGGAATCCCGATCAGGGAAAGACGGTTCGCCTGACCGTAAATTACCTTTTTCAGTTGCTTTCCGGAAGTACCCAGCGTTTTCAATTTGCCATAGAAGCGAATGTCCGCAGCGACGGAAATCTGAAAGATATTGTAAATAATCAGATAGCCGCTGGCGAATACCAAACCCATACAAATGAACATGGGAATAACTTCTTTTATGATATTCTGATTCATCGTAGAATCATAAGCCATATTGATGCCGTAAGAAATGTCTGACAGGCCCGTATCCGCCAGAATCTGTTCTGCCGCCTGTTCCAGATGATTGCCGCCGCCAACATTCACATGAAGCATTCCCATACCAAAGAATTGACCGTTATCGCGCTGATCTGCCTGATTGACGCCCGAACATTCTTTTTCCATAAACGTCCGGGACACCCAGGCCATGCTTGCCATGGCGGCGGAATTTCCCTCCCAATATCCGCAGAGGGTAAAAGTGCGGGCGGTGTAATCTGTGCCGTTTAAATCCTTCCGCCACAACAGCGTGACCTTTTGTCCCAATTCGCAGGGCAGGCCCATTTTTTCGAGCGTAATCGTATCCAAAGCGATTTCATTTTCACCGTCAGGCATCCTTCCCGTTGTCGGTACGGCAAACGCTGAAGCGGCATAATTTTCATCCGCATAGCGGATTTCTACCTGACGGCCGGTAAGTTCTTCATTTTCCGCAACGCCGATTACAATGCTCCTGCCCCAATCTTCGACCGCCTCATGCGCAATGATCTTATCCATTTCTTCATTTGTCAAAGAACGGAAGGTTAAGTGGCTGTCATAACCGGCTTGCCGGAAGTTCATTTCCCTCAGATTTTTCACCATGCTCTGGGAAAGGACGAATAAAGATGTAAACATCAGCGTTGTCAGCACAATAGCGAGAATCGCAACCAGGTTTCTGGCCTTGTTTGCTCTGAAGCTGCGGTTTATCAAAATACGAATGAAAGGGTTTTTCTTTTTCATGATATCACCGCCTTACTCATGGATTTTTCCATCTTCAATACGGATTGTCCGGTCCGCCTGCCTGGCGATTTCCGGATTATGGGTTATCATAACGATTGTCTGACGGAATTTCTTTCCGGTGGTCTTCAGAAGTTCCAGCACCTCGTCGCTGGTCCTGCTGTCAAGATTGCCGGTCGGCTCATCCGCAAGGATAATGGCCGGTTTACTGACTAACGCCCTGGCAATCGCCACGCGCTGCTGCTGACCGCCGGAAAGGGTGTTGGGCATATTATAGAGTTTCTTTTCCAGGCCCAGCAGAGCGACGACCTCCTGAAGAAATTTCTGATCCGGCTTCTTTGCGTCAAGCCAAATGGGCATAACGATATTTTCATACACATTCAGGACGGGAACCAGATTGTAGTTCTGGAATACAAAGCCGATGCGCTGACGGCGGAACACCGTCAGATCCTCTTCTTTCAGCTTTCCCAATTCAAATTTGTCCACTCTCACGCTGCCGCTGCTGGGGCGGTCAAGACCTCCCAGCATATTCAGCAGCGTGGATTTGCCGCTGCCGGAGGTGCCGATAACGGCCACAAACTCTCCCCTCTCGACAGAAATGCTCACATCATCCAAAGCTTTTACAAGATTCGGCCCCTGACCATAATATTTGCATAAATGGGCCGCGCTTAAAATACTCATCATGTATCCCTCTTTTCCTGCAGATTCGTTCCGTCCGGAACTAAACTCATTATAACGGTCAGAAAGAAAGACACAATGGCAAGCGGGAAAACTAATATCCACAGCGCAAAAACTAATGTCTCAATAAAAAAAGATGCCGTTTTACATCTGAAACGACATCCTCTGGTTATGAAAAAATGACGAAAAAAAACATTATGACTGAGAAATATTACGGAACCGGAATCAGAATTTTTAAGACAAACCTTTCATTCTCCGCTTTAATGCTGCATTGTCCGCCATACCGTTCCACCGCCTTTTTGATATTGGGAAGTCCAAAGCCATGTAAGAAGGCGTCTTTTTTTGTCGTCCCGGCCGGTTCAGATGAAGCAGGCGCGGCATTGTTTTCCACAATAATCACCAGCATATCCCGGACCCGATTGGCCCGCACGGTAATCAATCTCCGGTCTTTGGGCAGTTTTTCACTCGCTTCAATCGCATTATCCAGCGCATTCCCAAATATCGTGCTGATGTCTAACAGTTCCATAAAGGCGCCATCCTCAAAGGAAACGGCGGCGTTAAAATCTATCTCCCGTTCCTGCGCAGCCTTGGCCTTGTCCCTGATTATAATATCCAAAAACTCATTTCCGGTATGATGATAGTTCTCGTATTCCTGAATCTGACTTTGCATCTCCTGTACAGCCCTCTGAACCTCCTGTCCGTTTCCTGCTCCGGCCTGTAACAGCAGCATATGATTTTTCATATCATGATAGATGCTGCGCACCCTCTCTTCGTCTTTTATGCGGTCTTTATAATAGTTGCTCTGCATTTCCAGTTCCTGCGCCCGGTAAGCGGTCTGCATCGCCTCGCAAATGTAGGAAGCCAGATACATACATCCAAAACCGGAAAAAATGGAGGCTCCGCAAATCGGATAGACGATGGCCGTTTCCTCCGGCATGAAATATATGATCGTAAAAATTCCCACAAAGGAAGCCAGCATCAGCATATCCACGATCAGCCACATCCTGAAACTCAGCCGGGAAACAATTTTGGACAGAAATTTTCGTAAAATGAGCCATGCCCCTATCCAGAACAATAAACGCAGCAACAGAGAAATTGTATGAATCAGCGTGCTGGTCAGCATCAGTTTTGGCGATTGCACGACGGCTTCATAAGACGCCTGCGTAATTGCGTAAAACATCCGTCCCCCGATATCCAGCATGAGATAGTTAATCGCAATCAGCGCAGGATAAAACACCAGAAGAACCGATATTTTTTCCATCAGCGTACCCCGGTAAAAAACAAGACTATAGGCAAAAAACAGCGCCATAACGCCCAAAAGGCTACCTAAATCATTCGAGTATATGATGGAATCAGCCAGATAGCCGCATACAAAAAAGGCGGCTATTTTTGCAAACCAATTTCTGCGAAGCGGAAGAAATGTTTTGAGTATCCAGAAAAAAACGAAAGTGTAGCCCCATGCAAATAAAAAGGAGAGAAATTCCAAAAAGCGTATCATATCAAATCCCCCCAATATTCCGCAAGTTTTTCCATAAAGCCCTTCCTTTTAGGCTGGCTGATGGGGATTGTCTCTCCGGTAATCAACTTAATTTCTAATTTACTGACCCCTTTTACATAGAACAGGTTTACAATATAGCTGGTATGGCACCGGATAAAGCCTTTGTCCTGTAATTCCTGCTCCATTTCTTTCATGCTTTTATAACAAATAATATTTTCCTGCTCCGTATGCAAAAGCAAGTTGCGGTTAAAGGTTTCCACATAACGAAGAGAATCCAGAAACACCTTATACTTCCCAGTATCGTTGACAATCACCAAAGCGGGACTGCCATCCTTGCGATGTTTTCTCAGCCACTGATCCATTTCCGCTTTCAGGCGGACATACTTCATCGGCTTGAGAATATAATTCGCGGCCTGATATTTATATCCCTCCAGGCCATACCGGATAAGAGTGGTCAAAAAGATAATGCCGACTTTTTCATCCATCCGGCGGACGCATTCGGCAGCCCGCAGGCCATTCATCTCCCGCATTTGAATATCCAGAAAAATCAGGTCAATCGTCGTATCATATTTTTCAATCAGTTCCCTGCCGTCGTAATAAGCCGTTACTTTTATTTCCAGACCGGTTTCGGCGGCATATTGGTCCAGCATCCCGGCCAAATATGCGACAAACTCTTTCTCATCATCGCATATTGCTATATGTATCATTATGAATCACCTCAAAGCACAAAATTTCCATTTGACATTATATCGTAATTTTGCACTTTTCACAACAGCCGGTGTCCATCCCTGTTTTTCAGCACGTGACGTCAATACGACTCGTTTTTCCTTCCGGATGCGCGTTTATGGCGGAATATCATACCGGCTGTAAATACCATCGCAGAAGAAATAAACACGAACAACCAGAAAGCAACGTTTGTTTCATCTCCGGTCCGCGCCCCGGTTCCCTGCGCGGCAGTTCCGGTTCCGCCAGCCGCTCCGCCGCCTTCTCCGGTTACGCCAGCCGCTCCGGCGCCCGTTCCGGTTCCGTCAGACACTCCGCCGCCTTCTCCGGTTCCCTGGTCATTTCCACCCGTTCCCGATTCCGGCGTATCTGGCCCGTCAGGCGCCGGAGCCGACGCTGTTCTTTCTGCAAGCACGTAATAGTAACGGCCATCCGCCTGAAACACGATCTTACCATTCACAATTTCTGACGCCAACTCCGTTACCTTCCCGTCTCTTCCCAGTGAAAAGGCAGCCGGAGTTTCCATGGATTCCGGCAGCAAAATACTGACTGTCACACCGTCTGCCAACAGCCGGTCTCCATCCTTATTCAAAAAATAGATTTCATAAGGTACAATATTGCGTCCCTTTCCTTCCATACATGCCGAAAACCATTTCCAGGCGTCTTTGTCGCGGTCTGTTACCGGATATACGACCAGGGTCAGCCCGTCTTCCGGAATGCTGCCGGCTGCAATCACCGTTCCATCCGGCAACGAGAGTTCGCTCTCTCCGTTTTTGACCGGAGCTGTAAAATAATCCGTTTCTCCTGCAATATAAGTAGCGTAAATGCCGAAAGTCGCCTCCTTATCTTCCTCCAGCGTATCACTGCCGGCACTGCATACCATGCAGGAATATCCTGTCAGTATACATACCAGAAAAAACATAGTCAGCTTTTTCATTGCGATTCTCCCTTCCTGATCGTCGTATTCAGTGTAACTGTCCCCACACTGTAATAAGTCTCCGGTTCATATGCCATGATCTTCAACCGGACCGCCTCTTCGTCCGTTATGTCAGAAGTGAGCGGAACGGATTTTACATATTCGCCCGGTTTCAAAAGGCCGCTCTCCCCAATAACCGCACCGTTTTCATCCAGGATGCGCAGCTTCAGCCAGACATCAAAGTCTCCTGAATTGGTAAAATATACCACGGCGCTGTCGCCGTCCGCGATCACATTGCCGCAGACGTATGCTTTAAATTCCATTCCCGCCTGATAAATCTCCGACCAGCCTGACTCATCCGGCACATCCGGCGTCCCGCTAACAGCCTCAGCTTCAAAAGGCGGCGGCGTGAAGACGGAATTTCCACTGTTTTTATTACACAGTATCAGCGCGGCCGTCATGATTGCCAGAGAAATCACACATACAACGGCAGCCGCGGCGAGGCCCGCTTTCTTTGTCATATTCGGAATCTCCCTCTAATCGCTTTATCAAAGTATTTCTTACATACTTCATCTGTCAAATTCGCTTCAAACAATGCGGTTTGGAGCAAATTTCACAGATGATGCTGCCGGGCGGAGCGTTCCGCCCGGCAACAGTCTGAATCAATTATTCCACCGGCGTAATCAAAACCGTTCCTTTCAACGTTTCCGTATTTATCGTAATCGTATAGTGAAAACTTGCTCCGAAGGTCACCTCATCCCGCGGAAGTTCAAAAAGATATTCTTTATTATCTGTAGTCAAATCAAACTCCCGTAACTCACCGCTTACAAGCCGAACCAATGAATCTGCGGATATATAATACTGGGTTCCTTTAATCGTCAGTCCGTTTAACGGAACATAATAGTTCTTGTTCAGTTCCCTTCCGGAAAGTCCTATCATATATCCCTTTGCTCCGCGCTGGCCTTCTGAAACATATACATTATCTTCCGATGTCGTGTAAAAAATATTATACGTCCCCGATATAACGCTTGTATCCGCTACTTCTCCCTGAAATTCTCCAATCGTCACCGTCACCTTTCCTATCTCCGTTTTAGTAGTTACCGTATCGGAAAGGGCGCCGCTCAGGGATAATGTAGCCGTACCGCTCGGACCGTTATCTGCTTCCGTTCCTTCCGCTGTTCTCAGACTGATTTTTGCCTGATCGAAGCTGCCGCTGATGCTGCTATCCGTCTGTTCATAGGACAAAGTTGCTGTGATCGCGGTATTCGAGTTATTCGTTATACTGATTTTATCGGCATTCTCTTCACAACTCCATGTGGATGTTCCGGCCGTTTCCACATACTTAAGCGTCTCCGGATCCCATGTCAGCGTTTTGCCTGAATCATAAGTATACTCTAAGCTTCCCCACTCTACATCTACCGAATACACGATTGCCGGATCCGGCTCTTCCTCGTTATAGGTCGCCAGAATCTCCGCCGTATTATTCCCCGGCGTCGGCTCGGCTGCGCTGGCATATACCATATTTCCCGCAGAAAGCACAAATACCAAAGTCGCTGCTACTATTTTTTTCATTTTCATGGCGTTACCTCCTCTGCATCAGCAATGGTGACAGTTATGCTGCCGATCTTCGTCTTATTTGCATCTTTATTTGTCAACTCGCCGCTCAGAGAAATCGTAGTCTCCGCTTTTGCTTCCGTTCCCGGAATTTCTGTCGTTGCGTTTACAGACGCATCGGCAAGAGAAAGAATCGCGTCGGCAGGTTCCGCCTTGATCCCGGTATAATCATTCGTACCGTCGTTGACCATTTCCGTTGTAATCGTTGCAGTCAGCGCCTTATTTGAGCGGCTGGTCACTGTAATCTTATCCGCCCCGTCTTCATTCGTCCAGCCGGCTGCCTCTCCCTCTTCTTCCTTATAAGTATGGGTAGCAGGATCCCATATTTTTGTAGTAGGCGCTGCCTGATAAGTAAAGGTTTCAATGGCATATGCGTCACGGACGGGTACCAGGTCTACCACACGATTGCAAACGAACGGGAAGACCTGAAGATCGCCGGATGCTGGTCCCATGCCAGGCGGAGGTTTGACGAGGCGGTCAAAGCCCTGCCGAAAGCAAAGCAGAAAGACAGCCGCGCATATCTGGCGCTGACGATGATCCAGGCCATCTATCGGGAGGAAAAGCTGCTGAAGGATCTTCCGGAAGAGGAACGTAAACTCCGCCGTCGGTTAAGTGTCCGCCCACTGGTGGAGGCTTATTTCACGTGGGCAAGAGAAAACATCCAGAAAGTCCCACAGAAAAGCAAGCAATGCCCCGGCTGTGTCCCTCCTTGTGGCTTAAAATAACGCCATCGGCTGTGGGATCGAGTCCAAACTTCTCACACAGATAGGCAAACAGCTCCACCGCCGCCTCATAAGTGCGCTTTGCCACTGCCTTTGCCGTAGCAGTATCAGAGCAGGTAAAGTTAGCGCCGGATGTGTACTTGATACACGCAGGCTCGCACATCTCCACCCCGATGTGGGTATCATTGCCGCTGCCCTTACTGCCGGAGCCACAATGCCAGCCCCGGTGATTCCACGGGAGCGTCTGATACACCGTGCCATCGTTGCCGTCAATAAAGCCGTGGACGCAGGCGGCCGTATAGCTTGCACTGTTCCAGGAATTGATGAACACAGATGCCTTCGGCTGCGGACAGCCTACGGAATGGAGCATCAGCCCTTTGATCGTGATCTTTTTCCCTGCCGTATAGCAGGGATTCTTTGTCAGAATACTTTCTACCAGTTTCATGATTACTCGTCCTCCTTATCGCTGTTTTCCGTTTCTGCCCTGTCGTGAAGCTGCTCCAGCACCAGCTTCAACTTCTCCGGGATAGGCAGCCCCAGGTGTCCGGCATTCTCCAGAAGGGACACGCCCTCGTTGGAGAGGTAGAAGAAGATGACCGCCGTCCGGAGGATGCTGCCGGTTCCAATGACCTGGACATCCAGAATATTTGCAATCCCCACCAGAATGAAGATCAGCACCTTCCGGCAGATGCCTTTGAAGCCGACTTCGCTGGACAGTTCCTTGTCGGCAACGGCACACATCACGCCTGTGATGTAGTCCGCCACCACGAATACCACCAGTGCGATCAGCAGCCCGTCACAGCCGCCCAGGAAGTAGCCAAGCCACCCTCCGACCGCCGTAAAGATGAGTTGAATCGTGTTCCAAAATTCCTTCATGTTGAAATCCTCCGTTTCTTAAATTTGTGTATGAAAAAAGCGACTGCCCGTCTGAGCAATCGCCTGTTTCCTGAAAATATGAAATTGTTCTGTGCTTTTTAAAGCACCGTCTTATCCCCGGTCAGCACATTGACCACCGTGGTTCCTTCCCCGAATGCCGCCCTTGCCTCCGCAAGCTCCTCTGCACTGAGTCCTTTATAATTCCTGCGGTATTCTGCAAGACTTTCCTCATTCTGCGCGTCACGCTTCTTTGCGGTGGCCTCTCTGCTGAAATCGTAGCCTGCGTATTCCAGCTTTTCGCAGAAGTCATCCATCAGGTAGCGTCCGTTGCTGTTCCATTTGATAGCTCCGTCCGCCTCGACTGTGGCGTCTTTCTCTGCCTGCGTCACTGCCTTTTTTACTTCTTCCTCTGCGTTCTTCTTCCAAAAAGCCCCCAGGCTTCCGCTGATCTCCCGTTCAAATCTTGTCATTGCTGTATCCTCC
>JAUNGC010000043.1 GCA_030524745.1 Eubacteriales bacterium | reverse complement strand
CCATACCACTTTTCTATGAAAGAGTAAATATCAATTGTGCAGGAGTAAATTCCACCGCATAAGCGGGCGGTGGAATTTAAAATTTCATTTTTGGTATAAAATTTTAATGGAAAGTTCTATTGACTTTCCTCTTTGCGCTTGCTAGAATGCAAACACAAAGAAAGTTTACCGCTGACCGATATGCGGTATATAAATGGTTGGATTGAAAGTATAGTCCTTCGCCGTAAGGCGGGGGACTTTTCCGTAAGGAAGACGGGCAAATGAAGAAAGCAGGCTTTTCTATTATCAGGGACAAATTTCTGCAAACATGGCGATATTGGAGAAGCTGAGGGAGCGCGAATAGTTTTCCTTGCTGGTGTAATCATTACATTGAGTATCCATATCCTCAGTGTATAAGGGGAGATTGTTCGCATGGACAAGCAGAGGAGTAAAAGGATATGAATGAGAGATTTGAATTCAGAAACATTCTTCCGGAAGAAGCGGATCAGGCGGCAGCGATCGAAAAAATATGCTTTCCTCCGAATGAAGCATGTTCTGAATCCATGATGAGAGAGCGGGTTTTGGCGGCGCCGGAGTTGTTTTTGGTTGCGGTTGACAGAGAGACGGGAAAAATCGCGGGTTTTTTAAACGGACTTGCAACAAATGAAGATTTGTTCCGGGATGCGTTTTTCACGGATGCCGGGCTTCAGGATCCGGCCGGAAGAAATGTGATGCTGCTTGGTCTGGATGTGCTTCCGGAGTATCGCGGGCAGGGACTGGCAAAAGAGATCGTATCCCGGTATCTTTGCAGAGAACGGGAAAAAAATAGAAAAATGCTGGTTTTAACATGTTTGGAATCCAAAGTGGAGATGTATCAGAAAATGGGATTTCAGAAGAAAGGAATTGCGGAATCTTCCTGGGGCGGAGAACAATGGTACGAGATGTATTGTATGTTAAACGGTTAATGGCAGTCTATATAGAACTGGCGGCAGAAAGGACGGGAAAGAATGTCACAGGCAAGCGATATGGTACGGGAAAATTTTAAAAAGGGGGATGATGTCAGGGATGCCGGGCTGACGACGCCGGAAGATATTATCCGTTATGATGATATCGTTTACGGAGAAGACGCGCAGTGGCAGGTTCTGGACGTTTATCGTCCGAAGGCGGGAGCGGGAGAAAGGCTTCCGGTGATTGTGAGCGTTCATGGCGGAGGCTGGGTATACGGCGATAAGGAACGCTATCAATATTATTGTATGAATCTGGCGCAGAGAGGCTTTGCGGTGGTGAATTTTACCTATCGTCTGGCCCCGGAATACCAGTTTCCGGCGTCTTTGGAGGATACAAACCTGGTCTTTACCTGGTTGCTGGAACATGCGGAAGAATATGATTTTGATACGGAGCATGTGTTTGGAGTCGGAGATTCGGCAGGCGGTCATGTCCTGGGCCTGTATGCAGCGGCCTGTACGAATCCGGCTTATGCGGCGGAGTTTTCTTTTCAGATTCCCGAAGGTTTTGCGCCGACGGCAGTGGGGTTAAACTGCGGCGCTTATGTCATTGATCTGGAGGGAGAGGGAACGGATGGACTGACAAAGCTTCTGATGGCGGATTTACTGCCGGACAAAGGCAACGCAAGAGAACTGGCTCTGATCGATGTGACAAGGCATGTGACAAGGGCCTTTCCGCCGACGTTTCTGATGACCGCGACGGGGGATTTTTTAAAGAATCAGGCTCCGATGCTGGCGTCCGTGCTGGCTTCCTGCGATGTGCCGTTTATTTACCGCTTTTACGGAGACGCTGAGCACGAACTGGGACACGTGTTCCACTGTAATATGAGATCGGAAGATGCAAAACTCTGCAATGATGAAGAGTGCGGCTTTTTTAAAGAATTTTGTAAATCGCGCAAAACGAAACCGTCAGAAATTGAATGAGCGCCGGCCGGGCAAAAAGCGCGGGGTCCGGCGGTTCGGCTTATGCTGAACCGCCGGATTTTTCGATTGTTTAGGGTAAGTGCCCCGGCTAATTCACGGAAGCCGGCGATAAGCGATTCAGGTATTGCAAAATGGCGTTTTTGATATTCTCAGGCGTATCTTTCCTGTCATATTCCAGCCACTTATAATTACGTTCCAGACTGCGCTCACGTTACATGCGATAACAAAGGAAATCTGCTCCGGAGAGAGGGATTGAAATATTGGACAGCTATCCAGGGCGACCTGTGCTTCCAGAATAATCTGTTTTACCGTTATCTCGTTGTATGGATGTGATTCCATTAATTGCAGAAGCGTATCCGTGATTTCTTTTTTGGACCGGATTGCGCCTGGATTTTGAGAAGGGTTCACAAAGGACCCTTTCTGCATTTTCGCTTTGGGATTGTTCAGACACTTTTGTTTGATTTTGTGTCACTTGTCCTGAAAACGTTGTTTTTTTCTGAATCATATTTTATCATAAGTTGGAAATGACACAAGAGTATACTTTTTGAAGGAGGAGAATTTAACATATGTTAATGATAGTTGTAGTTGGAATTATTTTGGCAATCCTGGCCGTTTCCGTTATGGCATATGTTGCTCCGATGCGTTCCATGCATCCCCTGGCCAGCGGAAAAATAGCAGGAACGGATGTGACGGCTATTAAAAACCGAATCAATAATTTATTCTTTTTACCGTCGGGAGATGGTTGGATCGTCATTGACGCGGGTTCTGATGCGGAAATGGGAAAACGGGAGATGGACCGGCTGTCCATTGACGGGCGTAAGGTGAAGGGCGTTTTTCTGACGCATACCGATTACGATCATGTGGCCTGTGTTGTTTTGTTTCCGAATGCGGTAATTTATATGAACCAACAGGAGAAGCAGATGATAGACGGCAGCACATTCCGGCAGTTTGTCAGAAAAAACAGGCTGCCCAAATTACGGGACACGAATGAAATTGTGTGGATGGCGGATCAGGAATCGGTAAATTTTGGGGAGCGCAGAGTGACCATGCTCAGCGTGCCTGGTCATACAACGGGATCGGCCATGTATGCGGTGGATGGAAAGTATTTATTTACCGGGGATGCCTTTTGCCTGAAGGACGATCACATTCTGGTTCACCCCTATACAATGGATAAATTGGAGGCGCAGAAGTCGATTCGGAAAATAAAGGGCGAATTGCAGAAGTATGAAAAGGTGTTCACGGCGCATTATGGACTGATGGAATGACGGCTGTGAATATTGGATTTAAAAATGATTTCATGGAAATATTCCTATAATGATTTCATGAAGATATCTACTTGACAATGGCGATCGGCAATGGTATTATCATTTCAAGGAGATATCAACATGAAATAATGAAATTCAAAGGAGATTTTTTATGAGCAGAAGCGCCTGGTTGGTGAGACCATTTCCACACAACAAAAAAAGACTGGATGAATTTAAAAAAGCCGATATTATTGCGATCGGCTGGCCGGGAATCGGTGATTTGTCCCGAAAGTCCCGTGAGGGCATTAAAGAAATATTAGCGGGCAAACCTTACCAGCTCAAAGGTCTGGAACTTGGAAACGCATATGCGACGATCGATATTTTTGTCAATCGGATGGCTGTCGGAGATCTGGTCCTTATTCCGGACGGGGACGACATCTATTTTGCAGAAATTACGGGGGATTATTATCTGGATACGGCAGTTGATAACGATGACACAGGATTTCCCCATCAACGAACAATCAAATGGCTGGCGGATACGTCCAGGCAAAATCTTTCCATGCCGTTAAGATCTTCCCTGAAGGTGCATCGGGCCACGGCGAATCTGTCGGAACATTTAAACGAAATAGAAGCGCTGTCGCGCGGGGAAGAATATGTGGAGACGTTACATACGGACATTTCCGGGGCAATTGCTGTGAGTTATCCGCTGAGACCGGATTTTATGGTATCGTTTCAAATTCCTTCTGATATTACAAAGGGAGAAGCACAGAGACTGAGCGACTATTTCAAAACGTTGCATTTTGCGTGACTGGAGTCAGACCGATGATTAAAATTCGCTGCGTCGTGGAAAGAATTACTTATCAAAATCCGGAGAACGGATATTCCGTTTTGAAAGTGCGCGTGAAAGATTATGCGGAACTGGTGACGGTGATCGGGAATCTTCTGGACGCCAATGTAGGATCCGTGCTTTTGATTAACGGCAACTGGAAGGTGGATGCGAAGTATGGGAGGCAGTTTGTGGCGGAAACCTGGGAAGAAACCATGCCCGCCACTGTTTACGGAATCGAAAAGTATCTGGGAAGCGGGCTGATAAAGGGCGTCGGTCCGAAATTTGCGAAGAAGATCGTGCAGACATATGGCACGGACACGCTGGAAATTATTGAAACGGATGTGGGACGTCTGATCGAAATTCCGGGGATCGGCGGGAAACGCGTCAGGATGATCGAAGAGAGCTGGGAGCGGCAGAAGGAGATCAAAAATATCATGCTGTTTCTGCAGGACCATGGGGTGAGCACCTCTTTTGCGGCGAAGATCTATAAGCAGTATGGCAATGAAAGCATTGATAAGGTAAAAGAAAATCCGTTCCGGCTGGCGGACGATATCTGGGGGATCGGCTTTAAAACTGCAGACAGCATTGCGCAAAAGCTGGGGATCGAAAAAGAAGCGTTTATCCGGCTCAGGAGCGGTATCATGTATACTTTAAGCGCGCTGGCGGATGAAGGGCACGTATATGTGGAAAAAGAGACGCTCATCCGGAAGGCCTCGGAACTGCTGGAAGCTGCAGAGCCCTGCATTGTTATGACGATGGATCAGATGCTCAAAGATCAGGATTTGATCCGGGAGACGGAAGCGATCTATCTGCCGCCGTTTTATTATGCGGAGACAGGGGTTGCCAATAAGCTGAAGAAGCTGCTCGCGCAGCCGGCGTCGGACCGGCTGTGGGTCCAGTTGATGAATGCAAGAAAGAATACGGGAAATGATGCTCTGTCGGTGGATGTAAAAAAGATCGAGCAGACGGTCAACATGGAATATGACGAAATACAGGCGGATGCCATCCGGCAGGCCGCACAGTCGAAAATCATGATTTTAACGGGCGGTCCCGGTACCGGAAAGACGACCACAACTCAGGGAATCATAGCGGCGTATCGCAGGTTCGGCCTGAAAATTCTGCTGGCAGCGCCGACAGGAAGGGCGGCGAAGCGTATGACGGAAGCGACCGGACTGGAGGCGAAGACCATTCACCGCCTTTTGGAGTATAAGCCGCCGGAGGGGTATCAGAAAAATGAAGAGAATCCGCTGGAGGGAGATGTGCTGATCGTGGACGAATGTTCCATGATCGACATGATTCTGATGAACGCTCTGTTAAAGGCGATTCCGCCGCATATGCGGCTGGTTCTGGTGGGCGATATCGACCAGCTTCCTTCCGTAGGAGCAGGCAACGTGCTGCGCGATATCATTGATTCAGGCGCTTTTCCGGTCATCCGGCTGACGAGGATTTTCCGCCAGGCGCAAAGCAGCCGGATCGTGATGAACGCGCACCGCATCAACGAAGGGAAAATGCCGGAACTGTCAAACGCAAAAGAGTCGGATTTCTTCTTTGTGACAAAAGAGAATCCGGAGGAAGCGGCGTCGGAAATTGTGGAACTGGTTCGGAAAAAACTGCCGGGTTATTATCGTATACCGGCGTCTCAGATTCAGGTGCTGACGCCGATGCAGCGAGGCGTTGTGGGAGCCACCAATATGAATCTGGCCCTGCAGGAGGCTTTGAATCCGGAAGGGGAAGGCCTGCGCAGAAGCGGGTTTATTTACCGGGTAAAGGACAAGGTCATGCAGATCCGGAATAATTATGAGAAAGAAATTTTCAACGGCGATATCGGCGTCATTGAAAGTGTGGATTTGGCTGACCGGACGCTGACGGTGAATTTTGACGGCCGCAGCATTGCGTATGATGCGACGGAACTGGACGAACTGGCGCACGCCTATGCAACCACCATACATAAGGCCCAGGGATCGGAGTATCCGGTCGTGGTCATGCCGGTATTGATGAACCACTATGTGATGCTCCAGAGAAATCTGATTTACACGGGAATCACCAGAGCGAAGAAGATTCTCGTTCTGGTCGGGACCCAAAAAGCGCTGGCCTATGCGGTCCGCAACGTGACGGTGACGAGACGCAATTCGATGCTGAAGGAGCGGCTGGGGCGATGAACAAAAAAAGGAAATGACGGATGATGAATACTGCTATTACAGAGTGTATGACATCAAAAACGGGAAAACGATCACAATTTACCAGGCGTATCGGGAATGGTATAATCTGGATTGGCAGTGACGGGGATAAAGGAGAAAAGCTTTGCTTAGGATAGCGATTGTAGAGGATGAAGAAGAATGTGCGAAAACGCTGCAGGAATATATTGCGCGGTATGAGAAAGAGGTCGGGCAGAAGATTCATACCACGGTTTATTCAGACGGGGATGAGATTCTGGAGGAGTATCATGCCCAGTTTGATCTGATACTGATGGACGTGCAGATGCAGTTTACGGACGGGATGACGGCCGCCAGGCGGATCAGGCAGCAGGATTCCAGAGTGGTGATTATTTTCATTACCAATATGCCTCAGTTTGCCATTTTGGGATATGAAGTGGAAGCTTTGGACTATGTGTTGAAGCCGATTCATTATTTTGCCTTCAGTCAGAGGCTGAACCGGGCTGTGGAAAGGATTTTAAAGGGAAGCCGGCAGTATGTGACGATTCCGGTAAAAGGCGGTACGAAGCGTCTGGATGTTTCGGAGATTTCCTATATCGAGAGCCAGAAGCATGATTTGATTTATCATACCGCGGAAGGCGAATATTTGTCTTCCGGCACCATGAAGGAAGCGGAAGAACGTTTTTCAAAACTGCATTTCTTCCGCGGAAATAAGGGATACCTGATTAATCTGGAGCATGTGGAAGGAATCCGTGACGGCTGCGCTGTGGTGAACGGAGAACTTTTGCTCTTGAGCCGGGGGAGAAAGAGCGCCTTTCTGGACGCGCTGGCAAATTATATGGGGGAAATGGTAAAATGACCGAAGTGATGCCCGATATTCCGCGGATTTATACGGCGCTTGCCGAGTGGGCCGCCTGTGTTCTTTATATGATTCAATTGCCCGGAAGGGTTTACGGCTGGAAGCGCTGGGGGATCGCGGCGGCGTTTTTGGGGCTGCAGTCGCTGTTTCTTGTGGCGACGGGAGATCTTGCGATCGGCTTCTGGCTGGTCTGTATGCTGGCGGCCGTTTTTTTGATGTATTTGTTTATCCGGACGGAAACTTCCGTTTCCCGGATCGCGGCGGGCTATTGCTGCATCAGAGCGTTTGTGTTTGCCGAGTTTGCCGCGTCGCTGGAATGGGAGGTTCATTGTTTTTTCTGGCCGGCCGGGAAGCCGGGGATTGCATGGCAGATCGGGCTTTTGCTTGTCATTTACGGAGCGGCTTTTTTGCTCATGCATGTTCTGGAACGGAAGTTTTCCAATCGGGAAATGAAGCCGGAAATTTCCCCGCAGGATTTCGGCGCGGCCCTGATTATCGGAATCAGCGCTTTTGCGATCAGCAATCTGAGTTTTGTATTGGTGAACACGCCGTTTTCTGTAAGCTATGGAAACAGCATTTTCGTCATCCGCACGATGGTGGATCTGGGCGGCGTGGCCATTTTGTTTGCCCATCATGTGCAATGTTATGATCTGCAGGTGCGCAGAGAACTGGAAGCGGTCCAGAACGTTTTACAGAATCAGTATCTGCAATATCAGCAAAGCCGGGAAAGCATCGAATTGATTAACCGCAAGTATCACGATCTGAAGCATCAGATCGCATTTTTGCGGACGGAGACGGATGAGAAATTAAGAAATGCGTATCTGGATGAGATGGAAGCCGATATTCAGAATTATGAAGCGCAGAACAAGACGGGAAACAGCGTTCTGGATACGGTGCTGACGTCCAAAAGCCTGTATTGCAGCCGGCATCAGATTACGCTGACCTGTGTGGCGGACGGTTCGCTGCTCGATTTTATGAAGGTCATGGATATCTGCACGATTTTCGGAAATGCGCTGGATAACACCATTGAATATGTGGAGACGATTGCGGAACCGGAAAAACGGCTGATTCATGTTTCCGTGTTTTCCCAGCAGGGCTTTGTCATGCTGCGGTTTGAAAATTATTGTGAGAGTGAACTGGAATTTGAGGAGGATTTGCCCAAATCCACCAAAAAGGATGCGGCTTTTCACGGATACGGGCTCAAAAGTATCCGGCATGTGGCCAGGACCTATGGAGGTACGGTCACGATCCGGCATGAAAATAACTGGTTTGAACTGAATGTACTGATTCCGGAACCCCGGAAGTGATGGGCGGAGAACTGTCTTTGGGCAGTTCTCTTTTCCGTTTGTGCAAAAAAAGCTACCGTTTGTGCGGGCGATGTGCCGCAGCGCATGTTGTGTGATAAGATGCAGTTGTTCAGAAAAAGGTTCGGTGCGCACGAATATTTTTTTCCGATATATTTGCAACCAGAAAACGTGAACGTCCCGGAGGAAGGCAGGAGAAGTGTATTCTGATGGGAATGGGATTTTAAATGATTGGGAAGGGATCAAATGAAAAAGAAAACCGTTTTATTCCGCGGAATTGCCGGTCTTTCGGCATTTCTGCTGATGGTCACTGTAACAGGGACCAATCTTCTTTTCACGTATTCCGGGGTTATCAACAATGCGCTGAATGTGCAGACCACCCGGATCATTACGACAGAGGACAGCGAGCCGCAGGTGCTTTATGACAATCCTTACGGCACGGATACCTCCAACAAGCAGTCTGCGCTGAAGGTGGAAACAGCGGTTGCTTCCGAAAACATTGCGCAGGCAGAAGAAGGCACAGTTTTGCTGAGAAATGAGAATGAGGCACTGCCTCTTGCGGAAGGAACCAGGATTACGGTATTCGGAAACGGGGCCTTCCACTCCGAAGGAACGGCAAGCGCTACAGCATTTGAAGCGATTCCGGCAGTCAGCTTTACGGACAGCTTAAAGACCGCTTTGGGAGCGGAGAATGTAAACCTGGAACTGGAATCGGTGTATGCTTCTTTGGGCACTACGAGCAGCGACGCTGTGGAAGAGGCTCCCGTTGCGGATGTGAAGGCAAAGGAAAGCAGTTGGGAGAGCGATTATAACGATGCGGCCATCGTTATGCTTTCCAGAGTGGGTTCCGAAAGCAATGAAAGCGCCATGTACACGGCGGAAGGAAGGCATTATCTCGGACTTTCTTCCAATGAGGAAGATCTGATGGCGTATCTGGCAGAGGAAAAAGCGAAAGGGATTTTTGACAAAATCATCGTTCTGATTAATGCGGATCAGATGATGGAGCTGGACTGGCTGGAACAGTATGATGTGGACGCCTGCATGATTGCGGGACTTCCGGGCGCGGTAGGATTTACCGGAGTCGCCAATGTGCTGACCGGAAAAGTTTCTCCTTCCGGACGTCTGGTGGATACCTATGCGGCAAATTCCTTATCCGCGCCGGCCAATACTTATGCGGGCGAAAACACGCAGAAATTTACAAACAGCGCGTGGCTGAATACGGCGGCTACGGACAATACCAACGACGGCGATAACATCGACTGGTATGTGGTGTATGCGGAAGGAATCTATGTCGGCTATAAATATTATGAGACCAGATATGAAGATACGGTGATGGGGAACGGGAATGCGTCTTCCTCAGCAGGATCCAGCACAGGGAGCGCGTGGAATTATGCGGATGAGGTTTGTTATCCGTTCGGCCACGGACTTTCCTATACCGAGTTTACCCAGGAACTGACCGGTGTGGAATATGACGGAACGTCCGATACATACAACGTAACGGTGAAGGTCACAAACGCCGGCGCTGCGGCGGGAAAATCAGTCGTGGAAGTATATGCGCAGACGCCCTATGGCGATTACGAAAAAGAAAACCTGGTGGAGAAGGCGTCCGTGCAGCTTGTCGGCTTTGAAAAGACAGAAACGCTCGAGCCGGGAGAAAGCGTGGAAGTCACAGTGGAAGTGGACCGCTATTTCCTGGCAAGCTATGATGAAAACGGCGCGGAAGGTTATATTCTCAGCGCGGGGGATTACTACCTTGCCATCGGCGACGACGCGCACGACGCGCTGAACAATATTCTGGCGGCAAAAGGGTATTCGGCTGCGGACGGCATGACGGCGGACGGAGATGCGAACAAAACCTGGAGCTGGAATCAGGCGGAACTGGACAGAGACAGCTATCGCATGTCCAATGCAGACGACAGCGTGGAGGTGACAAACCAGTTTGATTTTGCGGATCTGGATTATTACGGAATAGATTTTACCTATCTTTCCAGAAGCGATTGGGAAGGCACCTATCCGGCGGCTGCGCTTGCGCTCGAAGCCAACGAAAAAATCGTGGAAGCGCTGAATACCGACTGGTATGAGACGCCGGAGGATGCGCCGGCCGTCAGCGACTTTACACAAGGGGCTGACAACGGGCTGACCTTTGCCGACATGGGAAACGTTGCCTGGGAGGATGAGGAAACCTGGAACGCTTTTCTGGATCAGCTGACCGTGGAGGAAATGGCGAATCTGATGCTGGATAACGAGGGAACACAGGGCATCGATCATGTGGGCATGCCTTTTGCGGGCAGAAATGACGACGGCAACGGCATCGGCTCCGCGCTTACCGCTGTGGGCAGCAACGGTATGAGCTGGGTATCCGAGGTGATGACTTCCAGAACCTGGAATAAGGAGCGTTTTGAGGCAAGAGGAGAAAACCTTGCGATTGAGGCAGCATATTGCGGGCTGACCGAACTGTGGTATGGCGGCGGCAATATTCACCGCACGCCGGTGGCCGGAAGAAATAATCAGTATTATTCTGAGGATGCCAACTTCGGCTACTTTGTGGGCGCATATGAAGCGAAGGGCATGCAGCAGCAGGGAATTATTTACTGTATCAAGCATTTTGTTTTAAACGACCAGGAAACGCACCGGGAAGGTCTGAATACCTTCTGCCGGGAGCAGGCGCTTCGGGAAACGTATTTAAGAGCGTTTGAAGGCGCGATCACCGAAGGCGGCGCGAACGGCGTTATGACGGCGTTTTCGAGACTGGGCAGCAGGCAGAGCGCAACCTGCCCGGAATTGCTCACCAATGTGCTCAAGGGCGAATGGGGATTCAAAGGACATGTGACAACCGACGGTTATTCCGCATCCTCGCTGTATAAGACGCATTATCTGGAAGAGTTGGCTGCCGGACTGGATTACAGTTGTCTGGATTCCACGGACCACGCTGCGGCGGTGATTGCGGCAATTAATGCCGGGGACGGTTATATTCTGCAGTGTCTGCGCCTTGCGGCAAAGCACAACATTTATGCGATCAGCCGTACGGTAGCCGAAAATGGCTTAAGCAGCGATTCCCGCGTTGTGACCGTGGTACCTGCATGGGAAACAGCTTTGCTGGTTGTCACGGCGGCGCTTGCAGTATTACTGGCAGTCAGCGTTGTGATGATGCTTATAGGGCTGTTTGGAGGCGGAAAGGAGGAGAAAACGAATGCGGCTGCAGAACTTTAAAGTCCTGGACAAGGGCAGAAAAATGAGTAGAATCGGCTCTCTCATCGGCGCAGTGGTTCTCGTTATATTTTGTATCTACGGATTGGTTTACCAGTATTTTGATACGGTGGTTGTTCTGGGCATGATCCTCGGGATCGTCTCTTCGGAACTGTATATTTGCCTGAAGGGCAAGGCGGCACAATGCCTGAATGTGGTCAGCGTGCTTTGTTCCTCCTTCAGTCTGGGACTGTTTTTTCTGAACAGCTATCCGGTCTGGGCGGATCGGGTGAATCACATTTCCATGTATTCTTCCCGGGGAACGTTGTTTCCGGTCATTACGATTATGGCGCTGAGCATAGCGGGTATTATTTGTGAAATTATATCCTGTTTTATCTGCGTAGAAAAGGAGGAAGCATGATGAGAAGAAAATTTGGTTTTTTAGCGGTTCCTCTCGTGCTGTCCCTGTGTCTTGCGGGCTGTGGAACTTCGGTAGTATCAAATACGCAGAACTATTTTGGCCAGGTCGGATCGGTAATCGGCACCCTGCTCGCAAGCAGCGGTTCCTCTGACAGCGTTTCGGGAACGACAAAAGACGCCGTACCCAAACTGGAGGCGCCCTCTGATTTTACGGTGGACGAAGCCGGCAACTATTCATTCGGGGCGGTGGAAAATGCGGATTACTATCTGATTTATATGTGCGATGTGTCCGCAACCAGTGATGAGGACGATTTTATCTATTCCAGTGACGCGATTTCGGACAGCGGGGCGGAAAGCTACAGCGGCAATCTGGACGATGTCATAAACTATGCATACGGCGAGTATCTGGTAAAAGTGCTGGCTTTTCCCTCCCTGGATGATGCGGAGCATGCTTCTTCTCCGGCGGCAACGGCATCCTACAGAGTGACAGGCGCGATGGCTGATCCCCAGATCGCATATTTCTGGAATACTTTTTCCGATACGGTTGACGTGCAGCTTGCCAATGTCGGCAGTTATCAGTATGAGGTGTTCCCGGATAAAGTGACGGTTACTTTCACGAATGTGGCGGATGCTTCCGATGTGGTGAATGTGGAAATTACGGATATCACAATGGAAACTTATTCGATGAAGTCCGACGCGGTTCTGCGCGGCAATACATATGATATCAGCGCGGTTGCCGAAAGCAGCAGTCCTTATGTGACAAATCAGACCTCGCAGGTGGTAGCCGTTGCAAACGGCGTGGAACTTGGCGACAGAAATATTCTGGTCGACGGCTATTCTTTCCCGGAAGGAAGCAACAGCTTTGCCAGAGGATCGGGGGCATTTCCGAATATCCAGGAAAGCTTTGATCCGGAGAACGGCGGCGTGTGCGGGGAAGCGGTTGCAAACGGCATAGGCGGAATCACTTATCTGACGTATACGGCGACGCCGATAGAACTGGCGGACGGCGCGCTGTATTCTTACACCGTGAATGCGCCCGGATTCTTCGATTTTACCGGAACGATGAACCTTTATTCCGACAATTCTCTGGTGATGCTGATCGATGGCCCTGCGGGCCCGGTGCAGCCTACGCAGATCGAAGGAATCTGGTTTGAAAATGAGGATGGTTCGGTGACACTTTGCTATAATCCGGACAGCGTTACGGTAGTGGCGACAGAATAAGATTGACAACGGACGCCATGCTCCGAAGAAGAGCCGGGGCATGGCGCCGACAGGAGGCTGAATATGGAGCATTCCGCTATCATGCGTGGTCTGACGCTGGAACAGAAGTGCGCCCTGCTTTCCGGAAAGGACAGTTTTTGTACGAGGGACTTTCCCGGGCAGGGGATTGCTTCCATCCGGCTGTCCGACGGACCCAACGGGCTGCGCAAACAGACAGGAAAAAGCGATCATTTGGGCATCAATCCCAGCACGCAGGCGACCTGCTTTCCCACGGCCGTCACCGTGGCGAACAGTTGGAATCCCGAACTGGCCCGGGAAATAGGGGAGGCCATGGGAAAAGAAGCGGCGGCCCAGTCCGTGGACGTGCTGCTGGCGCCGGGATTGAACATAAAAAGAAATCCGCTGTGCGGAAGAAATTTTGAATATTTTTCGGAGGACCCGTATCTGAGCGGAAAAATGGCGGCAGGTTATATTCGGGGGATTCAGTCGACGGGCGTCGCCGCCTGCCCGAAGCATTTTGCGGTGAATAATCAGGAAACCAGGCGTATGGCGTCCGATTCCATAGTGGATGAAAGAACGCTGCGGGAAATTTATCTGACCGGCTTTGAAATTGCGGTAAAGGAAGGACAGCCGAAATCCGTTATGTCCTCTTATAACCTCGTCAACGGAGAATATGCCAACGAGAATAAATATCTTTTAACGGATATTTTGCGGAAGGAGTGGGGATTTGAGGGCGCGGTCGTTACAGACTGGGGCGGTTCCAACGACCATACGGCGGGCGTGAAATGCGGTTCCACGCTGGAAATGCCGGCCGCGGGAAACGATTCGGTAAGGGAACTGCTCTGTGCGGTCAAAAATGGAGAAATCACACCGGAAGAAATTGACCGGCGGGTGGAGGAACTGTTGGCGCTGGTGTTGGAAAAGAAAGACCAAAACCAGCGTGAGGATTTGTTTACGGCGCATCATGAACTGGCCTGCCGGGCGGCGGCAGAGGGCATTGTATTGCTGAAAAATGAAGAAGGTATTCTTCCGCTGAAGCGGGAACGGAAGGCGGCCGTGATCGGACGGTTTGCCAAAGAACCGCGCTATCAGGGCGCGGGGTCCAGCGCAGTGAATTCCGCAAGGCTCGACACGGTGCTGGAAAGACTGCCCCACAGTCCGGTAAACTGCATCGGATATGCGCCCGGCTGGGGAAAAAACAAGAAAGAAAACGAACGCTATAGGGCGGAAGCCGTAAAACTGGCAAAAGAGGCGGACGTGGTACTGCTGTTTTTGGGACTGGAACCGTGGGAGGAAAGCGAAGGGCTGGACCGGAGACATATGAAAATATCGGAAGTACAGACGGAACTGTTAAGAAGCGTGCAGGAAAGCAATCCCAACATCGTGGTACTGCTTCATGCGGGCTGCGCTGTGGAGACGCCCTGGGAAAAATACTGCAAAGGGCTGATTTACGCGGCGCTTGGCGGACAGGGAGGAGCACGGGCAGAACTGGATGTGCTGACCGGAACGGTAAATCCATCCGGAAAGCTGGCGGAAAGCTGGCCGGTCTGTTATGAGGATGTTCCGTCCGGCGGACATTTTGCGGGAAAAGGGAAATATGTGGAATACAGAGAAGGTCCTTATGTGGGATACCGGTATTATCATACTGCGAAGGTTCCCGTTGCTTATCCCTTCGGATATGGCCTGAGTTATACATCATTTAACTGTTCTGCTCCGGCTGTCCTTGTGAATCCTGAGAATCCGGCACAGGGAAGCGTTTCCGTTTCTGTGACCAATACCGGGAAACGGGCGGGAAATGAAATCGTTCAGCTTTATATCAGCAAAAAGGACCCGGTTGTATTCCGACCGGAGCAGGAACTGAAAGGATTTGCCAAGGTGTTTTTACAGCCGGGGGAGTCCCAAAGAGTGACCATTTCTCTGGATGATAAGACCTTCCGCTATTGGGAAAAAAAGACCGGGCGTTTTGAAATCGAAGGGGGAAGTTATGAAGTCAGGATCGGCCTTTCGTCGGAGGATATCCGGTGTAGCTGCATGGTCAGGATAGAAGGGACAACGGCGGCTGCGGATGAAAAGGCGCCGGACTGTTACCGGACAGGGCAGGTGAAAAATGTTTCGGATCAGGACTTCGAGACTTTGCTGGGACGAAAGCTTCCTGCGGCCCGGCCTCAGATTGACAAAAATCTGACCTTTGGGGAGTTGAAATACGCAAGAAGCCCCATCGGCTGGCTGGTATGTTTTGTTATGACGCTGATGCTGCAAATCAGCCTGAAGCGCAGGAAAGCGGGGCTGAATCTTCTGTTCGTTTATAATATGCCGCTCAGGGCGGTGGCAAAGATGACAGGAGGCGCGGTTTCCATGGGCATGATAGACGGCCTGGTGATGGAACTAAAGGGATTCTGGATCATCGGTCTGGTCCGCTTTGTGCTGGAATTTTTCAGAAACCAGTTGACAAACCGGAAATTGGAAAAGAAGATTGCCGGAGAAAGGTGAGCATGGAAGCGATCAGAAAATGGGTGGATGTTCACCCGAATTTATGGGAGTTTATTCTGTTTAATATACTTTCCAACTGTGCGACAATCACAAATTTTGTCGTGATGTGGATTTGTACAGGCTGGGTGTTTGCCCCGCTGAAAACCCGGCCTTTTCAGTTTTGGTTTTTTCATTATACAAATGTGGAAAGCGATCTTGGCCTGTGCGGTTTTTTAAGCTTCCTGACGGCCACGGCGGCGGCTCAGACAGTGAATTTCTTTGTGCAGAAAAATCTGGTTTTCAGGGCGAACGTCAGGTTTTCCAAATCCATTCCGCTCTATATTCTGTTGTCGGCAGTTTTGGTTCTTTTGTCCGCGGCGCTGCCGGCCTATACCCAGTCCTTACTGGTCAGGGCAGGTATGCCGGCGGGGATTGTGCCAACGGCCGCAAATCTTATCAATATTCTCATGCAGGTTGCAGTCAGCTATCCGGTTATGAAATTTCTGATTATGAGGAAGTGAGGGCGGCAGCAGTTATGACAGGGCTACTGCGGAAAAGACGCTTTCCGGTATTTCAGCGGAGAAATCCCGTAGCTGTCTTTGAACACCCGGATGAAATAGCTGACGTTTGGAAAGCCGGAGCGCAGCGCGATTTCGGTGACAGGCAGCTTTGTGTTTTCCAGCAGCCTGCGGGCGCAGGTCAGCCGCAGATGGTTGGTGTAGCTGGTAAAAGTCAGTTGAAAATGCTCCTTAAAATAGCGGGAAAGGTATTTCTCAGACAGATGAAACTGACGGGACAGATCCTGCAGCGAGATTTTTTCCGTATAGTGGTCCTTAATATATGCCAGCAGTTCCCGTTGGAGATTCGGGCGGTTGTCGGAGAGAGCGGGCGCAAGCAGTTGACCGTAATCCGCCAGCAGGCTCAAAAACTGCAAAAGCAGGATTCTCGTTTCAATCTGGCGGCGCATGTTCAAATTTCCGCTGTTGAGCGAAACGAGTCTTTCCAGAAGCTGTCCGCACGTTTCGGATAAAGCGCTGTCCGCGATTTCATGGGTCAGCAGAAGCTGTCCGCTGCGCAGCGGCAGCAGCAGCGAGGTTTCCAGATCGTCCATGGTCTGAAAGGAGATGAATTCCAGAGGATACAGCAGCGTATAATAATCAACCGACTTGTCGTCGGAGCCCATGTAATGAAGTTCCCGCGGATTCACCAGAAAAATGGAGCCGGCATGGCCCTGATAGTTCTGATCCTCAATACAGACGGAAAGGGAGCCCTGCCGGATATAGATGATTTCCAGTTCGTCGTGCCAGTGTACCGGAAACTGGAACGGATGGCGGCGGATATTACAGATATGGCATTGATCGTAAGGATATTCTTTTGTACCGTGAGGAATGCTTTCTTTTAATTCCAAAATCATATTTTTCAGATGATCGGCGCAGACAGATGCAGGCGTACCAGGTAAAACGGTGCGCCTGCATCTGTCTGCACCGCGTTTCTCCTTTCGGGCGGACAATGTATGGCATCTGTTTGGAAGTATAGCAGATAAGTGGAAAAAGTGCAATTTCTGGCCGAATAAATGCAAGTATTTGAAAAGAAAAAGAGATAAAATAGAAGAAATTCTGAGAGTGAGAACCGTTCGGACAGGTCCCCGCGGACCTTGTGGAAGCGGCGCTCATTCGATTGGGAGGTATGTTTATGAATCGGGAAAGAAAAAACCTGACGCAGCTTTTTATTCCGATCTGTCTGGAAACATTTTTTCATATGCTGGCCGGTACGGTGGATACGCTGATGCTGTCTTCGGTGGGAGATGAGGCGGTGGGCGCGATAGGAACGGCGAATACCTATATCGGCATTTTTATCATCATGTTTTCCATCATCTCTTCCGGAATGATTGCCGTCATGACGCAGTATATCGGCGCGAAAAGAAACGGTATTGCCTTTCAGGCAAGACAACTGGGGCTGGCCTTCAATGCGGCGGTAGGCGTTATGCTGTCCGTTTTCCTGTTTTTCTTTTCAGGGCAGGTACTGAGCGGCGTGGGGGTGGCGGCGAAGCTGCTGGATTATGCTGCGACTTACTTAAGGATCGTGGGCGGGTGCTGCTTTCTGAATGCGCTGATCCCGATTTTTTCCAGTTATCTGCGGGCCTTTGGCCACACCAAACAGCCGCTGATTGCCACGGTGACGGCAAATATTGCGAATCTGATCCTGAATTCTATTTTCCTGTTCGGACTTCATATGGGAGTAGAAGGCGTGGCGATCGCTACGGTGTTGTCCAGAGTGCTGAATCTGTTGCTGGTGATGGCGGCGTCCCATCGGCGGGTGGATGCAGGGAAGGATCCGGAGCGGGCGTCAAACCGTGCGGTACTCTGGCAGATTATCAGGATCGGCCTGCCTTCCGCTCTGGAAACAGGACTTTATAATCTTGCCATGACGCTGATTATCCGTTTTTTAAATCAGATGGATGCGGACGGGATTAATGTTACGGCCAGGTCGTATACGATGCAGATTACCAATCTGGCCTATTGCGTCGGCGCCGCGCTGGCCCAGGCCAACGCCATTATGACAGGCTGGCGGATCGGAGCCGGGGAATATGACGAATGTGACAGAGAAACGAAGAAAGCGGCGGTACGGGGCGTAATCATAGCGGCCGCACTGGAAGCCATATTTGCGCTTTCTTCCGGCGTTTTGATGCGGCTCTTTACGGATGACGCCACCATAATCGCGTTGGTGGGAAAGCTTCTGGCAATCGACATTGTTCTGGAAGTGGGAAGAGTGTCCAATCTGGTTTACGGCAATGCCCTGAAAGTGAGCGGAGACGCCCTGTTTCCGCCCGTCATCGGAGCGGTGTTCATGTATTCGTGCGCGGTGGGGGGAACCTGGTTTTTCGGAATTCATCTCAATCTGCTGGTGGTGGGCGCTTATATCGGCCTGGCGTCCGACGAATGTGTGCGCGCTCTCTGCATGTATTTACGCTGGCGCAGCGGAAAATGGAGAGAAAAGGGATTGGTACGGAGTTGATTGCTCCGGATAACCTGGCGGGCAGATGTGCTGGCCGGAATAAGAGGAAATATATGCGGGACAGGTGAGTTGATTACCTGTTCCTTGTTTTTGAAAAGTCAGCCTTTCATATTGGAGTCGAAATATATCAACGTTTATTCTCCCATTTGCGTCATATACATGGACGCATATTTTCCACCCAGGGCCATGAGTTCCTGATGGCTTCCCTGTTCGGCGATCATGCCGTTTTCCAGCAGAATGATGAGATCGGAGTCCTTAATGGTTGACAGCCGGTGGGCGATGATGAAGGAAGTGCGATCTTCCGAAATTTTTAACATGGCGTTGCGGATCCGCTGTTCGGTTACGGTGTCCACGGAACTGGTGGCCTCATCCAGAATCAGGATGGGGGCGTTGGTGAGCACGGCGCGGGCGATGGTCAAAAGCTGGCGTTCGCCCTGGCTCAGTTCCAGGCCGCCCTGGGTCAATACGGTGTCATAGCCCTGTGGAAGACGCTGGATAAAGGAATCCGCTCCGGCGATGCGGGCCGCTTCCCTGATCGCCGCATCGGAGGCGTCCTCATGGCCATAGCTGATATTGCTTTTGATGGATTCTGCAAACAGGGCGGAATCCTGAAGCACCACGCCGAAGCAGCGGCGAAGGTCCGTCATCCGGTACTGTCTCAGGTCATGTCCGTCCAGCAGGATTTCACCGCTGTCCACATCATAAAAACGGGTCAGCAAATTGATGATCGTGGTTTTTCCGGCTCCGGTAGAACCCACGATCGCGGTTTTTGTGCCGGCGGGTATTTTTAAGGAAATGCCCTTCAGAATCGGATGTTCCGGTGCATAACCGAAGACCACGTTTTTCAGTTCGATGTCGCCTTTGGGAGAGGACAGGGGCAGCGCATCGGCGTCGTCGGGAGGTTCCGGCGTTTCGTCCATAATATCCAGAATCCGTTCGGCGCCTGCCACGGCGGTCTGAAAAGTATTGAAGATATTGGCGATATCCACAAAGGGACGGGCAAATTGCCGCGCATAGAGCAAAAAGCTGGAAATCATGCCGATGGAAATGTAGCCCTTGACCGCCAACAGACCGCTGATGATGGAGATTGCGACATAGCTGAGATTGTTGATGACATTGGTGAGGGGCATCAGATAGCCGGACCAGATCATCGCCTGGGTGGCCACTTTGCGCAATGCCTCATTGCTTTCTTCAAAT
Source organism: Eubacteriales bacterium (assembly GCA_030524745.1). Classification (GTDB taxonomy): domain Bacteria; phylum Bacillota; class Clostridia; order Lachnospirales; family Lachnospiraceae; genus Gallintestinimicrobium. The sequence continues at coordinate 4,087 of JAUNGC010000043.1, read as the reverse complement.
TGTGTGATGACCTGCTTTTCCCGGCAGAAAGCTTTCACCACATTTTCACCGGAGACGGTTTCCTCGATCTGACCGTTGAGTTGTCCGAGAATCTGCTGCTGCGCGGAGAACAGTTTCTTCGTATGCGAGGTGACGGTGCGGGTCAGCAAAAAGATCAGGGCAACGCCTACGAGGGCCGCGGCAGTGAGCAGCGGGCTTAGAAATACCATAATGCCGAAAACGCCGGCAATGGTGAAAAGGTAGGTTAAAAGCTGGGTCAGGGAATTGGAAATCGTCGTACTGATATTATCCACATCGTTTGTCAGACGGCTCATCAGTTCGCCATGCTGCCGCCTGTCAAAAAAGGCGAGGGGCAGTTTTTTCATGGAATCGAATAACCGGGTCCGGATGTGATGAATCATCTTCTGACCGATGGACGCCATCAGAAACTGCTGTAAAAAACGGATGAACCAGTCGCCCAGATAGAGTCCGGCCAGCAACAGGAGAATTGCCGTAACGGAATTTCCGGTGTCGATTGCCGTTACGGCTTCGCCGATTACCAGAGGGGACAGGATTGCCGAAGCGGAAGCCAGCGCCGAAAAAAGAAGAATCCAGCCGAGTCCGTTACGGCTTCCTTTTGTCATCTTCCAGAGCCGTAATAAGGTGCCCTTTAAGTCCCGGGGCTTTACCGCGGGCTGGCGGATGCCGCCGCGGTTGGCGGCTATTTGAGCGGGCGGAGGAGTCATGTTGGAATCAGCCATTTTTTTCACCACCAATCTGAGAATGATAAATTGCCTGATAGGTCGGACAGAAAGTCATCAATTCTGTATGAGGGCCAAAACCCTGCACCACGCCGTCATCCAGACAGAGAATGCGGTCGGCCTTTCGGACGGTGGAAATTCTCTGGCTGATCAGCAGCACGGTCACATCCTGCAGATGTCTGCGCAGGCCGGACAGCACAATGGCCTCGGTTTCCGCGTCCAGCGCGCTGGTGCAGTCGTCCAGAATCAGAATCCGGGGGTTGCGGACCAGCGCTCTGGCAAGACAGAGACGCTGCTTTTGCCCGCCGGAGAGATTGACGCCGCCCTGTCCGAGACGGGTTTCGTATCCGTCCGCGGTCCGGGTAATAAAAGCGTCGGCGCAGGCGATTCTGGCCGCCCGCGTTATTTCGTCCATGGTTGCGTTTTCCCGGCCCCAGCGCAGATTTTCCAGAATGGTCCCGGAAAAGAGCAGGGCCTTCTGGGGAACGACGGCGACAGCGCTGCGGAGCGCCTCTTCGTCGATCTGCTTTACATCAATATCGTCAATCCGCACACAGCCTTTTGTTGCATCATAGAACCGGGGAACCAGATTGACGAGAGTGCTTTTCCCGGAACCGGTAGGACCGATGATGCCGATGGTTTCCCCGGGCTTTGCGCAAAAACTGATATGGTTGAGCGCTTCCTTTCCGGCGCCTGCGTATGCAAATGAAACATCGTCAAATGTAATTTCCGCTCTCCACTGAGGGCGCTTTGGCGCATCCGGCGATTTCTGAGCGGGCGTTTCGTTGAGCACCTCGCTGATGCGGTTGGCGGAGGCCATGGCGCGCACGGAAGTATTCAGTATGTTGGAAATCATGCCCATGGCAAACAGAATTTGGGTCATATAGTTCACAGACGCCATCAGCCGGCCGATTTCCATACTGTTTTGATGCTGGGAAAGCCATAAAAGCACGACAACGCCGAAATTGACGGTCAGATTGATAAGCGGAGAAAACACTGCCATCACGCGCATGGCCGAAGTGCTGGCTGTCGCAAGCCCGTAAGAAGCCGTATCAAATTTTTCCGTTTCCCGGCTTTCCGCATGGAAGGCTTTCACAACGCGGATGGAGGAAAGAAATTCCCGGCTGACGTTATTGAGCCGGTCCAGTTTTTTCTGCATCACCCCGAAGAGGGGATAGCCGAGTTTCATGTTGGCGGCGATCAGCGCCGATGTTATGGCAAGAATGGCGATGAGCATGGGAATCTGCTGCGGCGTTTGGATGACCACCAGCACGATCGCGCCGATACAGGTGATGGGCGCTTTCACCAGAATGCGCATGCAGCCGTTGATGAACTCCTGAATCTGTGTTACGTCGTTGGTGATGCGTGTGATGATGGAAGCCGGCTGCAGCCGGTCGATATTTTCCAAAGACAGCGTCTGCACTTTCTGAAAGAGATCGGAGCGGAATTCTTTGCTGATGAGCTGCGAAGTGCGGCTGGAAAATATATTGCGCACCACAGCGCTGACTGCGCCGGCCAGCGCGATCAGGAGCATGATGGCGCCATAGCGGAGAATTTGGGAGACATCCGCATTTTTGACGCCGTCGTCGACGATGCGCGCCATGAAGGCGGGCTGCAGAAGATCCGCCATCGCTTCCACAGTCAGGAAAAAGAGCGCGGTGGCAAAAAGCCCGATATGCCTGCGGATGTATGTCAGAATCAGTTTCATATCATATTGCCTCACTTTCCGGAGAGAATTGTTCCAGAAAAACGTTAGGATCCTAATGATTATAGCATTCCGGCATTGGAAGCGCAATAAAGTTTCGGAAACAATAAAGTTTCGAAAACAAACATTATCCTGCCGTGCGCCCGGATATCTGTTATACTATTATAAATGGAATGATTTCTCAAGAAACGGAGGCGGCAATGGATAATGTTGTGATCAGGGAAAATGTGGATGCCTATATGAAGGACCTGCGGGCGTGGGTTTTGGATACGGCGGATGCAGAATTGGAGGAGATGGAGCGTTTTTTTGCTGACAGATTATGCAGCGTGCTGCGCAGAGGAAGAGGAACTTCTGCGCAACGTCTGCCTGGAAAAGCGAAAGAGGTTTGCCGTGCCGGAGAATTCCTTCGTGCACTTTGATATACCGATGACAGTGGAGCACGAGACAGAACTGTTGTATGCGGCGGGCTTTGCAGATGTAAAAGCGGTGGACTGCATAAACGGTGCAACGCTGTTTGTGACCAAAAAGGATGGCGAAAAAAGCAGGTGAGGGCCGTTTGGCACTGGCGAAAAGGTGAAAAACACAGGAGACATAATAGAATGCGCAGACAGGAGGATATCTGATGCAAAGGCAGAAAATGATTTTATTTAACTATGGACAGATAGACGAGCCGTATTTTGACGGGGAAAAGGGAACTGCGGCGGTTCCGAAGTCCATTCAGGCGCTGATTCAGGACAGGGTTTACCGGATCGATGACGTGGGTTTGTCGGATTCCAGCGTGATCTGTTTTGAGGATATGGTATTAAAGATCGAAAAGGAAGGAAAAGAAGCGGAATGTGAATATAAAACGATGAAGTGGCTGGAGGGAAAGCTTACTGTCCCAAAGATTCTGTGTTTTGAAAAGCAGAAGGGGGTTCACTATCTGCTGATGAGCAGGATCGACGGCGCGATGGCCTGTGCAGAAGAGCACATGGAAGATCCGAAGGAACTGGTGCGCATGCTGGCGGAAGGGCTGAAGCTTTTGTGGAGCGTGGATACCACAGGATGTCCGGGCTGGAACGGCCTGGAGCAAAAACTGCAACTGGCGGAACAGCGCGTGGAAGCGGGACTTTGCGATATGGAAAGTGTACAGGAGGGGACCTATGGGGAAGGCGGTTTTGAAAATCCGGCGGCCCTGCTTGCATGGCTGAAGAAAAACCGGCCGAAGGAGGACCCGGTCTTTTCTCATGGCGATTATTGTCTGCCAAATGTGTTTTTGAAGGGCGGAAAGGTAAGCGGCTTTCTGGATCTGGGAAGGAGCGGCATTGCCGATAAATATCAGGATATAGCCCTGTGCTACAGGAGCCTGAGGGATAATTACAGCGGTAAATATGGAAATGATCGTTATGCCGGACTGGATTTTAAGCCGGAGTCGCTTTTTGATGCATTGGGTATGGAACCGGATTGGGAGAAAGTGAAGTATTACATCCTGTTGGGTGAGTTGTTTTAAAGGCCGTTTCAATGGCCGCGTCCGGAAGGCTTTTTTGTAAGTTTTGAGTGGTGGAAGCCGCCGGGCGCGGCTGTTATAATATCTGAGAGACAAAAGGGAGGTAGTGTCAAGTAATCTATGAAAAAAACTGAGTCAAAAAAATAGGCTCAAAAG
>JAUNGC010000042.1 GCA_030524745.1 Eubacteriales bacterium | reverse complement strand
CGCTCATTCTGACACTGTACCACAATGCCTGTGGGCAGGTGGGTGATACGGATCGCGGAAGAGGTCTTGTTGATATGCTGACCGCCCGCGCCGCTGCTTCGATAGGTATCGATACGCAGGTCCTCGGGGTTGATCTCGATATCCAGATCCTCTTCGATATCCGGCATAACATCCAGGGAAACAAAGGAGGTCTGCCGCTTGCCCTGTGCATTAAAGGGGGAAATGCGCACAAGACGGTGCACGCCCTTTTCCGATTTCAGATAGCCGTACGCGTTCTCGCCGTTGACCTGGAAGGTGACGGACTTGATGCCCGCTTCTTCACCGTCCAGATAATCCAACACCTCCACGGAAAAGCCCTTCTTTTCCGCCCAGCGGGTATACATGCGGTAGAGCATGCCGCACCAGTCGCAGCTTTCGGTGCCGCCTGCGCCCGCGTTCAGCTTCAGGATCGCATTGTCTTTATCGTATTCACCGGATAAAAGAGTGCCGATGCGCAGCTCGTCAAGCTCTGCGATGAATTCATCCAGCTCTCCCCTGGTTTCTGCAACCATCTCCGGATCGTCCTCCTCGTATCCCATTTCGATGAGGGTTTCGATGTCCGAATACTGGGTCTCCAGCTTATTGCAAAGATCCCTGGTATCCTTTAAATTTTTCAGTTCCTTCATTTTTTTATTGGAAATTTCCGGATCATCCCAGAAGCCGGGCGCCTCCATTTCCATTTCCAGCTCTTCTATCCGTTTGCTTTTTCCTTCCAGATCAAGAGAGTCCTTGACTTCCTGCAGCGTATTTTCATAGCTCTGCAGTTCAAACTTCATCTGGTCTAATTCCACCATTGCCATCGCACTATCCACACCTTTCCATCATTTACCGGTTTGCGCCTCATAGAATCCTGCGCCGCTTCAAACCTTCACACACAGACAGGGGAGCCGCATCAGCTGCAGTTCCCCCATATTTTTACTTATTTATTCCGTCCGCAGCAGTTTTTATACTTCTTGCCGCTGCCGCAGGGACAGGGATCATTGGGATAAACCTTCATCCGCTCCCGCTTCACAGGCTTCTTCGGGCCGGAATCATCCTTGTTGGTGCCGGTCACCTTCGCAACCTGCTCTCTTTCCACCTTCTGCTCAATGCGGATATGGCACAGCACGCGCACCGTATCCTCCTTGATGCTGTCGGACATGTTATTGAACATGTCGTAGCCGTTCATCTTGTATTCCACAAGCGGATCCTTCTGTCCGTAAGCCTGCAGGCCGATGCCCTGACGAAGCTGGTCCATGTCGTCGATGTGGGTCATCCATTTTCTGTCGATGACCTTGAGCAGGATCACGCGCTCCGCCTCGCGGATCATTTCAGGTTCGGGGAACTCCGCTTCCTTTGCTTCATAGAACTTCACAGCCTCTTCCTTTAACTGCTGCTTTAAGCCGTTCTTCTTCGGATTTGCCACACGTTCCTTTGTGACGGGAGCAAGCGGAATGATGGGTAAAAGCAGGCTGTTCAGCTCATTGAAATTCCAGTCATCAATGTTCGCATCCTCACCGATGACCATATCCACGGTGCTCTCTACGATATCCGTGATCATCTTGTAGATGGAATCGCGCATGCTTTCGCCGTCAAGCACTCTGCGGCGCTCCGCATAGATGATCTCACGCTGCTCGTTCATCACCTGGTCATATTCCAGCAGATTCTTTCTGATGCCGAAGTTATTGCTCTCGATCTTCTTCTGGGCGTTTTCGATCGCCTTAGTCAGCATCTTATGCTCGATTTCCTGTCCTTCCGGAATGCCCAGCGCGTTGAACATGGAAATCATCTTCTCCGAACCAAACAGACGCATCAGATCGTCTTCCAGAGAAATATAAAACTTGGATTCACCGGGGTCGCCCTGACGGCCGGAACGTCCGCGCAGCTGATTGTCGATACGTCTGGACTCGTGGCGCTCGGTGCCGATGATCTTTAAACCGCCTGCCGCCTTCGCCTCATCGTCCAGCTTGATATCCGTACCACGACCTGCCATGTTGGTGGCGATGGTGACCGCGCCGTGAATACCCGCATCCGCCACGATCTCCGCTTCCAGCTCATGGAACTTCGCATTCAGCACCTTATGCTGGATGCCTTCTCTTCTCAGCATGCCGGAAAGCTCTTCCGATGCCTCGATGGTGATCGTACCAACCAACACCGGCTGCTCCTTTGCATGGGCTTCCTTTACCGCTTCCACAATGGCGTGGAGCTTTTCTTTTCTCGTCTTATATACCGCATCGTGATGATCGATCCTGGCAATGGGCCTGTTGGTGGGGATCTCCACAACGTCCATACCGTAAATATCGCGGAATTCCTTTTCCTCCGTGAGCGCGGTACCGGTCATGCCGGATTTTTTTTCAAATTTATTGAAGAAATTCTGGAAGGTGATGGTCGCCAGCGTTCTGCTCTCGCGTTTTACCTTCACATGCTCTTTTGCTTCGATCGCCTGGTGCAGACCGTCGGAATAACGGCGGCCCGGCATGATACGTCCGGTGAACTCATCAACGATGAGCACCTGATCGTCCTTCACCACATAGTCCTTGTCGCGGTGCATCAGATTGTGTGCGCGCAGCGCAAGGATGATGTTGTTCTGGATCTCCAGATTCTCCGGATCCGCAAGGTTCTCGATGTGGAAAAACTTCTCCACCTTCGTTATGCCCTCCGCGGTCAGATTGACCACCTTATCCTTTTCATTGACGACGAAATCTCCCGTCTCTTCCTGCTCGATGCCCATGATGGCATCCATCTTGGACAGGTCTTCCACATCGTCGCCGCGCTTTAGCTGTCTTGCCAGAATATCGCAGGCTTCATAGAGGCTGGTGGACTTGCCGCTCTGTCCGGAAATGATCAGCGGCGTACGCGCCTCATCGATCAAAACGGAGTCAACCTCATCGATGATCGCATAGTGTAAATCTCTTAAAACGAGCTGCTCCTTATAGATCGCCATGTTATCGCGCAGATAATCAAAGCCCAGCTCATTGTTGGTCACATAGGTGATATCACAGGCGTATGCCGCCTTTCTCTCCTCCGGCTTCATGCTGTTTAACACGACGCCGACCTTTAAACCAAGGAACTCATGAACAGCACCCATCCACTCCGCGTCACGGGCCGCCAGATAGTCGTTGACCGTGACCACATGCACGCCCTTGCCTTCCAATGCATTCAGGTATGCAGGCAGGGTGGAAACCAGCGTCTTACCTTCACCGGTCTTCATCTCAGCGATACGCCCCTGATGCAGGATCACGCCGCCGATCAGCTGTACGCGGAAATGCTCCATGTTCAGCACACGGCGTCCCGCTTCTCTAACGGTCGCATAAGCTTCCGGAAGCAGGTCGTCCAGCGTCTCTCCGTTTGCCAGTCTGTTTTTGTATTCCTTCGTCTTGTCCCGCAGCTGTTCGTCGGTAAGCGCCTGCATCGTGGGACGCAGATCCTCGATCTTTTTGATGATCGGCTCGATGCGCCTTAACTCGCGCTCACTGTGGGTTCCAAAAACCTTTTCAATAACATTCATGTATTTATTCTCCAATCACGCATACATGCAGACCCCTTACGGCAACAGTCCCATCATTGAACCGACTGTCGATAACGGCCCTTTTTCATGCTGTAACATCCCGTTTACGAAATGTCACACAAATTCAACGTATATTCTAGCAGATTCCCTAAAAAAAAGCAAGGCGCGGTCTGCGTCTGCCGCGCCTTGTTACAAATAATTAACACTTTTTTAATAGTTTGCTTCAAATTCCTCGATGCTAGCGACCCTTGCCGCCAGTTTATGCCATCTCTTCAGGGTATCTGCATCCTTTGTAGCATAAAGTCTGTTTTTCACACACTGGGGAATTTCACCATAATCCTCCAAAAGTTCCAGAACAGACTCCACCCTGGCTTCCCTGGTCGCATCCCTGCGCTGATACCAAAATATATATCAACTTAAAAATGCCGACAAACTTAATTTATCGGCATTTTACATAAATAATGGAGACAACAGGACTCGAACCTGCGACCCTTTACACGTCAAGCAAATGCTCTCCCAGCTGAGCTATATCTCCATCTGATTTACACTAAGAATATCAAATTTTGTGATACAGGTCAATGAAAACTGTTAAAAAAATATGAATTCTTTGTAACAAGGCATAGTCTGACAGGCGCGCGCCTTGCTTTTTTTGAATGGATCTGCTAGAATATACGTTGGATTTGTGTAGCATCACAATTGAATGGAGAACAAATACATGAATGTGATTGAAAAAGTTTTTGGTACCCATAGCGAAAGAGAGTTAAGGCGGGTTGAGCCGGTCATTCAGAAGATCGAGGATCTTCGTCCTGCGATGCAGGAACTTTCTGACGAACAGCTTCGGGACAAGACGAAGGAATATAAGAGCAGACTGGCAAACGGCGAGACGCTGGACGATCTGCTTCCGGAAGCGTATGCGACGGTGCGGGAAGCGGCCAGACGCGTGCTGAATATGGAGCATTTCCGGGTTCAGTTGATCGGCGGCGTGATTCTGCACCAGGGCCGTATCGCGGAGATGAAGACCGGTGAAGGTAAGACGCTGGTTTCCACACTGCCCGCTTATTTGAATGCGCTGGAAGGAAAGGGCGTTCATGTCGTTACGGTCAATGATTATCTGGCTGCCCGTGACGCGGAATGGATGGGAGCCGTACACGAATTTCTGGGACTGAAGGTCGGCGTTGTTTTAAACAGCATGAAGCCGGAAGAGCGCAAAGCCGCTTATGCCTGCGATATTACCTATGTGACCAACAATGAACTGGGATTTGATTATCTGCGGGATAACATGGCGATCTATAAAGAACAGCTCGTTTTGCGGGATCTGCATTATGCGATCATCGACGAGGTGGACTCGGTCCTGATCGATGAAGCCCGCACCCCGCTGATTATTTCCGGGCAGAGCGGAAAGTCCACCAGCCTTTATGAAGCCTGCGATATTCTGGCGAGACAGTTAAAGCGCGGCGACGACGTGGAAGATCTGTCAAAGATGGACGCCATCATGGGCATTGAACGGGAAGAAAACGGCGACTTTGTCGTCAACGAGAAGGATAAAGTGGTCAATCTGACCGCGGAAGGCATTACGAAGGTGGAGAAGTTTTTCCACATTGAAAATCTGGCGGACCCGGAGAATCTGGAAATCCAGAACAATATCATTCTGGCGCTGCGCGCTCACAATCTGATGCACCGCGACAAAGACTACGTGGTGAAGGACGATCAGGTGCTCATCGTGGATGAGTTCACCGGACGTATCATGCCGGGGCGCCGTTACTCCGACGGCCTGCATCAGGCAATTGAAGCAAAAGAGCATGTGAAGGTGAAGCGCGAGAGCAGAACGCTCGCAACCATCACCTTCCAGAACTTCTTTAACAAGTTTGAAAAGAAGTCCGGTATGACCGGTACCGCGCTCACGGAAGAAAAGGAATTCCGCGACATTTACGGTATGGACGTGGTGGAGATCCCGACCAACCGGCCGATAGCGAGAATCGACCAGCACGATGCGGTTTATAAGACAAGAAAAGAAAAACTGCATGCGATCGTGGAAGCTGTGAAGGAAGCCCACGCAAAAGAACAGCCCGTGCTGGTCGGCACGATTACCATTGAAGCTTCCGAAGAACTTTCCGGCATGCTGCGCAGAGAGGGGATTCCTCATAAAGTGCTGAACGCCAAGTTCCATGAACTGGAAGCGGAGATCGTTGCCGATGCGGGTATTCACGGCGCTGTGACCATTGCGACCAATATGGCGGGCCGTGGTACGGATATTAAGCTGGATGACGAAGCGAAGGCGGCCGGAGGCTTAAAGATCATCGGCACGGAGCGCCATGAGTCCAGGCGTATTGATAATCAGTTGCGCGGACGTTCCGGACGTCAGGGAGATCCCGGCGAGTCCAAATTCTATATTTCCCTGGAAGACGATCTGATGCGCCTGTTCGGCTCCGAGAAGATGATTTCCATGTTCAACGCGCTGGGCATTCCGGAAGGACAGGAAATCGAGCATAAGATGCTGACCAAGGCGATCGAGAATGCGCAGAAGAAGATTGAAGGAAACAACTTCGGCATCAGAAAGAACCTTTTGGAATATGACCAGGTGATGAACGAACAGCGTGAGATCATCTATGCGGAACGCCGCCGGGTGCTGGACGGCGAAAGCATGCGCGACGCGATCTATAAGATGATTACGGATATCGTGGAAAGCACCGTGGACATGGTCATCGGGGAAGATTCCAATATCGACGACTGGAATTTCAACGAGTTAAACAGCCTGCTTCTTCCCATCATACCGCTGGCTCCGATGACGAAGGAGAGAGTGAGCAATCCGAAAAAGGACGGCTTAAAGCAGCAATTAAAAGAAGAAGCTGTAAAGTTTTATGAAACAAAAGAGGCGGAGTTCCCGGAACCCGAAATGATCCGGGAAGCGGAACGCGTGATTTTGCTGAAGGTGATCGACAGAAAGTGGATGACCCATATCGACGATATGGACCAGCTTCGTCAGGGAATCGGCCTGCAGGCATACGGACAGAAAGATCCTCTTGTGGAATACAAGATGAACGGTTATGACATGTTCAACAACATGTCAGACAGCATCAAGGAGGATACGGTGCGCGTGCTCTGCCATATCCGCATCGAGCAGAAGGTGGAACGGGAGCAGGTTGCGAAGGTGACCGGTACGAACAAGGACGATTCCGGTCCGAAGAAACCCGTAAAGAGGGAAAATCTGAAGATTTATCCCAACGATCCCTGTCCCTGCGGCAGCGGCAAGAAGTATAAAAACTGTTGTGGAAGAAATAAGTAAAAGAGAAGGGGAACTGCAAATGCTGCGGCTCCCCCTGTCTGTGTAGAACATGAGGTGGACGACGAAATGGCAATGGTGGAATTGGACCAGATGAAGTTTGAACTGCAAAGCTATGAAAATACGCTGCAGGAAGTGACGGAATCGCTGGATCTGGAAGGAAAGAGCAAGCGGATCGAAGAGTTGGAAATGGAAATGGAGGCCCCGGGCTTCTGGGACAATCCGGATGTTTCCAACCGGAAAATGAAGGAACTGAAAAATTTAAAGGATACAAAGGAACTGTGTGAGAAGTTAAAAACCCAGTATTCGGACATCCAGACGCTCATTGAAATGGGATATGAGGAAGAGGACCCGGAGATGTCCGCGGAGATTCGCGGCGAACTGGACGAGTTCATCAATGAACTGGATGAACTGCGGATCGGCACCTTATTATCCGGCGAATATGACAAGGATAACGCTATTTTGAAGCTGAACGCGGGCGCGGGCGGCACGGAAAGCTGCGACTGGTGCGGCATGCTCTACCGCATGTACACGCGCTGGGCCGAGAAAAAGGGCTTCGCCGTGGAGGTGCTGGACTATCTGGACGGAGAAGAAGCGGGCATTAAATCCGTCACCTTCCAGGTGAATGGCGAGAACGCATATGGTTATCTGAAATCGGAAAAAGGCGTGCACCGTCTGGTGCGCATTTCGCCCTTTAACGCTCAGGGAAAGCGGCAGACCTCTTTTGTTTCCCTGGATGTCATGCCGGATATCGAAGAAGATCTGGATATCGACATCAATCCGGAGGATTTGAGAATTGACACCTATCGAAGCAGCGGCGCGGGCGGTCAGCATATCAATAAGACTTCTTCCGCAATCCGTATCACGCATCTGCCTACGGGCATCGTGGTACAGTGTCAGAATGAGCGTTCCCAGTTCCAGAATAAGGACAAGGCGATGCAGATGCTCAAAGCGAAGCTGTATATGTTAAAGCAGGAAGCGAATGCGGAGAAACTTTCCGATATCCGCGGAGAAGTGAAGGATATTGCATGGGGCAACCAGATTCGTTCCTATGTGCTGCAGCCATATAAGCTGGTGAAGGATCTGCGCACCAATCAGGAAGTGGCGAATGCGGACAGCGTGCTGGACGGAGGGCTGGATCCCTTCATCAACGCTTATCTGAAATGGATCAGCGTAAAGAAAACGGACGAAACAAATGCATGAAACATAAAAAAAGACGTCCTGTCGGACGTCCCGATATTGCAGGCAGGCCAAACGGCCTGCCTCTTTGCGTAGTTGGAAATTTTTATGGCCGGTAGTTTTACGCAGTTTCCCGGGCGCGCTGTTTTTGCGCGATCAGATCAAGGTAAAAGTTGGCGTAGGTCTGCTCCTGATAAGGATAGACGTAGAAAAGGCCGATGCCGCAGGAGAGAACGCCCAGGATGGTCAGCGGGATAAAGCTGAGCATCAGATACAGATAACGGCCCTTATTTCCCTTCATCAGCCGCCGCGATTGCTGCAGACATTCCCTGGCGGTCATTTCCGGGAAGTCCAGCATGACGAAAAATACCTGCGAATACAGGATTTTCACATAGACGACGAGGGGCAAAAAGATCAGGGAAACGATCAGCCAGCAGAGTAGCCATTTGCGCTGCGCTGTCGCTAAAAACTGACTCAACAGAATGTCGGGCAGGACATTGGGAATCAGCAGAATGAGTGAAGGCACAAGCTGGATCTGGATCGCTTTTCCCGGATTGTTCCAGAAGCCTGTGAAAAGACCGCCGGAATTGACGGGCTGGCCGCAGGCGTTGCTCAGAAACAGGAAGGCGATTCCAACCTGAAAGATCGCAAAAAAGAGATCCAGAGCGAAATTAGCGGCGTAATACAGTATGATGCCCGTGGGGGGAGAAAGCTGCAGCAAAGATGACGGCGCAACTATGAAATACTGCAGGATTCCAAGAGTGATAAAAGCGCCGGAGAGCGTCAGATAATGTCCGGTCAGGGCGCCTCTTGCGCGCGCCTTTAAGTCGGCGCTGGAAGTATATGTTTTCATCGAAATCTCCTTATCGTCTGCTTATCTGAATTGGCCGGAATCTATTCCGTAACTTTCTAAAATATCATCCAGGCTTACGCCGAACAGCGTCTCATAGGTTTCGTTTACCGAATCGAAATATTGGCTGGTGGCTTCGGGACTGGAAAATATCGTGTAGAAGGAAAAAATGCAGATCGCCAGATTGAGAATGAGCGCGCTTCCGGACACGATGGCGCCCGCGAGCGCATAGTTACCCATTTTTTTCTGACTGCCCCGGGATAAAATTCCCAATATGATGGAAAGACTTCCGAAAATGAGGGGCGGCAGTATCGTCATGGTCAGAGCGCTGACAAAGGCGACGATGCCCAGCATAAGAGAGGCTGTCGCAAATCCCCTGGAGCCGGAAGGCTGATTATTGTGTTCGTTCATGGCAAAATGTCCTTTCCTGTATCTTTGGCTATTTTATCACCTTTTGCCTTCATATACAAATAAAAAAAATGTGAATCTGCAGGCGTTGTGTCAACCCGTCTGTATGCGGCCCTTTTGAGCGGGGCATTTTTCAGACTTTACAAATGGCAGGTGTTTCCACTATACTAAAAGACAGGGTCAAAAGAATACGGATCCCTGCAGGAGAGGTAAGAAAATGGATATTTTAAACAAGCTGAAAGACGAACTGAAGGTGGAACGCTGGCAGGTGGAAGCAGCCGTCAAACTGATCGATGAGGGAAATACGATCCCTTTTATATCCCGTTACAGAAAAGAAGCGACGGGGTCTTTAAACGACGAAGTTCTGCGGAATCTTTATGAGCGGCTGAACTATCTGCGGAATCTGGAAGAAAAAAAGGAATCCGTGCTCAACAGCATTGAAGAGCAGGGCAAGCTGACGGAAGAACTGAAAAACAAAATTCTGGCGGCGGAAACTCTCGTTGTGGTGGAGGATTTGTACCGCCCCTACCGTCCGAAGAGAAAGACGCGGGCGAGCGTGGCGAAGGAAAAGGGGCTGGAAGGACTGGCGCAGTTTCTTCTGGCGCAGGAGACGACGGAAAATCCGGAGATTGAAGCGCAGAAATATGTGAGCGAAGAAAAGGGCGTTGCCGATGGAAAGGAAGCGCTTCAGGGCGCGAAGGACATCATCGCGGAGAGCATTTCCGATGAGGCGGATTACCGCATTTTTATCCGGAATCTCACGATGGAAGAAGGGAAAATCGTAAGCGCCGCCAAGGATGAGAAAGCGGCCAGCGTATATGAAATGTACTATGCCTATGAGGAACCGGTGAAAAAGGCGGCAGGTCACAGAATTCTGGCATTGAACCGGGGAGAGGCAGAAAAGTTTCTGACGGTGAAGATCGATGCGCCGGTAGACCGCATTCTGCAGTATCTGGCAAAAAAGGTGATCCTGAAGGACAATCCGGTGACAGAGCCTGTTTTAAAAGAAGTGATTGCGGACAGCTATGAACGTCTGATCGCGCCCGCCATCGAGCGGGAAATCCGCAATGAACTGACGGAGAAGGCGGAAGAAGGAGCCATCAGCGTTTTCGGGAAAAATCTGGAGCAGCTTCTGATGCAGCCTCCCATTGCGGGAAAGGTGGTGCTGGGCTGGGACCCGGCGTTTCGGACAGGCTGTAAACTGGCGGTGGTGGACCCCACCGGAAAAGTGCTGGATACAAAGGTCATTTATCCTACCGCGCCGCAGAATAAGGTGGAAGAAGCCAAGCGGGAATTGAAACGCCTGATCGACAAATACGACGTTTCGCTGATCTCCGTGGGCAACGGCACCGCGTCCCGGGAATCCGAACAGGTCATTGTGGAACTGATTAAGGAATTGAAAAAGCCGGTGCAGTACGTGATCGTAAACGAAGCCGGCGCGTCCGTATATTCGGCGAGTAAGCTGGCGACGGAAGAGTTCCCGAATTTTGACGTGGGACAAAGAAGCGCCGCGTCCATAGCGCGCCGTCTGCAGGACCCGCTGGCGGAACTGGTGAAGATCGATCCGAAATCCATCGGCGTGGGACAGTATCAGCACGATATGAACCAGAAGAAGCTGGGCGAGACATTGAGCGGCGTCGTGGAAGACTGCGTGAATAAGGTGGGGGTGGATTTAAATACCGCTTCCGCGTCGCTTTTGGAATACATTTCCGGCGTTTCCAAAACGATTGCGAAAAATATCGTGGAATACCGGGAAGAAAACGGACGTTTTACGAACCGGAAACAATTGCTGAAGGTGTCGAAACTCGGCCCGAAAGCTTTTGAACAGTGCGCGGGATTCATGCGCATTACGGATGGGGACAATCCGCTGGACGCCACCAGCGTTCATCCGGAATCCTATGACGCGACGATGAAACTGCTGGAAAAACTGGATATGACGCTGGACGATGTGCGCACCCTGCAGGCGGAAGCGAAAAAGGCGGTGAGCGCAGACGGCTCCGCTCAGAACAGGGGCGGCGTACAGGACGGCAGACAGGCGGAAAACGGCAAGAACGGGCGCAGCCGAAACGACAGAAGACAGAAGCAGATCGTGATTCGCAACACGAATACGGCAATGGGAAAAGCGCTGGCCGCAGCGATGAGCGGTATGGTTCTGGATGGAGAGAGTGCGGATAACAGGAAGAAAGAAGAAAATAATGCATCTCTAAATCGAAATGCAGGAAATAATGCAAAAAGCAACGCTTCGGCAACGGCTGTTTTGGAGAGAAAAATCCGGGATAAGAAAAAAATGGCGGAAGAACTGGGCATCGGCGAAATTACGCTGACCGATATTTTGAAGGAACTGGAAAAACCTGCCCGCGATCCCAGAGAGGATATGCCCAAACCGATTCTGCGCAGCGACGTGCTGGATATGAAGGATTTAAAACCCGGCATGGTCTTAAAAGGAACGGTGCGCAATGTGATCGACTTCGGCGTCTTTGTGGATATCGGCGTGCATCAGGACGGACTGGTTCATATTTCCCGGATCACGAGCCGTTTCATCAAACATCCGCTGGAGGCGGTCAGCGTCGGCGACGTCGTGGATGTGAAGGTGCTGGACGTGGATTTGGCAAAAAAGCGGATCAGTCTGACTATGCGCATGGATGATAAGCCGGGAGATAAAGCGGGAGAAACAAAAAAGCATTGACAATCATATGGTCAGGGAGTATGATAGCCAAGTAAACAATATAAGGTAAAGTTCTTCAGGGTCGGGTGTAAGTCCCAACCGGTGGTATAGCCCACGAGCCAAAGGAACCATGAGAAGGTTCCCACAGCATGATTCGGTGTAACTCCGAAGCCGACAGTACAGTCTGGATGAAAGAAGAATGCGGCGGTTTTTTGCCGTCGTAGAAAGCCTTCACACAAAGAGACGGATTGCCGTTCATCAGTCCCTCTCCTGTGTCAGGAATCTGGTCAGTTCAGACCCGGAAGAAAAAGATCTTCCGGGTCTTTTTTTGCGCGATATGGCAGAGCCGGAAAGCTTCAGGAGGAACTGCCATGCTCGCATGAGCAGTTTCTCCTGAAGCTTTCCGGCGAGCAACGCGAACCTGAAAATGCGGAGCATTTTCAGGTCTGCTATCGATCCAGTTGCCGGATGGAAATGCGGACCATTTTCATGTCTGTCATATCCCCTTAAGACCGGTACAAAAGAACTTTTCCTTCGCAATTCGAAAGGAGAAAGAAAAAAATGAACACAGTATTTCAAACGATTTCCGACAACCTTGTATTTGTCCTGCAGTTTCTGGGACTGGTGATTCTGGCGTTTCTGATCGCCTATGCCGTGGAAAAGGCGGTGAAGAGAAAGAACGGGGATACAGAACGCGTGCTGGCGACCCGGAAAATTGCGGTCATCGGTGTTTTTTCCGCCATTTCCGCAGTTTTGATGGTGTTGGAATTCCCGGTTCCTTTTGCGCCTCCCTTTTACGGAATGGATTTCTCGGAGCTTCCGGCGCTGATCGGCGCTTTTGCCTATGGACCGGTAGCGGGCGTGATGATCGAGTTTTGTAAAATAGTCATCAAAATCTTTTTAAAGCCCACCTCCACCGCGTTTGTGGGAGAACTGGCGAATTTCGTCATAAGCTGTATGCTGGTGCTTCCCGCGTCGATCATCTATCTGCAGAAAAAGTCCAGAAAACGGGCGGTTATCGGCACCGTTACGGGAACGCTCATCATGACGGCCTTCGGAACCTTCTTCAATGCGGTTTATCTGATCCCAAAGTTCGCGCAGATGTATGGAATGCCCCTGGATGCGATCATCGCAATGGGGACGGCCATTCATGCCTCCATTCACGATGTGACCGGCCTGGTGATTTTGTGCGTGGCGCCGTTAAACCTTCTGAAAGGAACGCTGGTTTCTGTTGTTACCATTCTGGTATATAAAAAGCTGAGCCCTATTTTGAAGGACTCCCGGAAATAGTACCGCTGAAATAAGGCATATGATGTTTCAGGCAAGGGGGATTCCGGTTCGGCATTTTGCGCCTTGAGTGAAGCGAAAGGAAGAATAAGAAATATGAAAAAAAGAATCTCCTGTTTAGCAGCGGTCATATGCCTTTTGGGGGCATTATCAAAGGGAATTAATGTATGTTTTCCGTTGCTGACACAGCATATTATTGATTCTGTATTAGCACAGGGAAGTCAGATTGGCATTTTATTAGTGATTCTGTGCCTTGCATCACTGGGCATTGTTATAAGTGATATTGGACAAACTTATGTCTCCCAATTATTCAGGAATAATTGCAGACAGTATTATAGGAAAAAGATTGCAGGCGCTGTATATCAAAAAACGTCTGAGGAGTTTTACAGCGTCAATCAATCTGACTATGTATCGATTTTTAATCATAATATTGATGCGGTCATTGAAAATTACTATATGACGGCTTTTACGATATTGAAATGTTGTATTACATTGGTTGGTTCCATAATTTCATTAATATATCTGGACTTCCGCCTGATGCTGGTTGTCATGTTGGTATCTGTTTTTCCGCTTGTGAATCCGCTTTTGTTCGGAAAGAAACTGAATGCGAAAAGAATCTGCATAAGTGAGTCATTAAAGGAACTGAATGGTGAACTGAGTGATTTTCTGGGAGGATTTCTTTTTGCGAAATCCTGTCATTTGAAGAATGTTTTCGTTCAAAAACTTGTAAAATCGGGAGAAAATGCAAACGCCGCAGAATTAGATTATGTAAAAACGAGTATGGAATCAAACCTATTATCCGGCTTATTGGGATATGGAGGGTATATTCTGACAATAGTGGGCGGGATTGTTCTGATTCGCGGAGGACATATCAGTATAGGCGCTTTATTTGCAGCGCTTCAGATTTCGGATAACATCGCGCCGCCGATCACATCATTTTCCCATCTGGTCAATCAAATGCTTTCGGTAAAAGGGATGAAGGCGGAACTTGAGCAGCTTGCCGGCGATGACAAAGAGGAATCCATGACCGGCAGGCATATTCGGGGAATTGAGAATATCAGCCTTGAAAATGTTACGATACAAACAGGAGAAACTGAAATTTTACATAAAGTAAATTTTTCCTTTGAAAAAGGAAAGAAATATGTGGTTGTCGGCCCAAGCGGTGCAGGAAAAAGCACATTGTTAAAGTTATTGATGCAGATCTATACGCCGGCGGAAGGAAGCGTGAAAATCAATGGAATATTGGCGCAGCAGATTGAGGAAAATGATTTCTTTTCGAATATTGGCATTATGAACCAGGAACCCTTCTTTATGAACGATTCGATAGAAAACAATATTTTTCTCTATCATCAGAGTACAGAAGAGGACCGGCTCAGGGTCGAGAATTTTCTGAATCTGGGAAATCTGTTGCAGCGTGTGTCATGGCAAATGAATTGCAGAAATGGAGCGTATCGTCTGTCCGGAGGAGAGCGGCAGAGGATTGCGCTTGCCCGATTAGCATATCAAAAGAAAGATGTCCTGTTACTGGATGAACCTGTGTCGTCACTGGATGTATCAAACCGGAGACTTTTTGAAGAATGGGTATCGGAATTGAAGGATTGCATCGTAATTCATGTGTCGCATTTTGTGGATCCGGAGGTGCTTAAAAAATATGACGAGATTTTGTTCATGGAAAACGGAGAAATCAGGATATCGGGAAAATATGAGGAATTAACGGAAGAAACGGTATTCAGAGAATTTATCATGAAAAGAAAACATTGTTAAACTTGCGCGTTATTACGGTACGGCGGCCCTGAAAGTCAGATCAGGGCCGCCGAAATCGTTTTTCCCCTTTTCTCTGTTTTGCATTTGCCGTCTGCGCGTATTTTGAAAAATTTAAGAAATATTTTAAAAAGCTGTCGGGATTTTAGAAAGATCTTTCGTATACAATATACCAGACTCAAAATGATAAGTTATTTTTATCTTGACAAATATGCGGCGCAGTATTATTGTATTAGATAAATAATACAGAAGGGAAGAGATACATGGGAGCTTTGGTAGAAGTGAAGGATATCTGCAAGATCTATAATCCGGGCGAAAACGAAGTGCGGGCGTTGGATCATGTGGACGTGACGATTGAAGAGAATGAGTTTGTGGCGATCATCGGGCATTCCGGTTCGGGAAAGTCCACGCTGATGAACATGCTGGGATGTCTGGACGTGCCTACCAGCGGCTCTTATTTTTTACACGGACAGGACGTATCCTCCATGAGTGACGACGAACTTTCCGATATCCGGAATCAGGAAATCGGATTTATTTTTCAGGGCTTTAACCTGATTCCGAATCTGACGGCGGAGGAGAACGTGGAACTGCCGCTCATTTACAGAGGGATTGGCAGACGGGAACGCCGGGAACTGGCGCAGAAGGCGCTGAAGAAGGTCGGACTGGAGCACCGCATGCAGCATAAACCAGCGGAGATGTCAGGCGGACAGCAGCAGAGAGTGGCGATTGCGAGGGCCATCGCCCAGGCGCCGCCGGTGATTTTGGCAGATGAACCCACAGGCAATCTGGATTCCAATTCCACGAAGGAAATTATGGGGATTCTGAAGCAGTTACATAAAGAAGGAAGGACGGTCATTCTGATCACTCACGACAACGAGATCGCAGCCCAGGCCGAGCGGGTTATCCGCATTAAAGACGGCAAGGTGGAAGAGGATCTGGTGATTACAGAAAATGCAGGAGGAACGGAACATGAGTGAAGAAAAGAATAAAGAAAACGAAGCGGTTCAAACAACGGAGGGAAACGGGAAAAAGTCCCGGAAGAAGCGCGCAAAAGCGGCGGGAACGAAGAAAAAAATCAAGAAGAAATATGTGGTATTGGGCGTTATCATTGTATTGATTCTGTTGATTTTTATTTTTTCGAAAGTGACGGCGGGCAGTTCCGTCATGCCGGTGACTTGCGCGACCGCCTATACGGGCGATGTGGAAGAAAACATATCAGCCAGCGGGAAGGTTGGCAGCACGAAAAGCCAGACTTACTTTGCGCCGGTCGGCGCCAAAGTCGCGCAGGTGAATGTGCAGCTCGGAGATGAGGTGAAGGCTGGCGATCTGCTTCTCGCTTTTGATACGCAGGATCTGGAATTGCAGAAGACGAAGGCGGACCTGGAAGCGTCTCAGGCGGTAAATAGTTATCAGAGCGCGATGCAGGAAAGCAATGAAAACCAGAATGAATATTCCAGCGCAACCATCGGGCTGGAAGAACTCAAGGAAATGAAGGCAAACCAGGAACAGTATGTGCAGGGCTTAAAATATGAGTTGGAGGATGCCACCGCCGCGAAACGGGAGGCTTTGTACGATTGGGATAAACAGCTTCAGCAGGAACTGACCTATCAGAACCGGAAACTGGCTGAAGCCAGACCCGGGAGCAAAGAAGAGGAAAATATCGAAGAAGTGATCGACAACGTCAACAGTCAGCATACCGATGTGCAGAATCAACTGAGCATGCTGGAAAACGATGAAGAACTCAAGCAGAAACAGCGGGTGATTGATGCGGAAGAGAAGAAGCTGAACGATATGACCGAAGAAATCTCCCGCCGGGAGTCGAAGCAGAGTTCTTCGGAAGGCGGCATTTTAAACGGCTATGCGAAGCAGGAAAAGGAAATTTCAGTGGAAAGCGCAAACCTTGCGGCAAAACAGGCGTCGGAAGATCTGGCGGCGGCCGTCGCAGGCATTACGGCGGAATTTGACGGCGTCGTGACGGAAGTTTCCGTGGTGGGAGGCGCTACGGTGGCAGAGGGCGCGCAGTTGTTTACCGTCGAGAGCACGCAGGACGTGAAGGTTACGGTGGAACTGACCAAATATGATCTGGATAAGGTAAAGGTTGGACAGGAAGCCGATGTGACGATCGCCGGTTTTTCCTATCAGGGAAAAGTGGATAAGATCAACCGGATGGCTCAGAATAACGAGCAGAATACGCTGGTCATCAACGCGGACATCGTCGTGGAAAATCCGGACGGCAATATTTTTCTGGGCGTAGAGGGCAAAACCAATATCCATACGGCGGAGTCGGAAGGAACGGTACTGGTACCTTACGAGGCCGTTAATACGGACAAAGACGGAGATTTCTGCTATGTGGTGAAGGATGGAATTGTGGCGAAACAGCGCGTTGTAACGGGAATATCCAATGACACTGACGTGGAAGTGACAGAAGGGATTTCGGAAGGCGACATCGTTGTCACTGCTTCCGGTTTGAACATTGAGGAGGGAATGCAGGTGATGCCTGTGATCCAGTAAATGGTCGGAAGGAGAGCAACATGTCACAGCTTTGGGAATATTTGAAAATTGCCCTGATGAATATCAGAAGCAATAAAGGAAGGTCATTTCTGACGATGTTGGGAATCATCATCGGCATTTCTTCCGTCATCATGATCATATCCGTAGGCAATGGAATCAAAGCGGAGGTGAACGGGGAATTAAACAGCATGGCGGGCGGCCAGGTGGCGATTTACACGAATGACACAGAAAGCGACAATCCGGTCTATTTTACGGAAGAGGACTTTGACGCGATTGCGCAGCAGGTGGATCACGTCAAGGGGGTCACGCCGGTTTACACGGTATGGGCTACAACGATGACCAGAAAGGGCAGTTCCGATCTTTATATGTCCTGCGGCACGCTGGGGATGGAATATTATAACAGTGATCCGATTATCAAAGGAAGATTTTTTACGGAAAGCGAATATTACGGCGCAAAGAAGGTCTGCATCATTCCGGAAAGCGCCGCCCGGCAGTTGTTCGGGAATACGGACGTGCTGGGGATGACGCTGGAAGTGGATGTTTACGGGATCTCGTCGGAGTTTACGATCGTCGGAATCCGCCAGGACAGCGCGGCCAGCCTGATCAATATGATGAACGGAAACATGCTCACCATGGAAGCGCCACTTTCCGTGCTGGAATCGATGGGATTTTATCTTGGCGATTTCAGTCAGTTTTATATTATCGGAGAGGGAAATGAATACGCTTCGCAGATCGCGCAGGACAGCGTGGCGTTGATGGAGAAGAGGCACAACGTGCGCGGCGAGGGCGTCATTATGGTGGAAAGCTTCAATGACGCGCTGGCGCAGGTCAATTCCATCCTGGGCTATATCACCGCCTTTGTCGTGCTGGTGGCCGCGATCTCTCTGCTGGTCGGCGGTATCGGCGTTATGAATATCATGCTGGTATCCGTCACGGAACGAACCCGGGAAATCGGAATCCGAAAATCTCTGGGAGCCAGAACGGCGTCCATTCTGTTCCAGTTTTTATCGGAATCCGCCATCATCACGCTGCTGGGAGGACTGATCGGCATTATGCTGGGAGTGCTGGGCGCCAACGGCATTTGTTCTCTGATCGGTTTTTCGGCGCAGGTGAGGCTGTCAACGGTGCTGGGCGCATCTCTGTTTTCTTCGGCAGTCGGCATATTCTTCGGCATCTATCCTGCCAGAAAGGCTGCGAAAATGAGCCCGATAGACGCGCTGCGGCATGAATGAGGAAAGCTTTTGCGTATACGGATCATCTCTATTTTGATATTTTAAGGAAAGGCATCCGGCCGTTAAAATCGTTTTGCGATGGGCCGGACGCCTTTTTTTGCTTGACCGCCTGTTTTTTCTGTTGTAGTCTATTAGTATTGACATCAGAGTTTTCTGTGGGGCGCGGAGAATGATATGCGTGAAAGCGGCGCGGAAATGAGGCAATATGGAAGTGGAATTTGAAGTAAAAATCAATGCGGGCGTTTTATACGACTACATGCTGCATCATACCTATACGGGATCAGCCGGGATTCTTGGGAGCGCGGTGGGCGCCCTGGGCGTTGTGGCCTTTTTTATGAACGGTTATCCGCTCTATCTGATTTTGGGACTGGTCATTTTAGTTTATCAGCCGGTATCTCTTTATCTGCGGGCGAAGAAGCAGGCGTTGAATCCGGTTTTTAAGGAACCGCTTCATTATAAGATGACGGAGGAAGGCGTGACGGTCTCCCAGGGGGAGACGGAGCAGTTCCAGAAATGGTCCGATATGTACAAGGCGGTTTCCACGGGAAGAAGCATCATTTTGTATACCAGCAGAATCAACGCCAGCATTTTTCCCAGAAAAGATCTGGGCGGGCAGCAGACGGAAGTGATTGCGATGATTTCCCGTCACATGCCCCCGAAGAAAGTGCAGATCCGGACGTGAGTATTTGCGGAAATGATGCGTTACGGCCCGGCGGCAGGCTGAAGCGTAACGAAAATACAGGGAGTGTTTCTGAGAAAATTATGACGATCGAGAGTTTTGGCGCGGCGGATACGTTCGCCTTTGGGAAAAAAATAGGAGAATCAGCCCGCCCCGGACAGGTATATACCCTGATCGGCGATCTGGGCGTGGGAAAGACGGTCTTTACGCAGGGCGTGGCGGCGGGCCTTGGCATTACGGAACCGGTGAACAGCCCGACTTTCACCATTTTGCAGGTTTATGAAGAGGGCAGACTGCCTTTTTATCATTTTGACGTATACCGCATCGGCGACGTGGAGGAAATGGAAGAGATCGGATATGAGGACTGCTTTTACGGAGAAGGCCTGTGCCTGATCGAATGGGCGAATCTGATTGAAGAGATTCTGCCTTCCTCTTATATGGAAGTAAAGATTGAAAAAGATCTGGAAAAAGGATTTGATTACAGGAAAATAACACTGACAGAAAAGGAAGTCTCTATATGAAGATTTTGGCTTTGGACAGTTCCGGCCTGGTGGCCAGCGTCGCTTATATGGAAGATGATACGCTGGTCGCAGAGTACAGCACGAATTACAAAAAGACACATTCCCAGACATTATTGCCGATGCTGGACGAGATCAGGAAAATGGTGGAACTGGATCTTTCCGGCGTCGATGTGATAGCGGTGGCGGCAGGCCCCGGTTCTTTTACGGGCTTAAGGATCGGTTCCGCTACGGCGAAGGGGCTGGGACTGGCATTGGGAGCAAAACTGGCGGCGGTACCTACCGTGGACGCGCTGGCCATGAACCTGTATGGCTGCGATAAGCTGATTTGTCCTGTCATGGACGCCAGACGCAGTCAGGTTTACACGGGACTGTATACGTTTGAAAAACAGGACGGCTCATATGCTCTGCATGCGCAGCTTACGCAGTGTGCGCTGCCGGTGCAGGAACTTGCCGGGAAAATAAATGAAACCGGCAGGGAAGTGATTTTCCTGGGGGACGGCGTGCCGGTTTATCGGAATGTATTCAAAGAACTTCTGCAGGTCCCTTACAGCTTTGCGCCTGCAAGCTGCAACCGCCAGAGGGCGGCCAGCGTCGCAGTTTTGGGCGCGGAATATGCAAAAGCCGGAAAACTGGTCGGCGCCGATGCGTTTGCGCCGGAATATCTGCGCATGTCCCAGGCGGAACGGGAGCGGATGGAAGCGAACGAAGCGGAGCGGGAACGCATGAAAGCCGGGATCACGCCCGGCAGCGCGGAAGGAAAAAAGAATGGATGATTTGAGTTCGGAAATCATTTTCCGGCGAATGGAAGAAACGGATACTGCCCGGGCGGCGCAGATGGAAGCCGAAGCGTCGAAAGAGGCATGGTCGCAGAAATCCTATCTGGATGCGCTGGCGAATGAAAATGCGTATTACCTTGTGGCCCAGCAGGGCGGCGGCGTGGTCGCGTGCTGCGGATTCTGGCAGTCTTTTGAGGAGGCGGACATCTGTAACGTGGTGGTGGAAGAACGTTTTCGACGGCGGGGAATCGCCCGGATGATGCTGCTTGCGCTCATGCGGGAAGGGAAAGCGAGAGGCATAGAGCGTTTTACGCTGGAAGTCAGAAGTAGCAATATGCCGGCAATACGCCTGTACGAAAAGCTGGGATTTGTCACAGAGGGAGTGCGCAAAGGGTTCTATGAGAATCCGAAAGAGGACGCGCTGATTATGTGGAAAAGATAGGAAACGCATGGAAGAATTACCGCTGTTATCGAATGCGGGAATCCTGTATACTGAAAGCGGAATCATCAATATGAGGACGGATTCGAAAGAAGGAGAATGTCACATGCGTAAATTCACGGATCACGAAAAAATGTTAAGCGCCGTTATCTGTAATGGATGCGGCAAAAGCCTGAAGGTGGAAAACGGCGTTCTGAAAGAAGGCTGTTTTTGGGGAAAACAGAATTTCGGATATTTCAGTTCCATGGACGGAGAAAGGCATCAATTTGATCTTTGCGAAGATTGTTATCGGAAATTGATCGGGCAGTTTGCAGTTCCCGTGGAAAAAGAAGAAATCACCGAACTTCTGTAACAGATCGGGAATGATGCCGGACTGCGGCAGAATGTGAGGAAGAAATGCTGGAAGTTTGTCTTTTGGGAACAGGGGGAATGATGCCGCTGCCATACCGGTGGCTCACATCCCTGATGGCCCGTTATAACGGAACAAGTATTTTGATCGATTGCGGAGAAGGCACCCAGATCGCAATGAAGGAAAAAGGCTGGAGTCCGAAGCCCATCGACGTCATCTGCTTTACACATTTTCATGCGGACCATATCAGCGGCCTGCCGGGGATGCTTCTCACCATGGGAAATGCAGAACGGACGGAGCCGCTGCTTCTCATTGGTCCAAAGGGGCTGACGAAAACCGTGAACGCGCTGCGGGTGATCGCGCCGGAACTGCCGTTTCAGATCCGCTGTGTGGAAATCGAAGGCAATGAGCAGACGTTTCCTTTTGACGGTTTCAGAATTGAAGCGTTCCGGGTCAACCACAATGTGATCTGTTACGGCTACAACATCGTTGTGGAGCGGGCGGGGAAGTTCCAGCTTGACAAAGCGGAAGCGCTGGGGATTGAGAAACGCTATTGGAATAGGCTGCAAAAGGGCGAGACGGTGGAACTGGACGGCAAAATCTATACGCCGGATATGGTGATGGGCGGCGCGCGTAAGGGGTTGAAGGTCACTTACTGTACGGATACCCGGCCGACCGAAGGAATTGTGAAAAACGCGTACCAGGCGGACCTTTTTATCTGTGAAGGCATGTATGGCGAAGCGGAAAAGAAGGAAAAGGCCAAAGAGCATAAACATATGACGTTTTTAGAAGCCGCCGATATGGCGAAGCGCGCGCAGGCGCGGCAGATGTGGCTGACTCATTACAGCCCGTCTCTTGTGAGGCCGGAGGATTTTATGGGCGGCGTGCGCAAGATTTTTCCGGATGCGATCGCGGCCAAAGACGGCAGAACCGTGGATCTTATGTTTGACGAAGAATGACGCTTCAAACTTGTCTGAACTGTTTTCATGAGGATTGATGAGATGACGAATACAAAAGAAGACGTATTGATTCTGGCGATTGAAAGTTCCTGCGACGAGACGGCCGCCGCTGTGGTAAAGAACGGCAGAGAGGTGCTTTCCAATGTGATTTATTCGCAGATTGACCTGCATACGCTCTATGGCGGCGTGGTGCCGGAGATCGCGTCCAGAAAACATATTGAGAAAATAAATCAGGTGGTGGAAAAGGCTCTGGCGGATGCCGGCATTGCGCTGGCGGACGTTACGGCGGTGGCCGTCACCTATGGACCGGGTTTGGTGGGCGCTCTTTTAGTCGGCGTATCGGCGGCAAAGAGTATCGCTTTTGCGGCGGATAAACCGCTGGTCGGCGTGCACCATATCGAAGGGCATATCTGCGCCAACTATATTGAAAATAAAGAACTGGAGCCGCCCTTTTTGTGCCTTGTGGTATCCGGCGGACATTCCCATCTTGTGATGGTGAAGGGCTATGGAGAATATGAAATTCTGGGGAGAACCAGAGACGACGCCGCAGGCGAGGCGTTCGACAAAGTGGCCCGCGCCATCGGCCTGGGCTATCCGGGCGGACCCAAGATCGATAAGGTTTCCCGGGAAGGAAACCCGGAAGCGATCGCGTTTCCCAGGGCGAAGGTGGAAGATAATATATACGATTTCAGTTTCAGCGGGCTGAAATCGGCGGTGCTCAACTATTTAAACGGCTGTCAGATGAAGGGAATTGAAGTGAATCAGGCGGATGTGGCGGCTTCCTTCCAGAAAGCGGTGGTGGACGTGCTGGTGGATCATTCCATGCACGCATGCAGACAATATGGAATGAACAAGTTTGCGATCGCCGGCGGCGTGGCGTCCAATTCCCATTTGCGGGAAGCGCTGGAAAAAGCCTGCGCCCAGAGAAACATCACGTTTTATCATCCGTCCCCCGTTTTTTGTACGGATAACGCGGCGATGATCGGCGTGGCAGGATATTATGAATATATCAAAGGCGTCCGGCACGGATGGGATCTGAACGCGGTGCCGAATCTGAAGCTGGGAGAGAGAATCTGATGGAAAAAAAGTTCTGCACGGCGGTGGTGCTGGCGGCCGGTCAGGGAAAACGAATGGGGACAAAGGTTGCCAAACAGTATCTGGAAATTCACGGCAGGCCTTTATTATACTATACGCTGCGGGCGTTTGAGGAATCGCCGCTGATCGATTCCATTGTCCTTGTGGTCGGCGACGCCGGACAGATTTCCTATTGCAAAAATGAAATTATCGATGTATATCATTTCAAAAAGGTGGGTACGATTACCATTGGAGGAAAAGAACGGTATGATTCCGTTTTCCGTGCGCTTTCTGTCATTGCGGAAAAAATGAGCGGCACCGCGCGGGAAGGGTATGTTTTTATTCATGACGGCGCCCGTCCTTTTGTGACGCAGGAGATACTACAGCGCTGTCTGGAGGCGGCCGCGGCAAATGAAGCCTGCGTGGCGGCCATGCCGGTGAAAGATACGATCAAAATTGCGGACGGGGAGGGCTTTGCGCAATCCACGCCCAGAAGAGATCTTCTCTGGACGGTACAGACGCCGCAGACCTTTTCTTTTTCCCTCATATACCAGGCTTATTGTAAAATGGCTGCGCAAAGGGAGCGGCTGGAGAAAAGCGGAATCCAAATTACCGACGACGCAATGGTGGTGGAGACTTTCACCGACAGGAAGGTGAAGCTGGTGGAAGGCTCTTATGAAAATATCAAGGTGACGACGCCGGATGATCTGAAACTGGCGGAAGTTTTTTTGCGGGGATAGATCGGCGGAAAAGCACAAGATATAGCGTGCCGGATTCAAGGTCTTGTATTGGCAAAAAAAAGAAATTTTTTTTGAAAAAATTGGTTGACACTGACAATAGTTTTTGTTAGAATACATTTTGCGCTGATGAAGCGCGAACAACACGAAAGACACATTGTGTGTGACCCGGAGAGATATCGAAGCGGTCATAACGAGGCGGTCTTGAAAACCGTTTGTCCGAAAGGGCGCGTGGGTTCGAATCCCACTCTCTCCGTTAGATTCAAACAAAATATCCTACGGAGTCCGGTGAGGTTTGGATCATTACAATTTAATAGTTGATGATGAATCAGCACATCTGGAGAAGTACCCAAGTTGGCTGAAGGGACACCCCTGGAAAGGGTGCAGGTCGTTAATAGCGGCGCGAGGGTTCAAATCCCTCCTTCTCCGTTCGTCCGACAGCATGCCGGATGAAAAAAATAAAAAAAGTTGTTGACAACCGGGACGGCGTGTGATAATCTAGTCAAGTCGCCTGCGGACGACAACAACACAGAACCTTGACAAATAAACAGTAATGCAACCCTGAAAATTCTAAAAAACA
>JAUNGC010000041.1 GCA_030524745.1 Eubacteriales bacterium | reverse complement strand
AAACAAGGGACGATGGAATTTACCTCTGCACTGGAATTTACTTTTTCAAGTCAGCTTTGACAGACCCTCCCGCCCGCCCACCTGCGGCCCGCGCACGTCCTACCCGGAGCGGCGCATCCGTCCTTTCCGGACACGCTTTCGCTCGAAAAACGCGTAACGGCACATAGGGCCGCAGGTGGGCGGGGGTGATTTCTGCCGGAAGGAACAGGAAGACTCACTTTGCGTACAGGGTACGGTAGCTTAAAGGTGTTTTTCCGGTGAGTTCCCGGAATTTCCGGATGAAATAACTGGTATTTTCAAAGCCGCAGAAAAGAGCGATGTCTGCGACGGCGCGGTCAGTGGAGAGCAGCAGAATACAGGCGTTTTCTATGCGGATATGATTTAAGTATTCGCTGAAGGTGGTCTGAAAATGCTTCTTAAAATACCGGCTGAAATATTTGGGGGACATATGAAAGCTGTCAGAAATCCATTCCAGCGTGACTTTTTCCTGATAGTGCTGTTCCAGCCAGTCCATGATATTGCGCATGGTCAGATCGCTGTCTGACAGGGAATTTGGCAGGCCGGAGGGCGCATCTCGAAACAGACGGTTCTGGGCCAGGCAGGAGATGATCTTTAACAGGGAAGCCTTTGTGACGAGTTGATAGGCGCAGCTTTTTTCTTCGTTGACGCGGATGATCGTTTCCATTTCCCGGCAGATATCATGATAGCATGCATGATTGGAGGCGAGTTGTGTCGGAAACAGCAGGGCCTTTTCCAGCAATGGCTTTAAATATCGGGTCTGGCAGTGGTCCGGTGCGGAAAACTGCAGATTTTCCAAAGGAAAGACATAGGCATAATAGGACATGGACGGGTCCGTGCTGATAATCTGGTGAAGCTCTTTGCTGTTTATAAAAAAGAGAGAGCCTTTCTTCATATCATAGGATATTCCGCTGACAAGAAGGGTTACCTGTCCTTCCAGACAGTAGAGGATTTCAATTTCGTCGTGCCAATGATAGGGGACGAACAGATTGCCGCAGGGGTTGTCCATTTTATAATGCTGAAAGGGAAAAAGGAAGCTTCCTCTGTCCCGGAGTTCCTGTAATGAACGCATGATAGAAGGTTCCTTTCTGCAAAAAAAATACGGGTGATAAATTGGTAGAAAAAGTGCTATTATCGATGGAAAAAGTGCTATCGCTATAATTTATTGTGTGATATATTTTCATTATAAGACAACCGAAGCAAAATGCAAGCAAGAAGGAGGAAGTGATATGCCAAGCTGGTTGAAGAACGCTGTTTTTTATGAAATTTATCCCCAGAGTTTTCAGGATACGAACGGGGATGGTATCGGAGATTTTCAGGGAATCATCAATCGTCTGGACTATATTAAGGAATTGGGCTGTAACGCCATCTGGATGAATCCCTGCTTTGAGTCTCCTTTCATGGACGCCGGATACGATGTGGCGGACTACTATAAGGCGGCTCCCAGATATGGGACGAACGATGATTTAAAGCGTCTGTTTGAGGAAGTGCATCAAAGAGGAATGCATCTGATTCTGGACCTGGTGCCCGGACATACTTCCGTGGAATCCAAATGGTTTAAGGAATCCATGAAGGCGGAGAAGAATGAATATACGCACCGCTATATCTGGTCGGACAACGTATGGGAAGGCTTTGAGGGCGTCAAGAATATTTCCGGATGCATCAGAGGAATTTCATCCAGAAACGGATGCTGCGCGACGAACTTCTTTTCCACGCAGCCCGCGTTAAACTACGGTTTCGTGAATCCGCAGAAGAGTTGGCAGTTTTCTCCCGAGTCGCCGGAAGCCATGGCAACCAGAAAAGCGATGAAGGATGTGATGGAGTTCTGGCTGCAGATGGGCTGCGACGGTTTCCGTGTGGACATGGCCTCCAGTCTGGTAAAAGGAGATGAAGACGGCTCTGCCAATATCGCTTTGTGGCAGGATATCCGGGCTTTCCTGGATGAGAAATATCCGGAGGCGGCCATGGTGTCGGAATGGGGCCAGCCGGATCAGTCCTTAAAGGGCGGATTCCATATGGATTTTCTGCTACAGTTTGGTCCGTCCGGCTATACGGAACTTTTCCGGACGGAGCATCCTTATTTTTCCAGAGAAGGAAAAGGGGATGTGAAAGCGTTTGCGGATAAATACCAGGAGTATTATGACGCCACCAATCAGAAAGGCCTGATCTGCATTCCTTCCGGTAATCACGATACGCCCCGGCTGGGCGGCCTTCTGGATGAAGAGGAGATCAAGAACGTCTTCGCGTTTCTTCTGTCCATGCCCGGCGCGCCCTACATCTATTACGGGGATGAGATCGGCATGAAATATCTGCCGGATCTGGTGTCTGTGGAAGGCGGCTATGATCGTACCGGCAGCAGATCGCCGATGCAGTGGGATAATACGGTAAACGCGGGATTTTCCGCGGCTCCGAAGGAAATGCTTTATATTGACCTTGATCCCGATGAGAATCGTCCTACTGTGAAGAAACAGATGGAGACGGAAGGTTCTTTGTGGAAAGAAGTGCAGAAGCTTAACGCCCTGCGGCAGGCGCATCCGGCTCTGCAGAGCGAGGCGGCGTTAAAATTTGTATATGCAAAAGAAAACGCGTATCCGTTTGTATATCAGAGAAGCTGCGGCGAAGAGACCATTCTGGTCATTCACAATCCCAGCGGGCAGCAGGCAAGCTGTGAGGTGAAGCTGGACGGCTGGGGCGAGGTCATTTATGCCAACCACGGGGAAGCGGTTTATGAAAACGGCGTGCTGACCGTACCGGCGGCATCCGCAACTTTTGTGAAAATCGGCTGATAAATTCTTTTCAGACGGCGCATGGTAATATCATATAGCACGGAGAAAACGGCGATTCCGGATTTCCTGACGGGAAAGAAGGAGCGCCGTTTTTTCGGGTTGTTATGCAGAAGGTCAGAAATGATGCAACTATGATGCAGAAAAGATGGGAGTTGGATGCATGCTGATGGTAAACTGATATCATAGCAGTTTGGCGGAACGAAGAAAAGACTGCGGCGGAGGAGGACGGATATCGGCATGAAGAGAGAAAGAACAGCGTTTTTTATATCGGCGGCGGCAGTTTTTCTGGCGGCGGCAGTCAGCCTGGTTTCCTGTGGAAAAATGGAGGAAGAAATTGCCTTTGCCACAAAGTTTCCGCAAAGGGATGCGGGAAATTCCGAACAGGAGGATATCTATCAGGAAACGAATACTGAGGATGCAGAGGAGGGAGCAGACTTTGGCGGGGCCGAAGAAGAGGAATACCCTCTGCTGTACCTGGAAGAAGGGAACGACTGCTTCGGAAGGGACGATTCTATTTTCCTGGAGGATATGGAAGCGGAGAAACGCTATCAGGTAAAAAAGGGAGACACGCTCTGGAAAATCGCCGGTGACTTTTACGGAGAGGGAAAGGAATGGCCTGTTTTAATGGAGGCAAACGCTCAGCAGATCCGGGATGAAAATCTGATTTATCCGGGGATGGATCTTGTGGTGCCCGGTGTCTGTTTTATCCGGAAGCAGCGTTACAGCAGGGGCGGCTTTTCTTCTTCGGCCTGTTCTTATGATGCGCCCCGGGAATGGGTCGCGGGCCGGCCGGAGTGGGAAATTTGCCTGGAATATAGCTGGTATCCGGAGAACGGAAATTACGGCGTATATACGCATGTGACACAAAAACGGCTGTTTCCGGAGGGTGCGGGAGATCAATGGGAAGATATCAAACGGAAGATTGTGGAGGTATCGGAGAAGAAAAGTACGGTTTTGTTTTCCCGACCGGAGTTTGAAAGATACAGGCGCGAGGATGGGAGAGAACTTTTATTTTACCATTTTGTTGCCATGGCCGGGGAGCAGAAGATCCGGTTTGCGGTGGCATATGTGCCCGGAGAAACATATCTGGCGGAGTTTATCGGCATTTGTCCTTTTTCCTCTGAAACGGATACGGCGTGCGATATCGTGGGGATCACCAGATATATGGCGGCCTCCTACCGGGAAGAAGGCGGGGAAAAAGAGTGGGATAGTTTGAAATACCGCCCCTATCTTGGGGAGGAAGACTGGCCCTTTGAAGATCTGCACAATCCTTTTGCCATAGCGGCAAGCCGGTTTGGAACAGAGGAAGAGACCGGATTTGAGGGAACGGACGGGGAAGTGCATTTTGAATCGGAAGAGTGGGAGGAACTGCTGCGCAAGATGATTTGCTATCACTTTGGCTATTCCGATGAGCAGAGAAAGGAATTCATGGAAAGACCCGTTTACTGGAGCGAACTTGCCTGGATCCGGGAAGTGACGCTGACAGAAAGTCCGATTCCGGGACGCGATATTATCGCAATTCAGGGGTTGTGCCCGGCGGAGGAGACGGCGTGCGCAGACTACCATCTGACCACCCTTGCGGATATCGCCGTACTTCCCAATCTCGAAAAACTGACACTGGAGATCGGAACGGCCACCGACTATGAAGCACTGGCAGCCTGTCCATCGTTAAAAGAACTTTCCATTGCAGGGGAAAAAGAAATGAGGGCCCCGGTCTGGCTTCTGGAACTTCCCAATCTGGAAACGCTGACTTTAAATGTCAGTTACATTCCCCATCTGCTTGCCATGGGATTTGAAATGGAGGGCGGAACCACTTTTTCCGGGGCTGAGGAAGAAGAAACAAAAATGCGGGGAGAGAAGGAAGGAGAAGAAAAAACGATGGAAGAAATTCTTTCACAGTGCGCTTCCCTCACCTATCTGAATCTGGAATACACCGGGGAACTGGACTACGGCTTTTTGGAAGATCTGCCCGGATTGTATGCTTTTATTCTGGATGGAGAAGAGGAAGACGGGACGAGGAAAGAAGGCTTTCCGGAGGACGGCTTTCCGCAGATTAAATGTCTGGTGGTGGACGGACAATGGCTGCGCAATCCGGCGTGATGCAGAAAAGCAAGGGAGGCGAAGAATGAACGGCAAAGAAGCGATTATAGAAGCAACGATTTCTTTGATTCATGAAAAAGAAGATCATATGGAAGAAATTACGATGCGGGAAATATCGAAACGGGCAGGTGTGGGACTGGGACTGATAAATTATCATTTTGAAAGTAAGGAAACGCTGATTGAAGTATGCGTGGAAAGAATTATCAACGGCATTGTGGATCAATTCCGCGGCATTGAAGAGCGGACAAAGGGGTATACGCCATTTGAAAAGCTGGATTATCTGGGGAATATGACGCTGACTTTTTTGTTTGAACATCAGGCAGTGTCCAAAATATCCATGCTTTCGGATATGAGATTTCCAAAGGAAAATGATAATACCCAGAGAACCCTGCAGGCATATTTGCCGCTTGTGGCGCAGTGCCGTCCGGACTGGGAAGAAGAAAAGACAGCACAAATGACGTTTTATCTGATTTCCTGTATGCAGTCCGCTTTTCTCCGCCATGAAACGCTGAAAAAGACGCAGGGGATCAACCTGGAGGACGCGCAGGAACGGAAGGCGTTTCATACAAAAATGCTGAAAAATATTCTTGGATTATAAACGGGGAAGGAGAAAGCTGTTGTGAGAATTGCAGTAATAAACGGGACGTCTCGCAGAAAAGGTGCGGGAGGTTCGTCCCTGCCGCTATATGAGTCTGAAAGTCAGGATACTGTTTTTTATGGCAAAGTTACAGCATAAAATGGTGTTGAAAACAGAAGAGGTTCCCAGTCTGGATAATGCGCATTATATCCGCCATGGATGGATAAAATGAGAAGACCTCCGGATTGTGAGTTATATGGATAAAAAAAGCCGAACGGCCAGGCTGATGTTAATAGAATGACATTGGCGGTCAGGTTCGGTTTTTTTTATTCGGAATAAGAAAAAACGTTGATCCAAAAAGTTGATCGATGTCCGCAATTGGATGCTTAAAGAATAATATATTAAATTATTTGTAAAATATAGTTGACAAAATGGAAGGCGAGGAGTAATATAACATCAACAGGGAAACAAAAGGCCGTACGGAGCGTTTCCCGAAAAAAATAAAAAGAGGAGCCGCGCTTGCGGCAGAAAGAAGGAAAATTATGGATACATTAACGATTGTGGTAATTGCAGTATGCGCATGGCTGGTTGTAGAGGCGGTAAAGAAAAAGAAGCAGGGAGATCGGGAAACGAAGAGACGGGAGTAGAGAAGATGGCTGATAAGAATAAAAAGATGAAGATTGCGCGGATTGAGAAAGATCTGTCTCAGGATCAACTGGCGGCCCTTGTCGGTGTGACGAGACAGACGATCAGTATGATAGAATCCGGAAAGTTTAATCCGTCCCTGCAGCTTTGCATTTCGATATGCAAGGCGCTGGACCGGACGCTGGATCAGCTTTTTTGGGAGGAATAGGAATTATGAGTTTCTGGGATAAGATTTTTGGAAAAAAGAAGATTGACGAGCGGCAGCAGGCTGATTTGAACAGGATGATGAGTTATGGCTATTGGATTGCATTTTATATGCTGCTGGCGGCAATCATGGTGGAGGGCGTTTTCCTGCGCAGGCCGTTTCGTGAATGGGCGGTGGAATGGATCATTTTTATGGTGATCGCTGTGTATGAAGTGATCGGATGCATTAAAATCGGCGTCTGGACGCAGTTTAAACAAATACCGGGGAAGAAGGACTATGTGAGATACAGTCTGATCGGCGGAGTTTTATGCGCTATTGTATTTACGATTGGAAACGTTATGAAGATGAATGCTGAAAGCATTTCCTGGCGAAGCGTTGCAGCCGTATTTGTCTGGTGGTTTGCGGTGATGTTTGTTTTATGTCTGGCCGGCTTTTTTGTCTGCGGCGGCATTTACAGGAAGAGAAAGAAAAGATTAGAAGAAAAAATGGACGAGGAGTTAGAAGAGGATGAAGACGAAGAAAAACAGTAATAAGAAATTGTACATCTATTTTTTAGTCGCTTTTGGAATACCGGTAATTCTGGGCGTTTTTATGGGAATTGCCTATCATCGGCAGCAGGATGTGAGCGTGTTTCCTCTTATATGGATGTATCTGCCTGCGACTGCCGTCATGACGGGAGCAATGCTGACCGGAGAGAAAAAAATGATGCCAGACGGGCAGGAGTCGCCTGCGCCGAAGTTTTTCTACGGGGTGTTCTCTGCTGTTACAGCGGTCATGATTATTCTGGCAGTTCTCAATGTTTTTCTGCCGGATGCGGGACTGGCGATGTGGATCAATTATCTGGTGTATGCGGTCAGTCTGGTCAGCCTGATTGCGATTCCCTGTAACAAAAAGGACAAAAGAGAGGCCTATGGGCTGCGCCTTACAAAAAACTGGAAATGGAGCCTGGCCGGGATCGGGATTTTCGTTCTGATTTATCTCGTTTTATCAGCGGTCAGCATGGTACCCGCTTATTTGATGGGAGAAGATACGGAAGCGTTTTCGCTCAATCCGGATCTGGGAATGTGGCTGGGATTGATTCTGCCGCTGAATTTATTGCTCAGCTTTACGGCTTTTTTCGGAGAGGAATATGGATGGCGTTACTATTTGCAGCCGGTTTTACAGGAAAAATTTGGATTGAAAAAGGGCGTGATCGCGCTGGGACTTTTATGGGGAATCTGGCATTTGCCGATCAATCTGTTTTATTATAGTCCCTCTACCAGTGTGCAGAGCATTCTGGTACAGCTTGCGGGCTGTGTGGGAATGGGGATCTTTTTCGGCTGGGTTTACATGCGGACGCGGAATGTCTGGGCGGTGACGGTCATTCATTTCCTGAACAACAATCTGGGACTGGCGTTGTTTAATGTTTCTTCTGCGGGAGTGGAACGGCAGTGGAGCGATACGATTTTTACCATTCTTCTGTATCTGATTGTGTATATGCCGTTTTTGCTTGCGAAGGAGTATCGGGAAAAATAGTTCATAAAAGAGTTTTTTTCCCGGCCCGTATGGCGCAAACGATGAATAAAATCGTTCTGAAAAGCGAAATGCCACGATAAGTAGCAGGAAAATTCTAAATGCAATCCCTGCTTGCTTGCGATATAAAGTGCGGTGCTCTATGCTGGGCGTATCCAAATGAAGGAGGTTGGGAGATGAGATTTGCAGAAAAATTAAAATCCATCCGCAAGCAGGCGGGCATGTCGCAGGAACAGTTGGCGGAAAAGCTGGGTGTATCGAGACAGGCGGTCACAAAATGGGAAACGGATGCGGGAATACCGGACATTGAAAACATTATGGCAATTTCCGCCATGTTTGATATTTCCATTGATGAATTGCTTTCAAATGGAAGAGGAATGAATAAGCAGGCGGACTATCTTTTTGAAAGCGTTACGGAATATGATATCGACGGGCCGAAACGCTATGATATGAAATTCGGCGGTGCAAAGAAACTGATGCTGTCAGGCTATGAGGGGGAGAAAATCCGTGTCCGCCTGGCGTCCAATACGATTTCTACGCTTCAGAGCGACTTTAAAGTGAAAATTGACGATATAAAGAAGCGGATTGACGTGGATATAAACCGTAGGAATAATGTTTCGGAGGCGGCGGCCAAGGAAGGCGTCAGCATTTTTGTCCAAATCCCGAAAACTTATGCGGGGAAGATTGAATGCGCGGCCAATGCGGGGGCTGTGAAGGTTTGTTCTCTGGAATGTGACAGTCTGGAACTTGATGTAAAAACGCCGCGCGTTATTCTGGAAGATGTGATCGGCGCCGTAGAAATCAATTGTAACCTTGATATGGAAGTGGTTTGCCGTCCTTTCAAAGGGGAGGTGGCAATCAATCAGGTGTCGGCAACATCAAAAATCCTCATACCGGACGGTACAATCTTCACTGCCGTTACAAAAGGCATCGGTACGAGTATCTCTTATGAAAAAGACGGAAAGCAGACGGAGCGGTTTGATACGTCGGACGCAGATAATGTGATCGAGTTAAATGGCATCAGGAGCGAACTTGTCATCTGCATGATGAAAGAGGGAGTTTGATGCGATGAGAACGAATTATTTGAAAAAATATATCATCAGTTCCTATATTCTGGTCTGGGCGCTTATTATCTTCGGGGCGGGAACGGCAAGTCTGGTTTTCCATGCGCCGCCCGTCATTATGTGGCTTGTCCGCAACCTTATCGCGTGGTCGCCGACTTATCTGCTTTTGATTGGCTGGAAGAATTTCAGACCCGATGAAACGAGAAGGGCTTTTGTAAAAAGATGTTTTTCGGGTAAAGTGAAACTGTTTCCTTTACTGTTCTCCTTTGCCCTTACCTTTGGAATCAGCATATTGTCGCTGCTTATTTTCTCTATTATGGAAAAAAAGCCTATGGTATCCTACTTTAATCCGGGAACGACGGCCTTGCCGCTTAGTATTTTCCTGTCCTTTACTTCAGGACCGACAGGCGAGGAATTAGGATGGCGGGGATTTATGAGAGAAGAATTTAACAAAAAGTATGCGTTCCTGAAATCCGCTGTCTGTCAGGGATTGGTGTGGTGCTTCTGGCATACTCTGTTATGGGTGGTGGACTCGGAGTTTACCGACTGGAGAGCGGTCCCCTATGTTATTTCCAATATTGTCGTCATTACATCCATTACTGTTTTGATGAATATTTTTCTGGAAAAGTATAATAACCTGCTGTACACAGTGCTATTGCATTTTGGTTTTAATATCGTTTATGTATTTTTGGATGCGGATATTGTTTTTTTTGTGATTCTGACCGTCCTGTATCTGGTTATTACACCGGTTGCCGTGCGGCTGTCGCCGCATACAAATAAAATCAAAAGCACTGTCCAGTGAGCAAGCTCCCTGATGGCGTGAGGAAGGCTGCCGGGAGGGACGCCGGGCGCCAGCCAATAAATCGCTGGCGCGATTCATTGGCTTATGCGGCTGTCGCCGCATACAAATAAAATCAAAAGCACTGTCCAGTGAGCAAGCTCCCTGATGGCGTGAGGAAGGCTGCCGGGAGGGACGCCGGGCGCCAGCCAATAAATCGCTGGCGCGATTCATTGGCTTATGCGGCTGTCGCCGCATACAAACAAAAATAAAGACACCGCCCGGTGAGCAAGCTCCCCGTTCGGTGTCTTCATTTTTATTTGTGCCCGGCTTGTAGCCATCAAATATTATACTCTTCTCTGTTGTTGTATTTCTCGAGAATGGTGTGGATTTTCTCGGTGGGGGTGAGGACGTTGTTTAAGGATACGTCGTGGTTCATGAAGTCGATGATGGATGCGAGGAATTTGCTCATGTCGGCTTCTATGTAGTAGGGGCGGGCGAGCAGTTCCGGGGTCTGGTAGGTCAGGTTGGTGGTGATGACCTTGTCAAACCAGCCCTTTTCATAAGCGGCGTCAAATGCTTCCATGCCGTCGGTGAAAAGTCCGAAGGTGGTGCAGATGAAGACGCGTCTTGCGTTCATTTCCTTCAACTGGCGGGAGGTGTCGAGCATGCTGCCGCCGGAGGAAATCATATCGTCGATGATGACGATGTCTTTGCCGTCGATGTTATCGCCCAAAAATTCATGAGCGACGATCGGGTTCTTGCCGTTTACGATGACGGAATAGTCGCGGCGTTTATAGAACATACCGATGTTGACGCCCAGCACGTTTGCGAAGTAGGTGGTGCGGTCAAGCGCGCCTTCGTCGGGACTGATGACGATCATATGGTCCTTGTCGATGATCAGATCCGGCACGTTGTCCAAAAGGGCGCGCATGAACTGGTAGGGCGGCGTGAAGTTATCGAAACCGCAGAGCGGAACGGCGTTCTGCACTCTGGGGTCGTGTGCGTCGAAGGTGATGAAGTTGCTTACGCCCATGGCAGCCAGTTCGGAAAGGGCGTATGCGCAGTCTAAGGATTCACGGCCGCTTCTTTTATGCTGGCGTCCTTCATAGAGAAAAGGCATGATGACGGTGATTCGTTTTGCCTTGCCGCCTACGGCGGAAATCATTCTCTTTAAGTCCTGATAGTGGTCGTCCGGAGATTTATGGTTGGTATACCCGTTGATGGAATAGGTAATACTGTGATTGCAAATATCGACCAGAATGAATAGATCGGCGCCGCGGACGGATTCGTGCAGCACGCCTTTGCTTTCACCCGTGCCAAAACGGGGGCATTCCGCATCCACAAGGTAATTATCTTCAATATAGCCTCTGAAGGCAGGATCATCATGCGAGGAATTTCTCATGTTCCTGCGGTAGGTGATCAGATAGTTATTCACGTTTTCTCCCAGCTTCTGTGCAGAATCCAGCGCGATAATTTTTAAGGGGGCGACGGGTAGTGCGTTTTCAAGCTCTTGTAAATTCGGCATAAGTTTTCCTCCTGTTTCTTCCATTTCTTTATATCATCGGTTAGGTTTGCCGTCAAGAAATTTCTAGTGACACATCATAATTTTTCTAGTAAAATAAATGGGACAGGTTGGCAAAAGCAGTTCTGACAATCTGCGCCGGATAAAGGAGTTTTGCGCATGAAGAAGGAAAAGGGACATTTGATAAAGTCCGTGCAGGAAGGCAGCATTGCGGAGGAAATGGAAATAGAAGCGGGAGATAAGCTGCTTGCGATAAACGGCGAAGAAGTGGAAGACATTTTCGATTACCAGTATATGATCCAGGATGAGTATGTGGAAGTGCTGGTCAGGAAGCCTTACGGGGAAGAATGGCTGTTGGAGATCGATAAGGAATATGAAGAAGACCTGGGAGTGGAGTTTGAAAACGGACTGATGGACGATTACCGCTCCTGCAGCAACAAGTGTATTTTCTGTTTCATTGACCAGATGCCCAAGGGCATGCGGGAAACCCTGTATTTTAAGGACGACGATTCCCGGCTTTCCTTTTTACAGGGAAATTATGTGACGCTCACCAATATGTCGGAGAAAGATGTGAACCGTATCGTCAAATACCATCTGTCCCCGATCAACATTTCTTTTCAGACGACAAATCCCGAACTGCGGTGTATGATGCTGCACAACCGGTTCGCCGGAGACGCGCTCAAAAAAGTGGACCGTTTTTACGAAGCGGGAATTGAAATGAACGGACAGATCGTGCTCTGTAAGGATGTCAACGACGGGGCGGAACTGGAGCGCAGCATATCGGATCTGACAAAATACCTGCCGCATCTGCGCAGCGTTTCGG
Source organism: Eubacteriales bacterium (assembly GCA_030524745.1). Classification (GTDB taxonomy): domain Bacteria; phylum Bacillota; class Clostridia; order Lachnospirales; family Lachnospiraceae; genus Gallintestinimicrobium. Next base: position 13,964 of record JAUNGC010000041.1, on the reverse strand, counting down.
TGGTTCCGGTGGGACTTTCCAAATACAGGGAAGGGCTGTATCCGTTAAAGCCTTTTGAAAAAGAGGATGCGAAAGCGACGCTGGAAATCATACACCGCTGGCAGAAGAAAATTTATCCGGAATACGGCCTGCATTTTGTACATGCCAGCGACGAATGGTATATTCTGGCGGAAGAGGAAGTGCCGGAAGAGGACAATTACGACGGTTATCTGCAGCTTGAAAACGGCGTTGGCATGCTCCGGCTGTTGCTGGAAGAGTTTGAGGATTCCATGAACAATTTGACGGAGAATGGCGCGGTTGATAAGTGGAACGGGAGAAAGCGGGAAATATCGGCGGTGACGGGACGGATCACCTATCCTTATATTCAGAGGATGGTGAAGCGGATGGAAGCGGTTTTCCCCGGGCTTTGCGTGCATGTGTATCCGATCCGGAACGATTTTTTCGGGGAGCGGATCACTGTGACCGGGCTTTTGACCGGACAGGATATTATCGCCCAGCTTCGGGGACGGGATCTGGGGAGCGAACTGCTCCTGCCGCAGAACGTTCTGCGCAGCGGAGAAACGGTGCTGCTGGACGATTATACGGTGGATGATCTGTCAAAAGCTTTACAAGTGCCGGTGAATATTGTAAAATCAAGCGGATATGACTTTACGGAAAGCATACTTGGAGAATTTTAACGCGATCGTCCGGACTGGCCGGAATGATTGCGAATTTTAGAAACGGAAGGTAATGAAATGGCAAACAGAAAAGGTAAGCCCATTGTGGCGGTGGTAGGAAGGCCAAATGTAGGAAAATCCACCCTGTTCAATGCGCTTGCAGGAGAGATGATTTCAATTGTAAAAGATACGCCGGGTATCACCAGGGACCGGATTTACGTGGATATCACATGGCTGGACAAGGTATTTACGCTGATCGATACGGGCGGAATTGAGCCGGATTCCAGCGATATCATTCTGTCTCAGATGCGGGAACAGGCGGAAATTGCGATTTCCACCGCCGACGTGATTCTTTTTATGGTGGATGTGAAGCAGGGACTGGTGGACGCGGACGCGAAGGTGGCGGATATGCTGCGCCGCTCCCACAAGCCGGTGGTGCTGGTCGTCAATAAAGTGGACAGCTTCCAGAAATATATGGCGGATGTTTATGAGTTTTATAATCTGGGCATCGGAGATCCTTATCCGATTTCTGCGGCAAACCGGATGGGACTGGGAGATATGCTGGATGAAGTGATTAAGCATTTCCCGCAGGAAAGCGCCGGTGAAGAGGACGACGACAGGCCGAGAATTGCGATTGTGGGCAAACCCAATGTGGGAAAATCCTCCATCATCAACCGTCTGATCGGGGAAAACCGCGTCATCGTTTCCGATATCGCGGGGACCACAAGAGATGCGGTGGACACCGAAGTGGTGCATAACGGCAAGGAATATGTCTTTATCGATACGGCGGGACTTCGCCGGAAGAATAAAGTGAAGGAAGAACTGGAGCGCTATATGATCGTCCGCACGGTGACGGCGGTGGAACGGGCCGACGTGGTCGTTCTGGTCATCGATGCGAAGGACGGCGTGACGGAGCAGGACGCCAAGATCGCCGGTATTGCCCATGAGAGGGGCAAAGGCATGATTATCGCGGTGAACAAATGGGATGCGATTGAAAAGGACGATAAAACCATTTATAAATTCCGGGATAAGATATGCAATACGCTTTCCTTCATGCCCTATGCGGAAACCATTTTCATTTCTGCGCTGACCGGACAGCGTCTGCCGAAGCTGTTTGACACCATCGATGCGGTGATCGAGAATCACGCGCTGCGCGTGGCGACCGGCGTGCTCAATGAAATCATGGCGGAAGCGGTGGCGCTGCAGCAGCCGCCTTCCGATAAAGGAAAGCGCCTGCGCCTTTATTATATCACCCAGGTTTCCGTGAAGCCGCCGACCTTCGTGATTTTTGTAAACGATAAGGAACTGATGCATTTTTCCTATACCAGATATATCGAAAACAAAATCCGGGAGGCCTTTGGGTTCAGAGGCACTCCGCTGAAATTCATCATTCGGGAAAGGAAGGAGAACGGTTGATATGATACGTCTTGCAGCTTTAGCGATAGGTTATGTATTCGGTCTGTTTCAGACTGCATATATTTATGGAAGAATGAAGGGGATCGATATCCGCAAATACGGCAGCGGCAACGCGGGAACGACCAACACTTTGCGCGTGCTCGGCACGAAAGCGGGGCTGATCGTTTTGCTGGGAGATATTCTGAAATGTATTCTGGCGATTGTGACGGTGCGCCTGCTTTTTACGGACAGCCACAGCGATATGAGTTATCTGCTGGCGATGTACGCGGCGGCGGGAGCGATTCTGGGACACAATTTTCCCTTTTATCTGGGATTTAAGGGCGGAAAAGGAATTGCCGCTACAGCGGGCCTGATTCTTTCCTTCCATCCGGCGTTTATTCCCATGGGCGTGATTTTGTTCTTCGGCGCGTTTTTGACCACGCATTATGTTTCGCTGGGATCGCTGCTTGTGTATGCGGGTTTTATGATTCAGATTGTGGTGATGGGACAGAACGGCGTTTTTGGAATGGCGCAGGCGCATCTGAATGAAATGTACATAATCGCGGCATTTCTGACGGTGATGGCCTACTGGAAGCATCGGGAAAACATCAAACGGCTGATTCACAAAGAAGAGAGAAAGACTTATCTGTTGAAGAAAAATAAAGAAGCGCTCACCAAATAGGGCGGACGAAAGCTGCAGTGTGGCATGGCCGGACAGCAGCGGAAAGGAAAAGGATATGGCAAAAATCGGAATGATCGGCGCAGGAAGCTGGGGGACGGCGCTGTGCTGGCTTTTGACCAATAACGGACATGAGGTGACCGTCTGGAGCGCGCTGGCGGATGAGATCGCAATGCTGAAAAGAGATCATGAGCATAAAAGCATGCCGGGCGTGATTTTACCGGACAGCGTCATTTTCACCACGGATTTGCAGGAAGCGGCGCAGAATAAGGATCTTTTAGTGCTGGCGGTAGCTTCCCCTTATACGCGAAGCACGGCGCACAAACTGCAGGGGGTGGCCGCAGACGGGCAGATCATCGTCAATGTGGCGAAGGGAATCGAGGAAAATACGCTGCTGACGCTTTCCCAGATCATCGAAGAGGAAGTGCCCCAGGCGGATGTGGCTGTCCTTTCCGGTCCTTCCCATGCGGAAGAAGTGGGAAAGGGCATTCCGACCACCATCGTGGTGGGGGCGAAGACAAAGAAAACGGCGGAATTCATTCAGGGCGTTTTCATGAGTCCGGTGTTCCGTGTGTATACAAGCCCCGATGTGCTGGGCATTGAACTGGGAGCCGCCCTGAAAAATGTGGTAGCGCTGGCAGCGGGCATCGCGGACGGCTTAGGATACGGAGATAATACGAAGGCGGCGCTCATCACCAGAGGCATTACGGAAATTGCCAGGCTGGGGACGGCCATGGGCGGCAGATTTGAAACCTTCTGCGGGCTTTCCGGCATCGGAGATCTGATCGTAACCTGCGCCAGCATGCATTCCAGAAACCGCCGCGCGGGTATTTTGATCGGCAAAGGTTATACGATGGAAGCGGCCATGGCGGAGGTAAAGATGGTGGTGGAAGGCGTGTATTCCGCCAAAGCGGCCATGGGACTGGCAGAAAAATACGGCGTGCAGCTTCCGATCATCGAGCAGGTCAATGAAGTGCTCTTCGGCGGGAAGCCGGCGGCGGACGCGGTGAAGGATCTGATGCTGCGGGATAAAAAGATCGAAATTTCCGACGTGGAGTGGTCATAAAAAGCCGTCCGGTACCGGCGGTCTTTCCGGTTGCAGATGAGAATGCAGGGCAGATGTTTCAGGGAGAGGCGTTATGAAAATCAAATGTAAAAAATGCGGAAAACGGTTTGATTGGGACGTATATTCCGGAATCTGTCCCAAATGCGCCGCCTACAACAAAACGCATGCGGCAGATTCCGGTATTTTGCAGGAGCCTGCCGGCAGCTATTCCAAAGAAGAGGACCGCCGGCAGCTTCATGAAACCGATGGAGACACCGGACACGACGCCGGCGCTCCCGGCAGACAGTCCGGTTCCTTAGCGGTTAAAATACTGATTTTTCTTCTCGCGCTGATACCGTTTCTTTCCGTGATTTGCTATCGGGAAATCAGGAAAGAAACGATTCAGGAGAGAATGAACGCTGAAATAATACAGATTGTTCCCGAAGAAGGAAACACGCTTGTGTTTGACCAGCCGCCCTTTTTGTATCCGGTGACGGTATCCGTGCTGGGACAGCAGCGGGAAGAACCGGAGGAATTTGAGGAAGGCAATAAAGTGCTTCTGGCCGTGAAAATCAGCGCATTCAGCGAAGGCTATAACACGGATGCGTATATCCGGAACGTTTTTCTGGGATACAGATATGAGGGAAACGACTTTTATCAGAAGCCGATGGACTTTTATTCGATGTCCGAAATTGATTCCTGGCCTTTTGGAATGTCGAACTCTGAATTGCTTCCGGAAGACGGTTATGCGCTGGGAAATGGGGAGAAGGAAGAGGGATATCTGTTTTTTGGAATTCCCAAAGACGCCCGGGAGCCGGAACTGATTCTGGAGGCGGATAGGGGCGACGGCATTATTTTTCTGCAGGGGACTATTTCGCTGGAAAATGTGCCTGATATGTCCGTTTTTGCGAAGGAGGGGGAAGAATGAACCGTACAGGCAAAGAAACGCGGAAAAGCCGCCTTCCCGTCATCATTGTTCTGTGCATCCTGCTGGTCTGTGAGACCGCCGTTTGCTTTTCGGCTGTGGGAGCGGGCTGTTATGACGTCAGATATGATACCGGATATGACACGTCGCCGTTGAAACTGTTGCGCGTGGAAGTGAGAAACAGGGAAGAACTCAGGGACCAATACCGGGTTTTGGATACGCAAAAGCTGTATGAGGTTTGTTTCACATACGAAAACATTGCGGATTTTACCGCAACTTATCTGCGGCTTCCGGATCTTGAGGTTTATATGTCCGGGGAAAAAGCTTCTGTTGTGCATCCGGTGAATCATCCGGAAGTTTATTCGGAACTCGTATTTAATCAGGTGGTGCCTGTGGGAAAAACGGGAGAGATCGCCTGTTATATCGCATTGGATGAAAATGAGCCGTTTCTGCTGATTCAGGAGAAGAATATCAAGCTGTACGGAAAAGGGGAAAGCATGGAAATCTGGCTGCCGGACCAGGGGGAAGTTTCCTGGTGGGAGGCGGAAAATTAAAGAAACGCGGGAGAAAAAAGAGCGATAAAAATGCAGGAGACTGTTGCGCAGAACCGATTCGGCTTTGCGGCAGTCTCCTGTTTGAATGACTGAAATCAGGAAAGAACGGAAGAAATTACCGGATCGCCTCCACGATTTCCCGTGTTGTTTTAGGCTTATTCATGGAGTAAATGTGGATATCGTTTACGCCATGAGCCTTCAGATCGAGAATCTGACGGACCGCATAGTCCACGCCGGCCTTGCGCATGTCCTGCGGATGTTCGCCGTAGGTGGCGATAAGATCGGATAATTCCTTTGGGACGGAAGAACCGGAAAGCGTAACCGTGGTGCCGAGTTGATTCGCAGTGGTGATCGGCATGATGCCCGCATGCACCGGAATTGTGATGCCTGCTTTATCGATTTCTTCCATAAAGCGATAGAAACTGCTGTTTTCAAAGAAGAGTTGGGTGATTAAAAATTCCGCGCCGGCCTCTTCTTTCTCTTTCAAATGACGGATGTCGGTGGCAAGATCAGGCGCTTCAAAATGTTTTTCCGCGTAGCATGCGCCTGCAATATGAAAATCGGTGTTCTCTTTCAGATAACGGGTCAGATCGGATGCGTGAGCGAAATCGCGGTCCTCATATTGTGCGTCGCCCATCCAGGCCGGCCGGTCGCCGCGCAGCGCCAGCACGTGGCTGATATTTTTTTCTTGCAGGGCCGAAATCACCTGATCGATATCGTTCTTTTTGGAACCGACGCAGGTCATATGGGCGATGGCTGTGATATGGAGCGTGTTCTGAATATAGGAAGCAATTTCCACCGTCCGTTTGGATTTGCTGCCGCCTGCGCCGTAGGTGACGCTGATGAAGTCGGGATTAAGCTGGGCGAGTTGATTTAATACTGCGTATGCATTCTCAAAATCATCGTCTTTTTTGGGAGGAAACACTTCAAAGGAAAGTGTCTGCCCTTTGTTTTTTGAAATCTCTTTTGTCATGTCGTTTTCCTCGAATGTTCTTGATTTTGGATCTTAAATATCGTAACATGTTATTGAATGCAATTCAAGAGAGGAATTTTGTCTGATTTTACAATTCGCTGCGACAAAGCGTCAGCGGACTGCAGCAAACGAATGCAGAACAGACTTACTAATTTAAAGGAGAAATGAAGTCATGAGCGAATCTTTTAACAGCACCAGACAATATGTGGCAAGCGAGCAGCTTCTTGCAAGCGTGAATGTGGCGATCGCCCTTAAGAAGCCCCTTCTCATCAAGGGAGAGCCGGGAACCGGTAAGACGATGCTGGCGGAGGCGGTTGCGCAGTCTTTGGGCAAGAAGCTGATTATCTGGAACATCAAGTCCACGACGAAGGCGCAGGACGGCCTTTATATGTACGATACGATTCAGCGTCTGTATGACGGACAGTTCGGCGAGGAGGGCGTGGATGATATTGCCCGGTATATCAAGCTTGGCAAGCTGGGAGAGGCTTTTGAGTCAGACGAGCAGGTTGTGCTTTTGATCGACGAAATCGACAAAGCGGATCTGGAATTTCCCAATGATTTATTGTGGGAACTGGATCAGATGGAATTTTATATCCATGAGACGAAGCGTACCGTGAAGGCGAAGCACCGTCCCATCGTAATCATCACCTCCAATGCGGAAAAGGAACTTCCCGACGCATTTTTGCGCCGCTGTATTTTCCACTACATTGATTTCCCGGATGAAGCGCTGATGGAGGAGATCGTGCGCGTGCATTATCCGGAAGTGGAGGATAAGCTGCTCAAAGAGGCGATGGATGTGTTTTATGAAATCAGAACCTTCCGGGATATCCGCAAGAAACCCAGCACTTCCGAACTGATCGACTGGATCAACGCGCTGCAGTTGGGCGGAATTCCGACAGAGAAAATTAAGAGGGAACTGCCGTTTATCGGCGTTATTGTCAAGAAGGATGAAGATCTGGAGACGGTCCGTCACAAGATGGTCTGAGGCTATAATGCTACGACGTGTGGACGTAAAGCGTAACGATAACAGTGGAGACTTTTTATGTTTATTAAATTCTTTTATACCTGTAAGGCGAAAGGACTGCGCATTACTTTAAGCGAATGGCTGACGCTGCAGGAAGCGCTGGATAAAGGCCTGGCGGGCAGCAGCCTGACGCAGTTTTATTATCTGGCGCGCATGATTTTAGTGAAGAGCGAGACGGACTTCGATAAGTTTGACATGGCCTTTGACGAATGCTTTAAGGCGATCAGGACGGAAAATGAAGTCGGCGAACAGATGCTGCGCTGGCTGGATAAATCCGATATGCAGGAACTCGCCCATGAAGAGGCGCGCAAGTGGCTCAATGAGGGCGAAGATCTGCAGATTGATAAGCAGGATGTGGAGGAGAAGTTTAAGCAGCGTTTAAAAGATCAGGACAGCGAGCACAACGGCGGCAGCTACTGGATTGGCACGATGGGAAAAACTTCCTTCGGCAATTTGGGCGGCAATGTGGGCGGCGTCAGGGTCGGCGGAAAAACCGGCTATCAATCCGCCTTTGCGGTTGTGGGCGCGCGCAAATATAAGGACTTTCGGGATGACAGGACGCTGGATAACAGACAGTTTCAGATCGCATTCCGCCGTCTGCGCCAGTTTTCCACGAAACTGGACGTGCCGAAAACCGAGTTGGATATCCAGGGCACGATCGATGAAACCTGCAATAACGGCGGCTGCCTGCAGATTGTGATGGAAAAGCCGCGGAAAAACTCGGTGAAGCTGCTTTTGCTGTTTGATTCCGGCGGCACGATGATTCCTTATTCCAGCCTGATGAACGATCTTTTTCAGGCCGTGAATAAGTCCAACCATTTTAAAGATGTAAAATGCTATTATTTTCATAACTGTATTTATTCCAAACTCTACAAGACGCCGGAGTGTGAAAACGGCGACTGGGTGGACACGGACTGGGTGTTCCGGAATCTGGACAGCGATTACAAGGTAATCATTGTGGGAGACGCGGCGATGGCGCCGGAGGAACTTTACTCCGATTCCGGAAACTACCGGGGACCAAACGGCGGTTTGTCCGGATGGGAATGGCTGCAGTTGATGAAGCGTCATTATAAAAAGATCGTGTGGCTCAATCCCAAGATGGCACCCGGTCATGCGCCCTGGCGGGAAGCGGAAACCGCGATCAAGGATCTTCTGCCAATGTATAAGCTGACGGTGGAAGGGCTGAATCAGGGAATGATCAAGCTGATGACGAATAAAGCATAAAACATAAAAACATAAATCATTCGAAGTGAGGGGAAAAAATGTTTCAGGAATTAAAGAAAAAAACGCTGAAAAACAATCTTGTGGTGATTCTGCTGCTGGCAGTGGCGGGAGTTGTGATGATAGGCCTGCAGGCTTCTTCTCTGCTGCTTCTTCTTTCCGGAAAAGATGATCTGGATGTGATGACGGCGGATCAGATCCGGCCGGGAATGTACGTGGAAGGCACCGTATATGGAATTTACGATTATTATGCCAGTACGACGCAGAGGAAAAATGGCGTTACCAGTACGGTAAGCTGTGAATATATCATTCCGGTGGGAGAAGCGGAATATATGGGAATGGTGGCGCCCAAGCGCTATATGGATGACTGCGACGCCCTGATGGAAGAGAGTTGGGACTATCTGGACGGCCTGACCGATGAGATTACGGGACAGTTTCAGGTGACCGGCACCATTGAGGAGATGGATGCGGAGAGCCTGAAATTTTATCGGGAATATTTGATTGATTACGCCGGATATGACGAATTATCGGCTGCGGAACAGGCGGCTTTCCTGCCTTACTATTTGAAGATCGGTTACATTGGCGATAAGGAAGCCGTTGGCGTAGCGGTGATGTCGCTTCTGGGACTGTTCCTGATCGCTGTTGCGGCGATTATGGTGATCTGGGCTATGACGGGCGGCGGACAGAAAGAACTGCAGAAATATTGCAGGGAAAGCGGAGCGGAGGCGAAGCTGGAGCAGTTTTATCAGAATACGGCGCCGCTTTATAGCCTTCGGATAAGCAGGGAGTACATTCTCGGAACAAGCGGTGGAAAAACTCTGTTTATTCCGGCAAATGATCTTTTATGGGCGTATATGCAGGTGACGACGCATAAGAGAGGCTTTATTACAACCGGAAGGACTTATGCCGTGCTGCTTCGCACGAAAAACGGAAGATGTTTTACGCATGCCGTAAGCAGCGAAGACCAGGTAAAGGAAATTCTGTCCAGGATTCAGAATATATTGCCCTGGGTGATTCTGGGATATTCCGAGGAACTTCAGAAAGCCTATGCAAAAAACAGGGCGGATCTGATCCGCGCTTCTGATGAAAGAAGAGCGGAAACGGAGTTTTCCTATGGCGCGGAGAACGGAAATTCTGTTTTGAACGGATGAACCGAATGAGGATGCGGTGAAAATGAGCAGCGGCAAGGCCGGATTTTCGGAATCACGGCCTTGCCGTTTTTTACATGACACAGACAGCGGCTTCGCTGTCTTTTTTTATGAATGACCTGCGGTTTCCCGCTTTCTTCATGGCGAGAAAAGTACAAAAGCGATAATCCGGGATATATAAATTATAGATTCCAAAATTGGTAGTAGTGTACAATAACTTTAAACTTAATAACAAAGTTTTATGACAAATTGCATTGCAAAAAGAAGAAAAGGGGGTAATCGGAATGATTCAGGTAAAGGATACCGGCAAAAAAGGCTACTGTCCTGAGATGGACTCGGATCCGTTGTCGGTGGAAAAGGGATACAGCCATTTTAATCACAGAGGCCAGAAAGATTTTCTGAATAAGATACTGGCATATTCCGCAGAAGCGGCGGGCGCTTTCTTTGAGGTCGAGACCTTTCGGAAAAGAAAAGCGGCGGTACAAATTGAATTTGTGGGAGAAACGGCGTTCCGGTTCCGTATGTTTCCAGAAGAAGCCGCTTCCCCCAGGCTGAATGAAGTTTTTTCCTTCCAACCATACGAAAATTCGCAGGTGTCGGAAGAGGATGATTTTATCGTTCTTAAAACGAAGCGGGTTACCCTGACCATCCGGAAATGCCCCTGGGAAATGGCGGTTTTTCTGGATGGAGAGGAACTGACCAGAGAGCAGATCAAGGATCACAACGTGGATCAGAAATACAAGGCCGTTCCGGTTGGCTTTACGGTGGATGAAAACGGGAAAGTGACGGACGCGTTTGAAACCTTTTATATGTATTGCGATGAAACTTTTTACGGCTTCGGAGAGAAGTTTACGGATCTGAACAAACGGGGACAGAAGATTACCGTGTGGCAGAGAGACGCCCAGTCCACCAATTCGGATATTTCTTATAAGGGAATGCCGTATTTTATGAGTTCCGCAGGCTATTCCGTATTGCTCAACACGTATACGAGAACGCACTTTAATATGGGAGCGACCTCCGGCGTGTCCTACACGATGGAGACGGAAGATCCTTATCTGGATTACTATATGTTCTGCAACCGGGACTATAAAGGTTTGATCCGGGATTATACTTCCTATAGCGGGCGTTCCGCGATGCTTCCCAGATGGGCTTTCGGATTCTGGATGTCCCGCATGAGTTATATCAACCGGAAAGAAGTGGAAGAAATCGTAGAACAGATGGAGGCCTTCGGCATGTCGGTGGACGTCGTCCATATTGACGCGTGGCTGGACATGATGTCTCCGGAAGGCGGCACGGAACTGCTGGCCTTTGATGAAGAGCGTTTTCCGGATCCGGAGGGGATGATCCGCTGGCTCACGGAAAAAGGGATTCACCTTTCCCTTTGGATGTTCCCTTATGTGCAGACGAAGTCCCGCTGGGGAAAAGGAGAGGATTTTACCAGGCAGTATGAACTCATGAAAGAGAGAGGCTTTCTGGTAAAAAACCAGGAAGGAGAACCTTACATTTTTTCGCCTGGAGAAGGGGACGCTTCCGGCTGGGGCGTTGCAGCCCTTGATTTTACCAACCCGGAATTTCTGGCTTACATGAAGGAACGGGTAAAACGACTTATGAAAATGGGAGTCGGCGTCATTAAGACGGACTTCTCGGAGGAAATACCGGAGGATGCGGTGTTCTATGACGGATCAACCGGACTGGAGAGTCATAATAAGTATACGCTTCTTTACGCAAAAACCATTTATGAGGCCTCCAGGGAAGCGAAGGAGGAGATGGGAGAAAGGGCGCTGCTCTGGGGCAGAAGCGGCTATGCGGGAAGCCAGAATTATCCTGCAAACTGGGCGGGAGATTCTTCGGCTGCGAAGAATAACCTGGCGTCCATTTTAAACGGCGGCCTGAGCATGGGCATCAGCGGCGTTTCCTTCTGGGGATTTGATATCGGCGGCTTTTACAATTGTGATTATGAAGGAAACCGCGTTGTTCCGGCAGACGAAGAATATATCCGTTCCGTGCAGATGGGGTTGATGAGCCCTTTGAGCAGAAGTCACGGACAGTCTACGCCGAGAGAACCGTGGGTGTTCTCGGAGGAAGCGCAGCGGGCATTTTTGTCGATCAACAAAATTCGTTACCGTATGCTTCCGTATATTTACAGCGCCGCTTATGAAACGCACCGGGAAGGGCTGCCGATGATGCGGGCTATGCTGCTGGAGTTCGCGGATGATCTGAATGTGAGAAATCTGTCCACTCAATATATGCTCGGCTCTGCGCTGTTGGTCGCGCCCGTATTCGACCAGCGGGTGCATCATATTTATTTGCCGGAAGGAAGCTGGATTGACTTTTACACCGGAAACCGGCTCGCCGGGGGAAAATGGATTGAGGCGCCGAAGGATATTCAGAAAATTCCGCTTTATCTGCGGCCTGACTCCATGCTCCCCATGCTGGAAGAGGCGCCCATGCATATCGCGGAAGAGAACTTTAAGGGACTTTCAGTGCTTTTGAATTTGTCCGGCGAAATGGAGCAAAACTACTATGACGACGGAGTGGAAGGAAAGTTCAAAGCTGTGCTGGCGGCGGATGTGCTGGAAATTGAGACGGAAGGAATGGATATTGAGAAAATCACGGCTTATTTGACGGCGGAACCTGTGCGGGCGGTTGTAAACGGTTGTGAATGGGAAATGGAAAAGGCGGGAAATGCTTTTCAGATTAAGAAAAAATAAGGAGGATACAAAATGAAAAAGGGGTTAGCTTATCTTTTGACGCTGGCATTGGCAGTGGGGACTCTGGCAGGCTGCGGCAAGGCTGCGCAGACGGGGGAAAATACCGTAGAGACGCAGCAGGAAAACGGGATGCAGGAAGGAGAAGAGGCGTCCGGAGTGGATTTTTCCGAAGATCCTTATGAGGTGAGGATGCTGATCGCGCTTCCGGCGGCTTCTCCCAATGAGAGCGAAGTGAACAGGGTGATTGAGAAAATCAACGAGATCACGCTGAAAGATCTGAACATGACATTGAAACTGGAAATTATTCCTTTTTCCACTTATTTTGAACAGATTCAACTGGAACTGAGTTCCGGAAGCGACATCGATATTTTCACTTCTGTTTCCGCCTACGGACCGAGTTGGGTAAACGCGGGATATCTGGTGGATATGGCGGATCTTCTGGATCAGTACGGGCAGGATATTCTGGCGAGTTATTCTTCGGAAGAACTGGCGACCGCTCCGAACTTAAACGGTTATGTATACGGGGTTCCGGTACACAAGGAGATTTCCCAGCAGCCCACCATTTTCTTCAGGACTGACATTCTGGAAAAATATGATCTGGATGTGAGCAATATCAGAACAATGGCGGATATCGACGCTCTGTTTGAAGAGGTCGCTGCGAAAGAGCCTGATATGTGGATGCTGGCGGCCGATAATCTCGGTCTGGCCAAATCCGTTGTGAACGACGCCGTCGGACTCACCTCTGTCGGAACAATTATGGATCCCGCTAACAGCACGGAAGTGGTGAACCTTTTTGAGACAGATGAATTTTATGAATGGTGTTCTTATAATCATAAATGGTTCGAAAACGGCTGGATCAATTCCGGAGCGGCGTCCGATTCGGAATCCTATTATTCCTATATTACATCCGGGCAGGCATTTTCGTTCTTCTCAGATTACGGGCATCCGCTTTCGGAAGCGGACCAGGAAACCAATTGCGGAGGCGTAGATCTGACCATGGTGACGCTGGGAGAACCTTATGCGACAACGATGACTTCCGCTGTATTTTGCTACTCCATATCTTCCGGTTCCGAGGATCCGGTGAAGGCGATGCAGATGCTCAACTATATCATGAGCAGCACAGAAGTGATGAATCTGCTCAACTGGGGCGTGGAAGGGGAAGACTATGTGGTGAATGAGGACGGTCTGCTGGATTATCCGGAAGGAAAGGACGCGTCCAGCGTTGGTTATCATCTGGGGGCCGGCTGGATTTTGCCCAATCAGTTTGTATGTACGCCATGGGTGACAGACGGGGCGGATATTTACGATAAGATCATCGAGTACAACGATTCTTCGATCATTTCCAAAGCGATGGGATTTACCTTTGATCCGGCTCCTGTGGCGGATGAAGTGGCAGCCATCACCAATGTGAGGGCAAAATATTTTAAAGCCCTGATCGTGGGGGCGGTGGATCCGGACGAATATATTCCGATTTTTAACGAGGAGTTAAAAGCGGCCGGAAGCGAAAAGGTGCTGGAAGAGGTACAAAGACAGTTGGATGAATATCTCTCGAACAAATAGAACGGGAATGCGCATCAGGAATAGGAGCATTCCTGTAATTCAGAAATAATGCCAATTGAACAAAAAAGAACCT
>JAUNGC010000040.1 GCA_030524745.1 Eubacteriales bacterium | reverse complement strand
AGGTTCTTTTTTGTTCAATTGGCATTATTTCTGAATTACAGGAATGCTCCTATTCTAATGTGTTAATTTCCTTCAGTTCCACCTTTTTCACAGCGGCAGCGCATATATATGCCGCAATTCCCGTCACAAAAAGCAGCAAAAGCGGGTAAATTACATATGCTTCCAGGGGCCTGGTGACCAATTTGATCCTGGTGCCGCCCATCATGGAAAAGATCGGTCCCAATGCAAGAACTGACAGCGGTTTGGAAAACAGCGTGCCCAGCAGAATCGCAACGGCGAGCACCAGTAAAATCCGCAAACTCTGCCATGCTTTTAATGCCCTGTCTGAAAATCCGATGCTCTTGAGCATAGCGATTTCTCCCCGTTCTCTGGTGATCAGCGTTTTCATCATGAGCACCGTAATCAGGATATTGATGAGAAGCACCACGCCGCCAATCATCATCTGCAAAGCGTCCAGCTGATCCAAAATGCCCCCGATCATGCCGTTTACGAATTCCCTGCAGGTGCTGATCTGATAATCGGGAAAGATCGTCTGCACCAGTTCCCGCAGTTCCTCTTCGTCCATATCACTGTCGATTTCTGCCTGAACACTTAATATCCCGCTGATATACTGCCGCTCCAGTTCCGCCTCCCGGCTCACCCGAAGTCCTTTTCCCATATTCATCATGCTCTGGTAAATGCCTGTTACAAGGAACGCTTCTTCTCTGTCCGGATATTGATAATAAATATAATCTCCGATGCCCACTCCCAGTTCTTTTGCTACTATTTCCGTGACCATCACCTCATTGGGCAAAACCGGAACCTTCCCCTCAATCACGTCATAATCCTCTTCCTTTTCGCCAAACAGCTGGAATGTATAATAGGTAAATATCATTTCCGGATCTTTTCCGTAACAGGGAATCGAATACCCCCGTTCCGTCCACACTGTAGCCTCCAGCCCGTTTTCGTCCAACGTCTTCCTTATTTTCTCAAGATCGGAAAGAAGTCCGGTATCATCCTCATCCAGAATATATTTTTCTGCGCCGCCTGTATTGATAAATACGGAAGCAGTCTGCATGCTGAAACTTCTTATGATGCTTTTATCCTTCAGCGTATGAACAGCCTTTAAGGGGAGCAGGATCAGCAGCGTCCCGATGCAGAAAATCGCTGCCAGCACCGTATACCTTTTTCTGTCGCTGATTATGTCGTTACATGCCATATAAAAGGTGGCGGGTATTCTCCTTCCCGAATGAAGCCGAAACGGATTTTTCACCGCGTAACGCTCTCCGTTTCCGCCGTTTCTGATCGCCTCGATTGCGGTAAATTTCTTCACCTTTCCCGTAGAACTGTAGCAAAATAATAAAACGATCAAAACAATTGCAATTGCGCATAAAATGTTGATTTCCGCTTTATTCTCCACATCCGAGACCACGAGATTGGTTATTGTCTGAGAAAGCAGCAGTTTTTCAAAGGGGAAACTGATTCCCAGACCGACTGCCGCTCCTAAAACCGCGATAGCCAGGTATTTCAGCAGATAAATTCCCTTAATGCTCAGATCCCGGATTCCGATCGCTTTCATTACCCCGATTTCCTTATAATCCTCCTGCAGCGTAAACACGATCGTGAAGCGCAGGATCAAAAAAGAAATCAGGATCAGGCAAAGGCTCACGATCATTAAAATACCGGCCAGCAGCATATCAAACACATAGCACATTTTCACGACAGAACCTTCAATGCCGGATATTACCTGAAAATCATTCCGGTTAAATTCCTTCGTGAAGGCCTCCCGATCCGTATAATTGATCCCATAAATCCATGTGCGGACTGCATTTTCTCCAAACAGCCATTCATAATCTTCCCCTGCTATGAGCAGTCTCTTAAAGCCCATAAACTCCGAGCCGAATACCGCATCCTTCGTAATGACTTTCACGGTAAATTCCTTTGCTTTTTCCCCACAGCTTATTTTAAGAACGTCCCCGGTCTGAAGTTCGTTCTCCTTCGCCTGCAGTCTCGGAATGGCGATCTCTCCCGGATCCAGCTGAAACGCCCCGCCCGTTTCTTCAAACACCTTCATAAAATTATCCGGAACCGTTCCGACGGCGACCGTATTGCCTTTTTCATATGTATGCTTTTGGGGATCCTGCGCACAGGATACGATTTCAATTTCCCCATCCATAAGGGTGTGCAGTTCCATAACCTCATATTCTGACACGAATTCGCAGCTTTTCAGGAAGTCTTCCACGGTCGTCTCTGACTCGTCCCCCGCCGCAATCGTTATAAAATCCGGCGTCTTTGCCATTTCCAGGAAATGATCCACCGCACCCAGAATCGTGACCAGATTATTCACACTGCCCGCCAGAAAGGTGGCGGCCATAATAATGAATAACAGCAGAATCAGATTCACGGTCCGCTTTCTTTTTAAATCCTTTTTTAATATGTGTAACAGCATCTTCTTCTCCTCTCATCAGGGCATCCCTTCTTTCACCGGTATGGACCCATTATAAAGAGAGATTTATTAAATAATCCTTAAATCGCCAAAAACTTTTTGTATTTTCTGCATACAGGGAAAATCCCGGGTGATAACATAAAAACAGCGCTTCTGCTTCGTATTTCCACACCATTACGAAACAAGGCGCTGTTTTACTGTCTTCCTTTCATGTCTGCTGCTTCATTTGCCGCTTCATTTGTCGCTTCTCATTCCCTTTTCATTCGTCTGCGGGCTCCCACATCATATGGCAACATGCGGTTCCTCTTCATAAAACCGGAAAATTTCTTCCAGATACGGTTCCAGCACTTCATTGGGCGCGCGGTAAATCTCATGGCGGACGTTCTGCACAAGCATGAACCTTCCGTCCGCGATCCGGGAAATAAACTTCTTTTGAGCGGAAGCTTTCACCAGATGATCCTGCTGCGCGCAAAACAAAAGCAGGGGCGTTTTCACCTTCTTTGCCTGTCCTTTACTGATTACAAATTCTCCCGCATTGATCGCTTCTTTTCCCCAATAATAGCTGGCCGAACAGGTATGATAATCGGGATCCCGGGTGCGCAGCTTTTTGTAATAAGCGTGCCGCGCTTCTGAACTGGCTGAACTTTCTTCAAAAGGCTCTTCCGGATCGAAGTCGGACTGTGTAAACAACCGCTCTTTTCCGCTTCCCTTCATCACCTTCAGATCGCACAGAATCCGCGCCGCCCAGGCCGGACAGGCTCCCAGATTCAGCGCCAGCATCGGCGCGTTCAGAACGGCCTTTTTGAAATCATCCGGATATTGTTCCAGATAAAACGCCCCGATACAACCGCCCATGGAATGCGCATATAAGTAAAGCGGCATTTCCCCGGTCATGGGCTTTACCACCGTCTTCACAAAACAATGCAGGTCTTTGACATACCGGGAAAACAGATCAATATGTACAATCGTGACGTCCTCCACCTCCCGGACAGATTTTCCGTGTCCGCGGTGATCCATGACGGCTACCTGATAGCCCTGCCGGTAAAAATAGTAAATCAGTTCATGATATTTCAGACAGGATTCGGTAAAACCATAACAGATGACAATCGTCCCTTTCGATTCCTTTTGCGGATACAATTCATAATACAGGCCTTCCGCCTTCCCCTCTCCTGCTATGTCCGTCCCTTCCACCGCATCCTGCTTCTTCACCTGCATTCTGCCGCGCTCACAAATCTCTGCAAGATACGGTTCCACCGTACCCTGCATCTGTTCTTCCAGTTTCTCTTCCAGAAGGCACTTCACTCTGCTTTCCTGCGCAATATTCAATACTTCTGTCTTCATACATCCCAATCCCGTTTCAATTTACATTCTGCGGCAGATTTAATCAGGTCCACCGCCCCCTGAATGCCGAACTCGCTGCTGTCGATCAGAAGATCCTTTCCTTCCTTCTGATCCCAGTTGCGATCGGTAAAATATTCATAATAATTCCGTCTGGTCTTATCCATGTGGCGGATCACCTTCTCCGCCTCTTCCCTTTTAAAGTTATACCGTTCCATGACAGTCCTGATCCGGCAATCGAGCGGCGCATAAATGAACACCTTCAGCACCTCATGACGGTTTCGCAGCACATAGTCCGCTCCCCTGCCCACAATCACACAGGATTCGCCCCGTTTCACGATGGAGCGGATCACTTCCGCCTGCGCTCTGTAAATCTTTTCATTCGGATTTTCCTGAATCAGATCCAGACTGGCCGTCAGTTCCACAAAACGTCCCAGCAGCTTTTCGTCCGCGTTCCCCACCACAGCCCGATCCAGCCCGCTCTTTCTCGCCGCCATGTCGATCAGGTTCCTGTCATAAAAGTCAATTCCCAGAGCGTCCGCCAGCCGCTCGCCGATTTCCCGTCCGTTACTGCCAAAGCTTCTGCCGATTGTGATCACGATCTGCTCCTTCATATTCCTGCTCCCTCCTTCGTCCGGCGCACTTCGCCTGTTCTAATTTTAATATAACAAATTTTGGTATTCCCCACAAGGCTCAAATACCGTATCCGATTCTTTTTTCAGGAAACACTATTTCTGTAACACATCAACCTTTATCTCAGGTAAGCAATGGGCGCGTTTCCCATTGTACGCCGACGGCACGAAAAAAGGAGACTGAAATGGACTACAATCACAGCGAAAAGCCTTCCGATATGGCGGATGACACCGTACTTTCCGGCGACGGCGTCAATCCGGTTGCCAAAAACGATGAAAACCCCGAGGCAAAAGACGGCTATGAGGACGGACTTGACATCCGGTTTCCGGGCGTCATTCCGCCCGCCTATTTTCCCGGTTTTCCCGGCGGACCATCTATCGGATAAAAGAAGTTCATAAACACAAATCACTTTCGTACGGTCTGCGCAGTAAATGCGCAGACCTGCCTGAACTGTTGCCAAAAAGCTGCCAAATTCGGCAGCTTTTTGTGTCGTTTCTTGAATTCACTCCTGAAATATGCTATCGTATTATTACCCTCAGCATACACGGAGGGTATCTTTTGCAAAGGAGGAGTACCATGAATAAAATAATCCCTATTATCGATATTCCTTATGACACGATCTATCCGCGTGTCATCGTTTGCGGCGATCCCGGCCGCGCGGAAAAAATAGCGGGACGCCTTGAGAACGTACAGGTAGTTGCCAAAAGCCGGGAATACTGGACCTTCAACGGCACCTATAAAGGGGTGGGAATCACCGTTTCTTCTCACGGCGTGGGAGCTGCCGGAGCACATGTATCCTTTGAAGGCCTGATCCTGGGCGGCGCCAAAGTAATCATCCGCGTCGGCACCTGCGGAACGCTGCAGCCCGGCATGCCCCAGGGGGCGCTGATCATCGCCACCGCTGCCTGCCGCGAAGAAGGCGTAACGGCGCAGTTGATTCCCCAGTCCTATCCGGCTGTGGCTTCCTATGATGTGGTACAGGCCATGCTGGATGCGGCCCGCGATACGGACGCCTGGTACCGCGCAGGCATCATCTCCACCGGCGGGATCTTCTATAAAGGGCTGATTCCCACCAATAACCGGCTGATGGCCGACGCCGGCTGTCTCGCTTTTGAAAACGAAGCCGCCATGCTTTTTGTCACTTGCTCCTTAAAAGGGGTAAAAGCCGGGTGCATCTGCGCCGCCGACGGTCCCTGCTTTGAATTTGTCGGTTCGGAGGAATTTGACCACTATCCCGGCGCAATGGCGAAGGCGGTTGAAAACGAAATCACCATCGCTCTGGAAAGCATCCTGAAAGTGGAGGTTTGACGATGAAAGCTGCAATTATCGGCGCAGGTTTCAGCGGCCAGGTGCACGCCGCGGCTTTAAAGGCCTGCGGCGTGGAAATCGCCGCCGTAATCACCGCGCATGAAGAAAGCGCAAGGGCCTTCGCCCTTCAGTGGAACATTCCCCGCTGGGGCACCGATCCTGCGCTGGCCTATGAAAAAGAAATTGACGCCGTGCACATCTGCACCCCGCCGACCACCCATGGGGAACTGGTACTTTCCCTGTTAAAACACGGCAAAAATGTCCTCTGCGAAAAACCGCTTTGCTTCGACAAAGAAGAAGCCGCCGCATTGGCGCAGGCGGCAAAGGACAGCGGCTTAATCTGCGCCCTGACCTTCAACGTCCGCTACCACATGGCATGCCAGAAGGCGCGGGAACTGATCGCATCGGAACAATTCGGACGGTCTCTGCTGATCCACGGCAACTATATGCAGGAATTTAATGCCTTTCCCGCTCCGCTGGACTGGCGTTATGATCCGAAGCTGGCGGGCCAGATGCGGGCGGTGACGGAAATCGGCAGCCACTGGCTCGATCTGGCGCAGTACATTTCCGGAAAGAAAGTAACGGCCGTATCGGCGCTGTTCGGCCGCTTTAATCCGGACCGGATCGTTTCAGACGGCATGATGCATCCCTTACATGCGGATGTGAAGGGAACTCCCATTCATATCATTTCCGAAGACGCCGCCGCGATCAATCTTCAATACGAAGACGGTGCGATCGGCAGCCTGCTTCTCTCTGAGATTTCTCCCGGACGGGGCAACCGCTTAACGCTTGAAATCACCTGCGAATACGGCAATCTCTGGTGGAATGAAGAGGACAACAATCTGCTGCACACCGCCAGAAAAGGGGAAGGCGTACACACGGAAGTATTCGCCTTCGGCAACGGCTTTACGGACACCTTCCGCACGCTGCTGGAACGCTATTACGCCGCCGTTTTGTCCGGACAGCTTCCCAAGCAGCCCGACTGGCCCACCTTTGAAGAAGGGGCGCAGATCACTTCCATCTGTTCCGCTCTGGCCGAAAGCGCCGCGCAGGATTCCCGATGGATACAAGTATAAAAACGACAGGCGGGCGTTGCGCCCGCCTGTCCGGCAAAAGGAGCAAAAAATGACAGCACAACAAATCATAGACGCGCTTGGTTTAGAGCCGCTCCCGGTGGAGGGCGGCATGGTTCTCCAGACCTATAAAAGCAGCCTGACCATCGACGGTCAGTCTGCCGGAACGACCATATACTATCTTTTATCCGATTCCGATTTCTCCCACCTTCATTGCCTGACGGGGGACGAAATCTATCACTTTTATCTCGGCGATCCCGTGGAAATGCTGGAACTGCTTCCGGACGGAACCACCAAAATTACCATACTGGGCCCCGACATTTTAAACGGACAATGCGTACAGCACCTTGTCCCGGCCGGAAACTGGCAGGGCTCCCATCTGCTTCCCGGCGGACAGTTCGCCCTGCTTGGCACCACCATGTGTCCCGGCTACTCCGACGACGGATATACACACGGAAACGCAAAAGACCTGACCGGACGTTATCCGGAAGCAGAAAAACTCATCTACCAGTTGACCGGCTGCCGGGAAGAATAGATCCCGTCAGCGTTTTCCTTTATCGTATATTTCTCCCAATGCCCGCGGCGACCGGTTGTTTTTGGAAAACAGCGCCAGCAGAAGCAGCGTCAGCGCATAGGGTAAAATCATAATCAGATCCGAGTAAGTACCCGGCAATCCCAGTCTCTGCACCAGCCAGTATCCCACCGCCCGGGCAAATCCGAACAGCAGGCATGCTCCCAGGGTGGAAGGAATTTTCCAGTTGCCGAAAATCATGGCCGCAATCGCCAGATATCCATATCCGCTGTAAATGCTGGAAGAATAGTTTCCATAGACAGAATAAGCAAAGCACATACCGCCCAGCCCCGACAATCCGCCGGAAATCAGGACTGCCGCAAACTGCAGTCTGCCCACATTACAGCCGGCCGCATCCACCGCATAGGGATTGTCGCCGCAGGCGCGCAGGCGCAGTCCGAACCGGCTTCCATACATCACATAGGCCGCAATCAGCGCGATCACGATGATGATGAATTCAAACGGATACACATTGGTAAAGAACCCTCCGATCACCGGAATTTTGGACAGATGCGCGAACGTGACGCGTGAAGAAACCGTCAGCACAAATTTGTCGGAAGACTGTCCGAAAACGCCTGCATTGATCTGGCTGGTCAGAAAATCCGTCAGCGCCGCCGCCAGAATGTTGACGACCACGCCGCTGATGACCTGATTCGCCTTGAATTTGATACAGAGCACCGCATGCAGAATCGCATACAGCGCGCCTCCTATCATGGAAAACAGCAGGGCCAGATACATGGGAAGCTGTGAAGTCGCCGGAAAAAGGCCGGAGGTCAGCACAACAAACAGCGCTCCGATAAACGCGCCGGCGCCCAGAAAACCTTCCAGCGCCAGATTCGTCACGCCGCTGCGTTCGCTGAAAATACCGCCCACAGCGATAATAAAAAGAGGCAATGCAAAGGACATGCCATTTACGATAATATCCGTCATTTCACAGCGCCCTCCTTTTCTTTCCCTTCCTGTTTTACTGTCAACTGTTCATTTTCTTCCATCGTTCTGCGTTTTTCTCTCGCCCGGTACAATCTCACCCGGATATAAGCGCCGCATGCGGCGAACACCAGCATCAGTCCGGTTATCAGGGAAGAAATTTCCTGCGGCACGCCGATCGCGGAGTTCATATACGTTCCGCCCTTCGTGATAATGGAGATCAGAAAAGAAGCCGCCAATATCCCGATCGGATTGGAATTGCCCAGAAGGCACACCGCGATCGCGTCAAAACCCGTGCTGGGCAGCGTCTTCGGCTGAATGGATCCCAGATATCCCATATAATAGGTGGCTCCGGCAAGTCCCGCCAGCGCGCCGGACAAAGACATGGACAGCATGATATTTTTCCTGTCATTGATTCCCGCATAAACGGCCGCTTTCTTATTCGCGCCCACCGCTTTGAATTCAAAGCCGGTGCGGGTGTATTTCAAAAAGTAGTGGGTAATCACAACAATTACCAGCGCAATGACAAACCCCAGAGGAACCACAGTCTTTAACTCCCCGATCTGGACGTTCTGCAGGGTCATCCGCGCGTTCTCTCCCACCGTCTCAGACTGCCGCGTAATCGGATTGACGAAAAAAGTGAGGATGAAGAAACTCAGCATATATTGAAAAATATAGTTCAACATAATGGCGGACACCACTTCATTGATGTTAAACCGGTATTTTAAAATGCCGATGAGCGCGCCCACCAGCGCGCCGACCGCCATGGAAATCACCAGCACCAGCGGCTTTGCCACATATGCGGGCAAATCGCTGTAGCCCACCGTAATGGAAGCGATAAATCCGCCCAGCAGCATCTGTCCGGATACCCCGATATTGAACAATCCGGTTTTATAAGCCACAGCCACCGACAGGGAAGCAAAAATCATCGGCGTCCAGATATCCAGAAAACTCATGAAGTCCGTGAACATGTTTTTGCCTCCGGCATAATTTGCCTTGGGCAGTAAGCCGCAGCCCTGCAGCAGGCTGACATAAGCGTCAATCGGATTTTTCCCCAATATAAGCATTAATATTGCGCCGGCGATCAGACTGAGCAGAATCGCAAATAACGGGATCGAAATATTCTGCCGTTTTTCATCCCCCATGATAGTAAGAAACAGGTTGGGGCGCGTTTTCTTTTTCTGATTTTCTTTCTTCATTCTGCCTTCACCCCCATCATGTACTGACCGACTTCATTGGTCGTAAGCGTCTCTGCCGCCGCAATTTTCAGCAGTTGTCCGTTGTAAATAATTCCGATTGTGTCCGCAAGCTTCATGATTTCATCCAGTTCCAGAGAGATCAGAAGAATCGCCTTTCCCTTGTCTCTCTCTTTCAGAATCTGCTCATGAATATGCTCGATCGCGCCGATATCCAGTCCCCGCGTCGGCTGTACAAATATGATGCAGGGCGTATTCAACTCAATTTCCCTGGCCACAATGGCCTTCTGCTGGTTTCCGCCGCTCATGCTCCGCACAGTCGTCTTCTCTCCCTGTCCGGAACGGATATCGAACTGCTCAATCAACTCCCGGCTCTTCTTTTCAAAAGCATCCCTCTGCAAAATGCCTTTCTCACAATAAGGTTCCTGATAATACCGTTTCAGAAGGAGATTATCTCCCAGCGAAAAATCCAGGATCAGACCGCTGGACTGACGGTCTTCCGGAATATAGGCAAGTCCCTTCTCAATCCTGGCGCGAGTGGAAGCGTGCGTGATATCCGCATCCGCCAGCGTGATCTTCCCTTCCGCGCACTGTACCATACCGGCAACGGCATCCGCAATCTCCACCTGCCCGTTTCCCGCCACTCCGGCAATCGCAAAGATTTCACCGCTGCGGACGCCAAAGGACACATCGTTTACCACCGGGAAACCATCCGCATTCTTCACGACCAGATGCTCCACCTGTAAAACTTCTTTTCCGAATCTGGGCGGTTTTTTCTCCACTTCAAAACTCACATCCCGCCCGACCATCAGAGACGCCATCTGTTTTGTGGACGTCTGGGCCACGTCGCATACCGCCGTCAGCTTTCCCTGACAGAGGATCGCGCAGCGTTCCGCCACCTGCTTAATCTCTTCCAGCTTGTGCGTGATCAGAATAATTGTTTTGCCCATTTTGCGCATTTCCCGGATGATATCCAGAAGAAATTCCACTTCCTGCGGGGTGAGCACCGCAGTCGGCTCATCAAAAATGAGAATCTCCGCTTCCCGGTACAGCATCTTCAGAATTTCCACGCGCTGCTGCATGGAAACATTCAGGTTTTCTATTTTCTGCGTGGGATCCACCTCAAGACCATATTTACGGGACAGATCAGCAATTTTTTTGTCGGCGTTTTTCACATCCACCACCGGCAGAAGGCCGCCCAGACGGCGTTTCGGCTCCATTCCCAAAATGATATTTTCCGTAATGGTATAATTGGAAACCAGCTTAAAATGCTGGTGCACCATGCCGATATTCAACTCGGTAGCATGATTGGGCGAAAAATGCTCCACCTTTTCCCCGCGGATATACACTTCCCCTTCATCCGGTTCATACATGCCGAATAAAATACTCATCAGCGTGGACTTTCCCGCGCCGTTTTCTCCAAGCAGCGCAAAAATTTCTCCCTTTTTGATCCCAATGCTGATATCGTCATTTGCCACTATGCCCGGAAAGCGTTTTGTGATATGCCTCATTTCCACAATATATTCGTCCATCCGCACTTCTCCTTATAAAAAGCAGGAAAATTCACTTCCTGTCATATAAAGAAAAGGGATCCCCTGCAGGCGCAGAGTCTCCCTTTTCCAAAATTCAAAAATTACAGGCCAGGGAACTCATCCGGTGTATAACCGTTAAAGTTGGACGCCGGTACGATCGTTCCGTCCTTCACCAACTCATATACCTCGGCCAAAGCGCTGATCGCCTCCTCGCTCAACTGGCAGTGCTCCCCTGTCACATAGCTGACAGAGTCGGTGTTTACCTGCAGCAGTTCGTTTGCGCCCTGGAAGGTACCGTCTGCAACAGCATTCAACTGACGCTCCACGTTCAGATCCATACATTTGAGAGCGCTGGTCAGAACGATGTTCTTATCGCCGTTTACGCCGTCATTGAACTGGTCCGCATCACAGCCGATCACATATACGTCCGTCGCTTCTTTTGCCGCCGTGAACACACCGTTGCCGGAAGCGCCTGCAGCGGGGAAAATCACGTCAACGCCTTCGCTGATCAGCGTTTCCGCAACGATTTTTGCAGTTGCAGGATCGCCGAAGCTGTTCACATAGTTACCGCCGACGTTTGCGCCGGTAATGTCGGTTCCTGCATATGCAGGCAATTCAACTACCTCCGCGCTTGTCCCATAATGCTTGTTCGCATAATTTACGCCGGAAGCAAAACCATACTGATAATTTACATTGGATTCATAAGCGATGCCGTGAACGGAAGCCACCTTACCGGTCTTCGTGCTCATAGCAGCCGCGATACCTGCAAAGAAGCCGCCTTCCTGCTCGGAGAACATCATGCCGTACAAGTTGTCAATGACAACCGTATTTCCTTCCGCATCGGAAGCGAAGGAGTCCACCAGAATGAACTTCTTGTCGGGATTCTCCTCAGCCAGTGTGCTGATCGCAGCAAACTGGAATCCGGGCGTCACAATAACATCATAATCAGCAACCACATCTGCCACTGCCTGAACCGCCGCAGCAGGATCGCCGGTAGGCTCCTTGATGTCGTTCACGGTATCAATTCCGCCGCGGGAATCGATGAAAGACAGGATACCTTCATAACAATTCTGGATAAAGGATCCGTCATCTACGCCGGCTGCAGTAGATACGATCACGATCTTCAATCCCTCTTCGCCGGATGCTGCCGCTTCCGTCTGCGCTTCTGCTGTCTCTGCATCAGCGGCGGGCGTTTCTGCTTCAACAGCGGATGTTTCCGCATCAGCGGCAGGCGCCTGGGCCGTTGTGCCGCATGCGGTCATGGACAGAACCATCATGGCAGCCAGTGCAACGCTTAACCATTTTTTCATAACAAATTCCTCCTTTATTTCAGACGACCGTCAGAACACCTTATCCTGTCCGGCGTCCGGATTTATATACAGGACTATAGTATCATCCTTTTTTTTAAAATACAACAAGAAATCGCGGGAATTGATACCATTTTTGACACTACATAGAACAGTTCGGCGCATCTGAACTGTTACGCTATACGCGGCCGTTCAGCCCTGTCCGGCCGTCACTGCCCTTTTGGCTGCTTATGCGAATCATGACCGGACAATAACAGCGCCGACACATCCGCCACGCTGCTGACGCCGATCAACCGGATGCCGTCCAAAGACGGCATATGGTCCAGACATACCTTCGGCAAAATGCAGGTGGAAAACCCCAGCTTCTTCGCCTCATTCACGCGTGCCTCCGCCATGCTGACCGCCCTCACTTCTCCGCTTAAGCCCACCTCGCCGAACGCAAGCACGCTGTCCGGCACCGGACGGTTTTTAAAGCTGGACATCACCGCCATCACGATTCCCAGATCGATGGCCGGTTCCATGATTTTAATGCCGCCCGCAATATTCACATAGGCGTCGCATCCGCCGATCTGCATCCCCAGCCGTTTCTCCAATACGGCCATCAGCAGATTGACCCGGTTAAAATCCGTTCCCGTCGTCTGCCTTCTGGGAATCCCGAAATTGCTGTGGCATACCAATGCCTGGATTTCCGTCAGAACCGGCCTGGTTCCCTCCATCGAACAGGAAACTACGGAACCGCTGGCTCCCTTCGGCCTGCCGCTCAGCATATATTCGGACGGATTTTTCACTTCCGCCAGTCCCTCCTGCCGCATTTCAAATACGCCGATTTCATTGGTGGAACCGAAACGGTTTTTCACGCCCCGCAAAATCCGGTAGGATGCATGTCTGTCCCCTTCAAAATAAAGCACCGTGTCCACCATATGCTCCAGCACTCTGGGACCGGCCACCGTGCCTTCCTTCGTCACATGTCCTACAATAAAAATGGATATTCCAAGTCCTTTTGCAAGCCTGAGTAAAACGCCCGTGGATTCCCGCACCTGGGACACGCTTCCCGGCGCCGCTCCCACGCTTTCATTATACATGGTCTGAATGGAATCGATAATGACGACCTGGGGACGTTCGCTTTCGATCACGCCCTCGATCTCCGTCAGATTCGTCTCACAATACAGCCGTAGCGTATCGGAAAACTGTCCGATGCGCTGGGCGCGCATTTTAATCTGGCGCAACGATTCCTCTCCTGATATATAGAGAAGGTGCCGGCCGCTTTGCGCAAGTTTCTGGCACATCTGTAAAAGAAGCGTCGACTTTCCGATTCCCGGATCGCCGCCCACAAGGGTCAAAGACCCCGTCACAATACCGCCGCCCAGCACCCGGTCCAGTTCCTCGATATCCGTAGGAATCCTGCTTTCCTCTTCCATGGAAATCTCATTCAAAACCGCGGGCCGGCTTTTTTCGCCGGCCGCCGCTGTTCTTTTTTCTTTTCCTGTTTTTGTTGGGGACACAGTCTCTTCCACAAAAGAATTCCATGCCTTGCACGCAGGACACTGTCCCATCCACTTTGCGGACTCATGCCCGCATTCCTGACAAAAAAATACGGTTTTTATTTTGTCTTTTGCCATCTTATTTTGAAATTTCCACCTTTACTTCCCCGATGCCTGCCAGTTCCACACTGACGCTCAGTTTGCCGCCGAGATTCGTTTTTACTCTTCCCGCGTCTTCTCCGTTGACCTTCACATCATATTCCGTATCGTCTTCCAGTCCCAGCGTGAGCTGCGCATCCTCTTCCCCTTCCACCAGAAAGCTGACGCCGTTCTCATTTTCCGTAAAATGTTCCACGCTGGTGCCCGGTACGGATTCATATACAAACATGCCGTTGCGCTCCAGCTTCGTCATTTCCCGGAAGGTCTTCACCTTATACTGATCCCCGCCGCTCTCGAAGCCCTCTTTCTTACTTTTGGAAGCGAGAAGATGATTGCCGAAGCTTAAAGATCCGTCTTCCTCTGTTCTGATAAGGTCTGTTACTGCTGCCATTCTTTTGTCCTCCTGTCCGCCGCCGCGTTTTATGTAGCGCACCCTGCCGTATGCGCAAGGCGCTGTACTGTCCTTTATTCTTTTACTTTAAAAATCACTTTGCCTTCCCGGAATCCTGCGCTCACGCTGTCCCCGGCCTTTACCCGTCCGGAAAGAATTTCTTCTGCCAGCGCGTCCTCAATCATCGTCTGGATCGCCCGCTTTAAGGGCCTTGCCCCCATCTTCAAATCGCTGTGCTTCTCCACGATATGATCCTTTAACGCCGGCGTGATCGTCAGCCGGATATTCATCTGCTCTCTGCATCGCTTCACCAGATTTTCGGAAAGAAGCGTAATAATTTCCTTCATATCCGCTTTCGTAAGAGAATGGAATACCATGATCTCGTCAATACGGTTGATGAACTCCGGCTTAAACAGGCGCTTCACCTCTTCCATCACGCCCGTCTTCATCTTCTCGTAATTCTTCTGCGCGTCTTCCTTTGCTGCAAAGCCGAGATTTTTCGGTTCCACGATCCGCTGCGCGCCCGCATTGGACGTCATGATGATTACGGTATTTTTAAAACTCACTTTTCTTCCCTTTGCATCCGTAATGTGCCCGTCGTCCAGCACCTGCAAAAGGATATTGAAAACGTCGGGATGGGCTTTCTCGATCTCGTCAAACAATACCACGGAATATGGATTGCGCCGCACCTTCTCAGAAAGCTGTCCGCCCTCGTCAAAACCCACATAGCCCGGAGGCGAACCGATCATTTTGGAAACGGAATGTCCCTCCATATATTCGGACATATCCACCCGGATCAGCGCATTCTCCGAACCGAACATCGCCTCCGCAAGCGCTTTGGAAAGTTCGGTCTTTCCCACGCCGGTAGGCCCCAGAAACAGAAACGATCCGATCGGCCTTCTGGGATCCTGCAGGCCGACTCTGCCGCGGCGCATCGCCTTCGCCACGGCGCTCACCGCCTCCTCCTGTCCCACGACGCGCCGGTGCAGAATGGTTTCCAGCTTCAAAAGCCTTTCCCCTTCCTTTTCCGTCAGCTTGCTGACCGGTATCTTCGTCCAGGTGGCTACCACTTCCGCAATGTCCTCCTGTGTCACCACGCAGGATTCCTTCGCTTTCTTCCGTTCCTGCCGAAGCAGCGTCTTTTCATATTTCAGCAGCAGTTCATCCTGCTGTTTCTTCAGTTCTCCTGCCTGGGAAAAAACCTCCATCCGGATCGAGCGCTCGATCTGTTCATCCAGTTTATTGATCTTCTCCTGAAGTTCTCCCAGTTCATGGGGCGTCTGCATCGTCTTTAAACGCACCGCCGCGCCAGCCTCATCCATCAGATCGATCGCCTTATCCGGCAGCTTTCTGTCATTGATATAACGCTCGGACAGCTTGACTGCCGCTTCCAGCGCTTCCGGCAGAATCTTCACCTTATGGTGTTCTTCATATTTGGAAACTATGCCCTGCAAAATTCCGACCGCTTCCGCTTCCGTAGGCTCCTCCACCGTCACGGGCTGAAAACGGCGTTCCAACGCCGCGTCTTTCTCGATATACTTCCGGTATTCTTCGATCGTGGTCGCGCCGATCAACTGAATTTCTCCCCGCGCCAGCGAGGGCTTTAAAATATTGGAAGCGTCAATCGCGCCCTCCGCGCCGCCGGCTCCGATCAGCGTGTGCAGTTCATCCAGAAAAAGCAAAATGTTGCCGTCCTCAATCACTTCCCGGATCACTTTCTTAATGCGCTCTTCAAACTCACCCCGGTATTTGCTTCCGGCGATCATACCGGAAAGATCCAGCATGAGCACCCGCTTATTCTTCACCGTATCGGGCACGCTGCCGGACACGATGCGCGCCGCCAGCCCTTCCACAATCGCGGTCTTGCCCACGCCCGGTTCTCCCACCAGACAGGGATTGTTCTTCGTCCGGCGGCTCAAAATCTGGATCACCCGCTGAATTTCTTCGTTCCGCCCGATGACCGGATCCAGCTTTCCTTCCCTCGCCAGTCCCGTCAGATCCCGGCTGTATTGCTCCAGCGTGGCTGTACCGCCCTTTTTCTTCTGTTTTCTGGAAAGTTCTTCTTTGTATGCGGCCGGATCCTGTCCGATCGCCAGAAGCGTATCCGCATAAATCTTCTGTATCGGCAATGACAGCGTGTTCATGATACGAACCGCCACATTGTCCGAATCGCCAAGAAGCGCCAGCAGAATGTGTTCCGTTCCCGTCAGAAGACTGCCCGCCTTCTGCGCCTGTCTGTGACTGGCCGCCAGCACTTCCTGCGCCCGCGGGGAATAGCCGTCCCGTTCCAGAATCTGCGTGCCTGCCTCCGGCGCAATCAGATCCCGGATCATCTCCCGGACCGCATCTTCACTCGCGCCGTTTGCCGCAAGTACCTTTGCCGCAACTCCCGTTCCTTCCTTCATCAGGCCCAACAGAATATGCTCTGTCCCTGTATAGTTCTGGTGCAGGCTTCTGGCCGCCCTTCCTGCCAAAAGAAGCGCGGTTCTCGCCTTATCCGTAAACTGTGCCTGCATGGTTAAATTCCTCCATACTCCTCAAAAATTTCATCAATTAAAGCATGCACTTCCTGCCGGGAAATATTCTTACAACTTGCTTTTGCAAGAATGACTCTCATTTCCTGACGCATCTCTTCAATATCCCGCAGACGGTCCGCATCGATCGCAATAACCGCGCCGTGCCTTCTGTCCACCTTGACAAACCCTTCCTGTTTCAGAACAGTATAAGCCTTATTCACAGTATGCATGTTGATCCCAATGGATTCCGCAAGCTGCCGTACGCTGGGCAAAATGTCGCCCTCCTTGAGTTCGCAGGTCGCAATTCCCAGAATAATCCGGTTCCGCAACTGGATATACAGAGCTTCCTCGCTGTTAAAATCAATCTCAATCAGCATAACCTTCCCCTCTTTCGTGCACAATCCCCCTGTAATTCTGTTATAGAGACACTATAACAAAATTAATCCCGGCAGTCAAGTATGACCATAAGGATAAACGCACAGAGAGCCGGGGATACATTCTGAAAAGCTGTACCCCCGGCCCACTGTAATTTATGTTTCCGTCTTTACTTATTTTATTTTAAATCCAGGAATTCAAATTCCAGGTCGTCGTCATCTAAGAAATTTTTGGACTGCCAGTTCTTATCGCTCTGAGATTTGGAAGATTTTGCACTGCGGCGGGGACGGTATTCTTCCTCATCGTCCTCTTCTTCCTCATCTTCTTCATATCTGGAGCGACGGGAAGGCTTTTCCTTCACTGTCTTGCTGACAGGCGCCTTTCTCTTCGGACGATATTCTTCCACATCATCCTCTTCGTCGTCCTCATCTTCCTCTTCATCCTCTTCCTCATCACGACGGGATGTCAGTCTGCCGAAACGCCGTCTTCTGGGCATTTCTTCCTCTTCTTCCTCATCCTCTTCGTCATCATCGTCATAATCGTCATCATCATCGTCGTCGTAATCATCATCGTCATAAGCGTTTCTCAGCTTCAGTATGAATACGGTTACCACCACAATGAGAATCAGAATCACAACCGCCATCGCTACAATAATCATCCGCAGCTTTCCGGTCTGCTGATCCATGAGTTCCTGATTGCTCTGGTTGATTTCCTGAGCGCTCAGCAGTTCACTCACCTTATACTTATTTCCCATGGTATTGTCATGCAGATACCATGCGCTTGTTCCGCTGCCGGTACCGTCGTCCTCATATGCCACGGTATAATCATCCGTTACAACAGGCTGTGGCGTATCCCATACTTCATCAGACGGCTGTTCTTCCGATGCAGGTTCTTCCTCGGCAGGCGCCGTCTCCGTTACATGAACCTCTACCATATCCTCACGAATATAGCCGTTGACCGAACTGCCGTTGTTCTCAAGCGTCACGGCATACCAGGTTTTCCCTTCGCTGTCCTGCTTTTCTCCGCTGACAGTCAGTTCCATGCCGGAACTTGCCTTTCCGACTGCGCTTGCGCTCGTGGAAGCATCTCCTCTGACATTCACGTTATCTTTTGTAACCGTTACGCTCGTTACACTGCCGGTCGACGCGCCGTTGACGCTTCCTGCTTCCTCTTCCCCGTCCGTGTCCGCGCTATTCTCATCTTCACTTCCCGTATTATCCGCCGGAGCCGACGTGCCGTTGGGATCGCTGCCGATTACCACCGCTTCCGCTTTCATGGGAGACGCCATAAACAGCGAGCCTGCGATCACCATACAGCCCAGCGCCGCAGCGAATCCGGAAATCAGTTTTCTTACTTTCTCATTTCTTACGTTCATCTTTTATACCTCATCATTTTCTATGCTTCGTCAATCGCTTTGCCGATATCGTGTCTCATGTATTTATTTGCAAAGTCCACCCACTCTGTAGCTGCGTAAGCATTCGCGCGCGCTTCCTTTAATGTCGCGCCCTTTGCAGTGACGCCCAGCACTCTGCCGCCATTTGTGAGCATTGTCCTGCCGTCCTGATCCAGCTTCGTTCCCGCATGGAAACAATAATACCCCTCTTTATCTGTGAAAGCCTCCAGTCCTGTGATTGGCAGTCCCTTTTCATACTTCACCGGGTAACCTTCGGAAGCGAGTACCACACAGACTGCCGCATTATCCTCAAACTGAAGATCCAACTGATCCAGCGTGCCGTCAATACATGCTTCGCAGACATCGATAATATCATTTTTCATGCGCGGCAGCACAACCTGGGCTTCCGGATCTCCAAAACGCGCATTGTACTCCAAAACCCTTGGGCCGTCCGCTGTCAGCATCAGCCCGAAGAAAATAACCCCCTTAAAAGGTCTTCCCTCCGCCGCCATGGCGTCCACGGTCGCCTGATAAATATATTTCTGACAGAATTCATCCACTTCCTTCGTATAGAAAGGAGAAGGGGAAAAGGTACCCATGCCGCCGGTGTTCAATCCCTTGTCTCCATCCTGGGCGCGCTTATGATCCTGCGCGGAAGACATGATCTTAATTGTCTTCCCATCCACAAAACTCAATACAGAAACCTCTCGTCCGGTCATGAATTCTTCTATCACCAGCCGGCTGCCCGCGGAACCGAATTTCCGCTCCGTCATGATGGCGCAGACGCCGTCCTCCGCCTCCTGCAGCGTATTGCAGATTAAAACGCCTTTTCCCAGCGCCAGCCCGTCCGCCTTTAACACGATGGGAAATTTCGCCTGAGTGTGCAGATATTCCAGCGCATCCTCCGCCTCTTCAAAAATCTCATATCCGGCCGTAGGAATGTGATATTTTTTCATCAGATCTTTGGAAAATGCCTTGCTGCCTTCCAGAATCGCCGCATTTTTCCTGGGCCCGAAAGCGCGGATCCCCGCCTTTTCCAAAACGTCCACCAGGCCGCCGACCAGCGGGTCATCCATGCCTACGATCACCAGATCAATTGCCTTTTCCTTTGCAAAATCCGCGATTTTCTCAAATTCCATCGCGCCGATCGGCACGCACTCCGCGATCTGACCGATCCCCGCATTGCCGGGCGCGCAGTAAATCTGATCCACTTTATCGCTTTTTGCCACACTGGCCGCGATGGCATGTTCTCTGCCGCCGCTGCCCACGATCAATACTTTCATATGATTGTCGCCTTTCCTTCCACTACCTGCACTCTGCCGTTTGCGATCAGATCGATCGCCTTTGGCAGAATATGCCATTCCGCTTCTTCCATCACCCGAAGCTGCAATTGTTTGGGCGTATCCCCCTGCTTTACTTCCACAGCCTTCTGCAAAATGATCGGGCCGGTATCCATGCCCTTATCCACAAAATGTACGGTCGCCCCTGTCACCTTCACGCCGCGCGCAAGCACCGCTTCATGTACATGCAGTCCGTAAAATCCCACGCCGCAAAAGGATGGAATCAGAGACGGATGAATGTTGATAATTCTGTTTTCAAAAGCGTCGATCATCGCCGACGGGATCGCCACCAGAAATCCTGCCAGCACGATCAGATCCGGATGAATCTCTTTTGCCTTTTCCACAAGAGCCTGATGAAAAAGTTCTCTGTTTTCATAGCTTTTGGGAGAAATGCAGAACGCGTCGATTCCCTTATTGCGGGCGCGTTCGAGCGCATAGGCATTCGCATTGTTGCTGATTACAGCCTCCACCTTTGCATTGGTAATGGCTCCGCTGTCAATCGCGTCCAGAATCGCCTGCAGGTTCGTGCCGCCGCCTGAAACGCACACCAGAAGTCTCAGCATAAGGTTACTCCTTTTTCTCCCGCTTCAATGGAGCCGATCACATAGGGAGTTTCTCCCGCTTCCTTCATGGCCGCCATCGCTGTGTCAACGTCAGCCGGATCCACCGCCACGATCATGCCGATGCCCATGTTATACGTGTTATACATGATCTTTTCTTCAATGTTGCCCTTTGCCGCCAGCAGTTTAAAGATCGCGGGCACGTTATAGCTGTCCTTTTTGATGACAGCATGCGTGCCTTCTTTTAGCATGCGGGGCACATTCTCATAGAAACCGCCGCCTGTGATATGGCTGCACGCCTTCACGGTCACGCCCGCATTTTTCACCGCTTTTAAAGCTTTAACATAAATTCTGGTGGGCGCGATGAGCGTCTCTCCCAGCGTCTTACCCAGTTCGTCATAATAAGTGTCAAGGCTCTCTTTTGTCATCTCGAAAACCTTACGCACCAGTGAAAATCCGTTGGAATGCACGCCGGAACTTGCCATACCGATCAGCACGTCTCCCGGCTTTAAATTCTCACCTGTGATCAGATCCTTCTCATCCACAATACCGACCGCAAAACCTGCCAGATCGTACTCTTCCTCCGGCATCAGTCCCGGATGTTCCGCGGTTTCGCCGCCGATCAGCGCCGCTTCCGATTGAATGCAGCCTTCCGCCACGCCTTTGACAATGGCTGCGATTTTCTCCGGATAATTCTTGCCGCAGGCAATATAATCCAGGAAAAACAACGGCTCACCGCCCGCGCATGCAATATCGTTGACGCACATCGCAACACAGTCAATTCCCACCGTGTCATGCTTATCCATCAAAAACGCCAGCTTGATTTTAGTACCTACGCCGTCCGTGCCGGAAACCAATGTGGGCTTCTCCATATTTTTAAACTTTTCCATGGAGAATGCGCCGGAAAAGCCGCCCAGTCCGCCGAGAACTTCCGGACGCATGGTGCCTTTCACATACTGCTTCATCAATTCCACGGATCTGTATCCGGCTTCAATATCCACACCTGAACTCTTATAATCCATTTCAACCTCCATGCCGCGCGCCTGCGCAATGATTATTTTAGCTGCCCGCAGCCATTTTTACTTTGTATACCCTTTCCAGCCTGTCTCCTGCAGTTTCTCATCTTTTGCAAGAACGCCGTCCTTCATCTCTGCGCTGTATTTTTTCAGCTTCGCAAGCAGTTCCGGATCGGATACCGCCAGAATCTTCGCTGCCAGAATGCCGGCATTTGCGCCGCCGTTAATCGCCACAGTCGCAACCGGAATGCCGGAAGGCATCTGTACGATAGAATAAAGAGAATCCCTTCCGCCCAGGGAAGTGGTGTGCATCGGAATACCGATCACCGGCATCGGGAACAATGCCGCGCACATGCCGGGCAGATGCGCCGCCATGCCTGCGCCTGCGATGATGACCTTTACGCCTCTCTCCTCCGCCGTTTTGGCATATTCAAAGAATGTGTCGGGCATACGATGTGCGGAAATAATGCGCATCTCATAGGAAATTCCGAATTTGTCCAGAATCTCCGCCGCCTTCTGCATAACGGGCATATCGGAATCGCTGCCCATTACAATGCTGACCTGTGCCATACTGTATAACCTCCTGGTGAAAAGTGTAGAAAATTGTCGCAACTTATCATCCTACAGTGTACTAGACTTTTTTCCGTAATGCAAGCCCCATTTTTTCGCATGCGGCGCGACGCAGCCATGGCGCCCCGCCGGCATGCGCGTCTTTGTTCTCCGGCAGTTTGGGGGGCTGTGTCCCCCCGGTGGGTTGGCGCCTCTGTCATTTCCGGACACGCTCCCGCTCGAAAAACGCGTAGCAGTACATAGGGCTGCACAGAACGCAACCCAAGTGCTGACGCGTTTTTAACGGTCCGGAAAATGACAGAGGCGCCAACCCACCGGGGGAATACAGTTTACAGGCTGCCGGACCATAAAGACGCATCTGTCGGCGAAGTGTCATGGCTATGCCGCACAAAAAAACGGCTCCGCAGAAGGATAACGCCATCCACAGAGCCTTCGCTGTTTTTATGGTACAACTTGCGTCCGCATTCTGCAAGATTCGCCAAAAAATATTAAAGAAATCATAATAAATAAAACTGCTGTCAGGAACCGTATTTCTTATGGAATAGACGCATCAATTCGCGCCCGGCTTCCAACGATATATTGAAAAATTTCTGCTGCATGACGGGCGCTGTGTTCTTCTCCCTGTTGTGCAAAATAAGCGGCAAACAAGATCTCTATGCCTGCCATCACGTCCGGAACTGCATTTTTCTCCGCGTCCCGAAGAGGGATCCGCCGCTCATACCCCGCTATCACATTGCGCAGAATTTCAAACCATTCCTCTTCCGCAATGCCGTCGCATTCTCTTTCCGCCAAAATGCCCAGCAGGAAATAGCAAATATCAAAAATCCTGATATTTTTCTGGCTCAGGTCAAAGTCGATGTAACCGGACAATTTCCCGTTCGCTAACAGGAAATTGCCAAAATGCACATCCCTGTGAATCAATTGTCTGGGCAATTCATCATACACACTCTCCAAGCGGGAGACCATTTTCTGAAATTCCGCCTGTTTCACCAGATTCCATCCTTCTTTTTCCAGCGCTTGCCGCACCCAGTTTTTCAATTCTGCCAAAAGGCTGTTTTCCCAAAGGTTCGGCGTATTTTCACATTTTTGAAAAGCGAGGTGAAGGTCTCCGAGGATTTCTCCCATCCCGACGGCCATCTCCCCCACCAACTGTCCGGCGGTCAGATGCTGTCCCGGCAGTTTCCCCGTCAAAACATAATACTTCCCATTTTCCGCCAGATAATCTTTTCCGTCCTTTAAGCAAATCACTTCCGGAACCGGAATCCCATTTTCGCCCAACAGCCTTGCCACCTGCAGGTTTCTTTCCAGTTCATACAAATCGTCATACTCTTTCAGGATATATGTATCCCGGACCTCCCAGGCGGAAGGATATATCCGTTTTATTATCCCGGGCTGTATTCCCCATTGTAATATCAACTTATCCATCTACATCCTCCCAATGTCATGATACCTTATACAAAAAATTACATAGTAATTTTAACACATGACCCTTTTATTTTGCGGAACAGGTTTTCTTCTGTAGTAAAATCTGTCGCCGGCTTACTCTTACGGACCATTGTAGAACAGCGCCGGCATGTGCCTCTCCATGCTCCGGCGGCCCGGCAACTGTATGCGCCCGGCTGTCCCGGCACATCTGTCATTTCCCGGACCGTTAAAAACGCGTCAGTATTTGGGCTGCGTCCTGTGCAGCCCTATGTACTGCTACGCGTTTTTCGAGCGAAAGCGTGTCCGGAAAGGACGGATGTGCCGGGACAGCCGGGCGCATACAGTTGCCGGGCCGCCGGAACATGGAGGGGCGCATGCCGGCGCGTCCTCACACCATAAAGGGCAGGTTCAGTTCTTCCGTGCCATCCAGCACGAAACGTCCGTCTTTGATAATCACGTACTCCGTGCCGTCCGCCGCCACCGCGGTCAGTTCTCCCAGTTCATCATAAGGAATCGTAATGTCTGTATGGCAGTTGAAATAGGCTTTTGACAAGTCCGTATGACGCAGCGCGGAAATCTCATTTTCCCGGGCGATAATCGCTTTTCCGTCAGGGTTATAGGTCATCCGGTCCTCTTCGTGGCTGTAACAGGTATCGCCCACCGCGAAATGAGGCCCCATCTTTTCCGCAATCAGAATCGGCATTCTGTCGTTGATGTCATATCTGCGGGCCGCCACATAAGCCGTCGTGTTGGTGCCGATGGCAAACTCTCCGATCGGCAGCGTCTCATGCTGGAACAGCACATTGTCCCTGAGTAACTTTCTGCCCTCTTCCCTGTCTTCAAAATTGCCGCAGGAATAGTCCGCAATCATGCCGTTCTGAAAAGTCAGTTCCAGATCCCGGTACTTCAAATCATTGAGGTAGACTTCCGTCACGTGCAACACGCCGTCTGTGCCTGCAAGCACGGGCGAGGTGAACACCTCTCCCACCGGAATATTCACATCCGCCACACAGTTTTCAAAATTGGTTTCCTTTTCCGGATCATTGAGTTTGTGCAGCATCACTCTGATATCCGTGCGGTTGTCTCCGCAGCCCTTTACGCGCACATAGGCCGCCCGGTCCAACGTGTCGATGATGCGCTGCTGAATCGTTTCGTATTTCTTATAGTCCAGCGTATTGATCTTTAAAATTTCATCAAAAATCGCAGGAAAATCCTCACCGATTTCCGGCAGCGGAAAAGCGATGATCGTAAAACTTCGTTCCTCCGGATTGATATATTCATTGGTCAAAATGCCGGACTGGCTTCTGTATTCCACCGAAAGCTTCTGCTGCTCCTGGGAAAGCTGAAGTTTTTCCGGTTTATTGGCAGGTTCAAAAGGGATTTCTCCGAAGCACTCGATCACCGCCGGACCCGCATGCAGCGCGGCCTTCTCCTTGTAAAGTTCCCATGCGTTCTTCCGGCACTCCAGTTTATGATGCACAAATTTTTTATCCAGATACAGCGCCTGATCGTTCTCATGGTCATAATCAAACTGCTTATTCACGGACGCCCCGAAAAAGCCGCTTTTATAAACGCTACGTCCCTCTAAAAAGCTGGCGGGCGCACGGTAAATGACAACTTCCAGGCCCATTCGCCGAAAGTTTGCAATCGCCTCTTTTACCACCCGTTCAAATCCCAGCGGATAACGGATATTGACGGACTTTTTCTTTTCCAGCGGTTTGTTTGCCAGTTCAAAGCCCTTCCGATATCCTTCCGTATACGTGTCCGCAATCTTTTTTATCTTCTCCTCCGGAAGGCTGTTCAAATGCTCCGCAAGTTTCCACTGATTATCGGTAATATATTCTCCGTAGCGGAATAAATAGCGTATGTCGCTAAAATCGCTCTCTTCAATGATCTTCGCGGCGAAGTTCCGTTCCCAGTCCACGGCGTCCGCCACAGATTTTTCCGCCATCGGCTCCGCATAATCGCTGGCAAACCAGTAAAAAATCTCCCGGATATCCGATACGGGAGGCAGGCCGCCTTCCTCCTTTGCCGCATAAACAAAGGCATGGTAAATCTCTAAAAACAATTCCATCCGGATTGTCACCGCCTCCAGATCCTGTTCGTAAACAAAGGCCGGAAGGCTGTGCAATTCTGCGCTTACCGCGCAAAGAAGTTGTCCGAAATCCTCTCCCAGCATTTTCACCGCCCAGGCAGGATTTGCAAAGCTGGTATCATAATTTCTGCCCGTCAGATCAATGAAGCAGATCTCATTGTGACGCTGCAGTTCCATCAGATCCGCGTTCTGAAGATTCCCCGCTTTCACCCATTCATACTCTTCCGCCATAATTGAAAGAAAATCTGCATTTTCAGCAAAAAACGACTGAAATCTTTCATCCAGATCCTTTTCGCAAGCGATTTCCTGCATTCTTTCCGCCGCCAGCATAAACCGTTCTTCCATCATCGTCATAGTCCATACGCTCCTGCATACAAAATAAAGCTGATGCCCGCCAGGGTCAGGATGTTTAAAACAATCCCGATCCAGGCAAACAGATAAAATTTATCCTCTTCCATTTTGGCCATAATTCCCAGTACCAAACCGACCGCCGCAAATATCAGACAAAGAAAACCGATCACTCCATATTTCACCAGATCGGCGCCCTGCCCCAAAAAACTCTGATGCACGGCTTCAATCAGGGAAATCAGAGATAAAACGCCAAAAAAAGTTGACATGATGCCTCTTTTTGACTCCACTTTATCCGTAAAGATATATCCTTTCCGCGCCATTTCTTAATTCCTTTCTCATCCGGATTTAAAATTCCTCTTTCCCCATCAAGGTCCAATCCGTTTCGCTGTCCGCTCAAAATCCGGCAGAGATTTGCCGGGGTTCAAAAGGGCACCCCGTTAAAGGGTGCCGCATAACACAGAAAATGTCAGAACAAAATTTTACTCTTGCGGGAAATCAGTTTTGCGCCGCTGATGATGAGCAAAATCCCGCTTACAACGCCGATTACCAAAACCACGACGCCAACCGCAATATTCAATGCGCCGCTGCCGCCCATTACTTTATAAATCTTTTCTTCCA
The DNA here is from genome assembly GCA_030524745.1 of Eubacteriales bacterium. Lineage (GTDB taxonomy): Bacteria > Bacillota > Clostridia > Lachnospirales > Lachnospiraceae > Gallintestinimicrobium. Next base: position 63 of record JAUNGC010000040.1, on the reverse strand, counting down.
TGTAACCGCCTCTCTATACTTTCTTATTTATTTTGCACAAAAGAGCCTGTATTTTAGCCATTT
>JAUNGC010000039.1 GCA_030524745.1 Eubacteriales bacterium | reverse complement strand
CATCTTGAGCTTTTAAGAATATCTTCAATTCATCACTTGACATTGTGGCAAAGATGAAGTTTCCCAGGATGATATGCTCAGCCAGGTGAGGATGCTCGAATTCTGTAAGAAAAAGGTTCCAGCCGGTCAGGATAAGCTTCTTAATGACATAGTGGCAGAAGCGCGCAAGCGGGCAAGAGAGAAGACTGCATGGCGCATTGAGGGCACGTTGAGGGAATTCCCGAAGTTTCCGGCAGTAAATGTATGGTTTGAATATCCGGTGCATCATATCGACCGCACAGGCGTTTTATTTGATATTCAGCCGGACACGGAAATACCGCCCTGGAAGAAGGGGGCAGACAGAAATAAAAAGAATGCAAAGGAACGGAAAAACGACCGTAGAAAGTCCTTGGAAGAAGCGGTTGAGAACGGAAATTTTGGCAAAGAACCGTCAGTGCAGGACGTGGCGAAATACATGGGAATTTCAGATCGGACTGTTCGAGACCGCATTAAGGAGCATGGCGGATATGTTATTGAGGATGGAATTGTCAGGAAGAAGGGGTGCGGGGAACACTGAATTCCAGACTTCCCCGTCAGCACATTTTTTTGCGGGAAAGACTGAAAAGAAGACTTCCCCGCACTGGGACTTCTGGCGGGGAAGACACTACCCCTAAAGGGGTAAAAATTTCCCCCGCAAACGCGTGGTCACGGGGGTAGGAAAGGACGGGCTACCGCTCAGCCCGCCCTGTCCCTTCCCCCTCCCCGTGACATGGCAGAATGAAAAAAATGGAGAGTTTTACACGTTAAAGAGGTAAAGCGAATGACGACTGAATTCTTTATGGCGATGGAACCACCGACTGTTACATACCAGGAGCACAAAGTTGCAATGGTGAAAGGCAAACCGGTTTTCTATGACCCGCCGGAAGTGAAGGCAGCAAAGCAGAAGCTGATCGGATATCTGGTAAGGCATAAACCCCGGAAGAGGTATGAAACGGGGATCAGGCTTATCACCAGATGGTGCTTTACGAAAGGCGGTCATGCAGATGGGGAGTATCGGATCACAAAGCCGGACACGGACAACCTTCAGAAGATGCTCAAGGACTGCATGACTATGTGCGGATTCTGGAAAGATGATGCGCTGGTGGCGAGTGAACTGGTAGAAAAGTTCTGGGCAGAGATCCCTGGAATCTATATTCGGATCGAGGAACTGTGACATGGATGGACATAGGCAGGTGTTTGAAGCTGTAACTGATATTTGGAATTTGTGGAAGAAATACGGCAGCCGACGACTGGACGATCAGAAGTGGGAAGCACTTATCCGAGAAGGCCAGCAGATGCATAAAAAACATGAGGCAGTGGACCCTGAGGTGGACCTGTTTTTCAGGGATATGTTTATGGCGCTGCAGAAGTATTATAGCAGGAAGGAGGCAACAGGATGAAAAAGATCATAACAGCAGCATTAACAGTCCTGATCCTGGCAGGCTGGTGTCTCTACCAGATAGGGAAGCAGGAAAATCAATATAGACGGTGCGGCAGACAGCATAGAGAAGCGTAGTCCCGCCAGACAAGGATCATCTGGCAGGTTATCGGCGCTTTTTAATAAAATCAATGATAAAATAAACACGATCCATGCAAGCATAATACCACCCCGTATTATGCGGGGATGGGGATTTTGCTTCAGGCCGGCAGGGAAGAAAGGAAAAATATGGTAGAACTGATTAGAGCATTGCAGAAATATGACAGCTTGGAGACTGTCATTGCAGAACTGAAAGCATACGATGGTGATGAAACCATAGAAGACATTGCTGAATATCTGGATGCAGAAGCTGACTATGCAAACTATTAACATTTAGTGGTTTAAGGAGGTAGAGAGAATGGAGAGAATTTATTACAGTATAAACGAGGCAAGCGCAAGGCAGGCGCACGAAATGATGTCATGCAGAGACTACAAGGAGGGAAGCAAGACGGTAGAGTATCGCAGATATGTGAACCGGGCTTATGACCTGGCCGATCAGGTAGCAGAGGCAAGGCCGGACGAGGCAGAAAGAATATATCGTATGGCAGAAAGGTATTCCCGGAAAATGGCGGATAATTTGAATGCCAGCAGCCATATCGGGTGTATGTGCCCGTCAGTGATGATTTCGGGAGCCAGTAATTTTCCGGTCAGAAAGAAAGAGAAACAGAACGCGGCGGCAGAACGGAACTATAAAGAGTTCCAGGAGATTCAGGGCATCCTTCAGAAGATGGAGTGCATCTTGCGTGGAAAAGAGATCATTAAATCTGGTGATGAAGATGCAGTGGAAAAACTGGAAAAGAAGCTGGACGATCTGAAAGCTACGCAGGAGAAGATGAAGGCCGCAAACCGGGCAATCCGAATGAAAGACATCGTGAAGGGCGATGCAAAGCTGAAAGAACTTGGTTTTTCCGAATCCCAGATCAAGGAACTGCGAACACCGGACTTCTGCGGAAGGATTGGGTTCCCGGATTACGCACTCCAAAATAATAATGCTAACATTCACCGCGTAGAAGGTCGATTGAAAGGACTGAAAGCGGCAAAGGAAAAGGGCAATCAGGAAATGGATAATGATTTCTTTAAGGTTGTCAGAAATGCGGAGGTGATGCGGTTACAGATAATCTTTGAAGGAAAGCCGGAGCCGGAGGTCAGAGAGATTTTAAAGAAGAATGGATTCCGGTGGGCACCTTCTAATAGTGCGTGGCAGCGGCACCTCAACGGAAATTCAGAATATTCGTTAAAGCGGGTTATTGAAGAAATTAAGAGGTTGGAGGATTTGTGAGAATTGGAATAGGGAGAAATCACTTCTCCCCGCCCGGCCCGTCTTTACGGGGAACTTCATCCGGGATGATGTCCTTTGGCAGATCTGCTTCGGGGATATTTCCATCGTCGTACTGATTGGCGGGCTGCTGGCCGCCGGGTGTTGTGTTGATTTTGGACATAGCGTATACCTTCCTTTCACGGATAGGATGCGCTGGAATTTGAAAATGTATGCAGGAGGAAGAAAAGATGGAGAAACTTGTTGAAGAGATGAAGACACATATCTGTGATGAACTGTGCCTGCATCCCAGATATGCCGAGAGCCAGGAAGAACTGGATCGGACTTGTGCAGACTGCAGGCTGAGCAAGTATGTCCGCAGGATCATGGATACATACAATGAACTGAACTGTTTTGAAAAGACGCAGTGTGCAGCGCTGATGCAGAAGTACAGCAAGCTTGTGCTGTGCAATGAATGTGAGTACAGCCGCATGACAGAGTCAACCGGCATCTGGTGGTGCGCGTTGGCGCAGGGACTGGATTCCGATCTGATAGCTGGAGATGGATGCAGTAAGGGAAAAAGGCGATAGTATTATTGGGAAGCTTGAGGCACTTACGGGGAGGTGAAACCAATGGATAAGAATATTTTGAATGATTATATGGACGCCTGTGCGCTGATCAAAGAGACAGAGGATGATATCCGGAAGCTGCGGAAGAAAAAGAAGACAATCATCCAGACGAACGTGAAGGGGAGCAATCCGGACTTCCCGTATCAGCCGCAGCGCTTTACGATTCATGGGACGACCTTTACCTATGGAGATGACAGTCATCTGCGGTTTGAAGAGAAGCTTCTGGAAGAGCAGAAGGCCAATGCAGAAGCAATCAAGCTGCAGGTGGAGCAGTGGATGTTGACGATTCCGACGAGGATGCAGCGGATTATACGGTATAAATGTTTTGAGAAATTGCAGTGGGGAGAGGTAGCTATAAAGTTTGGAGGAAAGGCTACGGCGGATAGCGTAAAGATGGAATTTCGCAGATTTATGGATCAAAATAACGATTTGTTCTAAATGTTCTATCTGTTCTGTTTCAAAATGTTATAGTATAAACTGGAAGCAGTGAAAAACATTGCTTCACCCCCCTCAAATACATTTTTTAGAAACACCTGGCCGCGCGGTTGGGTGTTTTTGTATCACCTAATTTATGTGTATTTTATACACATTTATATTGACAAGTGTGTGTAGAGTGTGTATAATGTGAGCATAAGGAGGTAATACTTTGAATGAAGCAAAAGGATTTAGTGAAAAAGCTGGAAAGTATTGGGTTTAAGCTTGAGCGGCATGGCGGTAACCATGATGTGTACGCGAGGGGAAAGGACCGGGAGCAGATACCTCGTCATAAAGAGATCAATGAGGTCCTGGCGAGAGCGATACTTAGGAAATGGGGATTGTAAAATCCCCGCTTCCTGTATGATAAAGAAAATGTATTTGTGGGAGGAATGGGAATGAAGGCAGTATATCCTGTTATTTTTACTAAAACTGAATCGTGCGTACTGGTAGAGGTTCCGGATCTGGATATCTTGACGGAAGGTAAAGATTTTGCGGATGCCATTGATATGGCGAGGGATGCGATTGGTCTTAAAGGAATATCCCTTGAAGATGCCAAAATGGATATTCCGGCGGCATCCGATATGGAGTGTATCGATCCCCAAAAAGGAACTTTTGCCGGGGAAGGAACTGGTTTTGTTTCTATGGTTGATATTGATTTTATGGAGTATCGACGTAAAGTAGATAACAAAACAGTGCGACGGAATGTAACGCTGCCAAACTGGTTAAACCGTGAGGCGGAAATGGCGCATATCAACGTTTCAAAGGTATTACAGGATGCGTTGATGGTCAAATTGAATGTTTCAAGATAGCAGAATTATTAAAAGTAATTAACTAAAATGAGTAAGGGACAGCCACCGCGCTGTCTCTTTTTCTATACTCAAAAACAGCCAGATAGGAAGGTGAGGTGATGGCGAACTATGAAAACATAAAAGATAAGGGTTTTGATAAACGAACGACGAGCGAACTACGAGAGATTGCATCCAGAGGAGGCAAAGCATCCGGCGAGGCGCGCCGCCGCAAAGCGGACTTTAGAAAGACGCTGAACCTCCTTCTGACTGCGAAAATAGACAGCCCGGAATGGACGCCAATGCTGGAGGCGCTGGGGCTGGACAGCACGCTGGAATCCGCTGTCAATGCTGCCATGATCCGGGAAGCACTGGCCGGGAACGTGAAGGCTTACGAAGCCATTGCCAGATATTCCGGGCAGTCCGATCGGACGGAAGCGGATCACGAAGAACAGCGTGCGAGGGTGGACAAAGAACAGGCGCAGACAGAAGCAATCAAGAAGAAATCTGAACTTGGCGAAACGGATGAGATTGAGGATGATGGCTTCATGGATGCTTTAAAAGGCAATGCTTCGGAGGACTGGGCAGATGAAGAGACAGATATTTAAGTTTAAGCCTTTTTCTCAGAAACAGCGTAAAGTTCTGAATTGGTGGTGCGATACTTCTCCCGTAAAAGAGTATGACGGCATCATTGCTGATGGTGCAATCCGATCCGGCAAGACAGTGAGCATGTCGCTCTCTTTCGTGTTCTGGGCGATGGAGACGTTCAGCGGACAGAACTTTGCAATGTGCGGCAAGACGATCGGCTCCTTCCGCAGGAACGTACTGTTCTGGCTGAAGCTGATGCTGAAAAGCCGCGGCTACTATGTCGCTGACCATCGGGCGGATAACCTGGTGGAGATTTCCCGAAAGGGTATCACCAATTACTTTTACATATTCGGAGGAAAGGACGAGCGGTCGCAGGACCTCATCCAGGGTATTACTCTGGCGGGGGTCTTTTTTGATGAGGTTGCCCTGATGCCGGAAAGCTTTGTCAATCAGGCAACGGGCCGATGCTCTGTAGATGGATCAAAATACTGGTTCAACTGCAACCCTGATGGACCTTATCACTGGTTCAAGATTAACTGGATTGATAATTCGGTCGGTTATCTGGGGAAAGAGAAAGCCCAAAAGATCCGGGAGAAAGCAGCCAGGGAGAACAGGGATCCCGGGTTGAAAAAACTGTTGTATGTTCATTTCACGATGGATGATAACCTGAGCCTGTCGGAAGAGATCAAAGCCAGATATCGGTCCATGTATACCGGCGTTTTCTTTCAGCGGTATATTATGGGATTATGGAAGATGGCGGAGGGTATTATTTATGATATGTTCGATGAAGATAAACACGTGCAGCCGATCCTCAAGTTCTTTCATCTTCTGATCGATGGCGGCAGGTATGTCAGTTGTGACTACGGCACCCAGAACGCAACATGCTTTCTTCTGTGGAATAAGGGAATAGACAAGAGATGGTACTGCATTCGGGAATATTACTATTCCGGCAGAGAGAAGGGCGTCCAAAAGACGGATGCAGAATATGCCGACGATCTGGAACAATGGTTGGATGACACAAAAATTCGTGCAGTGATTGTGGACCCATCGGCTGCTTCTTTTATTGCTGAACTGAGTAAACGCGGATATGCGGTAATCAAGGCCGACAATGACGTGGAGGATGGTATTCGTGTGGTGGCAACGCTGCTCAATACCGGCAAGCTGGTGTTCAGCAGTTCCTGTATCAATACTATAAAAGAATTCGCATCCTACATCTGGGATGAAAAAGCTGCGCAGAGGGGCGAAGATAAGCCCGTAAAGGATCACGATCACGCGATGGATGCAACGAGGTACTTTTGCTATACGATTTTGAACAAACGTACAGCACATGTGAAGAGTAAGGCGAAATATGGATTCAGTTAAAGGAGGCGGGAACCATGTACAATTTTACAATGCCCGCGGAAAATTGGGATGAGTCTGATCCGGATAAACAAGCGATCAGAACATTGATTTTAAAACACCGGAAATTTGCACGGGATCTTACGCGGAATAAAAAATACTATGAGGGCAAGCATAAGATAACGGAGGAAGCAAGCAGGAAGAACCGGCTGGTGTGTAATCATGCAAAAGATATTGCAGACACGGCATCCAGTTATTTTATCGGGAATCCGGTAAGCTATAAGAGCAGCGGAGATATTACAGCATTGACGGATGCGCTTGAAACGGCAGGCGCCGATGAAGCAGACGGCGATAATGGTCTTGATCTTTCTATCTATGGCCGGGCATATGAATACATCTATGTCAAAGCAGATGAGACAGACTTAACCATCAAAAATCTTCCGCCGGAGAATACCTTCGTAGTACATGATGACAGCATTGAAGAAAATGAACTTTTTGCTGTCTATTATTATGCAAAAAAAGATGACACTGATAAAGTGAATACGGTATATGTGGCAACGATTTTGACGAAGAACTACAGATACGTGCTTAACATTCAGGATATCGACGGGCCGCAGTCTCTGATCGAGGAGCCGGAGCAGCATTTTATGGACGAGATCCCGGTGATCGGGTATCAGAACAACAAGCTTGCGATCGGAGATTATGAATTACAGATTCCACTGATCGATGCCTATAACGTACTGATGTCCGACCGAATCACGGACAAAGAGCAGTTCATTGATTCAATCCTTGCTTTGTACGGTTTCATGCTGGGAGACGATGATGCAAAGGATGAAAACGGGAAGACGGCGGCCCAGCGCTTAAAAGAGGATAAGATACTGGATGGACTGCCTTCGGACGCGAAGGCGGAATATCTGACCAGAACTTTTGATGAATCTGGTGTAGAAATACTGAAAAAAGCGGTTGAGCAGGATATTCATAAATTTTCGCATATTCCCTGTATGACCGACGAAAGCTTTGGCGGTAATGTTTCCGGCGTGGCGATGGAGTTTAAGCTGCTGGGAATGGAGAATATCACGAAGATCAAAACCCGGTATTATAAAAAAGGACTGCGGAAACGTATGCGAATTTTTGCAAATTTCCTGGCAAAGAAAGGGATCGTGGTGGATGTGGCAGGCATCACGCCGACGTTCACCAGGGCGATGCCGAAAAATCTTCTGGAGATCAGCCAGATCGTTTCCAACCTTTGGGGAAAGGTCAGCAAAAAGACGCTACTTTCACAGGTTCCCTTTGTGGATAACGTTGATGATGAAGTAGCTGCCGTGGAAAAAGAAACAGAAGAGGCATTGAAACAGCAACAGGCGGCCTTTGGCATTGGCAGTAATGAACCACCGCCGGAAGAAGAAAGCAGCAATACTTCTCAGGAAAAGAAAAAATCCGGTGATGTAGATGAGTGATTATTGGAAATTGCGCAAAGCGCAGGAAATGTTCCGATATATGGCCGGTGCGGAAGAGATTGCGGATGAGATATCGAAGCTATATTTGAAATCTTCCAGATATTTAAGTCTTGAACTGGATCAGATATTTGAACGATTTCAGAATAAACACCGGCTTAGTGAGAAGGAAGCGAGAGAACTGCTGAATAAACTTCAGGATCGCGCTTCAATAGATGAATTGAAAGGGATGCTCCGCCAGGAGAACGGAAATAAAAAACAGCTTCTGGCTGAATTGGAAGCGCCGGCGTATCAGGCCCGGATGGAGCGTCTGCAGCAGCTACAAAACCAGATTGACATGACCATGCGGCAGGTATACCAGCAGGAGAAAATACGAAACGCCAGTTGGTATTTGGATCTTGCCAATGAAGCTTATTACCGGTCAATTTTTGATATCCAACAACAGGCCGGAGTGGCTTTTGGTTTCAGTCTGGTTTCTCCGAATGAAATAGACCGGGTAATAAACAGCAAATGGTCCGGGAAGAATTATTCCACCCGTATTTGGAGTAATACGCAGGCATTGGCGCAGACTCTGAAAGAGGAACTGTTGCTTAGCCTGGTGACCGGTCGGACGGATCGGGAAACTGCGGAGATTATCGCCAATAAGTTCGCGTCCGGCGCAAATGCAGCGCGGCGCCTGGTCAGAACAGAAAGTAATTTCCTTGCCGGCGAGATGTCTGCGGCAGGGTATCAGGAATGCGGGATTGAATATTATATTTATCTGGCAACGCTGGATCTCAAAACCTGTAAAGAGGATTGCGCTCCGTTGGACGGAAAACGGTTCAAAGTATCAGAACGGGAGCCGGGAAAGAATTATCACCCAATGCATCCTTGGTGTAGGTGTACGGATATAGCAGATATTTCAGAAGAAGAACTATCCCGGTTGGAACGTGCTGCGCGTGATCCCGTCACGGGTAAAACCATGAAAGTGCCTGCGGGCATGAACTATGGTCAATGGTACGAAAAATATGTCAAGGGCAGGCCGGAGGCAGAATTGAATGAGAAGAAAATCAGGAACCGGTCTGCTGATCGAAAACAGTATGAGCAGTACAAGAAGGTTCTTGGTGATGATGTTCCGGAAAAACTGGACGATTTCCAGCAGATGAAGTATACTGATACTGAGAAGTGGAAGTTTGTGAAATTGGATTATAAACGAAGAACTGACTTATTGGCGCATCCGGAGAAGAAATTGCCAAACGCGGGAAATGTGGTTCTGCCTGATAGAAAATTCACCCATTATTTATTTGGAGGGGATAAACCGGAAGGGTTGGCTAAAGGAAAGGCACTGACGTCAAGGCTTGGTTATGGCATCAGTAACTGGAAGGAATTCCAGGATGAAATTCGGACTCGTGCGGAGAAATATCCCGTCACAGTAGGATTTGCCGATCAATACGGACTCCGCTACGAACAAAAAATGATTATATACGGAAAAAACGGAAAGCCTGCAAATGTGATTGTTGGGTGGATACAGAGGATGAATGGAGACGTCAGCATGGCGAGCGCTTACATAAAGGAGGCTGAGTGAGGTGTTGAAAATCAAAGAATTTGATACGGTACTGCTGAAGGATGGGCGACAGGCAGACATTATGGAAGTTTTGAGCGATACAGTATTTATCGCTGATGTTGGAAGTTCGCCAAAGGACTGGGAAACGATAGATATTACGATCGACGATATTGAAAAAGTGATTGATGAATGAAGGAAGGACCACCGGTGTTTTGCTGGTGGTTTTCTTTATGCGGCAATGCAAGGAAGGAGGTGAGGGACGTGAAGGTAAGAGCGATCAAAAAGTACAGTGATATTATTCAGAAAAAGGTAGTCGAAAAGGGTACAGTATTTGAAGTGCCGGAGGACAGGGCGAAATATCTGGTCACCCAGGGTATGGTCGAACTTGTGAAGGATGAGAAAAAGGACGCGGTTAAATAGAGAGACTGCGATCCCATATCTCGGAGTTGTCCGTTAAACAACAAAACAGACACGCGGAGAAATCCGGGTGTTATTTTTTATGCAACGGCCTGGGTACTGGCGTGAATGGGCTGGGGCGGAGAGGAGAAAAGAAATGATTAATAAGTGGAGAATTCCTATGAACCTGCAGTTTTTTGCTGAAGACGGGGCAAGCGGCGGTGGTAACGGCGGCGGGGCCGGAGATGATGGAGGCAACAGCGGCGGGACCGGAGGTTCTGGTGGAACAGGTGGAACGTTGCCTTCTTTCGATGACTTTCTGAAAGGAGAAGGCAATCAGGCGGAGTTTGACCGTCGTGTAAACAAAGAGATTGATACTGCCGTAAAGAATGCGCAGGAAAAGTGGCGCATCATGACGGATGACAAAGTATCCGAAGCTGAAAAACTGTCGAAGATGACAGCCGCGGAAAAAGCGGAATATTTGCAGAATAAAAAGACAAAGGAATTGGCTGACAGGGAGGCATCCATCACCAGACGGGAACTGATGGCGGAAGCGAAGAACACGCTGGCGGAAAAGAATATTCCGGCCGGCCTGGCTGAGATTCTTAATTATGCAGATGCCGATACCTGTAAAAAGTCTATCGAAGCAGTGGAAAAAGCTTTTCAGACCGCAGTGCAGGCTGCAGTGGATGAAAAACTGAAAGGCGGGAGGCCGCCTAAGAAAGCAACAGAACCCAGCGATGATGACCTGGCGAAACAGGTTGAAGCGCTCATGAGAGGGTATTAAACCCGGAAAGGAAAAGGTAAGAAAATATGCCTATCAATACTTTAGCGACAGCGACGCTTTTTCAGAATACGCTGGATAAGGTCGCAATTCAGGATGCCGTCACTGGCTGGATGGATGCAAATGCCGGACAGGTGCTTTACAACGGTGGCGCAGAAGTAAAAATTCCCAAAATGTCCGTGCAGGGAATGGGGGATTACGACCGTGATGAAGGATATGCGCAGGGTGGCGTAACCTTAGAATATGAAACCAGAAAGATGACCCAGGACAGAGGACGGAAGTTCCAGATAGATCCGATGGATATCAATGAGAACAATTTTGTAACGACCGCTGCCGCTGTTATGGGAGAATTTCAAAGAATGTATGTGGTTCCGGAAATTGACGCTTATCGTCTTTCCAAAATTGCAAGCGAAACAATCGCGGCCAAGGTGGCAGGTATGGTGTCATACGGTTATACACCGGGAACTACGGGCACTTCTGCTTTGAGAAAAGTGAAAGAGGGCATTAAGGCTGTCCGCGACATGGGCTATAATGGGCCGCTGGTTATTCATGCTACGTCGGATTTTATTCTGGAACTGGAGTTGGAATTGGCGGGGAAGATTACAGCAGTCACTTTCTCCAAAGGCGGAATCAACACACAGGTTCCGGCCATTGATGAAGTGCCGATTATTTCTACTCCTGAAAATCGTATGTACACAGCGATTACTGTCTATGACGGTAAAACCGCAGGGCAGGAGCAGGGCGGCTATGTAAAGGGAACCAGCGCTCTTAATATGAACTTCGTGGTGCTCCCCCGTACAACCCCTATTGCCGTCACCAAGCAGGATATTATGCGTATCTTCGATCCCACGATCAATCAGAAGTTAAATGCATGGCAGATGGATTACAGGCGTTTCCATGATCTCTGGGTACTGGATAATAAGCTGAATTCCATTTATCTGAGCATCAAGGATGCGCAGCCGACCAGTACGGAAAACGGATCTGATGACAAGGGAGGTAGCGTATGATTCTGAAAAAAGATAATGTTGAAAGAATTGTAACCGGAGAAGCCGCGATCACCAAGCTGAAAGATGACGGCTTTAAAGAAATACGCATTATTGGGCGAAATGCAAAGGGAGAACCTTTGACTGCGCCAGCCGCGACGGATGGGCAGCCGACAGTGCAAAAGGATTTGACAGAAATGACTGTTCCTGAACTGAAAGCCCTGGCGAAAGAGAGAGGGTTGGAGGGGTGTTCTGGCCTGAACAAAGAAGAATTGCTGAAAGTCCTTACGGGAGCAATGGTCTGATGGATGCGATTACGATTGTATGTAAGCTGACCGGAGAAACAGACGAGGAACTGGTACAGACCCTGCTGGAAGACGCGAAGGCACATGTGCTGGCATATACGAACCGCACCCGGATGATTCCGCAGTTGGAGAAGCCGGTACGGGATTTGGCTGTGATTGCTCTAAACCGTATGGGGACAGAGGGTGAGAGCAGCCGTAGCGGTTCCGGAGAATCTTATACTTTTGACAACGCTCCGAAGCAGATATATGACGTGTTGGACCGGTACCGGCTGGCGCGGGTAGGGGGTGCAGTTTATGAGACTAAGACGCAGCAGACTGAAAACATACAGTCATAGGAGAGCGGTGATTGAGCGGGACAGCGAAGGCTGTTCCAATGTCAGGTATGCTGATCCGGTTGAATTTGAGGCGGAAATGTGGACGGCGGGAGGGAAGCTGCAAGCAGAGATGTATGGAATTCGTCTGCCCAATATCCGGAATTTGCGTATTCAGGGAAAATACAAGGAAATCACAGTTGATGGGGTATTATATTTTGAAATTGAAAATGGTCCCAGAATTACTGTGAACGATGGCATTTGCCTGAATGTGCCGCCGGAGACAGACCCCGATTATAGGGTAATTGCCATTCGACCGTACAGCTTTCTTACGCTGGAGGTGGAAAAACGTGGTTATACATCGATTGGATAATCTGCTGAGCAAATTTAACAGACTGGGGGATGTGCCGGAAAGCGTGCTGCGTGTCAGTGTGGCCAGGGAGACGGCTTCTGTGCAGGCAAAAGCCCGTATCGGCCTTGGACGCCATTCCAAAACCGGAGAGTTGATAAATAGTATCCATATTATGACAGAGGTTTATGAGGGCGGCGTACGCGGAATATGTTTTACAGATAAAAATTACGCCGCCCATGTTGAATTTGGTACGGGCCCTAATGGTGAAGCAATGCACGCGGGCATTTCGCCCGCGGTGACGCCCGCTTATGTGCAGCATGGCTGGATGATTCCGGCTAAAGCAATGTCCAGAGAAGAAGCGGAAGATTATGGTCTTGGCGTGGTGGAAAAAGGCGGAAAGGTGCTCGGCTATCTTACCAACGGACAACAGGCACATCCGTATATGTATCCTGCGCTGAAGGATAATGAGGATACAATCATTAAAAATATCGGCGCCGATATTAAAAAAGGAGTCAGAAGGATATGAAAAATGTAAAAGATCAGGTTTTCGAAGCTTTATTGAAAGTGAATGAGAATACTTCCGACCTGTATCCGGCAAATTGGGCAAAGCTTCCTGCCGTTCAGTGTGTAGAGGAGGAAAATAAAGTCTACGAGCGAACCGACAATAAGGAAGACAAGGCTTATGTCCGTTATCGAATTGATATCTGGAACGGTGGAAGCACTTCGGAAATCGCACAAAAAGTTGATGAAGCTGTTTCTGCGCTGGGACTGGTAAGGACCAGCTGCGCAGATGTACCGGATCCGTCCGGTCTGCGGCATAAGCAGCTGCGTTATGAAGGAATTATTGACATGTATTCCGATGTTGTTTATTGGAATGGTTGAAAAAAGGAGGAAATGAATTATGTTGGCAAATGGGGCTGAACTTGGATATAAGGCATCGGGTGCGACAGAGTACACTGAGTTGTCTGGTTTGAAAGAAATCCCGGAGATTGGCAGTACGCCTGAAAAAGTGGAAAACACTACTTTGAAGGATAAAATCAAGAAGTACGAGAATGGTATCGGGGATCCCGGTGATATGGTTTACAAATTCAAGTATGACAATACTGCCGCGGATTCTCCATACAGGAAGTTCCGCGAAATGGAAGCAAGCGGCGGCACATATGACTTTCAGGAAACAGATGCGGACGGGACCAAAATACAGTTTTCTGCACAGGTATCCACAAAGAGAACCGGCGGCGGTGTGAACGGAGTCATTGAATTTGATGTGACTATGGCGCTGCAGAGTGAACTTGAAATTATTGATCCGGCATAAGGAGGACGTAGAAGATGAATTTTTTTGATAACAGAACGCCCGCAGCAGAGCAGGAACAGCCTGTTTCAACGCAGGAAGAAAAGAAGGAGACTCCCAGGCAGAAGCATTTTGCCGTATGGGAGGTGGGGAGTGAAAGCTATCGCTTGAAACTGCAGACCGCAGGGGTGAAAGAACTGGAAGCGCGGTATAAAACACCCATCATGAACCTGATGCAGAATGAGAACGGCATTCCGCCGCTTACAGTTATGCTGGATGTGGCGCATGTGGCGATGAAGCCCTGGAATCATAAGATTACCCAGAAGGATATGGAATCCCTGTTTGATAAATATGCGGAGCAGGGCGGCGATATGTTGAGTTTCTTCACCAATGTGTACTTGGAGATTTTCATGGTGAGCGGTTTTTTATCACAGAGAATGGCGTCGGAGATGAAGACGTCATTGGAAGAAATGAGAAAAGAACTGTAAGTTATGTGACTGATTTAATAGAAGAACTGTATCCGAAGTTTTTAGACATGGGGTACAGTCCTTCTTTTTTTTGGGAATGCAGCCTTGCGGAAGTGATGGATCTGTTTGAATCTTTTGCCCGCCGGGAAGAACGGCGGATCAAGGAAAAAGAAGCTGAATTCAAAAACCGCGTTATCAGCCTTCAGGTACTTGCGTTACAGATCCGGGAAGCCATGTTTCCAAAAGAGGGTGAAGAATTCAAAACCATACAGCATTATTATCCGGACTTGTTTCCGCAGAAAAATGGCGGGACACAGGTGGATAAGCAGTTGCTCAGAAGAAATGAAAATCTGCGTCAATTTGCGGAAGCGCACAATAAGCGCTGGCGGCAGGCGCATGGGAAGGAGGGAGAGGACTGATGGCAGAAGGTACGACGTTGGAACGGCTGCAGGTCATTATTGAAGCAAATGCGACGCGGTTCAAAAAGGAAATAGAAAACATCACCGAGAAAACGCAGAAGGTTGGCAGCGTGGTCGATAAAACCATGTCACGGATCAACAGTATTGTCGGCAAATTGAATGTGGACAGCACCGGAAAGAGCATAGAGACGCTTACCAATAAGTTGAATCGCCAGCGGGAAGCTGTCGATCAGCAGTCTGCAAGAATCCAGAACCTGCGCCGTAAGATCCTTGATCTGGAATCGGGGGATGTAAAAAGCGCAACCTTGTCAGGCTTGGAAAGACAACTGAAAGCGGCAGAAAAGGAACTGGCGGCTGCAGATAAACAGATGCAGCCTTTGTTGGATAAACTAACGGCTTTAGAAAATGAGAAGGGTGAGGGCCTATCAGCATATCAGAATAGCATTTCAAAATTAACTGACGAGGCAAGGGAACTGGGACGGGAGAGGGACCGGTTATATGAACGGGGCAGAGCATTAAAGGCTGTTAAACTTGGCTCGGTGGATGCTGCGGAAATAAAGAGCGCTAAAGTGCAATTAAAACAGTTAGGGGAAGAAGTCGCAAGAGTGGGGCAGAGACTGCAAGCGAAAATGAGGGAACTGCACACTGTTAAATTTGCAGAACCGGACTTCTCCAGTATCGATTCAGAAACTGCTAAAATTGAGAATCAAATAGATCAGCTTCAACCAAAATATCAGGAACTGGAAGACCGGGTTGATTCCCTTCGCCAAAAGCTGGAAGAGGCAAAGTTAAATCCTGACGGTACGGCAGAAGCCCAGAAATTAAACGGTGAACTGGAACTTGCAGTGAAAAAACTGGAGCGTCTGGAGGGCGAAGCAGATCAGACAGAGCAAAAAATAGCGGAAATCAGTGATTCTTCAGCACGGACGAAAGGTTCTATCGGCAGTTGGGGAACCGCAGTAAACAAAGTACATGGACTGCTGACCAAAGTTTCTTCTAAGATAGATAAAATATTCTCCGGCTTTACGAAGACAAAAAAGAGCATTGACCGTTGCGCATCCAGTACGGACGTGTTCCAGAAAGGGCTGAATAAGGTCAACCGCTTAATGCGGCTTTTGTTTATGCGGTCAATAATGTCTGGTATCAGGTCCGGGCTCACGGATGCGTTTCAAAATATTGCCCGATATAGCAGTGAGTGTAACCAGTCAATATCGCTATTGATGTCTTCGCTTATACAACTGCGAAACGCCGTTGTAGTGGCCGTTATGCCGCTTATGAATGCATTTGCTCCGGCGCTGAATACTATTATTCGGCTTGCGGTTACGGCGGCCAACGCCGTTGCACAGTTTTTTGCAGCTTTGACCGGCAGCGGTACTTATTTAAAAGCAGTTGGAATCAATAAAGACTATGCTGCCGGCTTAGATGCGACGGGAACGGCGGCAAAGAACGCCGCGAAAGAAATTAAAAATGCTACGCTGGGCATTGATGAACTGAACGTTATTCAAAAAGAACAGGGAGACACAGCATCAGGATCTACTGGCGGGACAGATTACGGAGATATGTTCGAAACCGAAGAGGTGGAGAACAAATATAAGGATCTGGCAGATAAGATCCGGGATTTACTGGATAAGTTTTTTACTCCGCTTAAAGAGGCGTGGAACCGTGAAGGTCAGTTTGTAATGGAATCCTGGAATTATGCGTTACAGGAAGTATGGCAGCTGATTAAGGATATCGGACGGGATTTTCTTATTGTATGGAATCAGGAAGCTACGATTCAGATGTTTGCGGATATCCTGCGCATCATCGGGGATATTGGGCTGGTGATTGGTAACATTGCGCATGGCCTGGATGAAGCGTGGAATAAAAATGAGACAGGCAAGAAAATTCTGGAAGACATCCGGGATATCTTTGCGGTGATCGTTTGCAACATTCGGGAAGCTGCCGATTATACGGTAGAGTGGAGTGGAAAGCTGGATTTTTCTCCTCTGCTGGAAGCATTTGAGCGGTTTAGCGCAAGCCTTGTGCCGGTAGCAGATAATTTGTCAGGCATTCTGACGGATTTTTATACGAATGTTCTGCTCCCGTTGGGACAGTGGACATTGGAAAAAGGTCTGCCGGAGTTGTTGGACATTTTCACCCAGTTCAATGAGAAAGTTGACTGGGAAAGTCTTCGCAGTAATTTGGATGAATTCTGGAAAAAGCTGGAGCCGTTTGCAGAAACAGTCGGGGAAGGGCTGTTGATCTTCCTTGAAGACCTTTCGAATTTGGTGGCAAATTTCCTGAACAGCGAGACGCTTGAAAACTTTTTAGACCATCTGGCTGAATGGATGGACAGCGTAGAGCCGGAGGATGCTGCGACGGGAATCGAGAAACTGGCAAAAGCACTGGTTTTACTCAAAGTGGCGGTTGTGGCGTTGGATGGTGTTATTGCGGCATCAAAAATCGCTGTGGCGCTGACGAGCATCGGGAAAGGCGTTGAATCAATTGTAAAAGTAGCGTCGGGAATAGGAACGGCGATGTCAGCAGTTGGGAACTTCGTGAGTTACCTTACGCGGATTAATCCTAATACAATTGTTGTTTTAGGAAGCCGTTTAGTTGATCAGATAAAAGGAACTTTCCTTGATCCTTTTGAATGGGACAATATAATCGGAGATTTATTGCGATATTTGGCCGGTGTGTGGGAGAGACTGTGGGGCGGAGTATATGATCTGTTCGATAATTTTGGAGTCAATCTCAAAACGGCGCTGGAGACACTTTTTGATCTAAAATGGGTGCAGGAACTATTTGAAAAGGCAAAAGAGCATTTTTCAGAAGCATTTAAGGGGGAAGATATTGGCCTGAATATAGTACAGGGCTTGTTTTATGGGATTTCTTCAGCATTAGGATTGTTGCTGGCGCCAATTGTCAATTTGTTTATGTCGATTATCGATGGGGTTTTGGAACTTTTTGGCATTCATTCACCGAGCACTGTGTTTTATGAAATGGGTGGGAATATCATCCAGGGGCTGCTTAATGGATTGCAGGAAAGCTGGCAAGGTATTATGGACTGGTGGACGAACACCGCCATATACACATGGTGGGAAGAAGGTGTCAAACCCTGGTTCTCACTGGAGACTTGGTTCGAACTTGCACAGGGCATTCTTGACGGCCTGACTGAAAAGTGGAATGAGGTTACTGAATGGTGGAGAGAAACGGCCATATTTGAATGGTGGGAGAACGACGTAAAACCGTGGTTTTCACTTGAAACGTGGAGCATTCTCCTGACCAATATCAAAACTTCATTCAAGACAAAATGGGATGAAACAGTAAAGCAGTGGAAAACCGGAATCGAAAATTGGTGGAAAGAGCATGTAGAACCTTGGTTTACAAAAGAGCGCTGGCTGAAACTCGGTGAAAACCTGAAAAATGGTATTTATGAGGGATTTAAAGGTCTGGCCAACAAGGTAATAGATGTATTAAATGGAGTTATTTCAGCCTTGGAAAGCATGGTTAACAGCGCGATAGATGGGATCAATTCTCTTCTGGATAAATTGAACGCTTCTCCGCTTGGGAAAATGCTGGAACTCGATTTTTCTGTCAGTACAGTAACATTTGGACGCATTCCTCAGTTTGAAGCTGGTGGATTCCCGAATAAAGGAAGTCTGTTCATTGCAAACGAAGCAGGGCCGGAGTTGGTAGGACGGATCGGAAGCCGCTCCGCTGTTGCAAACACTGACCAGATTATTGAAGGTATCACGGCAGGCGTTGAAAGTGGTAATACCGCTGTGGTGGATGCTTTGTTACGCGTGATTGAACTTTTGACGATTATTGCAGAAAAAGATCCGGAACTTGTATTTGACACGCAGGAAGGGCTTAAAGCGCTTCGTGAGCGGCAACTCCGCAACGGCGTGAGTTTTGTATAAGGGGCGCTTTATGCGCTCCTTTTCAGAAAGGAGAGATGTCATGTGGCTTATATATATGTGGACGGGGTAGAGTTTCCGTATCCGGCAAGAGGGCTGGACGTGGTGGTCACAACTCCCGTTGATTCCGCCAGGAATACGCAGGCTGAAGTAGTAGGCCAGCGGATCGGACGGGACCAGTATAAGATCAACAACCTGCAGTGGCTGATGCTTTCCGCAGAACAGTGGTCCTTTATTCTGAAAAAATTTAAGACAGGGTTCGGGGTGCCGGTCACATTTCCGGACCCGGTGGAAAATGCGTGGATCACGCTGATCATGTATCCAGGTGACAGGAGCGCACAGCCGTATTGGATTGACGAAAATGATATGCCTACACGGTATAAGGACTGCAAAGTAAATATTATTGATTGTGGGGTGTAGTAATGCAGCATGTGAGCAAAGCATATAAGGCATCCATGCAGCAGATCTGGAGAAACATCGGATATATAAAGGTATATATCGGCGTTGTGAATGCAGAAGCCCAGAAGCGTGCAACGGTGGAAGACGAAAGGAATTCTTTTACTTATTTTTCGGATCTGTGCAAGCCTTTTGATTCTTACAAAGTCGAACGTGTCTATGCTACAGCAGAAGAAAATTTTTCGCGTGTGGATGGAACAATGCGTTTTCTCCCGGAAGCGGGGACGGCAGAATATTTCAATCAGGGTATTGTGACGGCAGATCTTCTGGGGACCGTGTATGTGGTATTCAATTTTCAGGGGCTCGATATTAAAGGACTTACTATTGATTTTGGAGAGTGTTATCCTGTGAATTTTACTGTAGAGAACGACATGGGCGTGCATTCTTATACGGGGAATACGAAGCAGGTATGGGTAACAGAAGATGTATTTTATGATACGTCCTGGATGAAGATTACCCCGACAAAGATGGTAAATGGTTCCGGCCGCCTGCGGATACAGCAATTCATTTGTGGGATCGCAAACTTCTTTTCAGACCATGATGTTCAATCCTTTTCTTACAAAGATGCAGTGTCCCCGATTACGGACAAACTGCCGTCTCAGGATATGAGTATAACCGTAGATAATAAGAATCTGTACTATTGCGCAGATAATCCGGAAAGCGCCCTTGTTTTCATGGAAACAGGGCAGGAGATCCAGGTGTATTTCGGATATGACATTGACGGAGAAGGCAGTATTGAATGGCTTGATCCTTTTACCGGATATCTGAAAAAATGGGAAGCGAACGACGAAAAGGCGAAATTCACGGCAACTGATCGGTTTGATAATATGACTGGAAAATATTGCCGCGGTCTATACCGGCCGGAAGGAATCAGTCTGTATGATTTGGCAGAAGATGTGCTGACAGATGCGCAGGTGGATTCCAGGGAATATTTTATCGATCCATATTTAAAAGATGTAATCGTCTATAACCCACTTCCGGTAGTCAAGCATACTGAGGCGCTTCAAATAATTGCGAATGCAGGAAGGTGTATTCTCACGCAGGACAGGAAGAAAAAAATCAGCCTCCGGTCTTCATTTGTGCCGGACATGACAGCGGAATCTGTCGATCAGACAGAATTCAGTAATGTAGGGAATATTATCGTGGATAATGCCATCTGCGCATATTCAATGGCAAGCCGCAATTTTTCCGCGGTGGATGGAAGCATTCTGTTTCTGCCGGAGGATGGCAATTACCTTGAGGTCGGGTATGTGAGTCAGTCTGTAGCCGATGAGGCAGGTATTTTTGATACGCCGCCCATGATCGAGATTGCATTGGAAGCGGGCTATTCCTGCTTCGGCATGGAGTTTCGCTTTCATTCGGTTGCGCCGGATGAATTTGTGGTACAGACATTTTATGGAGATGCGGCAGTAGATAATTATACGATTACGGCGCCGGATATCACAGCAGTCCTGGACTATGAGTTTTTGATGTTTGATCGGATCGTAATTACATTCACAAAATCTGTCCCCGGAAGCAGAGTTACGCTTGATGCTGTGACACTTGGCAATGCGACAGATTATGTCCTGAATGACAGGGAGTTGACAGGAAGCACGCCGATCGGGACAAGGGAAGAACGGTTAAAATCCCTGTCCATTCAGAAGACGACTTATGAAAAATCTAAAGAAGAGGAAGCAGCGGACCTGACCAGCGGGGATGTGGTTTTGGAGACGGAAGGTCAGGAACTGGAACTTACATTGAGTAAGCCTTCCTACGGATTCAGCGTTGAGGTGGATCGGGATGATATCACATGTACGATCGTAGAAAGCTACAGCTATTTTGTAAAGTTAAAGTTTTCCGGTTTGACGAATGAGGCAGTGAGTGTAAAGTATACGCTCAAAGGATATGAGTATACAGCGTATATCAGTAATTACACAGTACGCCATGATACTGTCGGAACGGAAAAGGAATGGAAGAACCAGTTAATCAGCAATGACCAGTTGGCTGCGGATCTGGAGGAATGGCTGGCACAATATTATCTCAATAATATCACCTATGAATTTCAGTATCGTGGTGATCCCAGAATAGATGCAAATGATCTTTTTTATCTACAGAGAAGAGATGAAGAAGGGGTACTGATCTGCGCCACAGAAGCGCAGTTGACTTATAAAGGTGCATGGAGCGGGAAAATGAAAGCCAGGAGGAAAATGTGATATGGAATGGATTTTACCTAAAACCGGCTGGAATGCGGATTCCAGGATGAATACGGTTGACTATAACCGGATTAAAAATAACCTGCAGACATTGTCCGACCTGGTGAATGAGGTATATTGTCCTATAAGCTTAGAGAATATGGGCGCGGATAAAGGCTTTACCGACTGGTTCTACGCGCGGGAATTTAACGTTTTTGAGCGGAATGTAGATTTCATCAATCAGATGGCTTTCTTTGAAGATATCGGAGTTATGAAGACGTTTTTTGACAATGGACCGTTCATTGATTATGAAGAACTGAATCGTATCGAGAGCGCAATGCTGGTATTTTTCAATAAGGCAGCAGCGCAAAAGAAAACATTGCCGCGTCTGGCGCTTACCCTGGGCGGCGCGAAAGGAGTAAAAGTTTAATGGCAAAACAGACCTTACCTACAGATTTTAAAGATGATATTTTAAGCGCATCCATGAATGGCAAGCGGCGTTACATTTTTACCCAGAATAGTGACGGTACGTGGAGCCTTGAGGACGTTACTACTTATAACCAGGTGGGAGATGTACTCGGCGCTGCACGATTGAATGCGCTCTGCAAGGCTGTCAATGAGAGCGTTGATCAGGCAAAAGCGATTGAATCCGTAGAGACCCTCGCTGCGCTGACAGAAGCAGGATATGTGGTTGGCGGACAGGCCGGGGCTGCGATGCTCAGCGTTCTGCATGCCCTGAATGATTCCGGCGCCGTCAAAGGGCTGGAAGTCAAGGAGAACGGCGTGTATATTACTTACACGCTTCCGGGAGGTGCTGATACAGTCACAAAAAAATTGGGTAAGCCGGAGACACTGGTAGCATCTGGTTCTGGTGACAATACCTATGATTTGAGCGGTATTCCGGGATATGCAAATTTGGAAGCGGAAGATTTCCTGTTGACCGTGACAGGAATAAGTGCAACTGCATCTGCCTATTCGCATGATTACGCAATCAATAAAGAGTGTGTCGTTGATTTGCAATCTCCGTCTTTGACATATGATGCAGCCAGTGGCGCCCTGACGGTAACCGGCGCAGAAAAAACCGACATGGTTGGCGACAGTAGCAGCTACGGCGGTTTTTGGGTGAAAAATATTGTAACAGTCAGCTACAGTATATACACAGTTTGAATATGGCGTGGGCGAAAGGAGAAAAAATGTCTTATATCAAATATAAGGGTAGCAATGAAGTCCAGCAGGCAAAGGTGACACCACGGGGAAATATCGTGACACTGTCATTTACAGGCGTGCCGGTTGTATCAACAGCCGGCTTTGAAATATTTCTGGATGCAGCCTGCGAAATGCGAATTGGGAATTATCTGGCGTACACGACGGTGTACCGAAATGATGAAATAACGGCGGCCTATAATGGCTACCAGTTGAGCAACGATGGAGCCGTATATGTTGCACCGGTGCAACCGCTCCCGACAGTGACCTTTTCGACGGGTGCTGGCGGCAGCCTTTCAGGAAACCTTAACCAGGGCGCAAACGATTATAGCGATCTGACCGTACCGACGCCGATCCCGGATGAAAACTATGTGTTTACCGGCTGGGTGCCGGAGATACCGGCCGCAGGTGCGATCGGGAGCAGTCAGCGGTTTCAGGCAACATTTCAGTATGTACAGACGCTGGAAGAGGTGCAGGAGCAGAAGATTGTGGAAATCAACGCTGCCCAGCAGGCGGTCATCGCGGCGGGAGTCAACGTGACGCTGACCGACGGCACCGTGGAGCACTTCACACTGACTGACCACGACCAGACAAGCCTCATGGGACTGCAGAGCCAGGTAATGGCAGGGGAACAGATGATTCCCTGGCACACCAGTGACGAAGCGGAACACTGCAAGTTTTACAGTAATGCCGACATGGCGCTGATCACGGCGGCGGCACTGGCTTACGTGACGTGGCATGTGACATATTTCAGGGATCTGCGCATCTATATCCGGTCGCTGGCCGATAAGGAAGCTGTGGCCGCCGTAGCCTATGGCATGGAGATTCCGGAAACGTTCCGGAGCGAGCCGCTGCAGGCGATGATGGCGGCGCAGAGCGTATGAGGACCATAAGGCCGCTGGTGCTGTGGAGCATCGGCGGCCTGCTGTATGTGATTCTGGAAATGATCTGGCGCGGGTACAGCCACTGGACGATGTATCTGGTGGGCGGCATCTGCTTCCTGCTGATCGGCGCGATCAATGAGATCATACCGTGGGAAATGCCGCTGGTATTACAGTGTATCATCGGCGCGCTGATTGTGACGGCGGTGGAGTTCCTGTCCGGATGTATCGTCAATATATGGCTCGGGTGGCATGTCTGGGATTATTCGGACATGCCTTTGAATTTGCTGGGCCAGATATGTCTGCCTTTTTCGCTTCTGTGGATCTTTGTATCCGCGGTGGCGATTGTGCTGGACGATTGGTTGAGATACTGGCTTTTCGATGGAGAGAAGCCGCATTATAAATTATTTTAAACCCGAAGACCGGGAGAAAGAGAGGAAAATATGAAACAGGTTTATTTGTACAACACGATTCAGGGGGCCGCCGCAGCATTTCTGGCATGGCTTTCCGCAAAACTGGGACTTCTGCTTCCGGTTATGCTGATCCTTGCCGGCATGATGGTTCTGGACTACATAACCGGTATGCTTGCCAGCAAGCGTGAGTCGCTGGAGCATCCGGGCGATTCGTCCTACGGATGGAGTTCAAAGCGCGGCGCGGAAGGGATCATTAAAAAGGTTGGGTATCTGTGTGTGATCGTGGTAGCTATGGCGGTGGATTATATCATCCTGCATGTGGCAGCCGAAGCGGGGATCACGCTGTCTCTCAAAGCTTTTTTCGGGCTGCTGGTGGCAGTCTGGTATGTGCTGAATGAGTTGCTGTCTATCATAGAAAATGCCGGCCGGATGGGAGCGCCGGTACCTGAATGGCTGGCAAAGTATGTGGCCGTGTTGAAAAATAAGATAGATTCACAGGGAGGGGGCGAGTAATCGCCCTTTCCTCTTCTGGGAGATAAATTATGAGGACACTTGTATTTCGGGTTATAGGGCAGCAAATCGAAAAAGATCCGGGGTGCGATTTTACCGGCCTTGTGGCGGGTACCAGCGATTACCTGCAGGCCCGGTTCCTGTTCTCCGGTGACTGGAATGGGTGCAAAAAGGCGGCCTCTTTTTGGTGCCTGGGTGGAGAGCATGCTGCGCCAATCATCAACGGCGTATGCACGATACCGCCGGAAGCGCTGACAAGAAGGGAATTTTCCGTATCCGTTACCGGCGCCAGGAAGGATTACAGAATCCGAACCGGTAAAGTGAAAGTACAACAGGAGGTGTGACATGGCGACAGCAGAAGAAATACTGGCGGCAATGGAAGATGAGGAAGAAGTGCAGGAAGCAGAAGTATTTGCCCCGGTGTCCGGCTATAAAACTTATGACTATACCGATATCAACGTTATTTATGTGGACAATAAGACCATCGGCAGCCTGTCGCACGAGATTGCGGTATCCGGCGAATCTGACAGCCAGTACCTTGTATTTGAGCGGGACCGCTATTTTAAAGGAATCGATCTGGCCGCAAAGACCTTACAGATCCATTATGAGCGCCTGGACGGCGCAGGCGATAACTGCAAACCGGTGAACGTAGCTGCATCGGATACAAGGATCCGCTACGGGTGGATCGTGCCGGCGGCGGCTATGGCGCTGGACGGAAACCTCAAGGTAATGCCCTTTGCAACCGGCACAGCGCCGACCAGCAGCCAGTATGTTTTAAAGGATCTATACACGGAATGGACCGTGCATGATGGTCTGGCGCTTTCCGGAGGATTTGCGGAACCCGGAAATGACTGGTATATGCAGTTCGTCGAACAAATGCAGGACTATGTTTCGTCGGCGCAGACCTACGCTGATAGTGCGGCGGCATCCGAAAGCGCAGCATTGTCCAGCAAAACCGCTGCGGCCGCATCCGCCGCCACAGCGCAGGCCGCAAAAGATCAGGTCGCCGCACAGCAGACCGCCAGCGTGGCCGCCGTGCAGGATGCCGGACAGGCCCAGATCGACGGCATGCAGGCATATCTGGACGGTTACATCAGCTACGACAGGGTGGACGGACTGGCGATCAAAGGCACCGCAGAGGGGACGGATATCCGCGTGGAGGACAGCGCAGATTATCACGTGATGGATCTGTGCGTATCCGGCCGGAGCGAACAGGAGACCACGACCGGGGCGCAAATATTAGATTTTAGTGGTCTGGCAAATATCAGCAATTCTGTCTATGATGTTATTGTAAAAGATGATGGATACATCGAAATCAAAGAAGGAACTGGGACGGCGACAGCGCCATCAGTGGCGTATAGAGTTATTGATAGTAATTTTGTTCCAAAAGTAGGAACATTCACCATCACCACCACAACCGGAGTAGGTTCAAACCCGTGGTTATATATTCAAATGATTGGCAAAGATGGTTCGGTACTTTCAGACGCAAACCTTAGGACATATACGAGTAAATCATTTAATTTTAGCGAAGAATTTATTGAAAATTTTAGCCATATCGTTTATGGAATTTTTTATAACAATAATTATGACGTTTTACCCGCAATAATAAGACCGATGGCGTACATGGATGGGGATGGGGTGTGGGAACCCTATACGGGTGGCAAGCCATCTCCGAACCTGGACTATCCGCAGGAGATTATATCTGTGGGGGAAAGCGGAACACTAGAATTATTGACTGTTGGGAAAAATTTGGTAGATTTTAATGGCATTACTCCATTAGTAACTGGCTCTGAAACAGTGGTATATCGTCCGGACGTTAACGGTGTGCGTGTAACTACTACCACAAATAAAACGTATGGCGGCGCAAAATTTGACCTGTTAAAACTCCGAAAAAACACAACGTATCGTGTCAGCGCAGATATTACAAGTATGTCCGGGGCTATGTGCAATGTGGGGATTCGGAGGTCTGAAGATGGCGGAAAAACGTATGTAGCCATCCTGCATGCGGCGGGAGGGTGGAATGCTTTAACAAGACATATTAGTTTTTCTTTTAATGCTGGAGATTATGAGTATTTCCGGCTCTGCCTTTTTTGCACTTACGATACGGCGGTAATGGGTGACACCGTGTTTTCAAACATCCAGGTGGAGGAAGGAAGCCAAGAAACGGCGTACACACCGTACAAATCGCCGTCTTCAATCACCATCCCGCTCTCCGGGCCGCTCCACGGCATCCCGGCCGCATCCGGCGGGAATGTTACCATTGACGGCCAGCAATACGTTGCGGACAGGTTGGAAAAGCGCAGCGGTAAGTACGGGGTTATGCGGTACTGTGGCGCAGAGGAGTTTGACGGGAGCACTGATGAGAATTGGCAATTAGGTTCCGTGGGACGGTATTTTAGCCCGCTTCTTTCTGCGGTCGTGAAAATAGTTGCCACGTCTAAGATAAGCAATGCTTTGTGCGATGCCTTAATAGTACGGTCACAAAATGATGTCGCCGATGGAGGCGATGAAGGCGATGAAGGCTATTAAGGTATGTCGTTTGTCTACAGTGGAAACCTGAATGTCAAAGT
>JAUNGC010000013.1 GCA_030524745.1 Eubacteriales bacterium | reverse complement strand
CCAGCCTTTGGGCTGGCATTATTTTGTCCGGAGGACTGGTTATTTACCATATACGGATCACCCGTAATTTCTTTCCTTTGCTCGGCGATCTTAGCTTCGGCTTCTTCCGGTGTCACAACACCCCACATCTTATTGAAGGTATACATGTTAAAAGGAAGGCTATATAGTTCATTATGGTAATTCGCTACAGGAGAATTTGTGAAACGGTTGAACTCCGCAAACTGCGTAATATATTCCCAGACTCTCCTATTGTTCGTATGGAAGATATGCGCACCATATTTATGGACGTTGATGCCTTCCACTTTTTCAGTGTAGACATTGCCGCCGATATTCGGGCGTTTATCAATAACCAAAACAGACTTGCCTTTTGCTTTCGCCTCATGAGCGAAAATAGCTCCATAAAGACCTGACCCCACTACTAAATAATCAAACATTTGTTTATTTCTCCTTCGTCAATAAAAATAATTAACTTTCCTCTTTCTGATAATACATTGCGCATTATCATATTCTACACACCTCAACAGGAATCCCAATATCCAACATTTCTTCTTTATATTGATCCATCAGGCTGTCTTCTACACCGTGATAATCCATCTGCATATTTAAAGATTTGTACTTATTCTCTCCAAGACTGTGCTCTTTAATAAGTTCAATTTTTAATATTATCCCTCCATCATCCTTGCTTTTTTTTATTAGTTCATGCACTAATCTGCGGTTTCCTTCATCATCCGTTCTTTGTCCAATAACCGGCACTCGTATGACTACAGGCTTTGCACTTCTCATAAGTATATCTAGATTATCAAAATATAAAGCAAGATTTCCATGTTCAACAGACTCGCATCGTTTTGAGTCCAATATCTTCATATCAACATAGAAAAGATCAATATGCTCAATTGCAAGCTGCACATCGAATGTAGGACAAAACAGGCAAGTCTCAACCGCTAGATGTACAGCTTTTTCATGTAATGCCTTGCACACTGGTACCAAAGCCTTCATCTGCAGAAGAGCTTCCCCGCCCGAGAACGTAACACCACCTGGCAATTGTTGAATTTGATTAGATGCAGTAATATTCCATTGATTCGGATCCTGCAGCTTCCCTCCATAAAAGCTGTAATCCTTCAAACATTCCTTAACTATTTCATCAGAAAAATAATACATTCCATATTTACCAGGTACTCCATCCTTCATATAGCCCTGTGGCTGAGAGAACAAATTTTCCGGATTGCAACACCACGGACAGCGAAGGCTGCACCCTTTAAGAAATAGAGTTGTGCGAATTCCGGGACCATCATGAAGTGAAAATCTCTGGATATTGGTTATCAGAATTGTATTCTTATCCTTCATTATTTTCTCTCTATACTTTCTTAATTATTTTGCACAAAAAGGCCTTTATTTTAGCCATTTGTGCAATGTTTTATAAAGTTACAAACAATGATAAGCATTCTATAATGGGCGAAAACTGTGTCATTTCAGGTGCAATGCACTTCGTTTTCCAGTCAGAAAGGTACGCGAAATAAAACGTCATCCTTTTTTTTGTGAAGGCGAATCTATGTCCCATTCTTCCCTACTATTATCTTCATATTCTTTCCATCACAATCTGATTTTTCCCCGCTGCACCACGATTACTTACAGTACAACTTTTCCTTCCAGCACGGCCCTAAGGTGCTCACCATAAGGGCTTTTGCCATACCGCTGCGCACTCAGCCGGAGCTTTTCATCGTCAATCCACCCCATATGGTAGGCAATCTCCTCTGGGGAAGAAATCGTCATGCCCTGGTACTCCTCAATCATGCAAACAAAATTGGTCGCCTTGCGAAGACTATTGAATGTTCCAGCATCCATCCACGTAAAACCGCGGCCCAGAAGCAAAGCGTTCAGTCGCCCCTCCTGGAGATACATATCGTTCAGCGTGGTGATCTCCAGTTCCCCTCTCGCACTGGGCCTGACACACTCTGCCTTCTGACTCACACCGGCAGGATAGAAGTACAAGCCCACAATGGCGTAGTTGGATTTTGGTGTCTTAGGCTTTTCTTCTACGGAAAGCACCTTTACGCCGTCATCCGTTTTTCCTTCTTTTGTAAATTCCATGATGCCGAACCGCTCTGGATCTTCCACATAATACCCAAAGACGCAAGCCTGTCCACCCTCTGCCATTTTTCTTGCCGATGAAAGCTTATGCCCCAGACCGTTTCCGTAGAAAATATTATCGCCAAGAATCATAGCGCAGCTGTCATCGCCGATAAAGTCCTTCCCGATTGTAAATGCCTGAGCAAGCCCCTCGGGCTTTTCCTGGACTGCGTAGGACAGGGCAATGCCAAAAGATGATCCATCGCCAAGAAGCTGCCGAATGCGCGGCGTGTCCTCCGGCGTGGAAATAATCAGAATGTCCTGAATCCGTGCCAGCATCAGCGTGGACAATGGATAATAAATCATCGGCTTGTTGTATACCGGGAGTAATTGTTTACTTGTTACCATCGTCAGTGGATAAAGCCGGGTCCCGAACCCGCCCGCGAGAATGATACCTTTCATTTTGAGTGATCCTTAATCTTTACAATAATCTTTTTACCTTTTGTTATAATTATATTAAAGTACCTCATCATAAACAAATCTTTCATAATGAAAAGTACGCCGAAATATATTAAAGCCCCAAAAGCTATCATGATAAATGTATTAATAATACTGGGCGTCAAAAATCTATTAAATATTCTTAAAGCAACTAACATTACAGTACCAGAAACAAAATAATGCCACGAACTAAAGACAATCTTTTTTGGTGATAATTCATTTCTTACTATATAAATTTGTACCATCGCAATTACCGTTTCTGCAACAACGGACGCTATGGCCGCTCCAATCGACTGATAAAAGCGAATCAAAATTAAATTCAATACGAAATTAACCACTGCTCCAATCATAACAGTTAAGGTAAACAGGTTTTGCCGACCAGTTGGAATGAAATATTGAATTCCTGTTACATTATTAATTCCAATTGCCAATACCAGGAATCCAAGAATGCTTAACAGGGGAACAACTTTATCAAATCCATCTCCATAAAACCACGGCACGAAATTTGAAGCGATTCCGAGTAATCCAAAACATAGAGGAATACCCATAAACCACACAAATTGATAAGCTCGATACATAAGCGTACTGACTATCTCAGTTTCACCTTTTGCATAATGGGAACCAATCCGTGGAACCATCACGGTACCCAGGGAAGTAACTATTGTCAAAACCATCTTTGATATCTTAATGGCCTGTTCATAGTATCCGTTCTCAAATGCGCTCTTTGTGATCAACCCTATCATCGTTTTATCAAGAACTGTGTAGACTTGAACCGCAATAGTCGGAACAAACAAAGATATTACAACCTTGATATTCTTAAAAGGATGTATTGCTTTAAAGTCAATCTTGCCAATATACTTTGGCAAATAGAACCAAAGAGAGGCATTGCTAAGAAAGAGAAAGAATGCAAGGCCGAATGCATAAATGACAATATCATCTTTTGTTTTAACGAATACAAATATATATACAATGTTGATAAACTTAAAGATTACATTACGCAGTACAATCTTTCCGAACTCTTCCATGCCCTGGAAGAACCATGTAACATTTGCAATTACTGCGACAATATTCAAAGCCAGAACCAGATACATGGTGGAGTTCGGCTGCCTAATCGCCATTGGAAGATAAATCAGGAGAGATATACAACTGGTAATAACTTCCAAAATCTTCGTTTCCCAAAAAACAACTGTCCGTTTTTCTCTGCTATCCTGCACATATGATACTTCTCGTTGACCATATGTAGTCATTCCAAATGTGGCAAAAAGCACAAAATAGGACACAATTGATTCTGCATAGCTTACAGTTCCAACACCATCAGCTCCAAGAGTTCTTGATAAGTATGGCGTTGTTATAAGTGGCGTAAGTAGTACCAGAATCTGGTAACTTACATTATATATATAATTCTTCTTGATGCTTTTTCCCGGTTTTGATGCCATTTGTTTAGACCCTTTCCATTTCCTTGGCTCGTTTAATCAGTTGATCCTGATAGCTTTCTGGTAAATCCTTGAAATAGGCGCTAAAACCCCACACTCGCACGATCAGATCAGGATATAATTCAGGATGGGCTTTTGCATCCACAAGTTTTTCGTATGAAAGCACATTAAATTGAATTTGAAAAACGCCTTTCTTAATAATTGCCATAAGATACTGCACAAACTTATCTATATTGTCCACAATGAGATTTGGCTGAATAACGACATCGACCACATTAGCGTTCGCATTTATCCCCTCATAACGGAGCCCTGATGCGAAGTTTGCAATTTCTGTAATCGGGTCACCTTTCTCTCTGGAAATATGGGTGGCAAATGGAGTATAAGCAAGCCGCCCGTCAGCTGTTGCTCCAACTTTCAATCCATTCTTTACATAGTTTGGAGAACTGAGGCCAAACTTCACCTTCCCGCCAAATTTGTTCCTATAATCCTTAAGCTGAACAATTGTATATTGGAGAATCTCATTTGTGAGTTCAATCGCTTCCTCTGAATCTGTGCCAAATCCATCAGCATTCAATGAAAGCAGTTCTTTCTCTTCACTGTAGCCCTCAAAGTTAGAATAAATACAATTTTTAACGGTTTCCAGCGACACCTTTTCTTGCTTAAAGCAAAATCGTTTTATGTTTAAAAGCGAATTAACCGCCGATGACATCCCCTCGGTCAGCAAGCCATAATTGTTATAAATGGTTCCGCCTTGAGATATATCCAAGTCTTTTTCCAGGCACCCTTTTGTAAATAATGTCACCAAAGGATCATATTCCCATTCAATTTTATCAATAGTTTCTAAAGCAATATGAATCTCATTGTCAAGATGTTTCTTGAATATTTCAATTACTTCATCATATGACTTGCAACCAGTGAATGCGTCGTCAACACATGTATCATGGGCAGCACGTCCATACAAAATAGAAGCAATATTATTCTGTTCGAGCGATTTTCCAATAACCAAAGGCTCCCAACATGCTGAGGTTCCATATCCGAAAGCATCTTCTTCTGTGTATCCGAAATCCAGAAGAGCCGGAATAACAACATCATCGTTTGAAAGAAGCGGGCTCCCCACGCCTGTAGCAATGCTTTCGGTGGCTAACTTCAGCAGATCTTCCGGCATGTTGGCACTAACACGCAGTAATACTTTTGGATCAGGCAGTCCTAAATCCTTGATGCATTCAATGAACAGATATGTATAGTCATTGCAAAAATAGTTACCATCTGGTTCTAAACCACCGAGAATGAATATTTGACCGGTATCACCCATTAAAGAATTACTTTTATAATTATAGAATTCATGAAGGGTCCGCATAAAATCCATAATGATCGTCTTAGAACGATCATCAATCTCAAATCTATTAAGAATCTTATCTATTCTTCCTAAACCCACAAGCGTGTGCTTACTCTGCCATAAAAGTTGGTTGACAAATAATATTCTTTGAAGGGCTTCCTCCAGCGATTCAGCACGCCGGCTCAGGATACTTTCCAAACATTCCTTAGCAATATTTTTGTTGATCTGCGGCAGAAGAAACCGTAGATATTTTTCAACGATGTCAAGCACCCGAAGATTTTGCTTAGAAATATTATTTACCGTATCCTCATTCTTCTTTCTAAGATCGGCAAGAGAGGACTCCACTATAACGGAGTAATCAATAGGCATATTATCTATGACTTTTCCAGATAATAGAGGCACGCATTTCTCGTCAAGTGAATAGAAAAAATTGCCGTATCCTTTATCAATCACTTTGGCACGTTGAATAAGAGAAGACAATTGCATAGTTTTTCCGCCGCTCTTTTTAATTGGGATAGTCTTGAGGTATACCATTGACCTTATTCGAGAAGCATATGTATTTACACCCGGATTAATTCTTTCGTATTTCTTCCTGTCAGTAGACCAGGCATTTAGCCTCTGTGTAATTGCATTGTTCATAACTTGCCTCCTTATTTATAAATGAGTAGTTCCAGTATGTAATGCCCCATAAATCATATTCTCTAATCGCATCATCTTCGCCTTATTACGAATTTTACTTTAACGATTATGCTAAGCCCTATCCAAACGAATAAGTTCCAAAAAAATGTCATATCAAATATAGAAGTGATAAAAAAACTACCAAAAAATGAAAATGCAAGGTTTGAAACCAAATATGAGTATAGTATTGTTCCAGCAGATATATCGTAAGCATTTGCTTTCTTTATCTTCTGAAACAAGTACTGGCATAGTAACGCGCTAAAGGTGACAAATGTCACTAACCCAATGTACCCAAAGTCATGTAAATAGCTGAAATATGTCGTATATGCATTACCGATGTTTATCCCATTGACATGATTATATGTAAAAGAATCTTGATAAGGATTCAAATAGCCCCTTGCATTAAAGTATTGTACGAGATGAGCAAACAAAGCTGATTGTGATATATCAGAAATACCGAATGTGCCCTCTCTTATAAAAATATCAAGATTCTTCAATGGTGCTGATAAATAAACTGCCAGATAATCGCCAAAATCATAGTTTATTGTTTTTCCTGCAGCCTCCCCCGCTATCTTAAACGTTCCTACAAATACAAAGCCAAAAACAATCAGCATAATGACTGTCTTAGGTTTCATTCTCCTCTTCCAATTAGTATTAATCCCATAAACAATATATAGATCCATCAGAGTTGCTATCACTAATAGGAAGATTCCTTTCCTTCCGCCTGTAGATATAAAGCTATTTGCAGCACTAAGCAAGAAATTGGCAATAATAAGCTTTCGATTTTCTTTATTCTTTAAGATTATTTGTTGCATTAAAACATAGCCCCAGAAATAACCGGAAGCTGTTGTAATTCTTTTAGCAAGACGTAACCATCCAGGCATACGAACTTCTATATCAACGCCATGATATCCAACCATCGATTGCGCTCGAAATAAGTAAATGGCTCGTTGCAATGAAGTGCCATATGCAGAAACCAGGAAATAGATAGTCACTAAAACAGTTAACACTTCAAACACAGTAAACACAACGATGATTGTCTTATCGATTCTGGGTGCTTTGTATCTTTGACCGTATTGAAAAGTCCTTTTCTTAAACTTGCGAAAGAATCTTGCAGACCAAAACGATACGAACACGAATAAAACGCTCCCCAGAATTAACACAAAGAGCGTCTCATCCGAAAGATCAATTTCAAATTTGTTAACATAAAAAAATGCCTGAAGCACTTGAGGAATAAATCCTGCCAGGAAAATAATCTCCGGTGTTATTATTCCTTTATCTGAGAAATTATAGCAAAACAATAAAAGCATCATTAACACTATAAACCACAACATCAGCTGAAGCATGATGCCACACCTCCAAGGTTCTATATTCTTTCCATTTTTTCTATCTACAAATGTTTAACAAACATCGAAAACATTGGCTCCTTGTTACAGCTAATAGTATGTAAACAGAATTTTGATGCGTAACATGGTTTAATGGCAATTGTTCACATCTCTTGTAATTTACTTTGCTTCCAACATATCTTCTCTAATTTTACTAAACGTATTAATAAAATTACTTCCATTTCTTATTTTACATCCTACTCTTTTCACATTCTCCATCATAATGTTGTATTTCTCTTCACTTAAATCAGCTAATTCAAACTTAATATCTTCAAGCTTTTCAACCGCGATTCCAAGTCCATTTTCAACAATATAATCTGCCAGTGCCGCTTGTTTCCATATTATAACCGGCATATTAGAGGCCAGATATAGGCTGCATTTATGCGGATTATTAATCCGTATGTATTCACCTGCAACTCCTGTGCAGCCCTTTGTATCATTCCCATCCCAAACTAATCCGAATGAGCCTTCAAGTTTTCCCGGCAATTCATCAGGTGGCAGTGTTCCCATATATTGAATACACTCATCCGATTGCGCATCATAATTTGGTCCGTACAGTTTCAGAACACAATTTATGGGGTCCTTCATATATTTATAGAGATATCCGCTCTTACTCTTTGACAGATTCCCCGCAACGCATATTTCTTTTTTGAACTTCCTGTCTGGAATCTCCGTCCCCGTAAATATATAGTCAAAAATACCAAGGCAGAATATCTTATCCTTCTTGATACCGTGCTCAATCAAATACTGTTTCATTTTTGGGTTGTGACAGATAATATATTTGCAAAGTTTTAAAACTTCTGTTTCGCTTCTCATCGTCATATTTCTCAACACATTAGATTCAACAAAATCAATATCTTTTCGTTCAAGCGAAATGTCGTGAATTAAAACAACTGTTATTGCCCCTAACTTATTGCATTTTTCAATTTTCTTATAGCCTTGCTTCGCTCCCTCATATGGATGCTGTATAATAACCCAATCGCCAGGTTTAATCTTTTTGAAAACCCGATTCCAGTTTCCTATATTTATAAAATAACTCTTCAAACTTTTTATATATCGATTTCCTTTGCCATCAGGCTCAAAAAAGGGTATAATCTCACCATTAAGTTTGCTCTCGACAATCCTGGCAATATCATCAGGTGCTTTCTTTCCAGCTGTCCTTTGCCCGGCCACTTTTTCCTTTTTGATTCGGTTTATGCAATATATCATACCCATATCCCCTTTTCTGGTGATTTAGCTTCTTATGCCCACAAACGTCTTGGTCAATGTTTTCTGCTGATTCCAACGCAGAAATCGATTAACCTTGGCGAACCCACTCTTGCCAATATAGCAACATATTTATGATTTGTAAGGAGCATATTTAACTTAACCGTTTTGAAAGCAGTTCGATAAGGTTCAGAGTTCATAACATCCCTCATTTCCTTATATCGCTCGTTTTTCGACTTCGGATTGTTTTCAGCGCAAAAGTATACATCAAGCAATCTTAGAAACCTTCTGATCACATAAATGTAGAATGCGTCCTCAAAAAACGGTCTATCACCGGTTTCGTCGATAAAGTCGTTGATTCTTTTATAGATCCTCTCGCTGATGTCCAAACTATTTGCTTTATATGATCTTGTAATCGACCCGGTAAGCAATAGATAGTTATATACTGGTTTTTGAATATAACTCAGAGTTTTTGTATACATCAAGTAGTGTAAAGTGAAAAGATTATCATCATAAATTCCCTTTACATATGGGTCGAATCGAAGGTTATTTTCCTCAATAATGCTTCTTCTAAACAGTTTATTCCATGGGCTTCCTAATCCTGGAGTTCTCCACTTCACTCCCGGCTTCGGATTATAACTATATCCAATGCATGTTTTCTGATATTGCTTCATAAACATTGGGTCAGAAGTCGTGAATTCTTCAGAAAATATATGCCAGGAAAGCTTTGCATCGTTTTTACAAACAACAACGTCTGCCAAAACCATATCGGCGTTTGTTCTTTTTTGCTCATTTAACATGAGCTCACAGCAATTTAACTCCATCCAATCATCCGGATCTGCAAACATAATGAAATCCGCACTTGCATTATCAATTCCAGTGTTTCTTGCCTCAGATACACCAGCATTCTCTTTTCTTATAATTTTTATTCTGTCATCCTTATCGGCGAACAGTTTGCAAATATTGTAGCTTTCATCCTTGCTGCCATCATCCACTAAAATGATCTCAATATCCTCTTCTGTTTGATTAAGAAAGCTGGGAAGGCTTTTCTCCAAATACTTTTCCATGTTGTAAACCGGAACAATAATGCTAACTTTTGCCATGCTTCTACCTCCGAACTTCAATGCAAGTTCTCAATTTTTCTTATAAATCTCTTCCACCATCTGATAAAGATCCATCAATGGATGCCAACCGGTATCACTCATAAAACGTGCGCTGTCCATCCCAGCCCAGAGAATCGTGTCATTTTCTTCAAGGGAAATACTGATTTTATTCTTTCCGTCTTTTTCAGCAACCTTTGCAACAATGTCCGCAACTTCTTGCAATGAGTAGCGCATATGATCGTGCCCAACGTTATAGACTCTCTGCCAGGGGCCATTGTAGTCCAGCAGGGCAATGATTGCTTTGGCCACATCGGACTTATCGATATAGGAAAAAGTCTGTTTTCCGCCCTGCAGCCTGATCGTCCCAGTTTCCTTTGCGCTTCGGCATAGAACTGGAACCAGGTTTTGGCTTTGGATCACATAATCAAGGCGCAGTATCGAAAACTCTGTTTGTGACCCGGTAAATTCGGCTTCCAGCAATTTTTCTCCGGCGTACTTAGCCATAGAATACACGGACTCCGGAGCCGCTGCACAGTCTTCACTACGCCACTCCGATATAGCGCCGTATACGGACTGACTTGAGAGATACACAATACGCGGGACGCTCATTTCATGCAATCTGCGATATACATTTTTTGAAAAATCCAGACTTGCTGCGATTCTCTCCTTTGACTGGTTTGCACGTGAAAACGCCATATGGACACACGCAAAGACACCCAAATCTGACCAGTTTGTATGAAAGAAGGTATCACTATTCATTGAGGTAACACGTTCCCTGTGTATAACGCACTCTCGTTCCAGCATGTCGTATATTTTCGCCTGATCGCTGGAGACCGCTATGACTTCATACGGAGTGTTATCAGCCAGTTCCTTCACAAGCGCTCCGCCAAGATTTCCGTTCGCTCCTGTTATCAGGATTCGTTCTTTGCTCATAGATCGTAATCAATCCTCTTTCTCAGATCTTCCACATCATGTCCGGGAAGAATAACACTGTTTCCGCTCTCATCTTCCACTTTAAAAAGTTCTTGCATTTTAGCAATGCGTTCAAACAACTGCTCTTTATTATCCGCCATGAGATGGATTCTCGCCACAAGCTGCAGCAAAGTACCTTCTGTGTGTTCTCTCACTTTGCTTCCCGGCGCGTAACTCTTTCCTATCTTAATAATCCAGGGATAGGAATTCAGTGCATCTAAGTTCAAAAATTTGTCGCACATCATTCCCGGAATACCGATAACATTCCAAGTTGCATACCATTTTTTGAAATGGGCATCGAACTTCTGATACTGTCCCATATTTCCAGTAAGACAGTAATATGCTAAATGTTCAAGCGTATTATAGTTATTCTCACATTCCAGAATCTCATAGGTCTTACAACCGTTCAGTCGCATTCCGGCTTCATAGAAGTATATTTTTCCGTCATGAACGACTGCTTGCATGAACAGAGAACCGTTTTTGATACCGATTCCCTTAAGCATATGGATAACCTTGTCATTGACTGTCTCATAATACATATTGGTATAACGGCTCGGATAGATATACATATCGGGAACTTTCATGAAACCCTTCTGTGATTCATTAAAGTACCTGTCATGAATCGCGGCAAGCTGAATATCGCCATCCTGCGCAATATAGGTAACATTAATCTCGTCATAAGGAAGGTAGGCTTCCACCAGGATCCTGTCAGAATGAGAAGCGCATTTAGCGGTTTTTAAGCCTTCTTTAAGTTCCTTTGCATTTCTGCACACAACAAGTCCTCTGCTGGAACTGCTGTCAACCGGTTTCACAAGCACCGGATATTGGATAGAATCATCCTTGTCAATATCTTCCTCGGATGAGATTTCATAAACCGCTGGAACCGGAACCCCATATTCCATGCAGACCTTTTTGAAAAACGCTTTGTCCGTGGACATCCTAATCTGTTCTTTCGTGAAAGGAGAATAGGCGCCAATGCCTTCCGCGACCTCCGCTGCCAAGGGTAAAACTCTGTCTACAAACTGTGTAATGACACCGTCATAATGCTTTTCTTTACACAGTTTAATAACAGCTTCCGTATTGAAAGCGTCAACATCAAACGATTCATCGGCTATTTGTTTTATATAAGTTCCCTTATTATAGTCAGAAACGCCTAAAAAGGCCCCGTTTCTGTGACAAATATCAATTAACCCAGCAGCAGTCTGTACGCCGCCGAGCAATAGCAGTTTCTTTCCATTAATATCAGGGTTTTGATACATTTTCTCTCTCCTCCAAATCTTTATTAGTGATTTATTTTAAACACTGGAATATAATCGAAGCCATATCTTCCATGTCATTCTCATTGTATCTATGGTCAACCGGAAGTGGCAATAACCATTGACTTAGCCATGATTCTATAGAGTCCTCTGGAACCTCGTCCAATAGATATTTCCACCACTGCGGTACGTAGATTTTTTTTTCTACGACTCTGCGTCTTAAGTCTGAATTCTCAATCACAAGCGGATAAACAAACGGGGCAAATCCCTGCATAGGCACTTTCAGCAGATTTACATCTTCAAACTTTTTTACCAGCACTCTATAATTCCGGTCACGTTTCTCTGCTAAATCATCATAGTCTAAAGACTTCAGCATCCGCCGGGTTAAGACTGACATTCTCTTAATCCCATCAGCTAAACACACCTTACTATCGAGATTGTCCTTGTACGCAGCGTTAGTTCCTAATTCAAGACTTTTTAAAAGAAAACCGCCCCTCTCCCAGGAAATATCCTGTGGATAATCTTCCGAAACCTCTCTTTCACCACTCCATACAAGATATCCTCCGTCTATGAGGCCAACAAACTTCCGCGGTGAATAGACATTCATGCAATTTCCATCAAGAATTGGTTTCGCAAAAAAAGCCTGCGTGTTGTCGAAAATGACATTTTTATATT
This sequence comes from Eubacteriales bacterium, assembly GCA_030524745.1. GTDB lineage: Bacteria > Bacillota > Clostridia > Lachnospirales > Lachnospiraceae > Gallintestinimicrobium. Next base: position 79,933 of record JAUNGC010000013.1, on the reverse strand, counting down.
TGTCAGCTATTTTCTTCATTTTTTCTTCTGATGCAATTCCAAAGTAATGTACGTATATAAGCCACTCATCAGTATTTATTATTTCAATAGCCGGTTCCAAATTTTCATCCAGATAATAATATTCGTAATCAACCCCCTCTGCTGCTAAAGTCTCTCTGACAACAGCACAGTTATAATACGGAATATATAATTTTTGGGGATGTACAGACTTAACAGCGGCAGCGATAGATGCTCTTCCACTATTAAATCTTGCCACTTTCGCTCCGTTATATGTATCAAATAATTCATGACCCTCTCTTAACTCAAGAGGTAAGTAACCACCATATTCTTTCATCATTTCACAGACTCCAAGTTAAATGTTTCTTTTGCTTCTCTCAGGCTTATCGCATGTCCTTCATCATCATAACCCACAAAATAACTGAGTCCGCCGGCATGATTTCCCCGATTTCTCATATTAAAAGTAAGTTTAAAAAGCTTCACCAACATCGATATATCCGTCTTAAAGCTGACATTTTCAACATACCATACATCATTTTCAAACTTCCAATAATAATTGTTCAACCTGCTATTTTCTGGTACAGTATATGGACATTCAAGACCAGGGCGGACAGCATGCCGCATTTTATGTCTCTCACTCATTCTCTCAACAAAAAACTCCGGCATAGGTCTCGGTCCAATGATGCTCATATCTCCTTTGATAACAAACCAGAAATTCAAAAGTTCATCCAGAGAAAACTTGCGCATAAATCTCCCGAATTTCGTAACTCTCTCGTTAGGAGGAAGCAACTTTCCATCAGAATCCGTCTTGTTGTTCATATTACGGAACTTCACCATGACAAAAGGTTTTCCGTCTTTCCCAATCCTCGTTTGCTTATAAAAAATCGGATATCCTACATCAAAGAATGTACATATTCCGAATATCAGATTGAACGGCAACGTAATGACAAATGCAAACATACCTATCAGAATATCTAATCCTCTTTTTATATATCTGGAATAGATATTATCCGCAGGATGAACAACTGTATCTATGGAATTTGTCTTTTCAAGATTGCGTTTCTTTAAAAAGTCCGCATATTTTTCCTCTTCACCCGAAATGAGGTTCTTATTTCCTACCGTCGATGTCTCCATCCCAGTCATCCCTTCTTTAACTCTTTTTTGAATGTATATTTCAGGCTACGCTCACAACCTACGCTTTCCTTAAAATTACACAACCCATAATTCGGAATACTGTCTTTTCCAGCTGTCGCTTTGTCCAATATCTCAAAGCCCTGTTCTGCATAATACCCAATCGTATAATATGTCAAAAGATTCATTCCGTTGCATTCCATATAGTCTGGATGCGTTCCTGTATAAATTCCCTGAACAATTCTATTGTTGATTCTGTACAGGAACTCTGAAACAATTCCTACATCACCTTTACGGACAATGAATACATCATGACCAACCAGCCTCAATGTGCTCATCAATTGTTCAAAAGTAAGATGTGTTGGAAATCCTTTCGCATCATGACCAATCTGTACAATTCTATAGGCTTCCAAATATTCTTTTTCCGATTTACATTTGATAATATCAAGTCCAGCGCGTCTCGCTCTTCTCAATCCTTTGCGCCCCTTTTGCGTGATTAACTGTCCATATGTTTCCTCATCTACATTCAGCTTTTTCAAGTCCAGAGCATAATTCAGATCAACATTATCAAAGCGGTAATCATTTCTATATAATGCACTTACCCAGCCGCTGATCTGGTGCTCGTCATAGAAAAGTGGTGGTAAAATAAAACGTATAGATTCAATGCCTTCTTCTATGCAATACTCTTCAAAAACATCCAGCGCTGCATCAATTGTCTCTTGCTTGGATTCGTTTATTATTGCTACCGGATAAGAGTACGGTGCCGAAAACGGTGTGCGCATTTCACAGCCGACTCTACCTGTAATCAATCCGAATCTTGCTGAATTCTCACGCATGAAGACCAAGTAGTATATTTCATCAACTTTATCTTTGTTTAATTCTGTGAAATCCGGCTCATTGAAGAAGATTCGTCTGTCTGGAACAATGTCTCTATACTCTTCCGCATTTACCCTTTTTACATACCACAACGTCTTCTCATCCATCATGCCACCTCCTGATAAGAAATGGCAGATTCTGATTTAAAGGAAAGAACTATTCTAAGGGATCTGTACCCCCCCCCGATAATTTTTCTGAATGAATACTTCAGACTTCTCTTTCCACCTATGCTTTCTTTGAAGTCGCACAATCCGTAATTTGGAATGCTGTCTTTTCCTGCAGTTGCTCTATCTATGTATTTATAGCCCTTGTCCCCGAAAAATCTGATGGCGTACCAGCTAAGCAAATTCATGACACCAGAATTTGAATACTTCAGAAGATATCCGCTATAAATACACTCCACAATGTCTTTAGATGTTTCATAGTAAATCATCGATGCAATGCCTTTACCATCAAGTTTCGCAAGAAAAACCTCGTGTGGCACCAGTATAAAGGTATCCTTCAACTGTTTTAACGACATATGAGTTGGGAATCCCTTCGCATTGTGATTTTCAACTATAACTTCATAGGCCTCTGCTATATCCTTCTCTTCAACGCATCTAACAATCTCTATTCCAGAAGCTTTTGCTTTTCTCAGATGACTTCTTCCTTTCTTAGGAATAATCATCTCATAGTCTTCCCGATTTAGTGCCTCTAAATCCAGTATGTAGTTAATATCTATGCTTATCGGCTCATATCCCGCCCTATACATCGCACTTGTCCATACACTTAATATATCCTCATCATATAAAAAAGGGGGAAAGGTAAACCTTATCTCCTTAATATCATTGTCGATACAATAGCGTTCCAGCGCACCAACCGCCTCATCAAACGCTTCCACATGGGCTGTGCTAATCACAACAGGATACGCATATGGCGCTGAGAATGGGCTTTTTGCCACGCCATCCTTAACACCAAGAATCATGCCAAAGCGAGGAGAATTACCTTTTTTTACAAGTAAGTAATAAATCTCTTCAACCTTATCTCTGTTAAGTTCTGTAAAGCTGGGTTCATTAAAAAAAATCCGTCTGTCTGGTACAGAGTCCATATATTCACTTGGAGTTACTCTTACTATATCCAATGCCATTACCCTCCTATTATCGGAATTGAAGTTTAATCTTCATCTGTATCGGTATGTTATGTTCCATTTCACACGATTCGAGCGACCATAACTTCAAGACCTTTTGGTCTCCTGCTATCGATAGCAGGTAACACACCGTCCTTTAATACCGGTTAATCACATCAATCACATACTGCACTTCCTCATCCGGCAGCCCTGCATAAATAGGGAGACTGATCTCCTGCCTGGCGTACCTCGCCGCGTTCGGAAAATCACTCCACTGATATCCCCATTCCTTGTAACACTCGGCTACATAGGGTGGAATCGGATAATGGACAGCCGTACCAATACCATGTTCCTTTAGAAAATTCTGAAAACGATCACGTTCCTGCACAAGTACGGGAAATAAATGATAAACATGATTCGATTCTGCATACGGAACCTGAAACTGCACAAGCGGATTTTTTATTTCCGTCAAATATCTGTTTGCGATTTTCTGACGTTCTTTATTTCCCTCTTCCAGATACTTTAGACCAATTTGAAGAACCGCAGCCTGCACTTCATCCATGCGGCTATTGATCCCGTTTATCTCATTGTAGTACTTTTTTTTACTTCCATAATTCCTAAGTAATCTTATTTTTTCAGCAATTTCATCGTTATTGGTCACAATAGCACCCGCATCCCCGAACGCTCCCAGCGGTTTCGTAGGATAAAAGCTGAAACAACCTATATCGCCAAATGTACCAGTCAATTTCCCATTAAAAGTAGCTCCATGAGATTGGGCACAATCTTCTACGATCGATAAATTATACCGTTCTGCAATTGCTTTGATTTTATCCATATTACTGGGATGCCCGTACAAATGAACCGGCAAAATCGCTTTTGTTTTATCAGTAATCTTAGCCTCTATGGCATCTGCATCAATTTCCATATGGTCATCCGCATCAACAAAAACAGGCGTTCCCCCATTTTCATACACGCCAATCACAGAAGCAATATATGTATTTGCAGGACAAATAACCTCATCGCCTTTTTGAATACCAAGTGCCCGAAACGCGAGAATCAAAGCATCTGTACCAGAATTTAAAGCCACACAATGTTTTACACCTGCCCATTCTGCAAATTGCTTTTCAAACGTTTCCATTTCATTTCCAAGAATATACCACCCTGATCTGAGCGCACGTAAAGCAGCCTCCTCATACTCAATTCTATGCAAATCATATGTTCTCTTTAAAACAGAATACTTAACATCCATCCCAACAACCTTCTTTCTTATTGTTCTTCCTTTAATATCTTAACGTATTCTTCAAAATCTCTTATATATTCCGTACTATCATAGTATTCATTGGTAAGTACCATTAAGACGGAATCTTCTGTGAAATCATACATTTCCTTCCAAACATATTCCGGTAAATAAAGGGCATCGTATGGATGGTTAAGTTCATAAATTTCTGTATTTCCATCCTCATCAATTGTTTTTACCTTACTTCTGCCCGCTATATTAAGAAGAACAAATTTCGATCTTCGATTCGCATGCTTTCCTCTAACCATTCCGACATTTCCTGAACCAAAAATATAGAAAAACCTCTTAATTTCAAAGGGGATTTCTTTCAACCCTTCTATTTCAACATGGCCAATACTCAGGTCGTCTACAATATAAGATGGAAATTTCAGCATTTTAACATCCTTAATATATTTATTCATAGATACTCTCTCCCCAAATATCTGCCATTTCATCATTCGTAGTTTTCTTTTTTTCTGCCACATATTTTAAATATGACTCATAATCTTTTCTATATTTAAATGCTTCATAGTGGCCGGATGCTGCTACACACAAAACACTATTGTTATTAATCCACTTAATTTCTCTCCAAACTCCCGGATGAAGAATCAATCCTTTTGAAGGATCATCTAAAGAAATTGTAGAACACGTTTCACCATTATCAATTGTTATATCTATCCTTCCATTAGGGCAAAAGAACAAATGCCAACTCTGCTTATGGGGGTGGAATCCCATTTGCATACATTCTTCATTCTTATAAATAAAATACATTCGCTTTATTTCAAAAGGGATATCATGTTTTGCCTCAACAAAACTCAGACCGCTTCCTCCCTCATCCTTATTCATAACTGTCCGAATATTAATAAGTTCATATTCCATAATATCAGCCTTTCATACTTTGCTTTTCATCCAATGTTTTATGTTTTGATTACTCTCTACTCCACATGCACCAGCAAAGTATTCCTTTCCGACTCGGTCCCTTCCGAATCCCTCGTATACAAAACCACAGGGTAATCCCCCGGCGTTGCCAGATCCACATTCCCTTCCATCACAATATTGGAAAACAGCTGATCTCTGCTGTCCGTATCATCACTCAGTGTCCCAATGCAGCTGTTCCAATCCACAGCGGTGCTTCCCGCCGCTACCGGCAGCACATTTGTGCTCAACTGCATAATAGGCGCCTGATTTTCCCGGACGCCTTCATCCGGATTGTCATTCGCGCCTACTGCCACCTCTTCCGGCTGCTGTACAACCGGCGGCTCCTGAGCCTCCCGAGGTGTACCGTTTGCCTGATCGTCATTATTTCCGTCATTATTTTCATCATTATTTTCGCCGTTTGCGTCCGCTTCGGGCACATTTGGATCTTCTTCCTGATTCGGATTCTCTCCGTTTGCTTCTTCTCTCGTCGTTTCCGCCTGGCTTTCTTCCTGAGGAATGTCCGTATTCGATACTGAAATTTCCTGTTTTTCCTCCACCGGCAAAATTCTGGACACCTTTGCCACATTATTGGAACTGTCCAGCGCAGCGTAAGTGACGATCACTTTACCGTCCGAAGTCTCCGCGATCTTTTCAATCACAAGCGTATCCGAGACGTCTCCGTCCGCATCATCCGTCGCGGTCACTCCCTCCAGAAGCTGATCCTCATTCATGGACTCGGAATAGATGACAGGTTCTTCCGAAAAAGAAATCACCGGAACGGTACGGTCCTGACGTGCAAGCAGAAATATACACACTGCAATCAAAACGATATCAATTACACAAAAGCCTATCACGATACCTTTTGTTTTCATTTCAATTATTCCTCCCTTTCAGGCTTTCACCGAAAGATCCGGTTCAATCCGCATCTTCCAATACCAGCTCAAACTCTTCCTCCGTACCCTGTTTCTCAGGTTCAACCGTCACCTTTTTGCCTGAGGTTTTCTCTCCGTTCTTTTTCTTCTTTACAATGCTTTCCTGCAATGGCGCTCCCTCTTCATTTTCATGGCCGTAATATTTACCGTAATATTTACCATAATACTTGCCATAGTAACTGTTCCGGCTCATATTCACCTTGTTGAGCACGCAGCCCAGGATTCTGCAGTCCGCCCTATCCAGCTGTCCCTTCACATTCTGGACAAACTTATAGCTGATCGCGCCGGATTCAATAACAATCACTACTCCGTCGCATTCTCTTGCCACCACAGCGCTGTCAATCACACTGCCCAACGGTGGTGTATCAATAATCACATAATCATATTCCTTGCGCAGGGTATCCACCATTGATTTAAAGTTATCGCCTCCCAGCAATTCACTGGGATTGGGCGGCACCGGACCGGCAAAGATGACATGGAAATTTTCCACATTTGTAGAACAACATGCGTCATCCAAATCCGCCTGTCCGCTCAGATAATGCGAAAGGCCATATTTTTCATGACTTACCTTGTAGCGTCCTCTCAGAACGCTTTTCCGCAAATCCGCATCCACCAGAATCGTCTTTTTCCCTGCTTCCGCCAGAGAAAGCGCAAGCTGAAGGGAAGTACTCGTCTTGCCTTCATTGGGCGTACAGCTTGTCAGTGCAACCACCTTCACGTTTCTGCCTGCAAACTCAAGGTTAGTGCGAAGCGTTTTATAGGCTTCTTTCATGCGGAAGTCCTGCTTGTCAATTGAACGGATCTCTATCTGCTGCATTCTTCTGATCTCTCCTTACTTCTTTTTAACCTTTTTCTTCCCCTTCTTCTCATCTTCGTTTAAGGGGATCTGCACCAACGTGGACAAATTCAGGTATTTTTCCACATCTTCCGCTGTCTTAATCGTATCGTCCGTGAAATAGCCGATCACAGCCACAATAGCAACGATCAGCACACCCAGAATTCCGCCAAGCAAGGTCATCCTGCCGACGCTGGGGCTGGATTTTACCGTCGGCATATCCGCTGTCTCCGCCACATTGACCGCCTCAATGTCCATTACGTTTGTAATGTGTACTGCAGCCGCCTCACGGATGGCATTCGCAATCTTCATTGCCATAACAGGATCGCTGTCTTCCACCGTAACGGAAATAATACGCGTATCCGTGGGCGTCGTAACGGAAACTTTGCTTTTCAGTTCCTCATATCCTATATCCAGGCCCAGGCGTTCAATCACCTCTTCCAGCACAAACCGGCTTTGGATCAGTTCCACATAATCCTTTGTCAACTGCGTGCCCATCTGCAGGTCGGAATAAGCCACGTTGGAACTATCCTGCTTGTTCAGAATATAGACCTTTGTCGTGGACTGATAGGTGGGCGTCATCAAAAATTTGCTGACCAGAAAAGCCAGTAAGGCCGCCATCAGTCCTACTGTAATCATCAACGGAATTTTCCTGACAAGCAGGCCAAGCATTTCCACGAGGTCAATTTCAATTTCATCGGATTGCTGATTATTCTGCGTATTCATCTTATACTCCTTGCCCTAAATTTCTGTATCTTCAAAAATATTCTCTGCATTCTCAAATAAGAGTTCCTCTGCGTAACGGTCCCCTGCTTTTTTTTTCAAAACCGCCGCGCATTTCGCCATTTTCGGCACTCGGCTTCCCGTCCCCCTGTGCGCGTCCGTTCCAATGAAATGGACCAGATGATTTTTCACCAGATTTACACAGGTTCGTTTGGTTTCAAATCCCCAGTCGCCTGTCAGGCTTCCGGAGTTAATCTGGATATAACAGCCCATCTCAATCAATTCCTGCACGCGATCCAGATTTTTTACCACGTGCATGTATCGTTCCACATGCGCAACAACCGGCCAATAACCGCTGCATATCAGTCCATACAGCCCATCCCTGATATAAGGCCAGTTTTCGTCCGGCATAAACTCCACAAGAGCATAATGAGACCCGGCCAAAGTGCATATACTGCCATTGAGCAATCGTTCTCCCGCATCATGACTGTATAAAATTTCACTGCCGGGATACAGTTCAATATCAATATGCCGCCTTCTCAATTCGTCCTGAAGCTGCAGCATTCTTCTTTCAATTCCATCCACGGATACGCATTTTCTGTCCGGTTTCTGATGAGGGGTAAGAATAATCTTGTGGATGTTTTCTTTTTCCGCTATTTCAAGCATCAGAAGACTTTCTTCCATGCTTTGCGACCCGTCGTCTACGCCCGGCAAAATATGCGAATGAATATCTGTATAATACACATTGATCTCCCTTGCGCAAAAGCGCCTTCGCTTTTGTCACTTTCTACATATTCCTGTCTCAGACTGTTATATTGTATACGTTTTAGACGGTTTTTGTCAATTAGCAATACCAGGAAATGCTATAAATTCAACAATTTTAGTCACATTTTATATAAAAGATTGAAATATAAATTGTTTTTTTCTCACAATGAAACGAACCTTCGGCGTCTGTTCAGATAAGATTGTGACTTAAATACATTGTATTCATTTTGGTGAATACACATAAACCATAAAGTGCACAAAACAAAGCTGCCGCCTCACGAATTTTCGTTCGTTGAAGCGACAGCCTCCCTTTTCATAAATCAATATTAATCCAAATATTTCTCCATAAATGCTGCAGGTGTCAATATTTCAGGCCTTTCGAAAAGAATATCTGCGAAATCTTTGTCCCCGGTAACCAAAATATCTACATCTTCTATGATAGCAGTATACAAAACCGGATAATCATTCATATCTCGTATTGTAAATAGTCCTGCAGGCATATTGATCGGTGTATACACCAACTCATACGTTAATTCAGCGAGAAACCTGTCTATTGCATCCTTTTTTTCCGGAAATTTTCTATCCGCAACTGCCAATAGTTCTTCAATAACAAAAGATGATAATATCAATGTGTGCTTTTGAGTAATGTATTCTACCATCTGTAAAAAGCGCCTGCCCTGAAAAAAAATCATTGATATCAGCACATTAGTATCCAACATTATTCGCATTGATATTTACCACTTCTTTCTGCCCGTATCTCCTTAACCATATCAACAACATCCTGTTCATCCTCAATGCCCAGTTTATCAGCAATGCCTTGAAATGACTTTTGAGCCTCCAGCAAAGCGTGAATAGAAGCGTTCATCATAATGATCTTATTATCTTCCTGCACAAACATAACTTTATCACCATCTTTTACACCCAGAAATTTACGAATTGCTGCCGGAATCGTTATTTGACCCTTTGATGTAATTTTTGCAAGTTCCATATCATCACCTCCACCACAAATTCCTTACATTCCTTGTATTCCTTACATTGATATTATATGCTAAACTAATTAAATTATCAACACTATTTTTTCTGAAATAAATCGTAAAAACAGCGAAAAAGCTGCCGCCTCACGAATTTTCATTCGATAAAGCGACAGCCCCTTTTACGTTATAATTTTGTTTTAATTACTGATTCATCCAGAACTATTATCAGATCTGAGGGCCAGCGGAAACCAGCGCTTTGCCGGCTTCATTTCCTTCATATTTTGCAAAGTTCTTGTTGAATCTTGCAGCCAGATCTTTCGCCTTTACTTCCCATCCAGAAGCATCCGCATAGGTATCGCGGGGATCCAGAATTGCGGGATCTACGCCGGGAAGTTCTGTGGGAACTTCGAAGTTAAAGTAAGGAATCTTCTTGGTAGGTGCATTCAGAATGTCGCCATTGAGAATTGCATCGATAATACCACGGGTATCCTTAATGGAAATACGCTTGCCGGTGCCGTTCCATCCGGTATTTACCAGGTATGCCTTAGCGCCGCTCTTCTCCATCTTCTTAACCAGTTCTTCCGCATATTTGGTCGGATGCAGTTCCAGGAATGCCTGGCCGAAGCATGCGGAGAAAGTAGGAGTAGGCTCTGTAATGCCGCGCTCTGTACCAGCCAGCTTTGCAGTGAAGCCGGACAGGAAGTAATACTGTGTCTGTTCAGGCGTCAGAACAGATACAGGAGGAAGTACGCCGAAAGCATCTGCGGACAGGAAGATTACATTCTTAGCTGCGGGCGCAGAAGAAACCGGGCGAACGATATTCTCAATATGGTTAATCGGATAAGATACACGGGTATTCTCCGTTACGCTCTTGTCGTCGAAGTCAATCTTGCCTTCTGCATCCAGCGTTACGTTCTCCAGAAGCGCGTTGCGCTTGATTGCATTGTAAATATCAGGCTCGGATTCTTTGTCCAGATTGATAACCTTCGCATAGCAGCCGCCTTCGAAGTTGAACACGCCGTTATCATCCCAGCCGTGCTCGTCATCGCCGATCAGCAGACGCTTGGGATCTGTGGACAGTGTTGTCTTACCTGTGCCGGAAAGACCAAAGAAGATAGCGGTGTTCTCGCCGTTCATATCTGTGTTTGCGGAGCAGTGCATGGAAGCGATGCCCTTTAAAGGCAGATAGTAGTTCATCATGGAGAACATACCCTTCTTCATCTCGCCGCCGTACCATGTGTTGATGATAACCTGCTCACGGCTGGTAATATTGAATACGACTGCTGTCTCGGAGTTAAGGCCTAACTCTTTGTAATTTTCCACCTTAGCTTTGGAAGCGTTGTAAACGACGAAATCAGGCTTGAAGTTCTCAAGTTCTTCCGCCGTAGGCTGGATGAACATATTCTTAACGAAGTGTGCCTGCCATGCCACTTCCATGATGAAGCGGATCGCCATGCGGGTGTCGTGGTTCGCGCCGCAGAATGCGTCTACAACGAACAGTCTCTTGTCGGAAAGTTCTTCCAACGCAATTTTCTTCACCGCATCCCATGCTTCCTGTGATGCAGGATGGTTGTCATTCTTGTACTCGTCAGAAGTCCACCATACGGTATCCTTGGAATTCTCATCTACAACGATGAATTTGTCTTTAGGGGAACGTCCTGTATAAATACCGGTCATTACATTAACCGCATCAAGTTCGCTCACCTGGCCTTTTTCATAGCCTTCCAGTTCAGGTTTTGTCTCTTCTTCAAACAATAACTCATAAGAAGGGTTGTACACGATTTCTGTGGTTCCAGTAATCCCATACTGGCTTAAATTAATTTCTGCCATCTTACACTAAACTCCTTTTCTTTAATAGTATGTATTTGGTAAAATATGATAACTGCCTGCCTGAGCAGGACTTACGGTATCTTTCCAATGAAGCCGTTCCATCGACTTCCATACTATATTATACATAATAAATCGATAAAATCAATAAAAATCCTCTAAAATTTTACTCCCGTTTTCTCATTCATAAATCAGATTTGTCCGGACTGTCAGATTTTTCTCGTCGCTTCCGCCAGCCACGCCGCTTCCTCTTCCTCCAGATAAGGCGTGATCTTTTCCCGCACCGTCTCGTGATAACGGTTCAAACGTTCAATATCCTTCGGCTGCATCATGGAAGGATCGATAGCCTCCAGGTCGATGGGGGCCCATGTCAGCGTATCGAAATACAGAAACTGTCCGTCTCCGTTTTTCTCTCCCTTTCTGACCACCATAACGTTTTCCGTGCGGATGCCGTGACTCCCTTCAATATATACTCCCGGCTCGTTGGTCACGTCCATTCCCGGCTCCAGAACGGCTTCTTTCATGCCCTCTGTAAATCTCCAGCGAATCCCCTGCGGTCCTTCATGGACGTTCAGAATATATCCTACCCCATGCCCGGTTCCGCATTTATAGTCGATATTTCTGTCCCACATGGGCTGGCGGGTCAGAATATCCAGATTGCGCCCCGTACAGCCGTAAAGGAACTTCGCGTCGGTAAGCTGCAGCATTCCCATTGCGACTGCGGTAAAATGTTCTTTCTCCACATCGGTGACAGGTCCCAGCACGATAGTTCTTGTCACATCCGTCGTGCCGCCCAGATACTGTCCGCCGGAGTCCACCAGCAACATGCCTTCCGGCGCCAGGTCCGCATAACTCTCCGGCGTCGCCTCATAGTGCATCATGGCCGCATTGGCGCGGTAAGCGCTGATGGTAGGAAAAGAGAGATCCAGATACCCGTCAATCTCACTCCGCAGCCGGTCCAGATGCTGCGCCGCGGAAAGTTCCGTTATCGGGATTTTCCCCACGTTCTTTTTCACCCAGTAAATAAACTTGCAAAGCGCCGCGCTGTCCTTCACATAAACTTCTTCCATACAGGCCAGTTCCACAGGATTTTTGACCGCTTTCATCAGTTCCGTAGGGTTAGCCGCATTTATCACCTCTGCCCTTTGGGAAATCGCCTTATAAAATGCATAGCTTACATTTTGGGGATCGCAAAGCACTTTTCCTTCCATGGAACAATTCTTCAGAAAAGAAAGCGTATCTTCATAGGAATGCAGGGTGACGCCGTATTTTTGCGCATGGGCCTTCAATTTTTCCGTTACCGCCCCTTCCTGCAGGAAATAGTGGCATTCCTTCCCGGTCACATAAGCATAGGAAAGCGCCACCGGATTGCATTCCACATCCCGTCCCCGGATGTTCAACAGCCACATCAAATCATCCAGCTTACTTAAAAAATGCGCGTCCGCCCCCAATTCTTTCATTTTTTCCCGCAGCGCGGCAAGTTTCTCTCCCGCCGTTTGACCGCAGATTTCCTCGTCCAGCACCGTCACAGGATGGCAGGGCAGCGCCGGTCTGCCGTTCCACACCTGATCCGCCAGATCATTCCCGTATGCAAAACGGATTTCTTTCTCTTTCAGCTTCTCCTCCAGCTTCCGGCCGAAATTCGTGTCTACCACCCGTCCGTCAAATCCGAGCGTCTCCCCTTTCTGCATTTTCTCCGCCAAAAATTCTTCTTTCGTCGGTACGTTCTCCTCCAGCATCCGGTACAGCGTCACGCCCGTGCCTTCCAGTTCCCTTTCCGCCTGAATGAAATACCGGCCGTCCGTCCATAATCCGGCTTCATTCTGTCCGACGATCAGCGTGCCGTTGGAACCGCTGAAATTGCACAGAAACTCTCTCACCTTAAAATAATCGTCCACATACTCGGAATTATGAAAATCGGCGGTGGGCGCCATATACCAGTCCACTCCGCTCTCCTTCATCACCGCGCGCAGCGCTGTCAGTCTGCTGCAAATTTTTTCATTCACCATTTTTTATCCTCCTGCCGTCATCTCACTTAAACACGCTTAATATTCTTTCGCATCCTTGCCGGTCAAAAGCCCGACCGCTGAAGATGTCCCGATACGTTCGCAGCCTTCTTCCAGGAAACGTTCCAGATCTTCCCGCGTCTTCACGCCGCCGGCAGCCTTGATTTTCACCCCGGGACCGATATGAGTCTTAAAAAGCCGCACATCTTCCAACGTCGCGCCGCCTGTCCCAAAGCCGGTTGAGGTTTTGATAAAATCGGCCCCCGCCTTTGTCACCGCTGTGCACATGGCAATTTTTTCCTCTTCTGTCAGATAGCAGGTCTCGATAATAACTTTCAGAACATGCTCCCCGCAGGCCGCTTTCAACGTTCTTATTTCCGCCTCCGCCTTTTCGTAATCGTGATTTTTCACATCACTGATATTCACCACCATATCGATCTCATCCGCGCCCGCCTTCAACGCTTCCTGTACTTCCGTAACTTTCGCGGCAGTTACGCTGTATCCCAGCGGGAAACCGACCACCGTGGCGATCCTCAGAGCCGGGTAACGCTCCCTCACACGGCCGACATAAGCCGGCGGAATGCAGACAGAGGCCGTCTGATACAGCACAGCTTCATCGCACAGTTTCTTTACGTCTTCCCACGTTGCAAACGCCTTTAGCTGCGTATGGTCTATATGGGACAATATGCTCTTCTCATCCATAAAGTTTTTCCCTTCCCGTTTTACTCAAAATTTTTACTTTTTATACAAAACTCTGTGTTCAGCCACCCCTATTCTACCCCAAATCAAAGCAGAAAACAATCCGGAAATGGAGTTGGCGGGGATATTGCCGCTTCCGGACCGGCCGCATTCGTCTCCCCCCCTCAAAACGTAAACAAATTATGAATTGTTTCTAAACATTTGTTTTTTTTCTTGTACAAACCCCAAAAAACATGATAGAATAATAAATATTTTGGTGAATTTAACCATTAAAGTAATTCAAGGGGGATAAGTGCGATGTGCTCTTAGCGTTATATTTATAGAAAGGTGGTAATCAATATGGAACTTCAAACTTCTAACAGCTTTTCCGATATCACACCGGAAATTCTGAAACTCGCCCGTATGAGCGAACAGGCAGGAACCATCGATTCCGGTCTGTATACACAATACGATGTCAAGCGCGGTCTGCGCGATCTAAACGGCAAAGGCGTTCTTGCAGGCTTAACAAACATTTCTGATGTCCGCGCAACTCAAATCGTGGACGGCAAATCAGTCCCCGCACACGGCAAACTATTTTACAGAGGCTACAATGTGGAAGATCTTGTGAAAGGCTTCAGCGCCGACAACCGCTTTGGCTTTGATGAAGTGACTTATCTGCTTCTTTTCGACAAGCTTCCCAGCAATAAAGAACTGGATTCTTTTTCCAGACTTCTCGCCTCCTATCGCAGCTTACCCACAAGCTTTGTACGTGATATCATCATGAAAGCGCCCAGTAAAGATATGATGAATACGCTGGCACGCTCCGTTCTGACTCTTTATTCCTATGACGACAGAGCGGATGATGTATCTTTGCCCAATGTTTTGCGTCAATGCCTGCAGTTAATCAGTCTCTGCCCCATGCTTTCCATTTATGGTTATCAGGCATACAGCCATTACCATGATGGGAACAGCCTGTACATTCACCAGCCTGTGCAGGAACTTTCCATGGCAGAAAACATTTTACATATTCTCCGTCCGGACAGCCATTATACGCCGCTGGAAGCGAGAATCCTTGATATCGCTCTCATTCTCCACATGGAGCACGGCGGCGGTAATAACTCTACCTTTACGACAAGAGTCGTTACTTCCTCCCTCTCCGACACCTACTCTGTCATTGCGGCGGCGATCGGCTCCCTGAAGGGTCCCCGTCACGGCGGTGCAAATATCAAGGTCGTCAAAATGTTTGAAGAACTCAAAGAAGAAGTGCGCGATTGGGAAGACGACGAAGAAATCTGCCGTTACTTAAACCGTCTTCTCAACAAAGAAGCTTTCGACCATGCAGGTCTGATTTATGGCGTCGGCCACGCCGTTTATTCCAAATCTGATCCCCGTGCGGTCATCTTCAAAAACTTTGTGGAAAGGCTTTCTGAGGAAAAAGGGCTGCATGACGAATTTGAACTTTACAACCGCGTAGAGCGACTTGCTCCCCTGGTAATAGCCGGAGAGCGCCAGATGTACAAAGGCGTCAGTGTCAATGTGGACTTTTACTCCGGCTTTGTTTACAAGATGCTCGGTCTTCCGATGGAACTGTATACGCCGATTTTCGCCATTGCACGTATGGTCGGATGGAGTGCGCACCGTATGGAAGAACTGGCCACCAACGGCAAGATCATTCGTCCCGCGTATAAGACGCTCTGCACGGACAGGGAATATACGAATCTCTCCGACAGAACTTAAACGATAGCATTCCAAAAAAGCGGCCGAAAGCAGGTCAATGAAGTCAATGATATAAAAAAACAGCGTCGGAATCCATTTTCCGGACGCTGTTTTTTTATGCTGAAAATATCGTCAGGCGCATCTCTTTCCTTTACAGATTCAAAAAAGCTTCCACCGCTTCTTTCATCTGCGTCTTATCGCACTGAATATCATGTACCACCGGCGCCGTACGGATCTCCTCTATCGCGCCAGGAATCCGCACATTGCTGATCCTGGACAACTCGTCCACCAGCGCGAAGTCATCCATCTCATCATACTTGCCGTCGATGGCCGTCATCACGCTTCTGGTAAATTTATAAGGGCTTGCCGTGGACGCAATCACAGTCTTCGTTCCATCCTCCGTATCCGCCCGGTATTTATCATGCACGACAGCCGCCACCGCCGTATGGGTATCGATCACATAACCGGTATCTTCGTAAAGAGATTTGATCTTTGCGGCGCATTCCTCTTCCGTTGCAAAGTTGCCGTAAAAATCAGAAAGCTGCGCTTTCATCTCTTCCGTTATTTCATAACGGCCCTCTCCGTTTAAGGATTTCATCAGTTCGGCGTTCTTCTGCGCGTCATTCCCCGCAATGCGGTAAATCAGGCGTTCCAGATTGCTGGAAATCAGAATATCCATGGAAGGCGAAGTGGTCAGCACAAATTCCCGGTTTCTGTCATATTCTCCCGTCCGGAAGAAATCGTATAGTACCTTATTGTCATTGGAAGCACAAATCAGTTTCCGGATAGGAAGTCCCATATTCTTTGCATAGAAAGCAGCCAGTATATTGCCGAAATTGCCGGTCGGAACCACAACATTAATGAACTCGTTCTCCGCAATCCGCTCTTCCTTCAAAAGCTGCGCATACGCATAAACATAATATACAATCTGAGGTACCAGGCGGCCGATATTGATAGAATTGGCGGAAGAAAACTGATAGCCCTTTGCCTGCATTCGCTCTGCCAGTTCCTGATCCGCAAACAGCTTCTTTACGCCGGACTGGGCATCGTCAAAATTGCCGTAAATCCCTACAACGCGGGTATTGGCACCCTTCTGCGTCACCATCTGGCGCTCCTGTATCGGGCTGACGCCGTTTTTGGGATAAAATACCAGAATCCTGGTCCCCTTCACATCTGCAAAACCGGCCAGCGCGGCCTTTCCGGTATCTCCGGAAGTCGCAGTGAGAATCACGATCTCATTTTTTACCTGATTTTTCTTTGCCGCCGTCGTCATCAAATGCGGCAGTATGGACAACGCCATATCCTTAAAAGCGATGGTCTTACCATGGAACAGTTCCAGAAAATAAGCGTCCTCCGCCTCTGCAAGAGGCGCGATCGTCTCCGTATCAAACTTCTCATCATAAGCGTTCCGGATACAGGACTTCAATTCATCTTCCGTAAAGTCGGTCAGCAAAAGCTTCATGACCTCGTAAGCGGTCTCCTGATAAGACATCTCCGAAAACTCCTTCATCGTCTTATCAAAAGCCGGTATCTGCTCTGGCACAAACAGGCCGCCATCCACTGCAAGCCCCTGCAAAATCGCTTCAGATGCAGTCACTTTTCTTTCATTTCCTCTTGTACTTCTATAAAAGATATCCATGCGTTACCTCACTATTACTGATTTTTGACAGTTTTCCCAAATATCGCCCTATATTTTAACATAGTAAAGTGAGTCAGTCAATGCCCGCCGGCCTTATTCAAGAAATTCGTTATAGGCCTTATTCAAAAAATTCATGTCCTCCATAGGAAAATAGTCTGGTCAGACATTCGTCAAACCAGTTCATGTTCTGCGGATCCGCCGCGCTTCTGGCCGCAAAATAGAGCGCTCCCTGTGAAATATCTTCTCCATTCAGCGCTCTTTCCACCGCCTCTACCGTTTCTTCGCTGGCCTGTATCGTTTCAATGCTCCCGTTTCCCACCGGAGAAAACTGAGCCTTTTTCCCGGAACGCTGATACACCACTTCCGTGACGGTGTCCGGAAACTGATCGCTCTTCACCCGGTTTAATACCACATTCGCAACCAGAAGCTTTCCGGTTTCATCCTCCGATCCGGCCTCCGCCTCCACAATTTTCAAAAGCGTCACGTAATCTTCCCTGGTCAGTTGGTACAAGGGTTCCTTTTCCAGTACATTTACATCAATTACCGGCTGAACAGATTGTACTGTGTCAGTCTGTCCGGTCTCCCGTACCTTTTCATAATCCAGCATTTCCTCCACGCACGTAAGCGGTTCTGTTACAAACGCATTTTCCGCCACATAGCGGTTTATCTGCCCTCCTCTGACGCAAAACCAGGCGGCGGCCAGCAGAAGGGAAAAGGCCGCCATAACGGCCGCATATTTCTGAAACATAATCCATCCATTCCTTTCCCTATTATTCTATACAACATGTCCTGAAAAAATGACTTCTTTTCCAGGACAGAATGCGACAGATTATGATATGATAACAATGATTGATAATCCAAGGAAAGGGCGTCGTTTATGATCAGAAAAAAAAATATTATGTTATTTGCCTGCGTTCTCTGTATTTTCTCTCAGCTTCTTACGGGCTGTGAAAATAATTCAGATCCTGTAGTCAAAACCGGATATTATTTTGATACCATCGTCACGTTGACCGGATATGGAAAAGATGCGGATTCCGTTCTGGAAGAAGGACTTCTTCTCTGTTCCCGGTACGAAAATCTTTTCAGCCGCACCATAGAAGGAAGCGACATCTGGAATATCAACCATGCAAAAGGCCAGCCTGTGGAGGTGCAGGAAGAAACGGCTTATCTGCTCGCGCAGGCGGTGGAATTCGCCAAAATGACGGAGGGGAAAATCGATCCCACCGTGACGCCCCTTTCCGAACTCTGGAATTTTACCGGCGATCCGCCCGGCCCTGTACCGCAGGTTTCCCAAATCGAAGCGCTCCTTCCCCATGTCAGTTATGAGACCATTCGCATAGAAGGCACCGCCGTCCGGCTGGAGGATCCGGACGCCCGCGTGGACCTGGGCTTTATCGCAAAGGGCTATATTGCGGACCAACTCAAAGCGCTGTTTGAAGAGCGCGGACTTTCTCATGCGCTGATCAACCTTGGCGGCAACGTGCTCGCCGTAGGAACCAAACCAGACGGAAGTTCTTTCCGTACCGGCATTCAAAAGCCCTTCGGGGAACGCAGCGAACTCGTCCGCATTATCGGCCTGAACGATATGTCTCTGGTTTCTTCCGGCAGCTATGAACGCTATTTTGAAGCGGACGGCGTACTCTATCATCACATACTGGATCCCGCCACCGGATACCCGGCGGATACGGATTTAAGCGGCGTTACCATACTCTCCGATTCCTCTATGGAAGGAGACGCTTTAAGCACCGCCTGCTTTATACTGGGGCAAAAAAAAGGACAGGATCTCATTGAATCCCTGCCCGGCATAGAAGCATTATTTGTCACAAAGGACGGTTCCTTATACCAGACGGGCGGCTTTCCGGAATAACCGGAAAGCCGCCCGCCGTTTTCAACGTTTTGATAACTCTGACCTGTTGCCGCCGTCACACACGGCTCAGCATTCCTTTCCGGCCAGAATTTCCTTGTAATCTTTCAGATTCTTCTGCAGCAGCGCCGGCGTATCCAGATGGTAAGGACACTTTGTTTTACACCTGCCGCAATGCAGACAATTCTCTATTTTCATCATCTTCTGCTGCATTTCGGGCGTGAGCTGCGCGGCAGAAGGCGCGCGACGGATCATCAGAGACATGCGCGCGCAGTTATTGATCTCAATGCCGGCCGGGCAGGGCATACAATAGCCGCAGCCCCGGCAGAATTCACCGATGAGTTCGCTCCTGTCACGATCAATGACCGCCTGCAATTCATCCGTCATCACCGGCGGATTTTCAATATAGGATAAAAATTCATCCAGTTCAGATTCCCGCTGAACGCCCCAGATCGGCAATACGTTGTCAAACTGCGCTTCAAAAGCATACGCGGCCGCCGAATTGGTGATCAGACCGCCGGACAGCGCCTTCATCGCAATAAATCCCATCCCGGCTTCCTTACATTTTTGCACCAGCGCAAGGTCCTCTTCGCTCGCCAGATAGCAGAACGGAAACTGCAGCGTCTCATACAGCCCGCTTTCTACGGCCTCGTTCGCCACATTCAGTCTGTGATTGGTGATGCCGATATGGCGGATCTTTCCCTGCTTCTTCGCTTCCGCCATACATTCATATAATCCGCTTCCGTCCCCGGGTTTCGGGCAGAATTCCGGATTATGGAACTGGTAAATATCCAGATAATCGGTCTGCAGATTGCCGAGCGTCGTTTCCAGTTCCTTCCAGAACATCTCCGGCGTTTTCGCCCCTGTTTTGGACGCGATAAAAATCTTCTCTCTCATTCCGGCAAAGGCCAGCCCCAGCTTATGCTCGCTGTCCGAATAATAGCGGGCGGTATCAAAAAAGGTCACCCCTGCATCATAGGCTTTCCGCAGCAGATACACCGCCGCTTCATCACTGATTCTCTGGATCGGCAGCGCGCCAAATCCATTCTTGTTCGTTGTGATTCCCGTTTTTCCCAATGTAACTGTATTCATTCTCAAATCTCCCTGTAAAAAATCCGAAACAGCTTCGGTTCGAAAAACCGCCGCAAAGAACGTTTGTCAGTGCTCCACAATAACCTTTTTCGGGCACTTTTCCGCACAGGCTCCGCATCCGATGCATTTCTCCGGATCGATCGTGGCATTGAAGCTTTCGATCGTCACCGCATCGGCAGGGCAGTTTCGTTTACACAGCGTGCATCCGATACAGCCTGCACTGCATGCTTTCATCGTCACAGGCCCCTTGTCTTTGGAACTGCACGCCACCATATATTTCGCATCGTAAGGAATCAGCGAAATCAAGTGCTTCGGACAGACCGCCACACATTTTCCGCAGGCTTTACACGCATCCTTATCCACCACGGCAACGCCGTCGACCACATGAATCGCATCAAAGGGGCAGGCTTTCACGCAGCTTCCGAAGCCCAGACAGCCATAGTCGCAGGTTTTCGCCCCGCCGTTGGGCACAAAAGAAAGCATCCTGCAGTCCTCAATCCCGGTATATTCATAGTCGAGAGAAGCTTTCTCGCAGGTTCCCTGACAGGCCACAAAGGCCGCCATCCGCTTACCTTCCTCCGCTTCCACGCCCATGATTTCAGCCACCTTTTTGCCGACTGCCTCCCCACCTACGGGACAGGCGTTTACGGCAGCCTCTCCCTTTGCGATGGCGGCCGCCAGACCGCTGCAGCCTGCAAAACCGCAGCCGCCGCAGTTATTTCCGGGAAGGACGGCCAGTACCGCCTCTTCCTTTTCATCCACATCCACTTTAAATTTCATTCCGGCAGCGCCGAGAAACAGTCCGATAAAAAGCCCGACCGCGCCTACGACTGCCGTTGCAATGAAAACACCTGATACCAAAATTCCCACCTCCTACAAAAGTCCTGAGAATCCGCAAAAAGCGATCGCCATCAATCCCGCCGTCAAAAGCACGATGGGCATTCCGCGGAAGGACTCCGGAATATCGTTGTACGCCATTTTCTCACGGATGCCCGCCAGAATAATGATGGAAATCGTAAAGCCCAGCGCTGTCGCAAATCCGTTGACCATACCGGTGAAAATGCCGTATTCCTTTTGTACGTTCGTGAGCGCCACGCCCAGCACAGCGCAGTTTGTAGTGATCAGAGGCAGATAAACGCCCAGCGCTTCATAAAGACCCTTCATATATTTTTTGAGAAACATTTCCACAAACTGAACCAGCGCCGCGATCACGAGAATGAACACGATCGTTTGCAGATATTCAATCTGAAGCGGTACCAGAATGCATTGATAGATGACGCCTGCCACACCGCTTGCCAGCGTAATGACAAAAATGACAGCCGTTCCCATTCCTGCCGCAGTCTCCACCTTTTTGGATACGCCCAGGAACGGACAAAGCCCCAAAAACTGGCTCAAAACCACGTTGCTGACAAGGGCGGAACCGATCATCAGCAGCAATAAATCCTTCACCTGTGCCAACATTTATCTGTCCTCCCCTTCTTTTTTGGATTTTTGGGCCGAAGCATCGTAAAATTTATGATCGCAGCCGCCGGCCGTATCGCAGTTTAAGCAATCCTGACCGCATCCGGACTGGATTTTGCTCATATCCCGGCCCTTTTTCTCTCCGTTTATTTTCACCTTATTCTGAATCGCGGTCAGAACCGCCAGCACAAAGAACGCGCCCGGCGCCATGACGAAGATGGAAAAGGGAACATAGGAATCCGGCATGATGTGAAAACCGAAAATTTCTCCCGCTCCCAGAATTTCCCGCACCGCGCCGATACAGGTCAGCGCCAGGGAAAAACCGAGTCCCATGCCGATTCCGTCAAATAAAGACGGGATCACAGGATTTTTGGACGCATAGGCTTCCGCACGGCCTAAGATAATGCAGTTTACGACGATCAACGGGATGTAAATTCCCAGCGAATCATACAGATCAGGTAAAAATCCCTGTAACAAAAGCTGCATCACCGTAACAAAGGATGCAATGATGACGATAAACGCCGGTATTCTCACCTTGTCGGGAATGATATTGCGCAGCGCGGAAATAATCATATTGCTGAGCGCCAGCACCACCATGGTGGTCAGTCCCATGCCCAGTCCGTTCATTGCGGAAGTGGTGACGGCCAGCGTCGGGCACATACCCAGCGTCAGCACAAAAGTAGGATTTTCCTTAATGATGCCGTTTATCAGGCGTTCTCCTGCGCCGTTTGACGCATTTTTGTTCTCACTCATTGCCTGCACCTCCCGTCATGGACTGAAGTTCCGACTGAAAATAATATAAACCGGCGTTGACTCCGTTCGTCACCGCATTGGTGGTAATGGTCGCGCCGGAAATCGCATCGATCTCATTCTCCGCGGACGCTCCTGTCTTCGTATACACGAAAGAATCCGAACTGCGTCCCGCAAACTGAGGCACCAGCACATCCTCCGCCTGCATGCCAAGCCCCGGCGTCTCCGAAATGGACAGCAGGGAAATACCATTTAAGGAGCCGTCGCTGTTGATGCCCATCGTGAACTGAATATCTCCGCCGTAACCTTCATGAGAGGTAACGGTAATGACATAACCGATGATCTGCCCCGACGAATCAAACGCCGTCTGACAGCCGCCGATCGTCTGCGCCGTATAGCCGCCTGCCGCAAGGACCTCTTCCGCATGCACAGCATCAAAATCCCCGGCTTCTTCAAAGGAAGCCGCATCCGCAAACACTTCCCTGCATGCATTTTCCAGCTTCAGCGCTTCCTGCACGGCGATCGGCTCTTTCGTAATCTGATAAACGCCGCCGAGAAGAAGGCCCGCAATCAAAGTGATGGCAAACAGGATTGCCGCGTCTTTTAGCATACTTTTCATGAACGCTCCCCTCCTCTGCCGAATGCCCTGGGCATCGTATATTTTTCAATCAACGGCACCAGCAGGTTTCCAATGATGATCGCATAGGAAACGCCTTCGGCGCTGGCGCCGAATATCCGGAAAATCGCCGTCAGAAAGCCGAGAAAAATGCCGTACACATACTGTCCCTTCTTCGTGACGGGCCTTGTCACATAGTCTGTCGCCATGAAAAATGCGCCCAGCATCAGCCCGCCGCCTGCAAGCTGCGCGGAAAGATAGGGACCGTTCACCGTTCTTCCTGTTAAAGATGCGAATACAGCGACAAAAATGAGGAAAGAAACGATGTAACTGCCCGGCACTTTCAGGTCAATGACGCCGGCCAGAATCAGAATGCAGGCGCCGATCACAATTGCGATCATGGAAGTCTCTCCGATCGTGCCCGCTGTCCGGCCGATCACCATATCCATCACGTTGACGCCCAGTC
The DNA here is from genome assembly GCA_030524745.1 of Eubacteriales bacterium. Classification (GTDB taxonomy): domain Bacteria; phylum Bacillota; class Clostridia; order Lachnospirales; family Lachnospiraceae; genus Gallintestinimicrobium. Next base: position 56,286 of record JAUNGC010000013.1, on the reverse strand, counting down.
CGGCCTTTAAACTGGCAAGAGGCGTTGCGCCGGTATAAGCGTCGCATTCAAAATTGGTCATGATCGACGTAAAGGAGATCAGCAGAAAACATCTTCCTGCCAGCGCCGGATTCATGAAATTCTGCCCCAGTCCGCCGAACAGCATTTTCACCACCAATATGGCAAAAACGCCGCCCACCACGGGAATCCACCAGGGCACGGAAACCGGCAGATTCAAAGCGAGCAAAAGTCCGGTCACAACTGCGCTGAAATCGCCGATCGTCACCTTCTTTTTGCAGATTTTCTCAAATAAATATTCCGTCAGAACGGTGGTCGCAATGGATATTGCGATGATGAGCGCCGCTCTCACGCCGAAATTATAAATGCCAAAGAACGTAGCCGGAAGCAAAGCGATGACCACAGTGAGCATGATTTTTGCCGTTGTATCTTTGGCTCTGATATGGGGATTGGATGATACCTTCATCAAATCACTCATTGCCTTTCTCCTCCTACTTTTTCTTCTTTTTCTCCGCCAGCACCAGCTTGCGCGCAGACTTGATCGCCTGTGTCAGCGGGCGTTTGGCCGGGCAGACATAACTGCAGCAGCCGCATTCGCAGCACTCCAGTCCGTTATGTTTTTCAAAACTTTCAAAGTCGTAATGTTCGGCATATTCCGCCAGAAGTTTCGGCACCACGCGCCCCGGACATGCCTCCACGCAGCGGCCGCAGTTAATGCAGGCAGAAGGTTCGGAATCCGAAACATCGTCGTGGGTCAGACAAAGCAGCGCCGACGCCGTCTTGGTCGTGGGCACATCCAGATCGAAAATGCCGAATCCCATCATCGGGCCTCCGGACACGATTTTCACCGGATCCTGCTTAAAACCGCCCGCTTCCTCAATCAACTCATGATAGTTGGTACCGATGCGCACGATAAAATTCTGCGGATTTGCGACCGCATCCCCCGTCACCGTGACAATGCGGTTCATCAGAGGCTTTCCTTCATTGATCGCCCGGTTGATGGCGACAACCGTGTCCACGTTATCCACAATACAGCCCGCATCCGCCGGCAGCATATCACAGTTAATTGCACGGCCGGTAGCCGCATATATCAGATGGCGCTCCGAACCCTGGGGATACTTTGTCTTCAGGCTGACCACGGAAATTCTGTCCTCGTCCTTTGTCAGCTTCCGGAACAGTTCGATACAATCCGGCTTGTTATCTTCTATCGCCAGAATCCCTTTCGCGTTCGGGAACAGATGCAGAATCACCTTCAGTCCGCCGATCAGCTTCTCCGGCTCTTCCAGCATTCTCCGGTAATCGGAGGTCAGATAGGGCTCGCATTCCGCGCAGTTCGCAATGACATATGTAATCTTATCCGGCTCCTTCGGAGACATCTTCACATGGGTCGGGAATCCCGCGCCTCCCATTCCGACGATCCCGGCTTCTTTGATCTTCGTGACAATCTCGTCCCGGGTCATCTTTTCAACAGGAACTGCAGGCGGATACTCCACCTCTTCATATAAATGATCGTTTTCAATGACAATGCTCATCACATTGTCTCCGGTCACAACCCGCCGCGGTTCAATGGCCTTCACGGTGCCGGAAACCGTAGCGTATATCGGCGCGGACACATACCCCTGCGCTTCCGCAATCTTCTGTCCGGCCAGCACCCGGTCGCCCTTTTTCACAATAGGCGCTGCAGGCGCGCCGATATGCTGGGATAACGGATACACCAGATCCCCCTTCGGCAACACCGCTTTCATGGGCTTATCCTTGGAAATGTCTTTCCCATCGTATGGATGGATGCCGCCCAGAAATGTAAACTTTGCCATTCTCTACCCTTCTTTCCTTATAATCATATTAATACTGATACTCAATAACAGTCCGGTTTTGTCTAAACTGCTTTGCTCAATAGCTTTATCATACTATTTTTTCCGACAAATTACTACTGCAAAATATAAAAATGTGCTATCATAAGACCATGAAAACGATAGAACAAAGCCTTACGGCAGAACAGACAAACCATTTAAATTCATTCTTTGAATATCCGCAGGACGTACTTTTTTTCGATATCGAAACGACTGGATTTTCGCCCCGAAGCGCTTCCATTTACCTGATCGGCTGCGCCTTTTACACGCAGAGCGGCTGGCGGATACGACAATATTTCGCGGATACTCCGGCGCAGGAAGCGGAGATCGTGAAAGAATTTGTTTCCTTTTCCGCCACCTTCACTGACATCGTCCACTTTAACGGACTGACCTTCGACGTGCCTTTTTTGCAGGCAAAATGTAAAAGACACGCCGTTTCCACTTTTTCTCCTCAAAATCAATGCGATATTTATAAATGCATCAGCCCGTATAAAAACATGCTCCATCTTCCCGGCTGCCGTCAGAGACAGCTTGAGGAATTCATCGGCATACACCGGGAAGATCCCTTTACCGGCGGACAGTTGATTGAATTGTACCGGGCCTATCAGGAAAACCGGGAAGAACGGCTGCTTCAGGTTCTTCTTCTGCATAATGCCGAAGATTTGTCGGGAATGCTCCGTCTCTATTCGATTATGTCGATTCCCATGCTCTTTGAGCAGGGCAGATTTACCATTGATCAAATGTACCTACAAAGCCTGCCGGATACAGGCGGCGTTTCCAGACCGGAATTCCGGATCCGCTTAAATGCCGGGACGGCGCTTCCTGTTCCGATCTCCTGTCACGGTGCAGATGGCATTTTAAAACAATGCTTTCTTTCCGGAAAAAACCGGACCATACTCGTTAAGCTGCCCGTTTGGGACGGCGAATTGAAGTTTTTTTATCCCGACTACAAAAACTATGCCTATCTTCCGGAGGAAGATCAGGCGATTCATAAATCTGTAGCAGTATATGTGGATAAGTCCCGGCGCATGCCGGCCAATGCTTCCAATTGTTATACCCGCAAAACCGGACAGTTTCTTCCCTGGTTCGGAGAAGCGCCGGAACATATCCCGCTGTTCAAACACACTAACAAAGACAGGCAAAACTGGTTTTTACCGGACGAACAGTTTTGGAAGGACGAAAAATTACAACATCTGTATATTCACCACTTTTTGCAAAAAATGATGAAATATGAAAAAAAATGTAAATAAAAACAGGGAACTGTATTGCTTTAAAGCGAAAAAAAAGGTATACTTAAGAAAAAAATGAGGGAGGTAATATTCATGCAATATTACATTAGCGCTTTTCAAAACTATGTAAATTTTCAGGGCAGAGCCAGAAGGAAAGAATACTGGATGTTTGTATTATTCAACGTAATCGTTTCTTTTGTGGTTGCCATCATCGCTAACCTGATCCACGTTCCGGCGCTTTCATCGCTCTATTCGCTGGTTGTGTTGTGTCCTTCTCTCGCGCTCGCTGTGCGCAGACTCCATGACATCGGCAAAAAATGGACCTGGATCTTAATCGGTCTCATTCCGCTGATCGGAACCGTTTGGCTGCTCGTTCTCCTGTGCATGGACAGCCAGCTCGGTGATAACGAATTTGGCCCGAATCCGAAAGGAATGTAAGCAAAAAAGCGCGCCTTTAGTCTTTAGGGCGGCACTCATAAGGCAGTATAAATGTTTTTGGAAAACGGCGTAGTCTGCGGACTATGCCCTTTTTCTATTCATACAAAAGAAACGAGAAAGGGATTGTGCCGGAAAAAATATCGTGATAAGATAAGGGCAAGCATAAACTTTCGGAAAATCCAGGTCACAGACCGTCTTAAAGCAATAACAGCGAACTGATGGAAAAGTGCAGGACGTTGAAGGAATACAGTGAATATGTGGCCTGTGTCCGTGCATATGCGGATAAGGAAAAAATTGAAGATGCTGTTGAGCATGCTGTCACGGAATGTATTCAGAAAGGGATTCTTGCAGATTTCCTGACGGCGCAGCGATCGGAGGTAGTGGCGATGTCTATTTTTGAATACAATGAAGAAGAGGAAATGCGCAAGATCCGGGAAGCTGAATATGAGTTGGGATTGGAAGCCGGACGATCTGAAGGAAGGTCAGAAGGAATCGCGGAAGGAAAGGCAGAGGCAGTTCTTGTTCTGTTGGGAGATCTGGGAGAAATTCCGAAAGAACTTCACGACCGGATCATACAGGTTCGGGATCAAAAGGTGCTGAGCGAATGGCTGAAACTGGCGGCCAAAGCGGAATCCATAGAAGCTTTCTCGAAAGATATCCTGAAGGATTTTCGATGAAAATGGAACCGCTGCAATTCGCTTTGCTCATCGCAGCGTAGCGCAAAACAGCGAGCCTTTCGGCTCGCTTTCCTTATGGAACCGCTGCAATTCGCCCTGCTCATCGCAGCGTAGCGCAAAACAGCGAGCCTTTTGGCTCGCTGTTTTGCTTTATTCTTCCTCTGCTTCCTGGTTTGCGATTACGGCTTCGATATCAACGGATACCACTTCCGCATCGTCTTCAGCAGGAGCCTCTGCTTCTTTCTTCGGTTCGGGAGCCAGCAAAGCTTTGATGCTTAAGCTGATCTTCTTGTCCGCTTCGTTAAAATCCACCACTTTTGCGGTAACTTCCTCGCCAACCTTCAGCACGTCAGCGGGCTTCTCGATGTGCTCTTTCGCAATCTGAGAAACATGAAGCAGTGCGTCAATGCCGGGTTCCAGTTCAACGAATGCGCCGAAGTCGGTCATTCTTGCCACCTTACCGGTAACCACATTGCCTACCGCATATTTCACATCAGCATCTTTCCAGGGATTCTGATCTTCAAACTTAAGGCTCAGCGCGATCTTATTGCCATTGATTTCCTTAATCAGAACGTTCAGCTTCTCGCCAACCTTGAACACCTTCTTGGGATGTTCGATTCTGCCCCAGGACATCTCAGAGATGTGAAGCAGTCCGTCCGCGCCGCCGAGATCGATGAATGCGCCAAAATCTGTCACATTCTTCACGGTGCCTTCCACAACATCGCCTTCTTTAATTCTTGCAAAGAGTTCTTCCTGCAGCTTCGCTTTTCTTGCAACGATGAGCTGCTTGCGGTCGCCGATATATCTTCTTCTCTTCGGATTGTACTCGCTGATTACAAATTCGATCTCCTGATCTGCATACTTGGTCAGATCCTTCTCGTAAGTGTCGGAAACAAGGCTTGCGGGGATGAAGATTCTCACTTCTTCCACCACGACGATCAGTCCGCCGTCCAGAACCTGCGCCACCTTCGCCTTGAGCACTTCATGGCTGTTAAACGCTTCTTCGATTCTCTTATTGCCTCTGTCTGCTGCAAGTCTCTTGTAGGTCAGAAGCACCTGGCCTTCGCCGTCGTTTACTTTCAGCACTTTTACTTCCATCGTGTCACCAGGTTTCACGACGTTAGTCATGTCTACGCTTGAATCGTTGGAATATTCATTCTTTGTAAGAATACCGTCGGACTTATATCCGATGTTCAGTACCACTTCTTCAGGCTTCACATCAATGACCGTACCTTCGACTACCTCTCCTGCATGTATTGTTTTCAGTGATGCTTCCAGCATCTGTTCAAAAGTTAATTCTGACATAATTTTGAACCTCCTCGATGATTTTATTCGGGGTAGATGCCCCGGCTGTAATACCCACTAGTCGGACAGATTTAGGTAGTTCTAAATGCAAGTCATCCAGTGTCTGTATAAAATAGGTGTCGACACACTCCCGGCTGCATATTTCATACAGCTTCCTGGTGTTGGAACTGTGCTTACCTCCTATTACTATCATAGCATCAACTTTGGCAGCAATCTCTCTTGCCTCGGTCTGTCTTTCCTCAGTTGCGTTACAGATAGTATTCACAACACTAATATCATACCCTCTTTCGGAGAAAATTTCAACTAATTCTTGAAATTTATTGTAGTTAAATGTCGTCTGCGATACAATGCAGACTTTTTTTTCTTTGCTGCACTGCAGTTTTGCAATCTCCTCTTTTGTTTCCGCGACAAGCGCCGGCGTATGAGACCATCCCATGATGCCCTCCACCTCCGGATGTCCCGCGTTTCCGATAATCAGGATCTGCTTTCCTTCCGCGCTTTCCTTTTCCACAATCTTATGAATTCTTCTGACAAACGGGCAGGTTGCGTCCACGCATCTGAGTCCCTGCTTTTCAATCAATTCATATACGCTTTTGGGCACGCCGTGAGACCGGATGACAACGGTTCCCTCTCGCAGCGTCTGTAACTCTTTCTCGCTCTCGATGACCTGCACGCCTTTTTCTTCCAGATCCGCCACCACCTGTTCGTTATGGATAATCGGTCCGAAGGTGTAAATTTTTTCTCCGGTATCCGTCAGATCATAAACTGTCTCCACCGCTCTTTTGACGCCAAAACAAAAGCCTGCGCTTTTTGCCAGCATTATTTCCATTTCAAAATCCTCCTGAAAGATGCGCCTGAAGAGGGACTGATATAGTCCGCCGGCATCCGTTCCCTTTCCCGGCCGTTAAAAACACTTCTGCCGACAAATGGTAATAATCGTCTCCACCGCTTCTTCAATTGTCATGTCGGAAGTATCGACCAAAACCGCATCGTCCGCCTGTTTCAGCGGAGAAATCTCTCTTGTCATATCCTGATGATCCCTCTGGATGATATCCGCTTCTATCGTCGCATAATCACAGGGTTCCCCTTTTGCGGTCAATTCGTCATATCTTCTTTTTGCCCGCACGCCGGAAGAAGCGGTCAGATAAATTTTGACCGTTGCGTCAGGGAGCACGCAGGTGCCGATATCCCGGCCGTCCATTATGATGTCGCTGCTTTCGGCCAGCTTTCGCTGCAGTTCCACCAGCTTTGCGCGTACATCCGCATTTTTGGAACTGGAAGAGGCCATCTTTCCCACTTCCTCCGTCCGGATCAGCCCGTTTACATTTTCTCCGTTTAAAAATACCACCTGTTCCTTGTTTTCATAACGGATGGTGATATCCGCTTCCCTGCATTTTTCCGAAATAGCATTGCCATCCTGAGGCGAAATTTTATTCCGGATCATAAACAGCGCCATGGCGCGGTACATCGCTCCCGTATCCACATAGATACAGCCCATTTGCCGCGCAATCATTTTCGCAATCGTGCTCTTTCCGGCTCCTGCCGGCCCGTCTATTGCAATACTATAACTCATAAATACAGTCCTTCCTTTTCTTCCGAATTTCTTCTGCCGTTCACTCCATAACCAATCACAGGATTTATTCTTCCATCCTCATCCCGCCAGCGCTCTCTCCCGCCAGATATCCGGTGGACCAGGCGATCTGCAGATTAAAACCGCCTGTCAACGCGTCCACATCCAGCAGTTCGCCCGCAAAATACAGGCCTCCTGCCAGTTTTGATTCCATCGTGGAAGGATTTATCTCCTGCACCTTGACGCCGCCTCTGGTGATAATCGCTTCTTTAAAATTCCTCGTTCCCGTAACAGTCACCGGCACATGCCGGATCAGCGCGGCAAACGCTCTCCGTTCCTGCCGCGTAATTTCATGTACCTTTTTTTCCGGATCAATGCCGGACAAGCCGATCATGACAGGAATCAGCCGCGCTGGAAACAGACCGTCCAGAGCGTTTTTAAAATTTCTGTTTTTATTCGCTTCAAAGTCCCGGACCAGACGCTTATCCAACTGTTCCAGGTCCAACGCCGGCTTTAAATTCAAATACAGCCGGCAGTCTTTCCCTTTATAAAAGCTGCTGGCGCTCAGGATGAGCGGACCGCTGACGCCAAAATGGGTAAAAAGCATTTCTCCGAATCCGCGATAAACTTCTCTGCCGCCGGATTCCATGGAAACTTCCACATTTTTAAGGGCCAGTCCCTGCAAATCGCGGCACCACTCTTCCGCCGTTTCAAAAGGTACAAGAGAGGGACTGCAGGACACTACCGTATGAGAAAGTTCTTCCGCCATCCGGTATCCGTCTCCGGTCGATCCCGTCGCCGGATAGGAAAGGCCGCCCGTCGCCAAAATAACGGCATCCGCTTTAACCCGTCTTCCGCCGCGCAGTTCAAGACCGCAGACCGTAGTCTGCTCGTGGTCCGTCCCATCCGCTTCCGCTTTTTTCACCGTTAAAACGCTTTTTACCTCTGTCTGCAGACAGATATCCACTTTTCGCTTTTTCAGAACGTTCTCCAGCGTCCTGATAATATCCGAAGCATGATCCGACACAGGAAATACCCTGTCTCCCCGCTCCGTCTTTAAAGAACAGCCTTCCTGTTCAAAGAAATCCATCGTCTTCCGGTTATCAAAGCCGTAAAAGGCGCTGTACAGAAATTTGGGATTCCTGATCACGCTGGCAAACAGACTTTCCGTATCGCAGGCGTTCGTCACATTGCATCGTCCTTTGCCCGTAATGTAAATCTTTTTCCCTAATTTTTCATTCTTTTCATAGATGGTCACATGACTGTCTCCCAGAGACGCCGCGTAAGCGGCCATCATACCGGCAGCGCCGCCGCCGACCACCGCAATTTCCTTTTTCATCTGTTTCTCCCCTGTCAAAGGGATTCCCCGTCCTTTTTTCTAAATGTATTCGCAAACATGGAGTCTTCGTTAATAAAATTGATCTCGTCGTTTAAATAGACCTGATAGTTGTTCCATGCGCCTTCCAGCGTTTCCAGATTCGATTTCACCACATCCGGTTGTTTTAAACACAGCGCAACCACAAGCGCATTGATCACGGAAAGCGGCGCCACAAGCGAATCCACGATGGACACCATATCGCTTCTGGCCAGCAGATTACAGGACGAGTAAAGATTCATCGGAGAATGTACGCTGTCCGTAAGCGTAATCACCTTGGCGTTTCTGTCGTTTGCAAATTCCATCGCCTTCAGTGTCCGCATGGAATATCTCGGAAAGCTGATTCCGATAATACAATCTTCTTCATTGATGCGGATCATCTGCTCGAACACTTCGCTCGTGCTGGTCGTCTTGATCTGAACCACATTTCCCCGTATCATACTCAGATAAAAGGCCAGGAAATCAGCCAGCGGCTGACAGCTTCTGATTCCCAGAATATAAACCGTTCTGGCCTCCAGAATCAGCTCTGCCGCCGTTTCAAAAGCTACCGGATCCAGATGTTCAATCGTATGACGGATTTTCTCAATATCGCTGGACAACACAGAAGTCAGAACTTCAGACTGGGTGCTGTTGGAATACTTGACGTCCATGGTTTCCACGGCGTTCAATTTTCCCTTCACCCACACCGCCAACGCTTCCTGCATCTGCGGATAACCGTCATATCCCAGGCCTGAGGCAAAACGCACCACCGTGGATTCACTGATATGAAGTTCTTCCCCCATTTTGGCAGCGGTCATAAAAACCGCCTGATCATAATGATCTATGATATATGCCGCTATCGCTTTGTGTCCTTTACTCATGCGGGAATATTTCTCATTGATTCGTGAAATAATGTCGTTTCTGTTGTCCATCCCAAAATCCTCTGCATCATAACCGATAATATGCCTTACCACATGCCTGAATACCCAAAATATATTTTACCGATAATAACGCCGCATGTCAACGAATAAAAACGGACAGACGCCGAAGCATCTGTCCGTTGTAGCTTTTATTCATTTTCCATCACACGATCGCTCTGCAGCAATTCTCAAACCGGATAAGCCGCATTCTTGGTATCAGCCTGTGTCATATCCACTTTTTCCTGCTGAGCCTGGCGATACTTGAAGAAGTCAACTGCAACCTGAGGGAACAGCGCGTAAGAAAGAACGTCTTCATCCTGCTGTTTCCACTGTTTCATTTCGTTCTCGATCTTCTCAAGTTCGTTCGGAATCAGATCTGCCGGACGGCAGGTGATCACTTCCGCATCGCCGATAACCTTCTTCTGCACTTCCGCATTGAAAGGCTTCACCGTCTTGCCGTATTTACCGGAAAGCAGATCCTTTGTCTCGCCGGTAGCCATCTTATATCTCTCGCCCATCAGCACGTTGAATACAGCCTGTGTACCAACGATCTGGGAAGAAGGCGTAACGAGCGGCGGCTCGCCGAAGTCTTTACGAACTCTCGGGATCTCCTGGAGCACTTCGTCATATTTATCGCTTGCGTTCTGCTCTTTCAACTGGCTCACCATGTTGGAAAGCATACCGCCAGGCACCTGGTACATCAGCGTCTTGATGTTTACGCCCAATACCTTGGGATCCAGCAGGCCGGTCTTTAAGCACTCTTCTCTGTAAGGACGGAAATAGTCAGCGATCTCTGCGAGCAGGTTCTGATCAAAGCCGGGATCATAAGGAGTTCCTTTAAAGGTCTCAGCCATAACTTCCGTAGCGGGCTGGGAGGTTCCCAGCGCAAAAGGAGACATTGCACAGTCGATCACGTCAACGCCCGCTTCAACAGCCTTTAAGTAAGTCATGCTGGCAACGCCGGACGTATAATGGGTATGCAACTGGATCGGCAGCTTGGTAGCGCTCTTCATCGCGGTGATGAGTTTGGAAGCCTCATAAGGTACGAGCAGACCAGCCATATCCTTGATACAGATGGAATCCGCGCCCATAGCCTCGATTTCCTTCGCAATGTTCATCCAGTAGTCCAGCGTGTACGCATCGCCCAACGTGTAGGAAAGAGCGATCTGCGCATGTCCGCCTTCCTTATTACATGCTTTTACAGCGCATTCCAGATTGCGGATATCGTTTAAGCAGTCGAAAATACGGATGATATCAATACCGTTTGCGATTGATTTCTGTACAAAATATTCCACCACATCGTCCGCATAGTGACGATAACCCAGAATATTCTGGCCTCTGAAAAGCATCTGAAGCTTTGTATTCTTAAAGCCTGCGCGAAGCTTTCTGAGTCTCTCCCAGGGATCTTCCTTCAGGAAACGAAGGGAAGCGTCGAAGGTCGCTCCGCCCCAGCACTCTACGGAGTGGTAACCAACCTTATCCATTTTATCAACGATAGGAAGCATGAACTCGGTGGGCATTCTGGTCGCAATCAGGGACTGATGCGCATCACGAAGAACTGTTTCCGTAATTTTAATCGGTTTCTGTTCAGGCATTATCTTTACCTCCATGAAAATTTTGTTGTTATAAGTAACCGTCTACGTTGTCTCTCGGAATCAGAATACTCCGAAAATAGCCATGAATGTACCGGCTGCAACCGCAGTTCCGATAACGCCGGCAACGTTAGGTCCCATCGCATGCATCAGCAGGAAGTTGGTGGGATCAGACTCAGCGCCCACCTTCTGGGATACGCGGGCCGCCATAGGAACCGCAGATACGCCTGCAGAACCGATCAGCGGATTCACCTTGCCTCCGGTTGCCTTGCACATGATCTTACCGAAAAGAACGCCGGCCGCAGTACCGAACGCGAATGCGATCAGACCCAGAATGACGATCTTGATCGTGGACCAGTTCAAAAATGCTTCCGCACTTGTCGTCGCGCCAACGGAAGTACCCAGCAGAATAACCACGATGTACATCAACGCATTGGACGCCGTATCCGCCAACTGTCTTACCACGCCGCTCTCGCGGAACAGGTTACCCAGCATCAGCATGCCGACAAGGGGCGCTGTGGTAGGCAGAATCAGACAAACAACAATCGTTACAATGATAGGGAACAGAATTTTCTCCAGCTTGGAAATCGGACGAAGCTGTTCCATTTTGATCTTTCTTTCCTCTTCTGTGGTCAGAAGTTTCATGATCGGGGGCTGAATGATCGGCACCAGGGACATATAGGAATATGCCGCAACGGCGATCGGTCCCATGATCGCGGTCTGCCCCAGTTTGCCGCAAAGGAAAATGGAGGTAGGACCGTCGGCGCCGCCGATGATGGAAATTGCAGCGGCAGCCTTATCGTTGAAGCCAAGGCCGATCGCGCCGAAATAAGCGGCGAAAATACCGAACTGCGCCGCAGCGCCCAGAAGGAAACTCTTGGGATTGGCAATCAGCGGACCAAAGTCCGTCATAGCGCCTACGCCCATGAAAATCAGCGACGGCAGGATCGCCCATTCATCCAGAATATAGAAGTAATACAATAAACCGCCCACACCGTTAGCGGAATCCTCCGGATGAAGCATGATATCCGGATAGATATTCACTAACAGCATACCAAATGCAATTGGAACAAGAAGCAGCGGCTCAAATCCTTTGGCAATTGCCAGATATAAAAAGACGCAAGCCACTAAAATCATCAGCACATTTCCCCATGTCATGTTGAAAAACGCGGTCTGATGAATCAGGTTGTCCAATGTAGTCATAATATAAGACATTTTGTTGACCTCCTGTGTTAGTAGTCAGATCCCGGCGCAATGCCGGTTCCGGATTAGTTTAAAGTTGCAAGAACAGCGCCTGCTTCGATCGCATCGCCAACCGCTACGTTGATGCTTGCAACAGTACCATCCTGAGGTGCTACAACAGGAATTTCCATCTTCATCGCTTCGATGGTAACAACAGGATCGCCGGCTTTCACAGCCTGTCCTACGGAAGCATCCAGCTTAAATACTTTGCCTGCCGCGCCCGCTTTTACTTCAATGCTGCCTGCTGCGCCTGCCGCTGCCGCGGTTTTTGCTGCTGCTACGGGAGCCTTCGGAGCCGCCTTGGGCGCTGCTTTGGGAGCCGCTACGGGTGCGCCGGTATTAGCGCCTTCTTCTACTACTACATCATATACGTTGCCATTAACGGTAATGGTATAATTTTTCATTATGAAATCCTCCTATGAATGATTCAATTATTATTTTCAGGCTTTCTGCCATTTTCCTGCACGGCGTTTGATGCTTCTTACAACAAATCCGTCCGTGCTCGCCGCGCCTTCGCTCGCCGCAATCGCCGCAGCGATAACAGCAACCAGTTCGCAATCGTCCTCTTCCACCGTTTCCACAACAGGAACCGCCGCGACAGGTTCTGCCGCAGGCGCGCTCTGCGCCGTCTTCTTCGCCTTCTTGTCAGCAGCCTTCTTTTCCAGAACGGAAATAAATCTGAAGCAACTGATCAGTCCGGCAATCAAAATCAGAACAATAAATACGGTTCCCATGCCAAGTAAGGTATTAAGCGCCGCGTTTGTCATCAGTTCGCTCATAGGCTTGCTGACATTTACGGTGATGCTTGTAGGTACATAGCTTGCGGTATCAATCACCATGATCATCTGCGCGTCGTAAAATTCGCCGTCGATATCCATCGTGACTGTCATCTCTTCCCCGTCACTCGTGATCGTATGACCCGTGATGCCGTTAAACGTGCCGAGATCCTCTTTTGCCGCTTCCCAGGCGGTAAGTCCCATCTCATAGACCGCATTGCCCGCAACCTGACTCTGCGCATTCTGTTCGACAATATCATCCAGGCTTGCCACGTACTCTTCAATGCCAAGACCGGTATAAGCAGCTTCAAGTTCTTCCGCAGAGACCCCTTCTGCGGACACATCCGCTTCTTCGCCGCAAGCTGTCATGCCCAAAAGACAGGTCGCCATACCTAATATTAAGAGAAATTTTTTCATATTAAGTATCTTCCTTTCTTAAACTGTGCCATGTTTCTTTGCAGGGCGATCTTCTCTCTTTGTAAATAACATTTCAAACGCGCCGATCAGGTACTTTCTGGTATCGGCAGCTTCGATGATCTGGTCTACATAGCCTCTTCCTGCCGCGCTCTCAACGCTTGTCTGCAGTGCGGCATATTCTTTTGCACACGCATCAATCTCTGCAGCGTCCTTGCCGTCGCAGATAATCTTCGCAGCCAGCTTCGCGTCCATTGTGCCGATCTCAGCGTTCGGCCACGCATATGTCATGTCAGCGCCGATCGCTTTGGAGTTCATCGCCACATAAGCGCTGCCGTAAGCTTTTCCAACTACAACATTCACCTTCGGAACGGTCGCATTTGCAAACGCATATGTAAGTTTTGCAACAGCCTTTGCCATTCTCTTTTCAGCGCATTTGGTCGCCGCAAAGCCCTTCACGTTGGTCAGGGAAAGAACCGGAATGCCGAAAGCATCGCAGAAGTTCACGAAATCAGCCGCTTTCTCACAGCCTCTTGCGGAAAGCACCGCGTCCATTTTCTCGGATACGTTGCCTTCTTCGTCATAAACTTCGCTGCGGTTCGCCACAGCGCCGATCGTCATGCCGTTGAGTCTTAAGAAGCCGGTCACCATGTCTTTTGCATATGCGCCCTTGACTTCAAAGAAATTGTTATCATCCGCGATCAGGGAAAGCCCGATGGAAGTATCGCCGGCGCAGCCCTCGATCTCCGGGTTGCTTCTGTTTAAATCATCCGTGCACTCCACATAAGCGTCATTATCCTCGTTGTTCGCGGGAAGCATGCATACCAGTTCACGGATCTGCGCAAGGATCGTATCCTCGTCCGCCACAACATCTACGATGCCCGCTTCTTCGCTCTGGAATGCGGCTGCCGCGGTATCGCATTTATCAACGCTGTTTCCATCGATCGCATTGGGGGAATTGACGAATAATTTCGCTTTCTTACCTTCCATGAAAGTGAAATCCGTCAGTGTGGGAATCACTGCAAGTCCGCCGCCGCATGCGCCGAAAACTGCTGTGATCTGCGGGATCACGCCGGATGCCAGCGACTGCTTTAAATAGATTTCTCCAAAACCGTTGAGCGCATCGGTCGCTTCCTGCAGTCTTAAGCCTGCGGAATCGATCAGACCGATGACCGGCGCGCCTGTTTTCATCGCCAGATTATAGAGATTGACAATTTTCTTCGCATGCATTTCGCCAACGCTGCCGCCGAGAACGGAAGCATCCTGGCTGTAAACATACACAAGATTGCCGTCGATCACTCCATAGCCGGTAATGACGCCGTCAGAAGGAGTCTCTGTCTGTTTCAGATTGAAATCGGTCGCTCTTGCAGTAACCTTCGCGCCAATTTCAACGAAACTGTTGTCGTCGAGTAAAGCTGTAATTCTTTGACTCGCCTGTGAAGAATTGCTCATATTTCAGCCCTCCATTTTATATTAGATAAAAATAATTAAACGGGATTGCCGGATTTTCCTAAAACTGAGCATAATCGCACAATTTTCGCACAAAATCCGTACTGTATGTAGTATACCATGAAAAGGCAAGCCCCGCCAGATGTAAAAAAAAAATAATGTGCCCAATTTCGGTCTCACGATACGTCATTTTTGGTCAATTTTTACAAAAAAGCGGCACGAAATACCTGTCTTATGCAGTATCTGTATGTAACTTCCGGCACATCCTCCGCCGCCGTCACCGGTATGGAAGCATAAAGTTCTCCGTTCACATAAAAGGATTCCTTTCCCACCACTTCGCCCTTGGCCACCGGCGCGGTCAGCAGATCGGGAAGCGTCCATTTCACTTCCACGCTGTCAGACGGACCCAAAAGCAGTTCAATTTCTTTCTCCTCCGCCGCTAAAGCCGCCCATTCCTGCTGCCCGTTTTCCACTATGACCGGCGCAAGCTTTCTGCCCTCATAAATATCCCGCTTCTCATAGTTTTCCAGTCCATACTCCATTAACAGCTTCGTATCGTGCCATTTCCAGGTCTTGTTGTTGGGCCAGCCGCAGGCCAGCAGGGCAACCACAAAGGTTTTTCCGTCTTTTGTCAGCGCTCCCACATAGCAGTATCCTGCCTTTCCCGTAAAACCTGTTTTCCCCGAAAGCGCTCCCTCCATCATCTGTAAAAAGGCGTTGTGATTATTGCAGGAAATAGTCCGGCTTCCCGGCAAAAATTCCCCGCTCTGGCTGTCCGTCTTGTAATTGGAATAAGAATATGCCGCCGTCTGCGTGATCTGCAAAAAGGACTCCTTTGCCGGGGAATCGGTAATGCAGTAACTCATGATTCTCGCCAGGTCCCGCGCCGTAGTGGAATGATTCTTTTCTATCGTCTCTTCGTCTTTCTGCACGGTTAACGTTCCGTCCAGTCCGTTTGGCGTCACAAAAAAGGTATCGGTGCAGCCGATTTTTTGGGCCGCTTCATTCATCTTCGCCGTAAAGGCAAGCACCGCTTTTTTGCTTTCTTCGGCGGAATGACTGCTCAAATCCGAAGAAAGCCCCGCCCATCTGCTTCCGTAATATTCCGCAATGATGACAGCGGCGTCATTGTGAGATTCCAGCATCAGCGAATAAAGCAAATCTTCTATTTTATAATATTCTCCTTTTTGCGCGCCCAGATGGACTTTGGGCTGGGAAGCCGCATAGGCGGAAACGGACGCCATATCCGAAAGATTCCCCTGCTCCAGCGTCACAATACAGGTCATGATCTTTGTCGTGCTGGCCATAGGCAGAATATCCGTCCCGTTTTTTTCCAATAAAATACGCCCGTTGTCCGCATCCATCAGGACTGCCGACTGGGCGTATAGCTGACTGGTTGTACTTGTTTTTTCTTCTTTCCTTTCATCCGCGGGCGCCGCCCCCGTCAAAAACAACATTATGCAAATGACCGGAAACAGATATCGAACTCCCGCCTGCAGCCGGACGCGCCTTTTCTTTAAACCTTCTTTCATATAGCAGTCTCCTTGGTTATTCCTTCTGCGGTTACTGCTAATATATGAGAGAAAGAAACGCTTTCATTCCATGAAAATGCAGCCTTCCGCTTTCCCCGGCTGTTCTCAAATTTCCAACTGCAACTGCGCTTCCGCCTCCGCCTGCTCTTTAAACTCTTCCACCTGCACGGCGGAAAGTTCCGGCAAATCCTCCAGGGAACTGACGCCGAAAGTTCTCAAAAACTGTTCCGTGGTTCCGAATAAAAGCGGCCTTCCCGGCGCGTCCAGCCTTCCGATCTCCTCCACAAGCCCGAATTCCAGCAGCCGGTTGATGGCATGGTCGCAGTTCACCCCCCGCACCCGTTCCACATCCAGCCGGGTCACAGGCTGCTTGTACGCAACGATGGAAAGCGTTTCCAGAAGGGTGTCCGACAGGACATATTTGCGGGGCACTTTCGCAATTTGTATCAGACAGTCGTATAATTCCGGCCTCGTACACATCTGCCAGGAATCCTCCAGCGCGATCAGCGTCACGCCGCGCCCTTCTTCTTCCCACTTTTCCTTCATCTGTTCCAGAATTTCTTTTGTTTTCTTCGGTGTTTCTTCGATAATCTCTGCAAGGCGCTTTACCTCAACCGATTCCCCCATTGTAAAAAGAACCGCCTCCAGCGCCGCTTCCTGTCTTTGTCGTTCCATCAGTTTTCCTCTGCCTCTTTTGAAATGACTGTGATTTCATCGTCTATGGATTCCTGTTCCACGGTCACTTTTCCCATTTTCATCAATTCCAGCACCACCAGAAAGGTAACGATCACTTCCATTTTACTGTGCTGCTTTTCCAAAAGTTCGCGGAACGAAAATTTTTTATGCCGCCGGATAAAATCCTGCACATATCCGGATTTTTCTTCAATATTGACTTCGTCCTTTTCGATTTTTCCGAAGTTGCTCCTGACCGGATCGATCTTGTCCTCCCGCCGCCGGATCACGCTCTTAAAAATCTCATGCAGCTTTGCAAGCGTCGTATCCCCGATCAGTTCTTCATAGTCCACCGGCGGCCGGTATGCCTGCACTTCCTCCGGCAGCGTCATTTCCTTATACATGCTCTTTTGGGCATCCACCTGCATGTCCTTCAGTTCATAGGACATGTATTTATACATTTTATATTCCAGCAGCTTCTGCACCAGTTCCGCTCTCGGGTCCTCTTCCTCGCCGTCCTCGTTGACCTCCTTGGGCAGAAGCATCCGGCATTTGATATCCAGAAGCGTCGCGGCCATGACAAGAAACTCGCTCATCACGTTCATATCTTCCGTTTCCATGCACCGGATATATTCCAGATATTGTTCGGTGATTTCCACGATGGGAATATCATAAATATCCACTTTGTTTTTTTCGATCAGATGCAAAAGCAGGTCCAGCGGCCCTTCAAATGCTTCCAGCTTCACTTCCAGCGCCATATCCCGATATCTCTCCTGTTACATAAAAGTTCTCTCTCAAGTCTCTTTTTCTTCTTCCGTTCTATTCTTTTCCCGGCTCCAGATCGATGACGACAAGTTCCGCGGGGTTAAAGATGCGGATCGGAATCGTATGACTTCCCAGCCCCCGGCTGACGATCATCTTCTTTTGTCCTCTTTCAAACATTCCGCCGTCGTACTTCGGAAAAAAACGGAAAGAGGTGGACAGCACCCCGCCGATCCAGGGCAGCCGCATCACTCCGCCGTGAACATGTCCGGAAAGCACAAGGTCCGCTCCCCATTCGGCATAACTTTCAAAAAAAGCCGGATTATGCGCCAGGAGAATCGTATAAACGCCGTCGTCATACTTCCCGATCATGCTTTCCAGTTCCTCGGATGGCAGAACGCCATCCTTAAACCGGTGATAATGCTCTCCTGTCAGGTCCAGCCCCACAATTTTCAGTCCCCACAGCGGCAGCCACGCCGTCGCGTTTTCCAGCAGCCGGACCTTACATTGCCGCAGAAAGCGCCGGTACTCTTCTCCCATGGTTCCGAATTTTTCTTCATCATGATAAATCCGGTATTCATGATTGCCGTTTCCGTAATAAAAGGGATATTTCTCCGCCAGCTTTTCCACGAATTTTTCCGCAGGCTCCATGGACTTTCCCGGCACGGACGTCATCAGATCGCCGGCGCACAAAATCAGATCCGGAGACGCCTCCTCTATAGCGGCGAGCAGTTTTTCGTTTTCTTTCCCATACTGCTTATTATGAAGATCCGCCAGCAATACAAGACGCGTCTTTTTTTTGATTTTCGGATCCGAAATCCGGTAAGATACGGTCACGAAGCGGTTGCTGTCATATACCATCACAATCAGAAAAAAAAGACACACGGCACATAACAGCGCGCCAAAGATTATCTCCATGAAACCTCCTTTTCAGGGCAAACGTTCAGGACATCCGCAGAGCCGCAGACGAAAGCGTCCTGCGCTGTCAAAATAATTACAATCCTTTGTATTCTATCACAAAAAATCATATTATAAAAGAAAATATCCCATAATTTTCAACACATAGTCCCGGTAAACGGCTTTCTGAACGCTCGCGGCAAACAGAACCGGCACCGTGCCGATGACTTCGCCGTTTAAGACATACTGCGCTTCCCCGGCCTTCTCTCCCGCCTTCACAGGCGCATCCACGCTTTCGGGCAGTTCCAGATGCTTCTGGATCATCTCAATATCGTTTCCTTCCACATCCAGATAAGAGAAGCCGGTCTGATATGCCAGCGGCACTTTTTCCTGCACGCCGCCCTTTACGTTCATATCCGGGATCTTATCCCGGTTTTCATCCCGGTACAGTGCGCTCACGCTGTAACCGTAATTCAGCATCGCAGCCGCGTCTTCAAAGCGGGATTTGGAATCCGGCGCGGTCATGACGACGGCGATCAGTTCCACATCGTCCTTCCGCGCAGTGGCGGAAAGACAATATTTCGCCTTGCTGGTGGAACCGGTCTTTAATCCGGTCGCCCACTGATACTGTTTCAGCAGTTTATTGGTGGAAGACAACGTGAAGGTGGAACTTCCCCTGGCCGTCGTATGCGTGATATCCTCCATCCAGATTCCGGTATACTGATAGATATCCGGATGATTTACCACCAGTTCCCGACTCATGACCGCCACGTCTCTGGCCGTCGTATGATGATCGTCCGAATCCGTCAGCCCGCAGCAGTCCACAAAATGCGTGTTTGTCATGGACAGTTCCTGCGCTTTCTGATTCATCCGCGCCACAAACTCCTCTTCGCTGCCGGCGATATGCTCTGCCATGGCCACCGCCGCATCGTTCCCGCTGGCGACCGCAATACATTTAATCAGCGTATCCACCGTCTGCAGTTCGCCCGCTTCCAGAAAAACCTGGGAACCGCCCATGGATTGCGCGCGTTCGCTCGTTATGACCTCGTCCGTCAGTTTGATTTCTCCTCTGTCCAGCGCTTCAAAAATCAAAAGCAGAGTCATGATCTTTGTGATGCTGGCGGGGGCGCAGACCTGATCCGCATTCTGTTCAAAGATGACCTTACCGGTAGAAGCTTCCAATAAAATAGCAGAAGGGGCCGAAATGGTGACCGCTCCTTCTGCCGCATAAACGCCCGTTGCCGGCGTGAATACCAGCACAAAAATAACCGTTACCGACAGAAACAGAGCGTACGCGCGTTCTCTGCATGACTTACTCATAAAATGCTCTCCATCCTGACTTTCCTATAGTTATTCTTATGTGATATTTTCCGGATTATTCCTGCAGAAAAAAACGAGAAAATTCCGCTTTCCATTCTCTGCGGGCCAAAAAATAAGTCCCCGAGAACCCTCAGGGACTTATAATCTTAGTTATATTTGCGTTTTCTTGCTGCTTCAGATTTTTTCTTACGCTTTACGCTGGGTTTCTCGTAGTGTTCTCTTTTGCGGATTTCCTGCTGGATACCTGCCTTCGCACAACTTCTCTTGAAACGACGCAGAGCGCTATCTAAAGTCTCATTTTCTTTTACGATAATGTTAGACATATGCTCACACCTGACCTCCCTTCAGTCCCTTCTCGTATCACGACTGACCGGGTTAATTAGCATACGAAGACTCACATCTCGCATGCACATGATTATTATAGCAAAATTTCCCGATTCGTCAACAGTTTTTTGAAATTTTTATCCTTTAATCTGTGTTTCGAGGACTTTCGCCGCTTCTGCAATCGCCTTCTCCACACCTTCCGGATTCTTTCCGCCGGCCTGCGCCATATTCGGACGTCCGCCGCCGCCGCCGCCGACCAGCGCGGCAATTCCCCTGATCAGATTGCCCGCATGTGCGCCGCTCTTCATCGCATCGTCAGTCGCCATGGCAATCAGGTTCACTTTGCCGTCCTTGACGGAGGAAAGCACAACCACGCCTTCGCCCAGCTTCTCCTTTAACTGATCGCCCAGTTCGCGCAGACCGTTCATATCCACATCCGCAACGTTAGCGGCCAAAAGCTTCACGCCCTTGATTTCCACCACTTTGTTCATGACGTCGCCCAGCGCATCTTTCGCAGCCTTGCTCTTTAAGGATTCGTTTTCGCTCTGCAGCGCTTTCATCTCCGCCATCAGATGCTCCAGCTTCTCCTGCAGGGTTGCGGGAGTCGCTTTCACGGTCTTCGCCGCCGCTTCCAGTTTCTTTTCCAGATCATTATAATAGTCGAATACGCCCTGTCCCGTCAGCGCTTCAATTCTTCTGACGCCGGCGGCCACGCCGCTTTCAGAAAGGATTTTAAACGCCGCAATCGCGCCGGTATTGCCGATGTGAGTGCCGCCGCAAAATTCCTTGGAATAATCGCCCATGCAGACAACGCGGACCGTATCGCCGTATTTCTCTCCGAACAGCGCCATCGCGCCGGATTTCTTGGCTTCCTCAATGCTCATGACCTTCGTCTCAACAGGGAGGTTTTCCGCAATCTTCTCATTGACGATTCTTTCCACCGCTTCCAGTTCCTCTGCCGTCATAGCGGAGAAATGGCTGAAGTCGAAACGCAGATGATCCGCGTTATTTAAAGACCCCTGCTGTTCCACATGAGTTCCCAGCACTTCGCGCAGCGCTTTCTGCAAAAGGTGCGTCGCGCTGTGGTTCTTACAGGTCTTTGTCCGGTTTGCTTCGTCTACCTGAAGGGTGACGCTGTCGCCGAGTTTGAACATGCCGCCGGTCACTCTGCCCACATGTCCTACCTTGCCGCCCTTTAACTTAATTGTATCTTCCACCACGAAGGCGCCGCCGGCACAGGTGATGGTGCCCTTATCGCCTTCCTGACCGCCCATGGTCGCATAAAAAGGCGTCTCATCCACGATAATCGTGCCGTTCTGTCCGTCCGTCAAAGCTTCCACCACTTCGGTATCGGTGGTCAGCGCGCTGATTCTGGAATCATAGCGCAAATGATCATATCCGACAAATACAGAAGTGATTGCAGGATCGATGGATTCATACACCGTGATGTCCGCACCCATGTAGTTCGTGGCCTTGCGGGCTTTTCTCGCCGTTTCTCTCTGCTTCGTCATCGCCGCGTTGAAGCCGTCCTCATCTATGGTGAAATGCTTCTCTTCCAATATTTCTTTTGTCAGATCCAGCGGGAAGCCGTAGGTGTCATACAGACGGAACACATCCTCGCCCGCCAGTACGCTCGTCCCCTGCTGCGCCATCTTCTCTTCCAGGTCATTCAGAATCGCCAGTCCCTGATCGATGGTCTTATTGAATTTATTCTCCTCCTGGGTCAACACATTGAAAATGAAGTCCTTCTTCTCATCCAGTTCCGGATAGCCGTCCTTACTGCCTTCAATCACGGTCCTGCTCAAGTTCGCCAGAAACTCGCCTTCAATGCCCAGCAGCCTGCCGTGTCTTGCGGCCCGGCGGATAATTCTGCGCAGCACATAGCCCCGGCCTTCGTTGGAAGGCAGAATGCCGTCAGAAATCATGAAGGTCGCGCTTCTGATGTGATCCGTAATGATACGGATGGAAACATCCCAGTCATGTTCCACATGATATTCCTTCTGCGCCAGCGCACACACATGGTCGCGCAGCGCGCGGATGGTATCCACGTCAAAAATGGAATCCACGTCCTGAACTACAACGGCCAGACGTTCCAGCCCCATGCCGGTATCGATGTTCTTCTGTTTCAATTCGGAATAGTTGCCGTGTCCGTCGTTATCAAACTGGCTGAACACGTTATTCCATACTTCCATATAGCGGTCGCAGTCGCAGCCCACCGTGCAGCCCGGCTTGCCGCAGCCGTATTTCTCACCGCGGTCATAATAAATCTCGGAACAGGGGCCGCAGGGACCGGAACCGTGTTCCCAGAAATTATCCTCTTTTCCGAAGCGGAAAATGCGTTCCGGCGCGATGCCGATTTCCTTATTCCAGATTTCAAACGCCTCATCGTCCTCCTGATAAACGGACGGATATAATCTGTCGGGATCCAGTCCGACTACTTCCGTCAGAAATTCCCAACTCCATGCAATCGCCTCATGCTTGAAATAATCGCCGAAAGAGAAATTGCCCAGCATTTCAAAAAAGGTACCGTGACGGGCAGTCTTGCCGATATTCTCAATATCGCCTGTCCGGATACACTTCTGACAGGTCGTCACCCTTCTCCTGGGCGGAATTTCCTGACCGGTAAAATAAGGCTTCAGCGGAGCCATACCGGAGTTGATCAGAAGCAGACTGTTGTCATTGTGGGGTACCAGAGAAAAACTCTTCATCGCCAGATGATCCTTGCTTTCAAAAAATTCCAGGAACATCTTTCTCAATTCATTCACACCATAGTTCTTCACGTATCTCTACCTCCAAAAGCAGGTTCTTAATTTTACGTCAATTCTGTCGCTGACGTCTTACAAATGCTCAATTCAATTAATTATAGGTTGCTTTTTCGTACTTGTCAACTATCACAAAATCAATCTGTCACAAAATCAATCCTGCGCAAATTCAGAGCGGCGAAAATTCCCTTCTCTGCCGGAACACATTCCGGTTTCGCCTACAGCGTCCTCTCGTCGCCCCAGAAAAACAACGCTACCGTTCCGGGACCCGTGTGGGAACCGATCACCGTGCCCACATTGTTGATAAGCACCTTCCCGTCGAGGTTGGGAAACTTCTCCTCCACAAGCTGCGCCACCTTTTTTGCATCCTCTTCACAGGCGGAATGGGAAATATAGCACTTACCTGAATACTCCGTATTGTTCTCCGCATGCTCTTCCATCCGCTTCACAATCTCCCGGATCACCTGTTTCTTTCCCCTGCATTTCGTTCTGGGGATCAGCCTTCCCAGAGAATCCATGTTCAGAAGGGGACAGATGTTGAGCGCCTGCCCTACAAAGCCCGACACTTTTGAAATGCGGCCGCCGCGCACATAGCTGGTCAGGTCCGTGGAGAAAAACCAGTGATGCAGGCGCAGTTTATTTTCCTCCAGCCATTTGGCGTTTTCCTCCAGGCTCATTCCTGCCTGCCGGTTTTCCAGCGCTTTCGTCAAAAGAAGGCCGTAGCCCGACGACGCGCCCAGCGTATCGATCACGATCACCTTCCGCTCCGGATAAGCCTCTTCCATCTGCGCCTTCGCCACGTTTGCAGAATTCACCGTGCCGGATATCCCGCTGGACAACGTCAGATGAAGGACACTTTTTCCTTCTTTTAAAATCTTCTCAAACATATCGCAATATTGCTCTATATTGACCTGCGAGGTCACCGGCTGCGCGCCGTCGGCAATTTTCTGATAAAACGCCTGGGGCGTAACCGATGTATAAAGATCATCCGGATATTCCGTTCCATCCATCTGATAATGAAACATCGCAAACGGTACCCCATGCTCCTTCATAAAAGAACTGCTCATATCCGCCGTCGAGCAGCATGTAATGACATAATCTCTCATATTACTCCTCACTTTCCAAACCACAGTCCGCCTTTTGCCGTATCGCATCGTCGGCAGAAAACGGTTGTTTCATAACACTAACTTCCCATTCATTATAATCAAGATCCCGGGCGCTTACAAGAGAACATCCAAAAATTTCGGTGTATCTTGCACTTTGCCCACGGTTATGCTAAATTGAAAGCAAAAAATATGCCGTTTCCTATTTTGGGAGACAACGGTATAGCACACAACTCATCCGAATGCACGGAGGCCAACTATGGTAAAAAAATGGAATATTACGATTCCGGAACTGACCGGCAGCGAAGTCCGCAGCGCCTATCTCTATCTTCCGGAGTCCTATCAGTACGATACGCAAAAGCGCTATCCGGTACTCTACATGTTTGACGGACACAACGTATTCTTTGACTCCGACGCCACCTACGGCAAGTGCTGGGGGCTGAAAGAATATATGGATTATACCAATACCCAGTTGATTATTGCGGCCGTGGAATGCAACCACAGTCCGGACAACGGGCGTTTGAAGGAATATTCCCCCTATAGCTTCACCAATCCCAAAATAGGCGCCATCACCGGGAAAGGAAAACTCACAATGGAGTGGTTAATCCGCTCTTTTAAGCAGGAAATCGACGATCACTACCGGACGCTTCCCGACCGGGCCCATACTTTTATTGCCGGAAGTTCCATGGGCGGCCTGATGAGCCTGTATGCGCTGTTTGCATACAACGAGGTATTTTCCCGCGCCGCCGCCCTTTCCCCTTCTCTCTGGACGAACGCTTCCAGAATAGAGCAACTGATTATGAGCGCAAAGCAGCTTCCCGATACCGTACTTTATATGGACTACGGTTCCGAAGAATTCAAAAATCACGCGGGCATGCAGCGCTCCTACAAGCAGATCGTCTCCTGCCTGCTGGCAAAAGGTATTTATCTGGAAAGCCGGATCGTTCCCGGCGGCACTCACTGTGAGGCCAGTTGGGAACGCCAGATTCCCTTTTTCATGAATACGCTGCTTTATCAACTGCAATAAGAACGGAGGCAAACCATGGAAATACAATATTTCAAACAATACAGTCCTGCATTAAACCGGGACATGGAATGTAAGGTTTACGGTCATGCCGGCCGTCCCGTTCTATTCATCCCCTGCCAGGACGGCCGTTTCTTCGATTTTGAAAATTTCCGCATGACCGACGCCTGGGCCCCCTGGATCGAATCCGGGAAAGCGATGGTCTTTTCCATCGATACCGTCGATATGGAAACCTGGTCCAACAAAGGCGGAGATTGCAGATGGCGCATCTGCCGTCATGAACAATGGTTCCGCTATATCACGGATGAAATGGTTCCCTTCATGCGCGCCATGGTAAATGAGCGCAACGGCTGGACCGGATATCCGGGCGTCATCGTCTTTGGCTGCAGCCTTGGGGCCACCCATGCCGTCAACCTCTACTTCCGCCGTCCCGATCTGTTCGACGGCCTGCTCGCCTTAAGCGGTATCTATACGGCGGCATACGGCTTTGGCGACTATATGGACGAATTGGTTTATGCCAATTCTCCGGTTCATTATCTCGCCAACATGCCTGCCGATCATCCTTATATTCCGCTTTACAATCTGAAAAAAGCGATCGTCTGCGTCGGCCAGGGTCCATGGGAACTGCCCGATTCCACCCGCGAATTACATTCCATTTTGCAAAGCAAAGGCATCGACGTCTGGGTGGATTACTGGGGTTATGATTGTTCCCACGACTGGAACTGGTGGTATAAACAGGTTGACTATTTTGTTCCTCACTTACTCTGAAAAAGAAAGGATGCGACATGAAAAACTTTATTTTTATCTCCCCTAATTTTCCGACAAACTACTGGATGTTCTGCCGGGAACTGAAAAAAAACGGGCTAAACGTGCTGGGAATAGGAGATCAGCCTTACGATGAATTAAGTTCCGATTTAAAGGACAGCTTAAATGAATATTATAAAGTCAGCAATCTGGAAAATGATGAAGAAGTATACCGCGCCGTGGCGTTTCTGATTTTCAAGCACGGCCGCATCGACTGGCTGGAATCCAACAACGAATACTGGCTGGAACGGGACGCCAGACTGCGCACTGATTTCAACATCACCAGCGGCTTTCAGGTTGCCGACATCCCTCATATCAAGTTCAAGTCCCGGATGAAAGAATTTTACAAAAAAGCCGGCATCCCGGTAGCCCGTTACCATATGGTGGATACACCTGAGGGCTGTCTGGAATTCATAAAAGAAGTGGGCTACCCTGTCGTCGCAAAACCGGACAACGGCGTGGGCGCTTCCCACACTTTTAAAATTGAGAATGGCCGGCAGCTCAACAGCTTTTTTAAACTGAAGTGGCCGAACACTCCTTATATCATGGAAGAATTCATTGCCGGCGAAGTCAATTCCTATGATGCGATCATCGATTCCAGGGGAGAGCCGATGTTTGAGACCGGAAATGTCACGCCGATGTCCATCATGGATATCGTGAACAACAACGACAATTCCATCTACTACATACTCAAAAATCTCCCCGACGACACCCGCGCTGCGGGACGCGCCACGGTAAAAAGCTTCGGCGTAAAGAGCCGTTTCGTGCATTTTGAATTTTTCCGCCTGCAAAAAGACCAGGAAGGATTGGGCAAAAAAGGAGAGATCGTGGCGCTGGAGGTGAACATGCGTCCCAGCGGCGGCTTCACGCCTGATATGATCGACTTCGCCCACAGCACCGACGTGTACAAAATATGGGCCGACATGATCGCCTTCGACCGTTCCACCATGCCGATCGGTCAGCACGCTTACTGCGCCTTCGCCGGACGGCGGGATGGAAAGGATTTTTCCTTAAGTCATGCAGACATTGTGGAAAAGTACAAGGACAACATGAAGATGGTCGAGCGCATTCCCGACGTTCTCTCCGGCGCCATGGGAAATCAGATGTATATCGCCACCTTCAGTTCTCAGAAAGAAATGGATGCGTTCTACAAGGACATTTTAAAATGTAACGAATAAACAACCGCTCTGCTTTCCGTTTATACGCTACGCATAATATTTCGCCTGCGCATTCCACATTCTGGCATACTGTCCTTCCTCTGCAAGCAGCTTTTCGTGGCTGCCGCGCTCTGCGATCCCGCCTTCCTCCAATACGATGATGTCATCGCAGAAGCGGCAGCTACTCATCCGGTGGGAAATATATACGCTTGTTTTGCCTTCCACCATCGCGTTAAAGCCGGCGTAAATTTCCGCCTCCGCCATGGGGTCCAACGCCGCTGTCGGCTCGTCCAGAATGACCAGAGCCGCATCCTTGTAAAGCGCTCTTGCCAGTACCAGCTTCTGCGCCTCTCCGCCGCTGATTTCCACTCCGTCTTCTATATTTTTATACAGCCAGGTTTCAAGCTGGTCCGGCATACTTTTCACCATCTCATCCGCGCCCGCCTGCCGAAGCGCTTTCCATAGTTTTTCGTCATCCCGCTTATATCCTGCGGCAATATTTTCCCACACCGGAAAAGCAAACAGTTTAAAATCCTGAAAGACCACGCCGAAGAGATCCCGGTACTGCTCCTCGTCATACTTCCGGATATCCACTCCGTTTAAAGTAATGCGCCCCTCCGTCGGCTCGTAAAGTCTGCATAAAAGCTTGATGAATGTGGTCTTTCCGGCGCCGTTTCTGCCCACCAGCGCCATTTTATGCTTCATATCCAGTTTGCAGTTGACATGCTTCAGCACCATTTCGCCGCTTCCCGGATAGTGAAAGCTGACGTCTTCAAAGGCGATCTCATATTCCCCGTCGATCCGTTTTTCCACCGGAATGGAACCGGACGCATGCGCGCTTTCCTGCTCCAGAAAGGCCAGAAATTCCTCCATGTAAGTGCAACAGTTGCGGAGCATCCCGTTTTTGGTTACCAGCGTCGTATAAGCGCTGCCGAACTGATTCAGCGCTCCCGCATATTTCATAAAGGAACCGACGCTGACTGCGCCCGCGACCACTTTCAAAGCCACCAGAAAATAGGATATCACATGAAATACGCTGTTTGCCGCCAGATAAGACATATTCTCCTGCAGTTCCGCCGCGCATGATCTTTCATAATAGTTTTTCACCTTCTCCTGCTCCTCCCTGGCATTCTTTAAAAGCATCTCCTTCATATCGAAAATACGGATCACCTTTCCCGCCTGATAATTCATAAAAATATGCTTCGCCAGATATTCCAGTTTATTTTCCACACCGGCATGATTTTCAAAATTCTTTTTCTGAATCTCCGAAAAGCGGGCGGAAATTTTTCCCGCAAATATGCCGTTTGCCAAAAAAAGAACCGTAAGCAGGATTGCAGTGCATGCAGGCGCGGCCGCCGCCCTCCAGATCCCCTCCGCTTTCAGAGGTCTTTGGATGCAAAATATGGCGATCATCGTCAGCGAGGCCGCCATCGTCAAAAGACTTTGCAGAACTTCCAGATAATATCCGACCATGTTCCCCATGCCGCCATACATCATGGCGCTTTGCTCCGACAGCAAAATCCGATCCGCAACTTCCGGATTCTCCATGGTCTCATAATCCAGAGAAAGGGCTTTTTTCCGCAGCATTACATAGAAGGCATAATCGCACCTGGTCTTTTGTCCGGCAAACATTCTCGCCAGAAAATGATTGACACACCCGATGCCGAAATGAATGCTCATCAGCATAAGCGCCAGAATTCCCGCCCGTTCAAATCCGCCCTCCAGCAGAGCGTCTATCAGCGCCGCGGACAAAAACAGTTCCGCATAGATACAGATCAGCTTCAATACCGCATCCAGGATCGAGGCAGGAATCATCGTGGAATCCACCTGATGCGCAATTTTGAGCACCTGCCATCCTGTTTTGTGAAAAGAAAATCCTTTTAAAAACTTACGCACGACATGCCTCCTCTTCTTCCCGGTAATACTGCGCCTGGGTTTCAAACATCCGGGCATAAACGCCTTTTTTGGCCATCAGGGCTTCATGACTTCCTTCTTCCGCAATTTTGCCGTTTTCCAGAAAAATGATGCGGTCGCAAAAACGGGTGGAACTGAGCCTGTGGGAAATAAACAGGCTGGTTTTGTCTCTGGTCAGTTCATAATATTTTTCATACATGGCGCTTTCCGCCAGCGGATCCAGCGCCGCAGTAGGCTCATCCAAAATGACCACCGGAGCGTTCTTGTACAACGCCCGCGCCAGCATCAGCTTTTGCAGTTCCCCGCCGGAGAGCGTCACGCCGGATTCATCCAGATCCTTATTCATCACCGTTTTGCTTCCCCGTTCCAGTCCCTCAACCCGTTCCCACAAATCCGCCTTTTTCAGACAGTCCTCCAACTTCCCGCAATCCAGCCTGTCAGCTTCCGCGCAGGAAACATTGTCCTCCAGTGAAAAAGAGAAAGCGAACACATCCTGAAAGACGACGGAAAATTCCTGAAAATACGCTTCTTTGGAAATCCCGGAAATATCCTGTCCATCCAGATAAATTTTCCCCGACGCCGGCCGAAAAAGTCCGCAGATCAACTTGACCAACGTGGTCTTTCCCGCTCCGTTCATTCCCACGAGCGCCAGCTTTTCACCTGTTTTTATCGTCAAATTCAGATCATGAAGAGCATCTTCTTTTTGACCTTCATAGCGGAAGCTGACATGTTCCAATCTGATCTCATGAGCGTATCCCGGCGCATGCACCTTTTCTTTTCCCGCCGTCTCCGCTTTCCCGTCCTCCATGAAATCCCGGTACCGGTCCATCAGACCGTTATTTTTCATAATTTCCCGAATCGCCGTGACCAATCCCGTCATCCATCCCCCAAAGCCCGCCACAATACCGATGTACAGCAAAAAACGGCTCAGGCCGATGCTTCCGCGCGCCATTTGTGCGATCAGACAGCCGTAAATGATTCCGTCGCGCAAAAACGATAACATTTTTTCCGCCGCCCCGGCATGCAGATAGCAGGTCCACTCCTTCCGGGCATTTTCCACCGCCCGGCCAGACATAAGTTCAAAGACCCTCTCAAACCACTTTTTCATCCGGTATAAACGGATATCCTTCCCGTTGGCCGGTTTTATGGTTTCAACCAGCAGATAGAAAAACCGTTTTAAAAGCTTCCAGCCGTTCTCGGAAATTTCAGCCCCTTTCACCCCCGCACGGTACTGAACAGCCGCCGTCAGTCCCGTAAGCAAAAGAAGTCCCGCCAATAAAAGCAGGCTGTTTTGTCCGATCACAACCGCATAAACCGTCATACCGCCCAGGTTAATGAAAAAATTCAGCAGATGATTGAGAAACGCTTCGACCCCGACCTCATTCCCGCTGTAAATATTACGAATCGCCATCTCCATTTTCCGCTGTCCCGCCGCGCTCTCCAGAAGCTGATCGTCCACTTCCAGACATTTCGAAAAAAACGCTTTGTCACTGTCCAGGCGAAAGAGGAACAGGGAATGCAATCTCTTTTTGCCAAAATAATTTCCCATCAGCGTCAGAATCTGAAAAAGCAGCAGATAGCCGCAAATCAGCAACAGGCGCTCTTCCGGCTTTCTACCGCCCGTCAACAACCCGATCACTGCGCTGGGCAGCGCCATTCCCAAAAAAGGAACCAGCACCTGCAGCATTCCGTCTACAGCAAGAATTACAAACACGCCCGCTCCCTTAGACTGCTTTAACCATGAAAACGCATACCGGTAATTATCCCAGACTGGCCATGTCCTGCAATCCGTCTCCGCCTTCTTTTTCCTGTCTCTCATCCGCAGTCTTTCCCCTTTCCGCCTCTTCCTTTACCCGCCTTCCACGCCGTGTGCACACAACATTTCCGGCTGCGGCTGTCTATAAAATAAATCAGGAATTCCCGTTTTGGGGAATTCCCGCACGAAATGTCCGATTTTTTTCACGAAATGCAATCCTCCAGCGGCATTGTAACCTCCGCCGCAAAAATGCCCGGCTCGTTCGCCAGATTTAAATATCCCTCATATTTATCCACCACAGCCTTGACCCGTTTCATGCCGAAACCATGGTTTCCCCGCTTATTCGTGATATAATTCCTTTCGTCAAAGTCCAACTCTTCCTTTGCCGCATTCTGCACGGACAGGTAAAGCTGACTTTTGTTCACAATCATATAGATCCTCAAAAAACGCTGTTCAACCGGAATCTGTTCGCAGGCTTCCAGCGCATTATCCAGTAAATTACCCAGAATTACGCACAGATCCACATCCTCCACAGACAGTTCTTCCGGCACCTGCGCCTTACAGTTTACGGCGATCTGCCGCTGCTGCGCCAGCGAAAGCTTGCTGTTTAAGATCGCATCCACCATCAGATTGCCCGATTTCACATAGGTATCCACTCTGTCCAGATCCTGCTCCAACTCGTCCAGATATTGCTCCGCTTCTTCCTGATTGCCCAGCGCAAGCTGCGCTTTCAGCACCTGCAAATGATTATGATAATCATGTCTCCAGCCCCGCATATTCATATAGATGCTTTTGATTTCCTCATACTGATGTCCCATCACATCCTGACAAAACCGCTCCGTCTGAAATTCAAAGCCCTTTTTATAGGAAAAAAGCGTGCCCTCCACCACCAGAAACAACAGCGCTTCCATCAAAATGCCGCCCCACATCAAACCGTTTGAGAAATTTATCTCCCATCCGCATTTACCTGACAAGCCGTACCCGATCAGCCATAAAAAGCCGGTAAAAAGACAATATAAAATACCCGTCAGAATCCCATTGGAAAGGCGCAGATACTCTCTCTTTGCCGCCAGAAACAAAAATATGAGAAATAAAAGCGGCCCGTTTGCCAGAAAATAAAAGTCCGCCGGAAAGGCAGACGCCGCCGCAAAACAGATTCCTGCGGCCAGTACCTTCCACCACTGACTCCGAAACGGTTCTTCATCAAAAAACAGATCATACAGCGCCATCAGCCCGCTCACAAGAAGCCATGCCAACACCCCCGGCAGCCAGACGGACAGCATCAGCAAAGCAGCGCCAAGGCCCATCAGCGCCGCGCGCCGTCCCCATCCTTTCTGAATCGTGCCGATCTGCTCCATATAATAATTGTACAATATCAGCCACATGGCATAAAAACAGGCTTTCAGCATCCCAACCTCCGCTATCAGCGCCGCAAAATGCAACCGCTATCCGTTTCTTCTGTAATAGTTTAAATATGCCCGGTTCAGTTCCTCCCACCTGCCGCGGGCTATCGGAAGCCGTTCCGATGTTTCCATCTGCACTTCTTTCCGGGTGATCCGCTCCACATGCGCCAGATTGATCAGACAGGATCTATGAATTTTAAAAAAGGATTCGCTTTCCTGCTGCAGTCTGCGTTCCATCTGCAAAATTCCTGTTTTGCACCGGACCGGCTCCGTCCTGCTTAGACAATGCACTATCGTGTCATGCCCCAGACTTTCCAGATAGCTGATATCCATAAGCTTCACCCTGACCAGTTCTCCGGCGCTTTCCAGCAAAAGTTCCGGTTCCTTTTGTCCACAGCGCGCCCGCGCTTTATCCAGACAGGCAAAAAGCCGTTCCCTTCTCACTGGCTTGAGCAGATAGGAAACCGCGTCCACGTCGTATCCTTCCAGCACAAATTCCGTCATCCCGGTCACGAACAGGATCTGCAGGTTTTCTCCCATATCTCTCAGCTTATGAGCCAACAGAACCCCGTTCATGCCGGGCATCTCGATATCGAGCAGCAAAATATCGATATCTTTCTTTTCTTCCCATAAAAAAAGAAACTGATCCGCGTTCTTACAAAGATCAATTTTAATTTCCGCATTCTTTTGTCTCGCCCAGTCCGTCACAAACGCTTCCAGCAAAGAAAGCTGAACCGGCTCATCATCGCAAATCGTAATATGAAGCATAAAACAGAACCTCCGGCTTATCAGGCTGCGCAGCCCCGGCTAAACTGATAACAATTTCCATTCGTTTGACAAACAGAAAAACTTCCTCTTCTTGACAGAACACTTTCTACATGGTAATATCATTTCAGAACATTTGTTCTAATTTCTTTATAGAAACAGTATAGCATAGTTTCCCATTTGATTCAATTTAAAAGAATGTCGGGCTGTTTAAAAGAACGGCGGGCGCACACTCACTTTCCGCAGGCCGAACGCTTCCGGTTAGCCAGCCCCTTCCCGGCAGAGACGGCGGCCGGGAAGGGCACCTCCAAACCGGAAGCGCCCGGCATGCCCGATCGCGTAAAGAAACGGAGACTTTTATGGAACAATTATCACTTTTTGACGCACCAATCGCTTCTACCCCTCTGGCAAGCAGGCTTCGTCCGGAATCTCTGGCGGATTTTGCAGGTCAGAAGCATCTGCTCGGTGAGGGAAAACTGCTCCGGCACCTGATCGATCACGACCAGATTTCTTCCATGATTTTCTGGGGACCTCCCGGCGTCGGCAAAACAACTTTAGCCAACATCATTGCGAAGCGGACGCATGCGTCCTTCATCAATTTCAGCGCCGTCACCAGCGGCATCAAAGAAATCAAAGAGGTCATGGCCCAGGCGGAAAACGGCCGCATCATGGGCTTAAAGACCGTTCTGTTTGTGGACGAAATTCACCGTTTCAACAAAGCGCAGCAGGACGCTTTTCTTCCCTATGTGGAAAAAGGCAGCATTATTTTAATCGGCGCCACCACAGAGAATCCCTCCTTTGAGATCAACGCCGCGCTGCTCTCCCGCTGCAAGGTTTTTGTGCTGCAGGCGCTCAGTGCGGATGATCTGGTCTGCCTTCTGAAAAATGCCATCCACAGCCCGAAAGGATACGGCAATACCAGAATTGAGATAACGGAGGAACTGCTTTACGCAATCGCCGCCTTTGCAAACGGAGACGCCCGCACCGCCTTAAATACGCTGGAAATGGCGATCACCAACGGCAATATCTCCCCCGGTCAAATCACCGTGACCAAAGAGGGCTTGGAACAGTGCATCAGCAAAAAGTCCCTGCTTTACGATAAAAATGGCGAAGAACACTATAACCTGATTTCCGCCCTTCATAAATCCATGCGGAATACGGACCCCGACGCCGCCATGTACTGGCTGTCCCGGATGCTGGAAGCCGGCGAGGACCCCCTCTATGTGGCGCGCCGTCTCATCCGTTTTGCAAGCGAAGATGTGGGCATGGCGGACAGCCAGGCGCTCACCGTTGCGGTGAACGCATATCAGGCATGCCATTTTATCGGCATGCCTGAGTGTAATGTGAATCTTGCTCACGCGGTAGTTTATCTGTCCATGGCTCCCAAGTCCAACGCACTTTACGCCGGCTATGAGGAATGCAAGCTGGACGCCGGGCGCATGATCGCCGAACCCGTTCCGCTCCATCTGCGCAACGCGGTCACGCAGCTTATGGGAAATCTTCATTACGGGGAAGGCTATCAATATGCGCACGATACGGAAGAAAAAGTGGCCAAAATGCCATGTCTCCCTGATTCCTTAAAGGGCAGGCGTTATTACCGCCCAACCGATCAGGGAATGGAAGCCGCCGCAAAAGAAAAGCTGGAACAAATCAGGCGCTGGAAAGCGGATGCGGACTAAAAGTTCGCTTCTCACCCGCCCATATAATCCGTTATCACGGCAGTAAGCGCCGGAAGAATCTGCTGTTTTCGGGAAAGCAGCTTCTCCTGAAAAGTGTGTTCTTTTCCCTCCTCATCCGGAAAAGCCTCCGCCGCCCAGGCAGAGCGGGCCCCGCCCGCATAGATGACAGAGCCGTTTTCCAAAATGCTGGTAAATGCCAAAACCGCCAGATCGATTCTTTTCTTTTGCACGAAATGCTCCAGCGCACCCACAATTTCCCTCGCATCCGCCCGCATCTCCTTTGCGGACGGAACAATCACCTGTGAAACGGAAACTTTACAGGAATGAATGTCATAAACTTTTAAATCCTGATTGATCATATCGGAAAAGCTGACCTGATCCTGATTGGACGTGACCGTAAACAATTCTTCTGCAAAGGTATCCACATCCAGGTCCGCAATGGCAGCCAGAATATTGGCGGCAGATTTATCCCGCTGCGTCGTGGTCGGGGAATGAAAATTCATCGTGTCCGACAAAATCGCTCCCAAAAGCAGCCCGGCCAGCCTGTCAGGTATCGGGATCTGGTTCTCCCGGAAAATCGTGGCAACGATGGTCGCCGTGGAACCTACAATTTCATTGCGGAACGCCACCGGACCGGACGTGGAAAAATCATTGATCCGGTGATGGTCAATCACTTCCAGCACTTCGCCCTTCTCCACCGCGTTGACCGATTGGGAAAACTCATTGTGATCCACCAGAATCAGCTTACGTTTCCGGGAATTCATGATGTGGTATCTGGAAATATAACCCACGAGCCGGTTTTCCTGATCGGTTACCGGATAAACGCGGTAACGGCTCTTAAGCATCTTGGCCCCCGCATCCTCCGCCAGTTCATTGGAGTGAAAAGACACCAGATTTTTCTTCATAATCCGTTCCACAGCCGGAGCGAAATACAGATAACGGGACGTATTCATGCTGCCGTGCCCGGAGCGGATAATCGGACAATGATATTCTTTCGCTGTCCGAATCACGCTTTCCTCAATCTGCTCGGCCCACACCACAATCAGCATTCCGGCGCCGAGCCGGATGATTTTCTGCTGCGCTTCCGTATTTGCCCCGACAATCACAATCCGGTCTTTCACATCATACCGCTCCAGATGATCCAGTTCGGTCATGGCGACAATGCTGACCTTTCCGTTGATATATGCCTGCTCATCATCATAAACGATCGTGCCGTTGATCGTTTTCCGGATATTTTCCGTTGCCGTCTGCGCCAGAATTTCAATGGACATTGCCGTATCCCCAAGGCCAACCACCGCAATATCGGATTTTGTCACCAGTCCCACAAGCCGCTGCTTTTCATCCACCACGCCGCAATAAGCGCGGTTATCCCTTTGCATGATCTGTAAAGTTTCATAAATGGTCGTATCCGGCGTGATGGAAACCGGAGCATCCATTGCGATCTCCGAAAGCTTCATCCGGGCATCCTGTAATAATACGGGCTCCTGGAACCCAAAGCGCGAAAGCAGATAGCGCGTTTCTTCATTCAAAGCGCCCAGCCGGCAGGGAACCGCCTGCACGCCCATAGAGCGTTTGAAAAACGCATACGCAATCGACGACGCAATCGAATCTGTATCCGGATGACGGTGTCCGGTGATGTATACAGGATCTTCCTTTCTCATATCACTCTTCCCCAATCGCTTTCAGCAAAATTTCCTTCGTATAAGAAATCGCCTTTCTGACGCTGCCCTCTTCAAAAGGCACGGACAGATTTGCAACCTTCAGCAATCCCAGGTAACTCTGGCTGCCGCCCGCGTTGCAGAGGTTAAGATAATCCTTCCAGGCCGCGCTGCGGTCCTCTTCATAGCGCTTTTTGAATTCCATCGCACCCATGGTCGTCAGCGTGTAATTGATATAGTAAAACGGATAAAGGAAAATATGCAGCTTATGATACCAGTAGCCGCCGCGTTCCATGAACGCATCGTCCTCATACTTTCGCCACGGCATATATTTTTCTTCCAGCTTATGCCATTCATAAGTGCGTTCCTTCGGCGTAAGTTCCGGATGCGCATACACGATATGCTGGAATTCATCCACCGCCACGCCGAAAGGCACGAAGGTAACCGCCTCCTGCAGGTGCGCAAAACGGTACTTATCCGCATCTTTTCCGAAAAACTGCTCCGCATAAGGGTATGCAAACTGTTCCATGGACATGGAGTGAATCTCCGCAATATCTGTTGATTCGCTGTAATAAGCGGAAACCGGCTGATGGCGCATTGCCTGATAACCTGCAAACGCATGTCCCAATTCGTGGCTCAACACCTGCATATCAAAAATGGTATGGTTGAAGCAGGAAAATACATAGGGCGCTTTATAGTCGGGAAGGAAAGTCATATATCCGGTAGACGCTTTGTTGGGCCTGTTCTTTAAATCCATCAGCTTATGATCGATCATGAAATCGATGAATTCTCCGGTCTCCGGGCTCATGTCATGATACATGATTCTCGCCTGTTCGATCATATAATCGTCATCTCCGGCCGGTACCGCATTTCCGTCCGGGAACACGAACTTTTCATCATAAACTTTAATTTCATCCACACCGATGCGCTTTGCCTGCGCCTGATAGAGTTTCTCACATAAGGGCACGATTTCTTCCCGCACCTGTTTCCGGAACGCTTCTACCTCCTTCTGTCCATAGTCGCTTCTGCCCTGCTGTTTATATCCCAGCGGAATGTAGTTTTCATAGCCCAGCGCTTTTCCCATTTCATTGCGGATTTCCACCAATTGTGAAAAGATCTCTTCCATCTCCGCCTCATTTCCGCAATAAAAGTCGGAATATGCCGCAAAGGCTTCCTTCCGGATCGCTCTGTCAGGGTCTCCAAAAAACTTCTGTATGCCATACAGATTGTAAACCTCTCCCCTGAAGGGAATCTGCGCCGTCGCCATCAACTTCTGATAACGCGTCGTGAGTTCCGCTTCTTTCTGCATGAAGGGGACCAGCGCCGGATTGAAGCTGTCCAGATCCCGCTGCATGGAAACCAGGAGTTCTTTGCCGTATTCCGCTTCCAGTTGTCCTGCAAAAGGACTCGCCAAAACCGCGCGCTCATACTGCATGCCCGCTTCCATGACTGTCGGATATGTATTTTGATTATATTCCAGTTCTTTTTCATAGTATTCGTCCGTTGTGTCCAGCGTATTGCGGATATTGCAAACGGAATACATGGTCATAAACCGGTCCGATGCTTCATTCACTTCCTGCATAGCCGCTTTTACTTCCGCATATTCCTTCGCATTGCGGACCCGCCCGGCCGCTTCCTCCCAGATGCGCTTCAACCCGTTATAATCCGGGCGGACATATTCCATTGTTTCAAACGTAAAATCTTTCATATTCGCTCCTTCCCTGTATGGTTATTCCGGATTTTCATCCATTTCTCCAATACGCACGCGCCGATAAAAAACGGCTCAAAACCAGCAAGTTCTGAGCCGTCTTACTCTGTATTTCCTTATGCCTTCTTCCCGCTCTTCACCGCAGGCGCAATGGAAAGATCCGGCGCATAGTACGGAATCAGCGTCGCCTGCACCGCATGATACAGATCCGACTTACCCGGCCATACGGTACCGATCAGATTGTTATTCTGATCAAGCTGATGGAACCAGGAACCGTTCACATGATCCAGCACCTTCTCATCCAGATATTTCATAAACTGCTCGTAGTCATCCGCATATTTCTGTTTTCCTGTCACATGATACAACACTGCGGAAGTATTGATCGCTTCTGCGAGCGTCCAGTGCATCCTGTCATGAACCACCGGTTTTCCTTCCCAGTCCGTCGTATACACGATTCCGGGCGCGCCGTCTGCATTCCAGGCGTCTTCAATCGCTCTGCAAAACAGGTTTTCAGAAATTTCAATATATTTTGATGCGGCTTCTTTATCCTCCGGATAGGTGGAAAGCGCCCACTGCGCAATCAGCCTCGCCCATTCAATGCCATGTCCCGGCGTAGCGCCATACGGCTTGAACTGGTCGTCCGGCTTCTCCTTATTACACTCCAGATCCGCCACCCATTCCTTCGTGAAATGTTCCGGAATTCTCCACGCATTGTCTGCCGCCCAGCCAACGACATGATCGATAATGCGTCCCGCTCTCACGCGGTATTTCTCGTCGCCGGTAACGTCCGCCGCCGCCAGAAACGCTTCCACCGTATGCATATTCGCATTCAGTCCGCGGTAGTCGTCCAATACCGTAAATTCCGTATTCCAGGTGTCACAGGAAAGTCCTTCTTCCTCATTCCAGAAACGAAGATCATAAAGTGCAAGCGCCTCATCCAGCAATTCCTTCGCTCCCGGTCTTCCCGCCAGCGTTGCGGAAGATGCCGCCAGAATCACAAACGCATGCGCATAGCACTGTTTATTCGGTACAATTTTTCCATCTGCCGTCAATCCTGCATACCATCCGCCGTTTGCAGTGTCATGCAGTTCCCCCGTCAGACCTTTCAGACCTGCATCAGCCAGTTCTCCGCTTCCCGGATGCCCCAGAAAACCTGCCAGGCTGTACACATGCACCATGCGGCTGGTAATCCACGTCTCACGATTGCGGTCGGTCCACGGCGTACCATCATCGCCCAAATAGTAGGAACCGCCCCCCGGCGACGGAAATCTGTGCCCGAAGCCAAACAGACTCTCCCTCACTTCCTCCAGAAACTTCTCGTTCTCCTTCGTATCAATTTGATACTTCCTGTTGATTCCGTTCATTTGTTATCCCCTTTTCTTTCTTATATTCTCAACCCATTCTTTCATCCATTCCAGCATCTGATACACCGAACGGTCCGCTTCAGTATATCTCGTCCAATTTCATATGTAAATGCGTAAAGCTATATTCCTCGGGCGGCAACGGCACGTTTTCTAAATATTCCGATTTGCCTTTGCGCATATTTTCCATGGAAGAAAAGATTCCCACTTCTTCATAATTCGCTTCATATTTATGCTTCACTTTCAATAAAATCAAATCCATAATTTCCTCCCCGATAGCGCCGGTCAAGTACCTTTATTATTATACTATACGGGAACAAAAAAAGCCATCAGATTTTACCGACGCGTTCCCCTAATCAGGCATTTTATGAGGATATTTCCGGGCGCATACGGACGCTTTTCAAAAAAAGAAGATACTCCAAATACCGAAATATCTTCTTTATTTTTATTAATTATTCGTTTTTATTGCGATCAGCTTCAGAATTTGCCGGCCTTTGCAGCTTCCTCAACGGAAACAGTTCCCCTTGATTTTATCACATCTTTTGACGCATTTGTTAGTTGTGAGTACATTATACATGCATTCCCAAAGTTTTTCACCCTGTTTTTTCTAAGTGATATTATTATATTTACAACTGTTCAAACTGGACATGTTCGGATGCGCCGGACAAATAGAGATCGTCAATCGTTCTGACCATCTTTTTTCCGTTTACGGTGTGAATCTCTTTCACATAGTATGACTGCCCTCTCGACGCACGACCGCAGACATTTGAGTTCCCCCAGTGAGGCGAACGTCTCAAGTTGAGCGTTCCGTCACAAATGACTGTTACTTTCATTGTTCCCTGCGGAGCAACGACCGTGTCAGATTCCGACACATTGACCTGCTGCCCGTTGTCATCATCCTGCTGTCTGTCTCCTCCGTCACCGCTGTCCTCGTGTGGCTTTGTATCTGCCTCATTCTGCCCGTTTTCCGGTGCGGGAGGCACATTCCCTCGCCCGTCACTGTTTTCGCCGCTCTGTGGCTTGTCTGCGTTGTCCTGCCGCCCGTCTCCGGTGGCAGCTGCGACGGTCGCTGCGGCTGCTGTCCCGACCTTGTTTCCATCTGCATCATATACATTGACGCTCCCGTCCGGATTCGTCTCCAATGCCCCCTCCGGAACATCGTCCGTCATTCCGATCACAACAACACCGTTTTCGTCCCACACGGTCGCCTCGTCTCCTGCTGCCACCGCCTTGTCAAATGCTTTTCTCGCACCCTCCAGTGTCTTATATTCCTTGCAGTCCTCTTTCTTGAACTCTTTTCCTTTACCGAAATAGTATAACATGCTCTCGTCCTCCTACTGTTTTTTGAGATATGCGCTTGATGCAAAACCTGTGATTCCGTTATATACAATATAAAGCCACTTTGTACCGGAAACACTCGTGTAATATCCATAACACTGCACCGTCTCGTTTGTTTTCATCCTTGCAAGTTCTGTTTTGCTCGTTCCTGCCCCTGCCCTTAATGCTAAAAAGTCCGATGCTGTGACCTTGTATTTTCCTGCAAGGCTCTTGTCGAATTTTTGTGCAGCATCAACTTTGATATCTACTTTTGTTCCGTCCGACGCGGTCGCCATTGACCCATTCGTCAGATTGGTCGCTGTGTGCGCTCCATCATTCAACAGAATATCACCCTCAAGCAAATACGCATCCGATGTCAGATATTTGCTGTCTGTCAATACGGTAAATCCTGCGTTTTTGAACGCTGCCCGCATTCCGCTTGTGGTGAGTGATGCATTTACGTTTTTGAGCAATGTGATGTTCAGTAAATATCCGACCGCTTTCACGATCGCAGAAACACCACTTGAACAGTCTGCCTCGCAAGCTGTTGTAATATTTGCCGGATTGTAATTCGCTTTTTGCAACTGCGTCCAAAATGTCCCCCTCTGTGACTGGTCATAACCGATCTTATTGTTGTTCGCTGCTGCCTTTGCCAGTTCTGCGATTTTCGCTCTGACTTTTGCATCCGGATGTCGGAGAACACATTTCCACGGTCTGTTATACCAGTTAATGATCGCCCACTCTGTTCCAGTCTGATCTCCTGCTGTTCCTCCGCTATATTTATTATTTTCATCGTGTCCACAATTTGAGATACTCATGTTTATTCCCCCGTTTTGCCTGTCACAAATTTCTGCGCTGCCTCATTCGTCTCAAGCATCGACTTCATTTGTTCAAGAGCCTCGTCCACCATCATGCTGAACATCTCAAACGTAATGACCTTTGCAAGCCATTCAAACCTTGCCACGAACATGTCATATACATACCGCAGCTTGATTTTTCCCGTACCTGCTCCCAGTTCTTTCTCCGCTTTTGTAACTGCATACAAAAGCCACTCTCTTACCTTGTCCAACTGCTTCGTGGATGGCATTTTCACGAAAGAATAAATTGCGTAACCGATTGACCCTCCCGCTGCTGCTAATGCCACGATAACAAACCAGTTTTCTGTGATGAAATTCATCCCTGCACCTCCTCATTGTTGATGTCATCCGGTTCGTTCTCGTGCTGTTTATCTGTTTCCTTTTTAATAACTGTCTTTACTGACTTTATGAGTGCCATTGCCCCGCCCTCGACCGATAGAAAACGAAATACATTTTCCGTCAGTGTTGACGGTTCTGACCCTACTCTCACAAACACAATTATCGCAACGACTGTATAAATGAACGCTGCAAGAATCATACAGATAACAACACGGTTCATGAACTGACCGGAGACTTTGTTTTTCTGCTTTGCCGCCCGCTGTTCCATCCGGCGAATTTTTCTCCGATGCCGGATATTCCTGCGGCGCTCCGCTTTTGTCGCCCTATCCATTTGCCGCCTCCTACTGTGTGTTGATTCCTGCCTGTTTCCGCCCTCCTGTTATTGGTCGGTTTTAATTCCGTCCAGCCTCTTGTGATAGCTTTTCAATGACTGCTCCACTGCGATGACCCTGTCACGCAGCTCTCTCACCTCTCCCTTGAGTTCCCTGTTGTCGTCTTTAATTTCTTTGACAGTTTCCTCAATGTGTTCGAGTTTCGTCATTAAAATAGTGTGTGTTGCTGTCCTGTCCTCGGTCTCCTGCTCGGTGTCTTTCCGGTCATTCCTGCTTTTGGACGTAATTCCGAAAAAAACCGCAAATGCGACAGAGATACCCGTCAGCAATAGCGAGAGTTCAATCGTCACTCGGTTTCTCCTTTCTTCGCACCCCTCAATACGATTCTTTTTGGTGCGATATGTGTCATTGCTTCAAATTCTTCTTTTGCTCTTTTCGCTGCCTCCTTTCTGCTCGTTGCTTCAACTTGTAGTCTGTGCTCCGTTATCACGGTCGCATTGTACAGACTTATTTTCTCGGACATAGGAGTTCCGTCATCCACGTCAATCATTCCTCTTGATTGATACTCCAACACATCCAGTTTATCCGATGCACTACATATTTTTTGATGAAACTCTTTCCTTGTCGAAACTGGAATATTCGACCGCTCAATTTCTCTCTGTTGCTCCCGTACAATGTCGTAAAGTTCATTTATCACATCGCACATCCTTGAAACGATTTCGAGTGGTTTCATGTTTTATAAACCTCGCCCGTGATATACTCATATTCTTCCGCCGAAATGCTTTTCTTTTCAACGCGCTCTGCAACCTGCTCCTTCGACAAACGTGCTTTTTCATAAAGCCTTTTGATACTTTCAACGAGTGTTCTCATTAAATCACCCCCTCCTCGATCAACTGCTCTGTATATTCATCAATAACCGCATCTTTTTGAAATGCCGTGACAGATTCGACAATTCCTGCTGTGTTCTGCTCGACAACCTGCTGCATAAGAAGCATCTGCTCATATTCTTCGACAGTCAGTTCCCGTTCCTCATACTCCCACACGTCAACCGCTTTTTCGTCTCCCTCTGCGCTTTCCTGCTGCACTTTACTGATATTCCTACGCAGATACACGGTTGACGGCGAGGATGTTCTGTCGATCTCCTCCGGTCTCTCCTGCTGCGTTCCCGTTACTTTGTGCCATTCTCTCACGTTCATTCTCCTTTCGCTGATGATTTGATACAATTTTCTTAAGTTTCTTGACGTTCACATTCGGCTTGATGTACCTCTGATAATAGTCATATGTGTCCGTGTGGTTGAACCATCCCATATATGACAACATCGTCGCTGCATCGTACCATGTCACTTTTTCCTTTGCGGCAATCCTCATGGCTTTTGCTCTTGCTCGCTGAATCGTTGACTTCCGCATCGTTATCCGATCATGATGAAATTGGAATCCCATGAAATCAAGCATCCGCCCATATACCTTTCCATCCTTTCCCTCGTACTCGAACCGGAACACTTGCCAATCACCTTTTAACTCAAGTTTTAATTCGTCCTGCAAATACCCCTTGATAACCGTCCGGATTTTATGAAGTTTCTTTTTGCTTTTTCCTAATATGACCATGTCGTCCATATACCGCATGTAATGTTCTGCACTTAATTCCTGTTTTATATAGTGGTCTAGCTTCTTGAGATAGAAATTTCCGAACCATTGTGATGTAAAATATCCCAACGGAACACCTTTTCTCCTGCTGTATATTACATCCCGTACAGCAATAAATGTCTCTCCCGCTACGCCTGCACCCCGCAGAATTTCCAGTGCTTCCATGTCATCATCAAATGCAATGCACGAAACCAAACATCTGACCCCGTCTATGCTCATCTCTGTCGCCACATCTTCCAGTATCTTGACGGTCTCTGCGATTCGATCGTATTCAACAAATACACACATCAGTCGATAAAATCTCCGGTCTCTGATTGCCTCCTGCAATTTCTTTTTCAAAATAGTCCTATCGATTGATTCAAAGAAATGGTGTATATCCATTTTGAGAATATACATCTTTTTCCCGTTATACGATTCAATCCACTTTTTCATGAATTTTTTCCCGTAATGCACACCCCTTTTCGGTACGCTCCCGCATGAAAACTCATAAAGACCATTCATCACAATCGGCTTGAACTGACCTATCGCGCAATGATGGACAACCTGCTCATATTTATAGCTTGGTTTCAAAATCCTCCGTGTTTTAAGATAATTGTTTTCATTTATGATGCACTTTTCATGATAACTCGGAAGGAACATTTCTTCTTGTAAGATTTGTTTGAGAATCCCGACCTCTGTATCAATGTTATCTAATATCCTTTGTACATCGTTCCGTTTTCTTTTCTTTTTTGCCGCATCCCTGAAACATTTTTGAATGTATTCATCTTGCAGCATCGGTTCGTATAGGTTGTTATAACTTCTCATTTCGTATTTTCTTATCTCCTATCGGTTTTTGTGCTTCTGCCTACTCAACCGACCCTATACCGGAATGATTTTCGCCGTGTGGCGTGGAATATAGGCTGCATTTGATTAAACGCTCCGTTATGAGAAGAAATTGGACGCACCGATGTTCCAGTTCGCATTCGACGCAGAATTGTTCAAATTCAAGTAATCTGCCCCGCAGTTAGCGCC
Source organism: Eubacteriales bacterium (assembly GCA_030524745.1). Taxonomy (GTDB): domain Bacteria; phylum Bacillota; class Clostridia; order Lachnospirales; family Lachnospiraceae; genus Gallintestinimicrobium. The sequence goes on along the minus strand of JAUNGC010000013.1, from coordinate 11,372 downwards.
GTTGTTACAGTTGCCGCCGACGAGCGCGACCGCAGGGAGCAGGAACACCCCGACACCGCATCCTATATCCCAAATATTCACATTCAATACGATCACCCGCCTACGGCGGGAATTGCGGAGGCGTTCCCCCTCCGTTCCTCCCCCTGCTGCTTACGCAGCTATAGGCTGTTCTAAGAAAACGGACGCACCGATGTTCCAGGCCGCATTCGACGCAGAAGAGTTCAAATCCAAGCAATCCGCCCCGCAGTAAGCGCCGTTGTTACAGTGGCCGCCGACGAGCGCGACCGCAGTAATTCCGGCATTCCAGTAAAAATTATCGCAGGTATATGTGGAACTGCTACCTCCAACAGCTTTCGGCAATCTTCCGAATCTGCTCGACATTGTTTCTTTCTGATAGCCATTGCTCTGTCCCGCAAACTGGATACCAACCTTTTCATACCCGTCGCCTGTCAGATTATACGGCGGTGCCATTTTAACAAGAATTTCCCCGGCTTTCATTAAAAGTCCGTTGATTCTGTCCCAACGATTCCCCCACCACTTTTCAATAAAGAAAACCTTTACCTCGTGAGTTGTATCGTTGTAACCGAAAAACTGTCCTTTATCCTTGAGCGTTCCGGTGTCAAGATGACCATAATTCACCGATGCATCATCCACATAGCCGGATGTCTGCCCCTGCCCGAAAGCAGCCTGCGAATTGTCTGTCTTTGACATAATTTTCAGCATACAATTCAACAGATTTCTCTTGCTCCATGAGCCGATATTCCATCCGCTACCGTTTGCCTTTGCCCTTGTAATCTCTGTCGATGCGTTAGTCTGGTACATAAGCGTTTGTCCCGCCAGCGACCGGATTCGCGTCCCGTCATACGAACCGCCAAACATCGGATAATAGAGTTTGTCAGCGTGAGAACCGTCCTCCCTCACATATGCATCATCATTGTATGATTCATCGTACTGTACATTTGAAATCACCATGTATTCATAGTTCCCGATCTCGTACTGGGACAGCCAAATCTTTCCCTTGTCGCCGCTACCATCAAACACACTCATTGCATTTCCGCCATACGCTGCATTCGAGACATCAGATTCGGTCGTTCCGTCCTCTCTCTTTGTGTGGTCATTCGGGTCGAGTTTATAGTCCTCTGTACCATCGTATTTGACCATTGCCGGATAGTTATTCTTTACAAAGAAAACATCTCCCCAGTCTCCAAAATCAAATGCTCCGGTCGTGTAATTCATTGCAGCAGGTGTCATCCCGACCGCATCAAAAAGATATGTGCAGCGCGTCGCCGGATTGCTGTCATTTTTATTGATTTTGATTCCGTAACGCTTCGCACCCTTTGCCTTTACATCCTCCTCAACCGCCGCGAGTATCGCGCGTGTATTCGCATATGTGCGGTCAAGAGTGTCTTTGTCTGCTACTTTTACTATCAAATCACCGCTTGCCATCTTTTACGCCTCCCTTATCGTCAAAATCCCATCCTCAACGGTCAGTACGCAGGATTTACCTGTGACTGTATCAACCATCGTATTGAGACCATCCACAATACCCTCACATGCCTGTGCCGCCGCATTTGCTGCCGTCGCTGCATTATTTGCCTTTGTCGCTGCACCGTTAGCATTATTTGCCGCCTCTGTCATGCTTTTGCTGAAATTATTCACACTCTCCATATATCCCTGTGTTAATTCCAGAATCTCCTCATAACGCGCATTGTTAACGATAATCGGCAGGTCGAAAAAATCGCTTTTACCATCTCCCTGTCTGATTAAATAATGACCGTCAGCCGTCAATTCAACTCCGCATTCTCTTTCCTTGAGAATCAGAATCCCTCTGACTGCCTCCCAGTCTGCCGTCGTTCCGGTGCATGGTCTGATTGCTGCCATTTGCTCAATCCTCCTTTGCCCCGTGATTGCAAAATATCACAAAATCACGGTCTTGTGTTAAATCTGCTGATTCTTTCCAATATCATGGAATTATACTGCGAGCAGTCTTGAGGTCGGTGTTCCCCCGTCAAAGTCAACTCCCTCATTAACGCTCCGAACCTGTGGCGTTGCTCCATCAATGAATAAAGGTGTCACCGTTCTCAAATATGGTGTTTCGCCATCGCAATCGAGGTACATGCTTGAATAAAGTGCTTCTGCTCTCTCAAAATAATTCTGTACACTCTCAAGAATTTTTTCGGCTGATTCGAGCAGCGAATTTTGAATTATTTCATCAATTTCCTGCTTATTCTGTTCCACCTGCAGTTTTGCCGCTTCGACACTTTGCTGCATCTGTGAAATTTCCTGCCGGATTTGTGTTGCAGTATTCAACGTTGCCTCAAGCTGTTCTTGGTTCTGCAATGCAATATTCGCCTGTTCAGTTGTTTCCTTGCAGTCTTTTGTCGCGGTGATTGCCGCCGTTGTCGCATTCTGCGCGTTCTCGATTGCCTGTGAGGTGTCCTGCTGCCGTTTAGTTTCCTGCTGAATGCGGGTATTTTCATTTTTTTGCCGGATGTTCTCTGCTTCAACACGCTTATTCTCCGCCTCTACCCGCAAATTTTCAGCCGCCACGCGCTCCGCCTCTGCCTTTTTTGCCGCCGCATCTGTCTCCTCAATGTTTTTGATATGCCCTGCAATTCTTCCCTCAAGTTCCGTGAACTCGTTCGCAGACAAAATTGCGCTATCGTTCCTCATTGATTCCTCAATTTCGATTGTAAACGATACGGACGTAATGACCTGCGCGTCATCGCTTGAACGGATTTCGATGTCGCAATACGCTGTTCCTGCTGCCGCAAGTGCCTGATTTGTCAATTCCACCGTGACATCTGCTCCGGAATAGGTGCATGTATTATATACATGTTTCCCGTCTGGCTTTTTGATGTTCACAACTGCCCTCGCGCCTTCTGGAATTGTATATTGTTCGCCGTTATTCAATAACCTTGCAACAATATATCGTGTCGCCTTGTCCCCCTGCTTTGCAGATACTAAAAATCTCTTTGTATCTCCAGACATTTCGAGATTGATGTTGGTGGTCAGTTTTGTTAATGCCGCCATTTCTTCTCACCTCCTCTCAGCATCGTTGATTTATACCCGCTCTTTCTGTCTTACCCTTTTTCCTGCTGATTTTCTTCCTTTTTCTCCGGTTCATTCCGCAAAACCCTTTTAGCCTCCTCCTTTGCTTTTTCAAGTTCCTCATTCTTCTGCGCGAGCATTTCATTTGTTGCGCTAATGAGTTCCGTTTTCGCGTCATTCCTCACATCCGCCAATACCGCCGAAACAATTACATCCATGATACACGGACGGAGACTATATTTTTGCCTAATATTTTCGATCGCTGTTCTCGTTTCCTCTTCCGCATTTTCCAAAAGAATAGAAATCGGTATACTCTGTCTCATTTCCGCTCCTTTCATTGTTAATGTCCGTTCCTTGCTCTTTCATAGTTTTTTAAAGCCGCCGCCTCTGCTGCATCCATCTCCTCCCTCGTGATTGTCGGTTCCGAAAATGTTTCCTCGATTTCGTTAATTTCCGCCCGCCACGCCCGGCGTTGCTCTCTGACTGGTGCATATTCCTCCTCTGTCAATGCGCCATCAGAAAACTTTAAAGCCTTGTAGTCAGATTCATTTAACAGGTTCTTGAGTTTTCTTATTCTCGCGTATTGAGCGTATTGTTCTGCATTGTATTCTAGGCAGATTGAAAACTCACCATCTTGTACTACCACCCCATTTTCCCTCAAAAAATAATCAATAATTTCTCCTGTTCTTGTGATAATCATTATTAAACCCTTTCTGTACTCGTGCTTTCACCTGTCAAAACCATCCCAAGCATCGTTGTTAATGAAGTATATCTCACACTCAAAAAAACAGGGAGCGTACAGTATACATCATTAACCCACATTTCCTTACAACCAGATTTATCTTTTTCAACATAAGTAACCACATTCATAGAACCCGTTTTTGTAACTTTCGCCGTTCCTCCGCCTGTCCCCAACGATTGGTTGAGTACCGCTAATGTTGGTGTTCTGATGGTCAACTGGTTTTTAGCATCCATGGTCATCTGTGCATCACTTCCGCTTGAGAGCATGTCTAAAATATTGTATAGTGTGTTATTTCTATACCCTCTTACCGTGCTTGATTTATCCATAACAATTCGATCTCCACTTTCTGCGGTCTGAATCGTCGAACCGGTAATTGACCCTACAAACTTTCCGTTTTTTGCCTCCATGCTACCGTCTGACAATATTTTAAAATTCTCATTTGCCGTCACCGTTCCATGAAGATTGATTTTTGTAGCATTGATTGTGATTGCTTCGGCTGACTGGTTGATCTTTGATATAATTTCATTGCCATCAACCTTTTTGGATACTTCTAACGAAATCTCATCCGTTGCCAAATCTATGAGAGTTTTTGTCTCTGCCGTTGTTGAATAGTCTCCCATAGCTTCTTTTGTTTGATATACCTGTGACACACTTAACTCAATCTCGCCTTTGGAAATATCAATCAGCGAATCCGTCTCTGTCTTGTCATAATAGCTTTCGAGCGTGTGCAAAACGCCCAACTCAACAGCCTCCTTTGAAGCTGTTATTTTAGTTTCAACCTCCTCCGTAGTGGAATAGTTTGCAAGAAACTTTTTTGTCGTCCTGTTGGAGATAGAGACAGCCTCCTCCGTTGCTGATTTTGTCTCTTCCTGTTGAACTTGTGCAAATGTTTTTCTTGCGTTTGATATTTCAGCCGTATTTCTTTCGGGCTGCTCCGGATATTCCGTGAGTTTAACAATTCTCTGTTTTTCCTTCGTTCGTTTCTTCTTTGACAATAATGTGACCGTGTCTCCAATGTTATACGAAAGAATATCTTTGTATATCGGATTTGCTTTCGCAAGGTCTGCAATCTCTGCGGTAAATGCTTTATATGGTCTTGATACCTCCTCAAGCTTCGCCGTTGCATCCTCGATCAAACTTGTGGTATTTGTGTATCTTTCATCTTTCCACGCGAATGCTTTAATCTTGTCGCTATACTGGAAATTATCAATATAATCACGCCCCAATAACCACTCCGGCGTGATTCCGTCTTTTCCTATCGGATAGATTCTCGTGTAAAATTCATATGTGTCCGATTTAGGCGTTAATTTTCGGAGGTTTAATCCCTCCATGAAATAACACCCTTTATCACTGCCAATCTGCTCGTATATGTCTATAGCTTTATTTAAAGAATCAATCACGCATTCACACCGATATGTGCTCAAGCATTTTTGCAGAACATCCCATGCAGTGACACTCTCCTCCTCATTGATTGTCCGTTTCTTTGTGACGGTGCAATCCCTTACTGTCCAACCAGTTCCCTCGAAAGCAAACGTCAAGCATGCTCTGATCGTCTGTTCCTGTGATTCAAAACCATACGGGAAAGGAGTTCCCTCCAACTCCTCCACGTTTAGAACAGCGACATATTTATTAAATTGTTCGCCTTTTTCGACGGATTTCAAAACAAACTCGTCTGTTTTTGTTCTGATATAATATTCCTCTTTCAGCAGATCGACCAGTTTTCCGTCCGCGGGATATTCAAACGACAGTTCCTTGTCTCCGGAATCAAGGGTCGTTGTGATTGCCCGCTCCCGAAATCCAGACAATGTCCCGATTCTTTTTTTCTTATCGTTAAAAACCTGCAACCTGCTCACCTCCTAAATCCACATAGGCATATAGCGAATTGTCACCCGTGCCTGTCCACTTGAAAATACAAGTGATGTTTCTCCCGTTCTAAGCCCCGGAAATGTCCACAAATCGACTTTGTCAAATGCGTTTGTCCCATCCATTGTCACCAGTCCAGTGATGCCATCAATTACAATCGTTTTCCCGGCATTCAACTCCTCGATGATAATGTCATCGTCTCCAAACCCTTTAATTGTATAATTGGTCAAATTGCTCTTTGCGTACACCTCCACAATGCACGGCGCAGACCTTGACCCGACCATATAGAACGATGCTGCCGTTTTCCCATCGAATACAATCTCCAGTTCATCATCATAGAAAAATCCATCAAACTCCAGATTGAGAATATAACGGTTTTTTGCAATGGTCTTTTCATAATCATCCGTCGTCATAAACCCTCTGTATTTTCCTTTGTACCCGTCAAGTTCCAAATCACACGCTTTTGCAAAGTGCGCCATAAATTCGGACGCTGACCGAATAATATTGTTCCTGTCCTTCCCCTTGAAATATATCGTCAGTTTTAAATGTCCCATCTGTACAGATGTTTCAAACTCGGTCGGCAGCTTCGCCCCCGTTATCCACTCATAATTTACAGAAATTGAGGGAGGCTGCACATCGACGGTCAACTGCTTTGCATCGTATTTCCGGATGTCTATGCTGTTCACTTTCATCGCTCTGCTTTACCTCCCTTTTCTTTTATTCTGCACCATTTCCGCATCAACCTTTGATACGGTCTTGTTTGCAACTTCATCACTGTCAATGTATGTGTGATTCACGACATACACATTCTGCATTTTCTGAACCGTCTCAAGTTTCTTGTCAAGAATACTGTTTAAATTCGCATAAAACGGCGCTAAAGGGAGAATCGCTTCTCCTCCTGTCTCCGGTTCTCCTCCTGCAAGAAACTTATTTCCATTCATTCCGAAAATCATCGGTGATGTCATGATCGCCCCTGTCTTATACCATGACACCGAAAAATGCGGTATAGATGGCGGGTTCAAACTAAAGTTTCCGGAAATACTGAAATGTGGCAGTTTGATAGACGGCAATGACCATGTGAAATTGAAAAAGCTTTTAATTTTCTCGATCGCCGATGAAACACCGTTCTTTGCACTTTCCATTTTTTCAGAAAACTTTGCCCGTATATTTTCCATAACAGAGGACACGGTCGAATATGCTTCGCTCATTTTTGAGGAAAAATCTGATTTGATATTATCCAGCTTTCCTCCAGTCAAAGTATTTGCCGTCGTCATGAGACTGTTCATTGTGTCTTTTATGCCTGTGAATGTCGCAGACACAATCCCTTTCATGCCGCCACCCTTTTCGGTGTATGCAGCTTTCATATTGTCAAGTTTCGCAGACACATTCTGTTTTGCACTCTCCATGAGTGTGGTCGCTGTGTCCTTTATGCTCGTAAACTTCGTTGACCAGTCTGACCGGATATTTTCGACCTTTGAATTGAATCCCTGTTTCAGTGATTCCAGTTTTGCCGATGCGTTCGCATTCCACTCCGACATTTTTGTCGAAATGGACGTTTTCATGTTTTCCCATCCTTCCGAAACATCGGTCTTGATATTATCTATCTTCGTTGAGAACGTATCTTTTACGCTTTGAAGTCCATTTTTCACCTCATTCGGAATCTCATACACAAAATCAACAACAGTATTTCTAACGCTCTGCATTGATGTAACTACTTTTTCTTTTACACCCTCCATATTGATGCCGGTGATGTTCTGCATCATATCAAATGCGGTCTGCACTTTATCTATTTGTTGATCGAATAACACTTCAAGGATTCCAGCAACGCCACCACCTCCCTCGGCATAGCTAACTTGTATGTCATCCCATTTCTGTTTCACTACATCTTTTACCGCTGACATTGCCTTTGAGGTTTCCCCTTTAATTGAATTAAATGCGTCCGCTGCTGCCTGTCCTATTCCAGAATTAAGAAATTTGTTTTTTACCTCCTCAATCTTTTCTTTTGCACTATCCAGCGCCTCCGTTATCGTTTCTTTAATTTTCCCAAATCCCTCTGTTACTGTTGTCCATAATTTATTTACTGCATTTCTGAACGTTTCTGATTTGTTATATAAAAGCACAAATCCAGCGACCAGCGCTGTGATTGCTATAACGACAAGGGCAATCGGATTCATAGACATAACAAGGTTGAGTGCTTTCTGCGCTACTGTCATACTTCCCGTTGCTGCCGTTCCTGCCGTTGTTGCTGCTGTATGCGCTGCCGTCGCCGCCGTCCCTGCGGTTTCTGCTGCCGTTCCTGCTGCCGTCGCCGCCGTCTTTGCTGTAATTTTTGCAATGATTCCGGCAACGCCTGACGCAAATTTCTGTCCTGTCGTGATAGTTGTCGAAATTCCCTGTGCAACCTTTCCGAATCCGACTGATAACGGTCCTATTGCAGCGACTACGAGACCGACCTTGATGATCGTCTGCTGCTGCCCCTCGTCCAGACTTGAAAACACCTCACACAATTCATGTATTTTCCCTGTCACGCTTTCAATCACTGGTGCAGCGGACGACATAAGCGTCTGACCGAATTGCAACACGGTGTTCTTTAATTCATTGATAACTAAATTTATATCATATGATGTTGTCTGCATTTTCTCAAAAGCGGTGTCCGTTGCCCCTGTTGAGTTCTGCATTTGTCCTAGTGTACTATTGAACGCATCTGCGCTATCTCCTAACAGTATGAGACCTGCTTTCGCAGCTTCAGATGACGAAAACATATCGCTCATGGTTAGATTCTGCTCTTGCGCTGCCCCATCTATAATCTCAAGGACTTCGGCAAGGCTTGAACCGCTCTCCATAAGTTCACTAAATGATTTTCCTGTCTTTTCCCGCAAAATTGCGTCTGTCGTGCTGCCTGTTTTCCCCAACTCATTGAGCATAGAGTTCATATAAGTCGTTGTTTCCGCTGTCGCCACGCCATTCGCTGTCATAATTGCATAGCCCGCACATAATTGATCGAGTGCTACACTATTTGCATTTGCAGTTGGAATGACTTTGCCCATTGCTGAAGATAGCTCCGCAACGGTCGTTTTTCCTAAATTCTGCGTTTGGATCAGCATATCAGAGACATTCGTGACCTCCTCTGCCTCCAAACCATAAGCATTGAGAATCGTTGTCAAAATATCCAGTGTATCTCCGGATTCTGCAAAACCTGCTGTCGCCAGCTTCGTTGACTGTCTCACAAAATTCACTGCATCTCCCGTTTCCTGCCCCGCACTGATAGCGTTATAAACATTGTCTGCAATGTCGTTTGCTGCAATCCCTGTCTCATTTGACAAGTCAAGAATTGCATCGGACATATCATCAACTGACATAACCGTATCATCCATAATCGTGGAGACTTTTGCCATGCTGTCCTCATAATCAATCGCCATTTTCCCCGCTGCTGTTGCAAATGTGGCGATTCCTGCGGAGACAACAGACATTTTCTTTCCGAAATCCTCCATCTTTTTTCCCGCAGAATCACACGCTTTTGCGAACTCGTCCAGTTTATGATTTTTCAACTCTTTGTTGACTTTCTCAAGTTCGCTTTCCATCTCTGTGAGTTTGGTCTTTGCATCGTTGGTTGCTGTTTTTTGTTTTGATAAGGCGGTCTCTGTCTTTCCGATCGCGGTCTCGTTGTTTTTATACTCCTGTTCAAGTTTCTCCAGTTCTTCTTTCAGAGCCTTTGACTGTTCAGAATCCTCTCCCGTCGCCTTGGCGGAATCCTCATGAGCCTTTTTCGCTGCCTCAATCTTGATTTTGAGTTCTTCCTGTTTTGTCTTTTGCTCTGTCAGCTTTTTGGTCAACTGCTCCTGTTTTTCGGAGTTCAATGACACAATATTCTTCTGAACTTCGATTTTTGCTGTGAGGTTTTCTGCTTTCGCCTTTAATGCGTCTGCTGCTGAACCGAAAGACTTTGCCTGTGCCTGCGCCAGTTTGAACTCACTTGACAACTCTTTCATTTGCGTCGCTGCTGACTTCATTTGTGATTGATAGTCGGATGAGTTCGCTGAAATATTCACGCTTGTATATGCCATCGGTTCTCCTCCTCTCCGTGTTTATATATTCTCGTTCACTGTTTCAAGTTCAAATTTTAAATATTCCAGTAATTCGATGATGTTTTCTTTCATGCATTGCCCGTATGATTCCCGCATGAGCCGGATTGCGATTTTTGTCACACGGTCGATAATGTCTCCGCATATCTTCCATATGTTCTGTTCCTCTTGTTCCTCGTCCTCATACCCGTTTTCTTTGTCATACTCGTCAAATGCTGATTCCTCTTTCTCAACGGGTTCTGTTTCGACAATTTTCATCAGAGCATCCGAAATGATGTTCTGCATGATGAAATGGATTCCCTTTGCTGCAGTCAAAAATTCAATTACATCCATTTCTCCCAGTTCCTCAAGCGACATCATATTTCCGAAAATCTCTTGAATAATTCGTTTATTGAAAAACAGTGCATCTGTTATCCGTTCCGAACCGTTCCTCTCCATTAGAACCGCATATTTTTTATACTGCTCCACCGTTATGTTATTGATAAAAATTCTCTCGTTCCTGCAAGTGATTGTGATTTCCGGAATCACTTGCCACTCTGAAAATTTTTCATCATTTTCTCCATACGGTTGTTCATTTCATCTGCAATTCCCATATCGATCATGTTAAATTCGAGGATGATTCCCGCTGCATCCAGTCCGGATTCCGCGTCCTTGAGTTCATCCACTGTGAACTGATCTCCGTACACCTTGCAAACAAAAAGCATCATCGCCTCGATTTCCTCCCTCGAGTAACGCTTGCTTGTGCGCTCTCCGGAGGCAGTCTCTATTTTTTCCGCCAGTTCCAAATATTCCATGTAGGTGTCCGCTGACATTTTCTGCATTTTGAACTCTTTGTGGTTTACGATTATTTTCCTGTTCATTAAATTATCCTCCTGTTATATTTCCTCTTGCTTTACGCTGTTGCCTCGTCTTTTTCCTGTACCTTTGCAAACCAGTCCTCGATCGCCGCCTTTGCAGTCGTGTGTTCCTCCAGTAAGTTGGATTCATCAACCGAAATCTCATAACGGTTGTCAAGGCTTCTTTCGTAGAAAGAACCTTTTACACTCTTTGTTGTCGGAGACAGTTTGCCCTCCTTAGTGTTTGCCTCCTCGCTGATTCCTTCTGCAAACTTTCCGGCGTATAACCATCTGAATTCATATTTTCCATTCAGCTTCCGTTCACGCCATCCAACAGCAACCTCTGGCGCTTTGTCATCGGATGTTTTCACAAGGAATCCGTTTTCATAAAGCTGATCGAAAAGGACTGCTCTGTCCTGCGGGGCGAGCGCGTTGATCTCCAGTTCAACGTCAGTTCCTTCATAGGAATTGATGACCTCCTCTGTGCCATCATCAGAGTAAATCTTTTCGCTCGTCCACTTCTCGTCAACCTTTGCCTTGATTGCTCTTGCCAGTTTCATCGGCGTTCCTGCGGCATATGCTGTTGCTGTGTTCTGTGTTACCAAAGCAACGTAAAAATCTTTGAGACCGCAAGTTCTGCTCCTCACAATCTGCTGTCCTGTTACACTCATTTTCTATTCCTCACTTTCATAGTATTTTGAAAACCTCTGCGCTTTCATATAGATTCCGTCCTGCGGTTCTGAGGTAGTGTCAAAAACTACCTGTTTTTTTGTTTCAAAATATAATAAAAACCTTGAT
>JAUNGC010000038.1 GCA_030524745.1 Eubacteriales bacterium | reverse complement strand
TATCTCGAATTATCGAGTTGAAGGAAAGTCGACGAGTTATATACCATTTACTTTCTTTGGATTCTCAAATTGAAAAATATAAGGAATTAAAAGAGACTCTTGATAAGGGTAATTTGTCAACAGAAGAGTCACGTTCTATTAAAGAGCAGTTATTAGAAATTCAACAATCTTTAATTGAGTCTTATGGCGAGGAAGCATCTAATATCGATCTGGCTAATGGGAAGTATAGAGAACAGCTTGGTCTGTTAAGCGAATTATCAAAAGACAAAGCAACTGACTATGTAACTGAAAATAGGGATGTTTTTGCTGATGCGAAAGAAGCATTAGAAAAGATAGAAACATATAATATTGGTGAAATCATGCATTGGAATGGAAGTTCTGATGCAATTAGTGAACAAAACAAAGCTCTTTATGATTATATTGAAACGTATAGTGAATTATTAAAACTAGATACTAACCATATGAGCAGTCACGGATACACATCATCTTATGTAACTTTAGCTGTAAAGGCTGATGTTGCAAGTGCAGACGAATTAATGCATCAGTTCGCAGAAGACCTAGAAAAATATGGGGACGAAAATGATATTGATGTATCAAAAATTCTTGAAGGTATATCTGAACAATTAAAGAAAACATGGACTGATGAATTAACAGAATATAAAACTGTTTATGATGAGTTTATGAAAGCCGAAATTGTTCGTAATGATGCTCTCAGACCTTTATATCAACAATCCATACAAGCAGTTGAGGATTATAATAATGCTCTGTCTACAGGTGAAGGGATCGAAGAAGCAAGAGCAAATTTAGATTCTGTGCAACAGTCTGTTCAAAATGCTACTGACGAATTAGAAGGTTCTCAAGATGTATTTGATGCTATCTATGATGGCATCAATAAGAATGCAGAAGCTGCTTATAATTTAGGACAGGAATTTGCGAACGATAAGACAGTTCAAGAATATGCTGAACAATTGCGTGGTTTATCAGACATTGATTTAAAAGCAATTAACTTCGATAATGATAATACCGAAAAAGGCGAAGAAGCATTCCGAGGTTTGATGGGAACACTTGGACTTACAAAAGAACAAGTGCAGAACTTAATTGATAAACTTGTAGAACTCGGATATGTACAAGGTAAAGGTTCAACCTTTGACGAAGATCCTCCTACTTCCTTCGAAGGCGCATGGGCTGATTTCTTCACATCAAAAAATGATAGCGTCAAAGAACTAGGAGACAATTTATTAGACCTTGCCAAACAAGGCCGTCTTACAAAGGAAACGTTCAATGAAGTTGATTCCACCGCCGGAAATTATTTTAAAAATCTTGGTATATCTGCTGACGAAGCCGTATCAAAGATAAATAAATTAGTAGATGAATCTGAACAGCTATCTTCTATGTCCAGCCAGATATCTTCTATGTCTGATGCGCTCAGTACAAAAAAAGAAGATGGTTTTGTAAGTGCTGATACATTGTCAGGTTTTGATGCAGAGGTACGTGGACTTGACTCATGGAATAGATTCCAAGAGGTATTAGGAAGCACCACTTCGTCTTATAAAGAATGTCAGGAAGCTGCTAATGCTCTTGCTACGGAATGGGTTGACAGCACTGATTTTCTTGCACAATTAACAGATGAGAACAAAGAATATTATGAAACCCAGTTGGAAGCAATGGGTGTTGAGAATTATGAGGAAATAATATCCTATGCTCAGTCCTTAAACGAAGCAAAAGAAGTTCTGGCAGAATCAAGCTTAGTGCTAGGAGAAACTACGCAGGATGAAATAGAGGCTCTAATCGCTGAGGGACAATATTCTGAACTTACTGCAAATATGATTTTAGCATTATATGATGCTAAAATAGCAGAACAAGCGGTTGGCATTGACACTGCTGCTGATTGTGAAAACCTTATTGCCTTAGCTGGTGACACCGGCAGAACATCTCAATGTGTTCAGTTGCTCATTCAGTTGATGGGTATTTATAATAATCTTGAAAGCGGTGCATATAACGGCAATCGCCTACTCCGCGAAGAAGCCCTTGCCGAAGTTGACAGAATAAAGGGGGAACTTGAAACACTTGCTAATGGTGAAGGCGAAGAAGCCATAATTGAACCAACGGTTAAACTTGGCAATAAAGGTAAATCAAGTGCTAAATCTGCCGGTTCCGAAGCTGCCGACGCATACTTAGAAGCCTTTGAAGATGAATTAGCCGACTTAGAAGATCTGCGCGATCGCGGAACCATAGACGAATCAACCTACCTGAAACGTTTACGCGCCTTATACCAGCGCTACTTCAAAGATCGTAAAGAGTATATCGACGAGTATAATAAATACGAGAGACAATATCTTGAAGGTATGAAATCTCTCTATGAATCCGCTTTAAGCGGGATCACAAAATTATTATCCAATAAAATTGACGGCTATTCCGATGCAAAAGAAAGCGCCGTAAAAGCGCTTGAGGCAGAGAAACAAGCCGCTGAGGACGCATATCAGGCTCAGATTGACGCAATCGATGACGTTATCGATTCAAAACAGGACATTATAGATGGCATTCAGAATGAAATTGATGCGATGCGTGATGCAAACGAGGAACGTCAGCGTGAAATTGATCTTGAAAAGGCCAAATACGAATTAGAACGTCTTCAGAATCAAAAGACAAATTTTGTATACCGCAGCGGCGAAGGCTTTCTTTACGAAAACGATCCATCTGCGGTTCGTGATGCGAAGCAAAGTGTTGAAGATGCGGAATTAGAAATCAAAATTGCTGCCAAAGAAAAAGAAATTGACCTGATCGAAAAAGAAATCGATGCTCTCGAAAAGCAAAAAGATGCAATTCAGAAACTAATGGATGAGTCCTCTAAATATTATGAGAACATGATTTCCCAAACCGAAGCATACTGGGATTCCATAATTAACAGCCTTGAACAGCAGAAATCTAAGTGGGAAGAACTGGCGGAAATTGAATCTGTAGCAGAAGCATACTCGGCTATCGAGCAGGTTTTCGGCGACCTTGGATATACCGTTGAAGATGTACTAAACGGTTCCAGCGGCGCTTTTGAAGATTTCAGATCCAAATATATTGAACTGCTCAGTGACTTGAATTCAAACGATAGTTTCGCAAACGGCCTATCTTATGCTGCTGGTGTTGTTGAAGAAAATTTAGGTTCTTTCACTGATAAAGCAAAAGAAATCGCTGATAGCATAAGCGATCTTGGAAACGCCGGGAGTGACTTAGAAAGCCTTTCTTCCAGTATGGAAAATATAGGAACCTCTTCCACTATCGCTGCCGAAGGTACGAAGGGAACCGCATCCGGAATGTCTGAATTAAGCGCTTCTGCTTCTGATGCTTCTGAAAGCCTTAATAGTATATCTACGATTTTAGACGAAATCAGCGGAGCCGACAATATTTTAGATCTCGCCGGCGCATTTGAACGTCTCGCCGGCGCCTTAGGTACAGTAAATAAGGCTCTTGGTATCGGTGAAGGTGAAACAACCGAAGGCGGCCTTGCCGGCACTCTTGCGAAACTTACACAGTTAAGTATCGAAGGTGATCCTTCCGGCAATGGATCAGGCGGTCTTTCCGAGCAGTTTCAGAAGTTAAAAAGTTCTATTGCCGCAGTATCGTCTGCTTTAACCGGTTCTGGCGCCGGCTCTGATTCTGACAGCCCCGGCGAATCCGAAGGAGCCGGCGGCGGCTCTTCTCTTACAACTGCATTGGAGACGCTTAAAACTACCGCCGATGCCGTTTTAGGCAATGGAATCGGTGAGGCAGCGGACTCCGACGGAGAAACCGCGGGAAGCGGGAATGGCTTAATTGGACAGTTTAGTCAAGTAAAAGAAAATGTGATGGCAATTTCTACCGCCATTGGTACCGAGGAAAGCGGGGATAAAAAAGAAGGCAATCTTATTGGTTCCCTATCAGCTCTTGACGAAAAATCTAACGAAATCCTCGGCGAACCCGGCGGCGAAGGCGTGATCGGCGACTTTGAAAAGATGCAGGAGCCTCTGAAGGACGCCAACGAGCATGTGGCCGGAATTGCAGAGAGTTTAGCGGAAATCGATGGTCAAAAAGTGGAATGTACCATTACCGTTCACATGGAAACAACCGGCAATACAAGCGCGGCGTACTTTCTCGGCACTGCCGGCAGTCATATGAATTTAAAGAGCACCTCTTACACCGCTTCCAAAGGTCCCGCCGACGTAAACGGTACCGCTTTTGCGACAGGCAACTGGGCCGTACAAAGCAGCGGTTATCGGGCGCTTGTGGGCGAACTCGGTTACGAAATCATCGTCCGCAACGGCAGATTTTTTACGGTCGGCAACACCGGCGCGGAATTTGTCCCCATTCAGAGGGGCGATATCGTCTTCAATCATGAACAATCCAGACAACTGCTCAAATACGGCCATATTTCCGGACGCGGAAAAGCTTACGCCGACGGCGCAGTCGGTAACCCTCTCGCTTCCGGGAAGTATGTCCCCCTGCCGGTGAATCATCCCGAAATGGAATTGAGCAGAACATTACAGGCTTATATAGAGAAAATCGGCGGCAGTATCCGAAACATTGTCGCACCTTCCGTCAATTCTATACAGAAAGATATGACGCGCATGGTGAATCATGTTCAAAACGTAAACAATAACAGTCGCTGCGATCAGCCCCTGACAGTACAGATTGGAGACATCCACCTTCATGAAGTTCAGAATACCGATGGTTTGGCAAAAGCTATTGTAAGCAGACTGCCTGCCATGGTAATGCAGGAAATTCATAAAAGATAACAAATATACCGGCTATCTGTATGCATCATACGGATAGCCGCTTTCAGGAGGCCAAATGACAATAGAAGAAAAAGCATTAGAATTATTGATAAAACAAATCTCTGTCATTTACGATGGCAAGCTAAGTAATTTATCTTTCGATACCACTCATGCCGGCATTGTGGAAGAAATCAAGGAAAACAACGTTTATCTTGTAAATTACAATGGAACGCAGAGAGAATTTAAAACAAAAAATCCTCTTCCCGTCGATGTGGGTTCCGTTGTGCATGTCGTGCATCCTCAAAATAATGTCGGCGCAAAATTTCTGCTGGAAGATATTATAAATGCGGAAAAAGACATATATACCCATCCGGCTTATCCCCCCAGATCCTCTGGTTTGTACAAAATTACCGTTGATAAAACAGGTCATATTTCCGCTGCAACTGCCGTAACCAAATCAGACATCACCGCGCTGGGAATCCCTTCCAGCGATACCGATACGCATTATATCAGCAAAAATGTAGTCGGTGCTGCTACCGCCACATCTAATACGACAAGCGCTCTGACCAATGGAAATGTGTATTTGAACAGTGTTGAAAATGGCGCCGTAACTTCATCGCATAAAATCAGCGGATCAGGCGCCACAAAAGTTACGTCGGATGCCAGCGGAAATATTCTTATCACCAGCACAGATACCAACACAACTTATACTTCTTTAAAAAATCCATATGCAATAGATATTAACGGCGTTTCTTATGATGGCTCCGCTGCAAAAGATATTGACTTGCTGCCTTTTATAGTTGGTACGCAAACGGCCGTTACCGGTTCATGGACAGGGAATGCTCCTACAATAGCATCCTTATTTGACGGACTGACAATCAGATACTGGCTCCCTTATGCCGGTTCGGGAAACGCTACTTTAAATCTTACTTTAGCAGACGGAACTGCAACCGGCGCTGTTAATTGTTACTATAGCGGTACGACAAGACTTTCCACTCATTATGCCGCCGGGAACGTTATTACGCTCACATATCGTTCCGGCGTATCTATTAACGGCAGTACAACAACTTATACCGGCTGGTGGGCTGATGCCAATTGCAATGGAGACACCAAAGTAACGCAGAGCATTACCACCACGGCAAATTACAGAAGTTTATTATTGGGTTCCAACTCAAGCGCTGCGGAAGGATTTACTCCGACAACTGTTACCAATACTGCTTATGCCGCGGCAGGTCTGTATGCGCAGCCGAGCACAGGCACATTATATGCCAACACGTTTAAGGGTTCCCTGACAGGCAATGTAACCGGCAATCTCATTGGTAATGCCGCCACAGCGACCAAACTGGCTACCGCAAGAACAATTTCCATCGGCGGCGGCGCAATAGGAACGGCCACGGCTTTTAACGGAAGCGCCAATATAACAATTCCGGTAACTTCCATTGACGCGATGTATATAACCGTGGGGACGTCTGATGCATTGATCATAGATGGAGACATTTAAAATTTCTAATTAAAAATTCTAACATTTCTAAGGAGAGGGATTCTATCATGAGAAAAACCGTAGAAAAAACAATTATGACAATCGACGCGTTGAACATTTTGAACTGGCTTGAACAACCTGACGGATTCATGTCGAAAGTTAAGCTGCCGATTCAGGTGATGTGGGATTTAAAAGATAATATCCGGTTTCTTACTGCAATTCGAGAGAAATATCATGAATTTTACCCGGAGATTGAGAAGAAATATTCAGACGACGCGCACTCTTACGAATTTGAACAAAAAGAAGAAAACGGCGAAATGACTATCGTCCGCAGAGTGAAAGATGAATTTATGGAAGCGTTCCACAAAGAAAAATATGATCTTTTAATATCAGAAACGAAGTATCCTGTTAAAGTTTTTAACATTGAAGAGTTTGGAGATGTTGAAGTCGGTATACAAGATATGAATATGTTAAGTTTCTTCATGGAAGAGCAGCAATAAAATTGCTCTTTTTTATTGATTAGAAAAGAGGTGAAACGGTATATCTACAAATACAATAAAAGCGCGTTATAAGCATGCCATGAAAACCGAAGCCGAATGGATAAGTTCCGATCCCATCCTGTTAAATGGAGAAATCGTTGTTACATCAGATAAAAAAGGAATGACCAAAACAGGCGACGGATCTTCCAAATGGTCAGAACTTACCTACAATGCGGCAGGTACATTATATGGACTAAGCGCCTCTGTTGCCGAATTAAACTATGTGAAAGGCGTAACATCCAATATACAAACCCAAATCAATAATAAAGCGCCATTGTCGCATACTCATAATTATCTTCCGCTTTCCGGCGGAACAATGACGGGAAATATCTCTTATAATCTATACTCCTCCACGCAAACTCCTCTAAAAATATATGGCGGAAATGCAGATGGACAAGGTATCTCTGTAGGAGCCGGCGGCGCAACCATTGTGGGAGCCGGAGAATCTGCAAAGGCTTGCGAAGAATTGCTTAGCGCCACAAACGAAGAGTTATGGCTTACTTCCGATAACGGCATAAAATTTTATGTCGCCTGTCAGCCAATCGCAAACAGACTTCTCGTAACGCTTGATTCCACAAGACAATTTTATCCGGCGACTACCAACAACGGCTCTATCGGCACTTCAAGCCATAAGTGGGCCAGTGTGTACGCAACTAATTTATACGGCGCATTGGACGGAACCATAAAATCCACTGCTGCTGCTCCCACTGCTGACACAACGTACTATATCGATATGCACGCCGGAAATTCCACAGCGCAAAAAACACTCTATCATAACGGGTATTTCCGGCACAATTTCAGAAAGGGCGCAGCACAGGTTACAGATGAGGAAGGTACCGTTACCACGGCGGCGGTAACCGGCTATAACAGACTGATATTGGGTTCCAATATAAATGCAGGTACAGACAATAATGCTTATGGCGCTCTACGCCTTTACAGCACAAACACCGGATACGCAGAATTACGGTACAACGCATCATCCGGCAATGTAACCCATTATCTCCCTACAACAGGCGGAACTCTCGCCGTATTTAACGCCGCAAGAGTTTCCGGTCGAGTGGTCATTACGGATGGCACAAGCGGTAATATAAAATCTTCCGGTTACACCATCGAAACTTCCGTTCCTTCAAATGCGGTGTTTACCGATAAAAAAGTCACGCAAACCGCTATAACGACTTCCGATTATGCCAATTACAGGCCTTTGCTGTTTGGTTTCAGTAACAGTTCGACCGCCGGATTCACCCCTGCGACGGTTACGGAACAGATTTATGCGTCAAATAATATGTATGTGCAGCCGAGCACGGGAACCATAACCGCGAATGTGTTCAAAGGCAATTTAACCGGTAACGTTTCCGGCAATGTAACCGGCAACTCAGATACGGCGACAAAACTGGCTGTATCAAGAACCGTCAGGACAAATCTGGCAAGTACCGCTGCCGCCAGTTTTAACGGCAGCGCTAACATCACCCCGGGTGTCACCGGAATTCTGCCGGTTGCAAACGGCGGCACCGGAAGCTCTGCGGCGGGCGTGGCAACAAATAATTTATATGCGCAATCCCTCGCTCCCGGCGTGTCCATTGCATCTGATTCTGATCTGGATGATTATACTGCCTCAGGCTCCTATTTTGTTCCAAACGCCTCCACTGCCGCTACAATAGCCCATGCCCCTTTAACAAGTTCCGGGTATATGCTATCTGTATATAAAACTTATGGTTCTGCTTCGACAAGTTTATACAGGCTTCAAATAGCGATGACCTATTACGGCGCGACTTACACCAGATACCGCAACGCGGAAGGCTCATGGTCTGCATGGACCCAGCGAAAGTATACGGACAACAACACGACTTACAGCGCCGCCACCGCTTCTGCGGCAGGCCTGATGTCCGCCGCTGATAAAGCAAAACTTGACAATATTACAGCAATATTATGCTCGGGCACAGAACCGACGGGCGTCAGCGGCGGAACTGTATGGATCGAGGACTAACAGGAAAAGGAGTGAAAAATCTATGGTTGTTAAACCTATCGTAAATAAGATAGACACATTTGACCCATCGCTCGGGTATACTTTTTCTTTTACATATAACGGCAATCAGTCACGTTCCAACCGTTTGATTATCACTGACAACGATACCAACACAATTGTATATGATAATACGGTTATTACGATGAGACCGGAACAGTCATTGCCGATTCCCAATGTATTAGAAACAAATAAGCAATATTCCGCCCAGTTTCAATCCGTGGATTCGAATGGAGACGCCAGCCCCCTTTCAGATAAAGCATATTTTTACTGTCTGAAAACGCCGGCTTTTGCATTTGCAAATCCGGTCGAAAAGATCGAGAACTCGTCTTATGAATTTACGGTTCTCTACCAGCAGGATGAAGGCGAACTCCTCAAAGAATATGAGTTCATCTTATGGAGCCGGGGCGGATCTGAAAAAATAAACACAAGCGGCGTTTTATATGCCCCAAACGGCACTGATACGGTTTCTTACAAATTTTCAGCGCTTGATAATAATTCGATTTATTACATTCAGGCAGTCGGAACAACCGTTCATGGTATGGCGGTCGATACCGGAAAAGTTCAGATTCTGGTTTCTTATCTGAAGCCGGCTCAATATTCGACCTTCTACGCTGAAAACGACGCGCCGAACGGTATCATAAAATATTTTACCAACAACGTCGTCATCCCGTATAACGGCGCGGAAACTTTTGAATTTAATGACGGCAGCATTATGCTGTCTGAGAAAAAAATATATTATGACAGCGGTTTTCAACTTACCGGTGATTTTTGTATAAAAATAAAGGGAACAGGTTTTGACGTAAACGGCGATTCTTTATTCATGGCATCAAACGATACAGATACGCTGAGTTTACGCTGTATCGATGGAGAAAATGAAACCCTGCGTTTTGTTTTGACAGCAACAAATTCCGCCGCTTCCTATGTGCTGGTTTCCTCCGCAATCGCCGCGGATATCAGCGATATATTTACCGTTGTCATAAGCCGGAAAAACAATCTATATGATATCAGGGTGTACACAGAAAACGCTGTGTCAGCGATAACCAGCAGGGAGGCGTGACGATGCTATTTTTTAATTACTCATTTTTTGGTGATTCCACCTCTGTATTGCCAACCCCCACCGCCGTTGACAATATAACCTATGTTGAATTGCAGAACGGAATCTACGACGATCTTTATATCACCCGGAATGCCGGCGACACTTCTCCGGCAATTCAGGCGGAATGGGATTTTGATACAGTCTTATATGCAACCTTTCATGATATTACGGATGCGGGCAATATCACCTGGAATTTATCCAATACATCCGGCCTGCTCGTCAAACGAAGAGAAACCGGGAACGGCAAATGGATGACGATTGCGGAACATCCCGTCAATTCTATCGCCGATTTTAATTTTATCGGAATGGATCCTTTTGCCAGATCGCAGGCGGCCTATCAGTATGCCGTCGTTCCCGTTCTGGGAAATGTGGAAGGCGACTATTGTATTGCCGCCGTCAACTCAAAATTTGACGGCATTTTTCTGGTTGAGAAAGATCTGATTTACGGAACCCCATTTACGGCAGACCTGGTCAACACTACAAGAAACGTTCCCTCTTCCGTTCTGGCTATTCCGGCAAACAAACATCCCGTCTATTGTTCCAACAGTATTGCCAGTTATGATACAGGCTCCTGTTCCGGCACTTTTGTATATTTGGATCCCGAAACGTGCCGGTTTGATTTTGAGCATATTTACAGTCAGACGGAAAAGATCATGGAACGCCTGTCTAACAGAAAACCTAAAATCTTAAAGGTTTATGACGGACGTATCTGGCTTATCATGGTTACCGGCAACCCCACGGATACCGGTAAAGATTGCATTTATAACAGAGTTATAAGCTTCGAATGGGCTGAGATCGAAGATTATAAATCAGAGAAGGCTTTGTATTGGGCCGGGCTTTCCGACATTTCCTCCCAATGGTGGAATCCTTAATTGACATATCAAATAACAAACGAAGATTGGGAATTACTTACTCAGCCCGGATATCTCATCATCAGACAAAAATTAAGGGTCCTTGATGATAATCTATTAGTTCTCAAAGAAATTGAAGGCGTTATCGGAAATGTAAATATCTCCGAAAATGCCGAAAGCGATGTGCGCAAAACGACCAGCTTTACGATGACCCCTACATGGGCTTCCAATGTCGAAGTCAATGAAGAATCTCTTATCTGGCTGAACCGCAATCTGGAAATTTTTATTGGTATTCTGAATATCCGAACCAATGAATACAAATGGTACGATCAGGGATTGTATATTTTCACAGATACGTCTTCCTCTTATGACGAAGCGACAAACCAGCTTACCGTCAATTGCGGGGATTGGTGGGTCAGACTCGACGGAACCAAAAACGGACAACTCGGAGCATTATCCACCGTCATCCCCGCCTATGAGGAAGATTCTGAGACCGGCGAAGTGATAAAATATAACGTTATCCGTGATGCAATTATCGATGTTGCCAGGGAACTGGGCGGCGTTACGAGATATCAGATTGACGACTTCGGCGAATATTATGCAATGCCGCAAAATAATAAGGACTATGAATTATACAGAAGTAAAAATGATCTCTGGAATACCATCCCGTATGATTTGGAATTTTCAGCGGGAACAAGCGTCGCCGGTATTCTGACTGAATTGCGCGATCTTTACCCCAATTATGAATTATATTTCGACCGCGACGTTCTTGTCGGAGGCATGATCCCAAGCAATGAATACGATCCCGTTACGATAGATAACGATCAGATTCAATCCATACTGATTTCTGAGAATACCACTGCCGCTCTCACCGCAGTAAGAAATATTTGCGAAGTCTGGGGACAGGTTCTGGAAACGGATTGGTATGCAGATACGGTTACTGCTTCCGGCGATACTTATGTGATTACGCTGGACGAATATGACGAATATGATAACGGCGATAAAATTGCTTTAAAAGTATCAGAAACGAATGTCGCAGGACAGAAAATTCAGGTGAATTCTCTTGATATTCATACAATTTATGATCCGGATACAGAAGACGAACTTGAAGCGGGAAGAATGGAAAGTGGCAAAACCTATGTAATTCAATACAAACGCACAAGAGTTGATGGAGAATATGTTCATAAATTTTATCTGCTTGGCTGTTTTCAATGCCACGCCGTTGACGTCTTAACCGGCGAAGTAAGTGAGAGCCGCCCTTATTACGGACGCAAATATGATAAAACCGATGTCGCCTGCCGCAGCTATGATGAACTGAAACAATATTTTAAAGAAAAGCATAATTGCGATGAGATTACTTTAACCATTGTCCCCGACAGTCCTTTCACCATCCAGAAAATCGGCGAAATATTGGACGTTAAACAAGGCGGCGAATACGAAAAAATATATTCGGATTCTTTAGCTTCCGCCCGCGCCGTTTATGAAAACTGGAAAAATTGCAGGCTGACCGATAATGTATCCGTCACCACAAAAGTCATTCCATTTTTAAAAACGAATATTAAGGTCGAATACCAGCCAAAGAACCAGGAAGAAGCGCATCAGTATATTATCAAGTCGTTTTCAAACGACTATGAGAACTTTACGTCAAACATTACAATGATGAGATTTTATCCTCTCTATATTCCCGATGAAACGAGGTAACACAATGGCAACATACAGCAGAAAATTTGGCAGTCAGTTTCCGGACAAAGTGATGGAACTGCATAACTATCAAAATATTACCACCGATCTTTATCCTGTCGTCGAACAATATCATAAATACTGCGAGACATTCGATTTGGACGCTGCCCGCTTATTGTTAACGGAATATCCCGAACTGAAGCAATGCATGATCGATGCCAACTCTTTTAATCTGTTGGACGAAGAACGCTACAATACCCAAATTTATGCGCTCAAAAGCGGACAGATCATCGACGCAGGCGAAAGTGAGCCGGAAGATCCTGATAATCAGCTTGTCTGGATTGGAGGCGAATAATATGCTCTATCATCCTGTAACAAATTATCCGGAAAAACCTGACGATCTGATCTATTACAGCGATCCTTCGCTTTCAAATAAAAAAACCCTTGACCAATATCTGAAATATAAAATGCAAGGGAAAATTGATGAAGCGATAGCGGCTATTGCGGAAGATAACAACTTACACTTCTCTTCCGCCGATCTATTGAACAAATTTGAAATTCAGATCAAAAAGATACAGGAATATCTTTTAGGTAACGAATCTGATTATACAAACCCCATGGTCCATGGCGGCAGCGAGCCGCCTGACCCGGAGGTTCATTTTATTTGGATTGAAGAAATTTAAGGAGGATTTTAATTATGGCAGTAACTGAAACAATCAAAAGCAGCGCATACAGAGTATGGGACGCAGCTTCCTCAGCATGGAAAAAATATTCGTTCTGGACGAAATCATCAGACGTAGCATTTAATGATGGAAAAAATGCAGAGGCAAAGCTTGGCGTAATCGACGGAATTACAGACAGCACTACAGCAACCTCTTCCAGAATTGCGGCAAGCGCAAAAGCGTTAAGCGACGCAATCATTGACCTTAGACAGTCTTTTCAGGATGGTTGTAATACGATTGTGTCAGCGTGTACAACCTATGGAGTGACACCAGCAAGTAACAGCCCGGCAGACATTGCAGCGGCAATCGGTCAGATATCCAATACGAAATCTGATACCTATACATGGAATTTTAGCGCTAACGATACCATTCCCACTTCATTATCGTTTGATACCGGGAAGGGAAATAAGTTGATAGGCGCTGCCGTTACCGCAATGAAGGGTATATACTTTTACAGATATGGCAGCACAAATAACAACCATTATGCTCCTGGATCAGTCACTACTTCCTGTGAAGATGGCGTTGCAAATGTTTATCTTGGCCCCCAGCCGACAAACCAGAATGAATACAGAGAACCATGGGAGGCTTCTCTGACCATTACATATTGGTACAACGGCTGAACAATTCCGGTAAAATTAAATATTTACAATTACGCTTCAATAGAAGAATAACAAAATATGTTGAAGAAAGGAAACAACATGGAAAAAATACGTTTTATCAATACATCCACTGTCTATGACGGGGAAGTTTCCATCTATGGAAAAATATTATCCATTCGATTCACCGCACCGCCCGCCGCCAACGTTCTCACAAATGGAATGGAATTTCTAAATGAACACAATGGTACTGTACAGGGAGATTATACAGACTACACCACAATTTACAGAACCTATGAAGACAATGAACTGCGCTTTGAATTTTCCAATGATGGAAGCGTATATGTCCCCTCTGTACCCGTAGTAACATTTCATAGCAGTTCCGGCGGTACTCTTGACGGAGCATTATTTCAGACCGTCAATAATTATGATGAGTTAAGCATTCCCAGGCCTGTTGCAGATGAACATTATGAATTTGCGGGCTGGATACCTGAAATCCCGACGACCGGCAAAATAGAGACCGATATGATTTTCAGGGCGAAATTCATATACATTCCCACGGAAGAAGATTTGCAAACAGTTTTTGAGTATAACAGAATCGCCAAAATAACGGAGTCCAGAAAAATGCTGGCGGCCTTTCTTGAAGCAAACCCGCTTAAATCCACATGTCATAACAACACAGAAGGTACATATACCATTACTTCTGAAAAGCAAACATTAATGAGCAATAACTATCTGACCTATATGATTGCAAAACAGGCCGGAATTCCAATTGAATTAACATGGAATGAGACTGGCAAAGAATGTGAACCCTGGACGGAAGAAGAATTTCTGCAGCTTATTATGGAAGTACAGGCATTCGTTAAACCTGCGGTTTCCCTACAGCAAAAATATGAGGTAATGATTAATGCCTGCAAAACACAACAAGAACTTGATGCAATCGTCTTAACCTATTAATTTGCAATTGAGTTGTGGGAAACAGCGGGCGTAAAAATGAATTTTTTACTTGCAATCAACAGCCGGGTATGGTAATATAATACTCGGCTGTTGAAGTTGTGGCAGTTTTTTGCAATAAGCCGGCGTGGCGGAATGGCAGACGCGGCAGACTCAAAATCTGTTTATGGTGACATAGTGCGGGTTCAAGTCCCGCCGCCGGCATCAGAATGTCCTTACTTAAACCAGCACTAAAATAATTTTCAGTTTTGATGGCGATTTGAGTAAATACGATATGAAACGATGAGCAACATGGTTGTGTTGCTCATTTTATTGTGCTTGCTTATTCGCCTCTTCCCTCCAGAAAATTTTCTCCAGCATCTCCTCCGCAGAGTCCCCGGGATATGCGTAGCTTTTCGCCCGTTTCCTATCATAAACAGCGTTCAACGCCTGCTCATATTCTTCTTCGCTCATTTCCTTACCGTTCCAGCTATATTGGTAGATCGGCTCTCCTGTCTCATCGAACTGAACATTGGAGTTGTCTTCCGCTCCATAGTATCCTTCTGCAATCAGCGTCATTGTTCCGTTTTCCAGCCTGTAAACCAGATCATAATAACTATCCATCAGTCCATCCGAATTGCAGAGCAAATTCTCTTTCTCGATGTAGGAAAAATTCAATCTGCTCAATTGCGTTACGGTGACTTCTCCCTCATAAAAGCTGACGATTCTGCATCCCGCCGCCTCATAGTCTCCGATTTCCACCAGTTCCGGAATATCGTCATTGTCCAGATAAATCAGATCATATCCGCCATAACACTCCAGCATCTGGTCGTTTTTGATCTGTTCGATATACGCCTGCTGCCATGTCTGCGTCCCTTTCACAGCCTCCGCAGGCGCATCCCCAACGCCTAAAAATCCCAGCACTGTCTGCACAGTTATCACCGCAAGCGCAGAATTGGCATCATCCATCAATTCCTTTTGCAGAAAAAAAGTTCCGTCTTCGCTGCCCATATAAATCCTGGCTTCTGAAAACACCATTCCGACCTCCGGCCCTGCCCCTCGGATATACTGACATATGATAATAATATCGTCATATCCGTCGCTGTTGATATCCGGAAAGGACACCGCCTCAACCGCATAAAAGGGATTGCCCGGACAGACATTTCCCTCAAAGACTTCCGGAAGCGTATAAACAGTCCGGCCATCCTGCAAAATAGAAAAGGTGGCGTCGCCGTTCGGATTCGCCGTTGTGTCCGGCGCATAAGACGCAAAGGTAACCTGTCCATAAGGCGTCAGATTCAGTTGAAAGGTCTGATTTTCAATCCGTCTGCTTCCTGCCGCTTCCTGCTCATCACCCGTACCATCCGTACACGCTTCGTCTCGTATGTCCTCTGCTTCCATCCCGCCGTCCGATCCGCTCTGCATATTTTCCTCTGCGGCCACCGGTTCCGGCGAAACGTTTACATCCTGCCAGCCGTTTTCCTCTGCCTGTCCGCATGCTGCCAGCAGACAACCTGTCAAAATCAATCCCAAAACCGCTTTTCTTGTCATCTCTTTATCCCCGGGCGCTTTTCCAGCCCCTGTGCTGCTCATCCCTTCAATTTTTCGTAGAAATCAAACCCGTCGAAGGTTGCAAAGTAGTCTTTTGGCTCTTCCGCCCTGCGGATCAGTTCCACGCCGCCGTCTTCCTTAAGCAGAAGTTCCGCGCTGCGCAGTTTTCCGTTATAGTTATAGCCCATGGAAAATCCGTGCGCGCCGGTATCGTGGATGAAAAGATAATCTCCTTTTTCAATCTTCGGAAGAGCGCGGTCAATGGCAAATTTATCATTGTTTTCGCAAAGGGACCCGGTCACATCATACACATGATCGCAGGGCGCATCCTCTTTGCCCAGCACCGTGATGTGATGATATGCACCGTACATAGCAGGACGCATCAGGTTCACCGCGCAGGCGTCCACGCCGATATATTCCTTATAGGTATGCTTTTCATGAATCGCCTTCGTCACCAGCGCGCCGTAAGGTCCCATCATGAAGCGGCCCATTTCCGTATAAATCGCCACGTCGCCCATGCCGGCAGGAACCAGCACTTCGTCATATACGCGGTGCACGCCTTCTCCGATTGCCAGAATATCGTTTCCTTCCTGCTCCGGACGGTACGGAATTCCAACGCCGCCGGACAGATTAATGAACGCAATATCCGCGCCAGTCTCCTTTTCCAGCTTCACTGCCAGTTCGAAAAGCTGTTTCGCAAGCCGGGGGTAATATTCGTTCGTCACCGTATTGCTGGCCAGAAAGGCATGAATGCCGAACCGCTTCACACCCTTCGCTTTCATGACGCGGAAGGCCTCAAAAATCTGTTCCGTGGTCATGCCGTATTTCGCGTCGCCGGGGTTGTCCATAATGCCGTTGCTCAACTGAAAAACGCCGCCCGGATTAAAACGGCAGCTCATTGTCTCCGGCAGTTTTCCCAGAATATTTTCCACAAAATCAATGTGCGTGATATCATCCAGATTGATGATGCCGCCCAGACGGTCCGCCAGCGCATATTCCTCCGCGGGCGTATCGTTGGAGGAAAACATGATGTCATGTCCGGTCACTCCGATCGCGTCGCACAGCATCAGTTCGGTCTGGGAAGAGCAGTCGCAGCCGCAGCCATACTCCCGCAAAATGTTGATTAAGAACGGATTGGGGGTCGCTTTCACCGCAAAATACTCCTTAAATCCCGGATTCCAGGAAAAAGCTTCCTTCACCTTCGCCGCATTTTCCCGGATCCCCTTCTCATCATAAATATGAAAGGGCGTGGGATAGGTTTTCACAATTTCTTCCACTTGTTGTTTTGTTATAAACGCTCTCTTGTTCATCCTAAACTCCTTGTCAGTTCTATCAGTTTTATTTCATTGCGCAGCGCTTCTTTAAAAACGCTGACGAAATTTTTCTGTCCGGTGTATAAGCAGGTATCCGACTGGGCCATGCCGGCCTCTCCGGTCAGCACATAAGAAGAATCCACGATCAGCCGAAGCTGATTCTCCAGCGTTTCCTTCTGATAAAAAAGCGCGCCCTCAAGCTGCGGATTCTGCTCTGTTAAAATCACTACCTTCTTCCCCTGCTCCAGAAGCGACTGCAGTTCCTTACGGACGGCCGCGACAAACGCAGACGGCGCAGAAAGATAAATACGATATTGTGTCTGTGCCAGCATATTGGACGCCTTATTCCGGATATGCCGCGGTCCCGCTATCGTCAGATAGCCTTCCGTCGCTGTCTCCGGGCGCAGCACATGACAGGTCAGGTAGGCTTTATCCTCTTCCATCCGCCGGATTCTGTTCCTGCAAAATTCCGCCACGTCAACCGCCACATATTTAGACGCGGTCTCTTCCCTTTTATAAGCAGCGCCTTTTTCCACCAGTCCCGAAAGGCTGTTATACACATTGGACCGTGAAATGCCTGTCAGCTTGGACGCTTCATAACCGGTCATCTCCCCATTTCTGCAGAGACTTAGGTATAAAGTCGCTTCCTGCCGGGTCAATCCGAATCCGGTCAGTTTTTCCAAAAGGATTCCGTCTTCCATCATGCCCTCCGCTAGTAGTTCTTTTCAGGAACACTATAGACCGTTTTTCTGTTTCTGTCAATCCCATTTTCGCTTTTTCCATGATAAAAACAGATTGATAAAAAAAGCTGATCGATTTAATCGTTTTCATATATTTTACATATGAACGAAAATGGAATACAATGAGAATCGTCAGAAAACAAAGAATGAATCCGGAAAGGATGATTATTGTATCATGAAGAAGAAAAAAATTGATTGCAAACTGCTTCGGCAGTTATTCTGGTCCATGTTTACTCTAAGCGCCTGCACCTTCGGCGGCGGCTTTGTAATCGTTTCCCTCATGAAAAAGAAGGTGGTGGAAGAACATCACTGGCTGGAAGAGGACGAAATGCTGGACGTCACTGCGATCGCCCAATCCTCCCCCGGTCCGATTCCGGTAAACGCATCCGTGATTCTCGGCTATCGGCTCCACGGCGTCATCGGCTCTTTAACCGCCGTGGTCGGCACCATACTGCCGCCCATGATACTGCTTTCCCTGATCGCAGTTTTCTACGATCAATTCCGCACAAACCGCATTATCAATATCGCCCTGACCGTCATGCGCGCCGGCGTTGCCGCCGTGATCTGCGACGTGGTCATCAATCTGGCAAAAAATGTGATCGGCACCCGGAAAATACTGTATATCACCCTGATGATCGTCACTTTCATCATGGGATATTTTCTGGACATCAGCGCCATGGTCATCATCCTGTGCTGCCTTGTTACGGGGATCATCTGCGTCATCATGGACGTCATGAAGAATAAGGAGGACAAATAATCATGCCTATGCTATTGAAACTGTTCGTAAGCTTTCTTCAGGTAGGACTTTTCAGCGTGGGCGGCGGCTACGCTGCCATTCCGTTAATCCAGAACCAGATCGTCAACGTCTGGAATCTGATGACGCTGGAAGAATTTGCAAACCTGATTACCATTGCGGAAATGACGCCCGGTCCCATCTCCATCAATTCCGCCACCTTTGTCGGCATGCGTCTGGCAGGTATCCCTGGCGCTCTGATCTGCACCTTCGGCTGTATCCTGATGCCTTTTACGATCTGTCTGATCCTGGCTTATTATTATTATAAATACCGCAGCTTTTCCGGCGTGCAGACCGTACTCGGCTGCCTGCGTCCCGCCGTCGTATCTCTGATCTCCTGCGCCGGTCTGTCCATTCTGACCCTTGCCGTCTTTCGAAACGGCAAGGTGGACTTTTCCCCGGACAACCTGAAATTTCTGGAAATCGCACTGTTTGCGGGCTGTCTCTTTCTGCTCCGTAAATTCAAACTGGGCGCCATCAAAATTATTTTAGGCTCCGGCGTGGTGGGAACCCTTCTTTATCTGCTGATACCGGGACTGCTATAAAAACGTTTTAGTCGTTATCAATCTGATCTGCAGGACTTTTCAGCCGTTTCCGTCTGCCACCCTGTCTGCAGGCGTTCGCTATAAGTCTCACAGAACCGCAGAAAGCAATTCAAAGCTTCGCTGCGGTTTTTGTTATGATGCAGCGCCAGATGGATTTGACGATGTCCGTCCAGCCCCTCTACGCTGAGAACTTTGAGGCTTCCCTCCGCTATCTCCTTTTGCGTCACCAGCGAAGACAGCACGGAAATCCCCTGTCCCGCCATTACCGCCTGCTTAATGGTGTGTATATTGGTGCAGTTCCATTTAATCTGCACGGGAATTCCCTGCGCCGCCAGCATGTTCAAAAGCACGTTGCGCACCTGCGATCCCTGCTCTCTGGTGATGATCCCATAGTCCGCCAGGTCCTGCGGAGATATCTGCTCAAATTTTACCAGCGGATTATCCGGCGCAACTACTACCTGCATGCAATCCTGACAAAACGGCTTCCGCTCCAGTTCGCTGCTGACCGTCTGCCCTTCCACAATTCCGGCGTCCAGCTTTCCGTTCAGAATATATTCCTCCACATATTCCGTGTTGTTGACTGTCACCTCTATCCTGATATGGGGATATTTCGATTCAAATTCTGCCACAAGGGGAACTAAAATCTCCTCTCCCACCGAAACAGTGGCTCCGATTCTCAAAACGGGATTCTCCTGCAGCTTTCGCATGTCCTGATTCAGCGCGTCATACTGCGCCAATAGCGCCCGGCAATGCTTTAACAGTCTCTCGCCTTCCGGCGTCAGAATCAGCTTCTTTTTATACCGTTCAAACAGCTTCACCTGATAGTGGCGCTCCAGTTCCCCGATCGCCTGGCTGATATTGGGCTGGGACAAATACAGTTCCTTCGCCGCCTGATGCATGGTGCGGCAGTCCACTACTGCTGTAAAAATCTGAAAATGTCTGATGGTCATTCTCCTGCTCCTTTTTCCGCTTCGTCAGAATACCCCCCTCGCTCCGGTTCCGCCGTATATTTACCGCCCTCATGCCAGACAATCCGCAGCGGTATCAGATCATAGGCCGTAACCTGATATCCCTTTTGGGTGAGCGACACCGTAAACTCCGCTATGCCGCCCCTGACGCAGCTTTTTTGGGGCTGCGCGCTTAAAAAATTGCCGATGGAATAAAAGAGGAGCATTTCATGTCCGTCTTCATCCGTCAAAACCGTAGCTGGCTGAAGCGCGTGGGGATGGGTTCCGACGACCACATCCGCCCCGCCTTCTAAAAATACCTGTGCCCATTTTTTTTGAAAATCATCCGGCTCTTCGGCATTTTCCGTGCCCCAGTGAACAAAAACGATCACCAGATCCGCTTCACCGGCGGCGCTTTTTAACTCATTCCGGATTTTTTCTTCATCATCCAGCATCCGCACCATATCAGGAAATCCGTCCGGAACCGGAATTCCATTGGTGCCGTAGGTATAGTTAAACAGCGCAAAACGGACTCCCTTTCTGGTGAGAATCTCATATGCTCTGCCGCTTTGCGTCTCCTCCTGTATGCCAAGGCAAAGAACGCCATTTTCCTCAAAAAAGCGTTTCGTAAAGCCAATTCCCTCCGTCCCCCGATCCAGCGCGTGATTGGTCGCACAGGTCACGACGTCAAAACCGGCGTCCACAATCGCCTGCCCTACCTGCACCGGCGTGCCGAATCTGGGATAATCTCCATACCGGTCCGGATCATCCGTCAGCGGCGTTTCCTGATTAATCACCGTCACATCCTTTGCCGCCAGAAGTTCTGTGAAATTTTCAAATAAAAACCCAAACGCTTCATCCTGCTGCAGTCCATACCGGTAAATCGGTTCATGGGCGATCAAATCGCCAAAAACCGCGAAGGAAATATCCGTATCTTCCTTTGTAAAGCCCCAGGAATCCCACATCCAACTGCTGACGCTTCCGTCCGGAGCCGTCAGCCATAAGCGCGGCTGTTTTTCCTTTCCGTTTTGCGCCATATCCATGACATCCTGACCAAGAAAAGAGGACATCCATTTCGGCCTGATCGCGTCCTCCGCATACGCATAGACAAAAATATGCTGGGACCATTTCTTTTCATCTTCTTTTACCCAGAACGGCTTATGACTGCCGTAACGGCCGATTTTCCAGCACAGCAGAATCAATTCGTCCCGACCGTCGTTATCGATGTCGCAGGTCACTGCCTCCTGCACCTTTATGTCTTCCGGAGAGGACCATATCTCACGATCCTGCCAAAAAACCAGGACCTTCCTGCGCTGCAGAAGGACCCGGTATTCGCCCGTTTGATCGTACATCTCCCGGTTTTCCCACGTGATCCACTGCGGCAGAAAGGTCCCGTTCCTCCACAGAACATATCCCAAAGTCCCGATTCCCGCCAGAATCGCACAAACGACCAGCAGCAGGAGCAGCGCTTTGCGCAATCTATTCCCACTCATACTGATGCCGGTAGCTTTCTGTCCATTCCGGCTGCGGAAGCCTGTTATCATAATTATAGTATCCGCTTTCGTCCGTCTGCAGTCCCATCATCTGACGCCATTTGCTGTCCGTCAGCCGGTCCTCCATCGGCCACGGGAACTGATAAAAGGTATAAACGCTGCCCTTGGCAATTTTTAATTTCCCTTCCACCTTCACCAGCACATAAATACATGACGGATCGCCGGTCGCAGCCTCCAGCACGGTGCCGTTGGGATCCGTCGCAATATCGACCACGATTGCCGCCGGGTATTCCTGCCTGTTGATCTGCTCCTCGTCGCCCGCCGTATCCTTTATCACCTCATACCAGAAATGTTCGATGGAACCCCCGTAGGTTCTGATAAACTCGTACTCCTCCTCTGTGAGGGATTCTTCCACCAGTTCCTTATTGGAAATCGTCAGAAGCTGCTCCGCCATATAGGTCAGACGCTCCAGATTTTCCTGATCCGCCGCGGAAAGCATTCCAAACTGCAAAAGTCCCTGCTGTGTCTGCCGGGAAAGATCTGCGAACCGTTCATAAACAACAGGCTCCGGCTGCACATAACCTCTGTCGTCCGGTTCCTCGTCATAACCTCCGCCCATTTCCGCAATCGCCTGCTTGGAATAGAGAATGGTATCATGCTTCAATTCCGTAAAGCTTCCTGCAAAGCATTCCAGATCCTTTTTCATCCATTCTTCATTCTGCATGAAAACAGGATAGCCTTCGCCCTTTTCCAAAAGCAGCGGCCGGAGCGTATTCAGCCAGCCTGAATAGAGACTAGCGGACCACAGTTTACTATTTTCTCCCGCCAGTCCAGCGCGAAGCAGTTCCATATTTTCCGCATATCCTGCATAATCCAACGCGCCGCCCTGTTTCAGAATCTGCAGCGCGATATCGCTCCCCAGCGCCGCCGGAACATCCAGCACATCGGGCAGCATACGTTTTTCTCCCTGGCTGTTTTCCTTCACATCGCTGTAAATCAGTCTCTGCATGACCGCCGCGTCAACGGTGAAACGCTGGCCCATAAAACGGAAGCCCAAAATGGTATTGTCTTCCCCGTCAAAGATCGGAATGGAATTGATTTTCGGAGCAGGCAATTTCGCCGTCAATTCATGAAACTTCTCAAAAGCCGCTTCATCCCCGATCAAATCCCCTGCTGTGATGTTCCTTCCATATACTTCCGCCAATACCGGCCCGTATTCGCACACGCCTCTGTCATCACTGGCTCCGGCAAAAAAGGAAGTCACAGCGTATACCGCTTCCCACAGTTCGCAGGCTTCCCCATCGTCCGCCAGCGCCTTCGTAATCAGCAGCGCGCTTCTGTCCAGATCCTCTTCCTTCTGCGCAAAATGAATCCTGCCGTACCACATCATGGCTTTAAAATACGCTTCCAATTCCGGATCGCCTTCATAGTATCCCCGTGGAATATACTGGGTATAGTCCTCTTCGTCCCCTGTGATTTCGGACAGATAGATTCCTTCCGCGCTCCTGATTTTATCAAGTTCCGCCGATACCATCTGCTCCACCCTGCCGTCAGCCTCGATGCTGTCATCCAAAAGCTTTGCCCCAACAGTAAAAAACGCGACATTGCGCTTCGCCGCGCTCTCCCATTCGCTGCCGGCAAGCTGCTCATACTGCTCCTGACTGTCCTCAAGCATTCTCCTGCTCAGCGATAAAAGAGCGCCGGAAAGATAATTTTTCTCTGTATTTTTCAACAAATAAGAAAAATACAGGTGGTAGGTATGCATCAGAGAATCGACCGTTACAAAATTCGGAATCTGGCTGTAACGGTTCGTTTCGTACACCTCATAAAATTCCCGGCCGGCGCTCCCCGCCACCACAAAACCGTTTTGTACCAGCTTATCCGCCATACTATCCTGCAGGTAAATCTGCCACAAATTCTCCACATTGCTCAAATCCGGCTCAACTATATATGCTTCCACGCAGGGAACCACACTACTGGAACCGTCCGTCTCCTGCTCCAAAAGCGCCGGCCGCAGTCCCTCATAGAGGCGATCCGCCGGTGATGCAGCTACCGTCTGTTGTGTCTGAGAATCGTCAGCAGAATCTGCTGCATCCGTCTCTTTCTCTCCTGAAACAGCGTCCCCGGCCGCGCCGTCCTGACTGTCCGAGCCCAAATTCTCCACGGCTTCCCGTATTCCGGCCAGCGCATCCTCTCCCTGCCGCATGCTGCAGCCGCATAACAGGCTTAACAACATACTCATAAGTAACGCCGGAACAATAATCCTGTATCTCCATCCTGCAGGTCTCATATTTTCTCCCTCTCCCAATCACTGCGTTTGTCATAATAACGCTCAGTCAATGATATCGTCCTCCAGATCCCTTTTGACATCTTTTACAAATTTTGCCGCCCGCAGCACGATCAGCAGGTCCGTTATGCCGTCATACACCAGCGAAATTCCGATTATCGTCATCAATACGGCGGCCGAAGAAAACGGATTCCATAAAATCAAAATTCCCAGCAAAATACTGATAATCCCCAGCACCAGGGCGATATTCCAGCGCTTATCCAAAAACCTGCGGATTTCAAACGCCTCTCTGATATCATTTATCCCATGAACCAACAGCACCCCGGCCAGTAAATACCCTAAAAATTTTACAATGATTCCCGGCGTGCGAATGATAAAGACTCCCAGCACGATCCCGATAACCGCCAGGACCAGCGCCGAAGCTTCCCAAAAGCTGCGCCTTCCTTTTAAATAAAAAACAACGGAAACAGCCCCGCTGATTAAAATGATCCAGCCCAACAGCTTACAAATCGTAAGAGCAGCCGCATCCGGATTGAGAATCAATGCCGCTCCCATCACAACAGTCAGAACTGCCATAATTACCATATTCCATTTTAACTTCTTCCAATATGCCATAATATTTTCCGCCTTTCCCAATCATAGTCCGGACATTCATTTCCCATATATATGCTTATATGTTCTCGATCTGCCAGTCAATGGGACTGAGTCCATGCGCTTTCAGGAACTCGTTGGTCTGGCTGAAATGCCGGCAGCCAAAAAATCCCCTGTATGCCGACAGCGGACTCGGATGCGGCGCTTTTAAAATCAGATGATTGGGATTGGTAAGCATCCCGGCCTTCATCTGCGCAGGCCTTCCCCAAAGCAGAAATACGATTGGGCGGTCCTGGGCATTGACCGCTTCGATCACTGCATCCGTAAACTGCTCCCAGCCTTTTCCCTGATGAGAATTCGCCTGATGCGCCCTGACGGTCAACACTGTATTTAAAAGTAAAACGCCCTGATCGGCCCATTTTTTCAAATATCCGTTATTGGGAATATAACAGCCCAGATCATCGTGCAATTCCTGATAAATGTTGACCAGCGACGGCGGTATTTCCTGATCCGGCTGTACGGAAAAACACAGTCCATGCGCCTGCCGTTCATTATGATAGGGATCCTGCCCCAAAATCACCACCTTTACCTCATGCAAAGGCGTAAAATGAAAGGCATTAAAAATATCATCTGCCGGCGGATAAATGACCCTGGCCGCATATTCCTCCTTCACAAACTGAAACAGTTTCGCATAATACGGTTTCCGAAATTCCTCTTTTAAAGCCGGAAGCCAGTCGTTACTAATCATAGCCATCGCATTTTTCTCCTCTTCTTTATTGACTCTTGCGGTCAGCCGGATCACGGCATCCCACTGCATGGCGCACGGTATCGGACGGTCAGATTCTCACCGGAACTCCTTTGTCTTTCAGATAACGTTTCACCTGTTCAATTTCCAGTTCCTTATAGTGAAACAGCGATGCTGCCAGCGCAGCTTCCGCATGGCCCGCCGTCAACGCTTCATAGAAATGCTCCATTGTGCCCGCACCGCCGGAAGCGATTACCGGTATGGAAACCTCGGATGCGATCGCGCGGGTCAATTCAATATCATACCCGGCCTTCGTGCCATCACAGTCCATGCTGGTCAGCAAAATTTCCCCCGCTCCCAACGCTTCCACCTTTGCAGCCCATTCCACCGCATCGATTCCCACGTCGATTCTTCCGCCGTTTTTATATATGTTCCAGCCGCTTCCATCGCTGCGCCGTTTGGCGTCGATTGCCACCACCACGCACTGGCTGCCGAATTTATCCGCCGCATCGCTGATCAGCCTGGGCATATTGATCGCGGAAGAATTGATGGATATTTTGTCCGCCCCTTCCCGCAGCAGCGCCCGGAAATCCTCTACGGTGCGAATCCCGCCTCCCACCGTAAACGGAATGAATACTTTCTGCGCCACCCTGCGGACCATATCCACCACCGTATTGCGGGCATCAGAGGACGCCGTGATATCCAGAAAAACCAGTTCGTCGGCTCCCGCCTTATCATAGGCCGCCGCAATTTCCACCGGGTCGCCGGCATCACGCAAATTTACAAAATTAACGCCTTTCACCACCCTGCCCGCGTGCACGTCAAGGCAGGGAATGATTCTCTTCGTATGCATCTGACTGACTCTCTCCTTTTCAATCTCTATCTCAGACATTTGATAAACGCCGGTACCTTTTATCAGCGGCCAATGCCGACAAAGTTTTTCAGAATCTGCAGCCCCGTCTCCGAACTTTTCTCCGGATGGAACTGACAGGCAAACACATTTCTTTTTTCCACAGACGCATCAATGGAAACGCCGTAAGAAGTCCTGGCCGTCACGATATCTTCTTCCGCCTTCAGATAGTAGGAATGCACAAAATAGACATAAGGCTCCCGGGGCATGTTTTCAAATAACCTGCCTTTTTTCGTAAAATCGAGAGAATTCCAGCCAATATGAGGGATTTTCAAGGGCATGTTATCTTCTCCGGTTCCTTCCGGAATCCGCAGGATTTTCCCTTTTAGAATTCCGATCCCCGCCACGCCCGGACTTTCTTCGCTGGACTCAAATAAAAGCTGCAGTCCCAGACAAATTCCGAGAAACGGAGTCCCCTTATCTACGATTCTGCGAATGATCTCCACCAGCCCATATTCTTCCAGCCGTCCCATCGCATCTCCAAAGGCTCCCACACCGGGCAGGATCACCCGCTCCGCCTCCAAAAGCGTTTTGGGATCTCTTGTCAGAATGACCTCTTCTCCCAAAGACAGCAGCGCCTTTTCCACGCTCCTGATATTGCCCGCATCATAATCGATAATTGCAATCATATTTTCCTCCTCAAAAAATCCACCGGATTTTCCGCAACAGATATTCCTTTCCCCTTTAACTCCTCCGTCAATTGGTACAATCTGGAATGAACTCTGAAAAACTGCGCTTTCCGGTTAAAAAAGGCAATCTTCTCGAAGGGAAACCGGATAATTTGCGGGAACTGCATTCCCACTCCCAGTTCCAGAATACATATATCCCTGTTTAAAGTTCCCTGCAGCCATTTGGTATAAAGCTGCCATTGGGGTAAATATCCTTCTTCTTTATAATCCGGCGTTGAAATCTGATTGAACCACAAAGGCTTCGTGCATTCCGCACATACCGGAAAATCCACCTCATTCAAATCTCCTTCGCAAGCATCAATGCTTTTTAAAAGCGCCTGCATTACATTTTCATCTGTCACCAGCAATTCCTGATCCGCCGCGCACTCTTTTCCGCACTGCATAGCACGAAAACCTCCGCAGGGCGTCACAATTTTTTCCGCATTCAAATTCCCCCGGTATATCAGATCATCTGTGCATAAAGACACGATAAAATAATTCTTTCCTTCCAGCATCCCCGCCAGCCGGTCATATGCCTGCAGAATCCTTTCGTCAGGATGCCGCATGATATAATGAAATTTTAAATATTGCTGTAGCTGCTCCGCATTTTCTTCCTTCCGCGCCTGCTCAAGAAGCGGTTTATAAAATTCATCCGTTTCCATCGCCTCAAATTGCTGCGCAAATTCAGAACCAATCCCCACTAACACAAGCTGGGCATCTCTCACAGCTTTCTTCATCTGTTCCAACATCCCTCCGCCTTTCCTGCTCTGTCTCTGTCGCTTCTTTCTCCTTATTTCATAGACATAGATTCCACAAAAGAAGTTTCTCATGGTATTATAGCAGACTTTAATGGGCTGAACAATAAAAACAACACAAAAAAGATCTACAGCAAGACGCTATAGATCTCCATATTGACAAATTCATAATCGCTTTATACCCTCAAAACTGAACACTAAATATTTCTCTCTCTTACATCCATTCCCTACTTCAACCTGTCAGGATAAGCCCTCGACCGATTAGTATCTGTCAGCTTCATACATTACTGCACTTCCACCTCAGACCTATCTACCTCATACTCTCTAAGGGGTCTTACTTAT
>JAUNGC010000037.1 GCA_030524745.1 Eubacteriales bacterium | reverse complement strand
AATGGCTAAAATACAGGCTCTTTTGTGCAAAATAAATAAGAAAGTATAGAGAGAAGAAAGATGATTCTGAAAAGAAATGAGAAAGCGGCGGTCATTTTGCCGCGTTTTGAAAATGCCGTCGAGCGCTTTGCCGCGGAAGAACTGATCCGATACCTTAAATTGTCGGTGGGCGTCTGCGCCGGGGTATCTGAAAATATCTGTCCTGACCGCTGCAATTTTATTCTGGGCGCGCCCCAAAGAAACGATAGCTGTGCCGGATTAATCAGCGAAGCAAAATTTCAGAAAAAGCTGACAGGCGCGGAGGGTTTTTATCTTTCTGTCCGCGAAAATACAGCGGTTATAGCGGGCAGCGAGGGATATGACGACTGCAGAAGAGGAACGCTCTATGGCGTCTATGAGTTTCTGGAACGGTGCCTGGGGTGCAGCTTCGGCGCATTTTGTGCGGATTGTGTGAATGCGGGAGAGGTTGTGCCGCAGCGGGAAGTTGTGGAGATCGGGGATTTTTGCTATATCAGGCCCGCGGCTGATTTAAGCTACCGTACCGCAATTGTGCAGTACAGCAACTGGGCGGCCAACGCGGACCGGAAGCTGAATGTGCCGTTTGTGGACTGGCTGGGGAAAAACCGTTATAATCGGATTCTCACCTGGACCAGCATCTATGAAAAATATAAGGAAATCGGAATGCTTTTGGAACTGGAAAAGCGGGGAATCCGCCTTTCTGTAGGACACCATGAGTCGGCCGCCACCTGGCTGCCTCACTTCGGAAACGCTTATTTTGCGGAGCGCTATTATGAGACTCACCCGGAATTTTACAGGCTGCAGAAGGACGGCGGGCGTTTTGTGCCGAAATCGGCGGCTGACCGCAGCGGACAGTGGATTTATTGCAGTCGGAACGCCGCATGTATAGAGGAGGTTTCCAGGAACCTGATTGCCTGGAGCAAAGAAAACCCGGCGGTGGATATCATTGCGTTCTGGCCCAACGATGACTCGGATGCGCAATGCTGCTGCGGGGACTGCTCCAAATACAGCAAGGTTGAGAATTATGCGTATTTTCAGAATGAAGTGGCAAAGCGGGTATCGGCAGAACGCCCTCATGTTAAGATAGACATGCTGGTCTATCAGGATCTTTGGGAGTGCCCGCAAAAACAGGAATTCTGCGACGCCGTTGTGGCGGATGAGTCCACCTGGACGCCGCAGGGACTGCGAAGCGGCGGAAAGCCCGACGGAAGCTGCCTGATCGAGACGGATTGTGACCGGAACCTTCTGCAGTGGAAAAAGAAGTGCAAAAATGTAGTTTACTATGATTACTATATGGGCGTGTACAGCAATAAGCAGAGGATCATCCCCATGGCCGACGAGATCGGAAGCATATTCCGGCATTTTGTGCGGGAAAAAATCTGCGGGGCGGGTACCCAGATTGAGTGTTTCAATGTGTGGAACAATTTGCTGAATTTTTATACGTTCGGGCGCACGGCTTATGATACGTCGCTGACGCTGAAGGACAATCTTGACAGGCTCTGCCGTCTCTATGGAAACGCCGGACCGGTTCTGTCGGAGATTTTTGGCATATATGAGCGAACCCTTGACGGAGAAGCGCCTCTCAATCAGGGCGGCGTTTCCTTCATGAAGCATGTGGATAAAAAGAGAGTTTATGCGCTGTTTGAAGAAGCGCTGGATGTTGCCGGTACCCCGGTGGCGCGCAACAATGTCCGCCTGTCCCGGATGGCGTTCCGGTATACGGATCTGGAGGTGAACGATCCGCTGGAAGCGGAAAAAAGAGATCCGGTACTGGTCGCCGCATATGCGGACCCCACCGGAGAACTGGGTTATCTGGCGGAAAACTTCGACAGCTTTACCCGCAACGATCCGGGATACGG
The DNA here is from genome assembly GCA_030524745.1 of Eubacteriales bacterium. Lineage (GTDB taxonomy): Bacteria > Bacillota > Clostridia > Lachnospirales > Lachnospiraceae > Gallintestinimicrobium. The sequence goes on along the minus strand of JAUNGC010000037.1, from coordinate 26,807 downwards.
GATCACCATTCCGGCGTCAAATGCGGCGGGAGCGCAGATTGACAGCCGGTGGTATGCGTTTGAATAGACGGTAAGCTACGCCGTTTTTTTGCGGTAGATCAGGAAAGAAACCGCCGCGGAGATCAGCTCTGTGATCCAGAATGCGTGCCATACGCCCGAAGCGCCGAAGAAACGGCTCAGCACAAAGGCGGCGGGAAGGATGACCAGGAGATAGCGGCACAGGGAAATGAGTAAAGAGGGCATGCCCATTCCCAGCCCTTCCAAAGCGCCGGAAGAAACGACGGATACGGATGATACCACAAAACCTGCGCTGATGATCCGCAGGGCCGAAGCGCCGAGCGAGACGGTCGCCTCATTTTCGGTAAATAAAAGCATGAGACGGTCCGGAAAGGTCAGGCACAGCAGGGTTCCTGCCGCCATGATGACGATCGTTATAAGCAGAGTGGTGGAATAAATTTTGCGCACTCTTTTGTGCTCGCCGGCGCCGTAATTGTAGCCCACCAGCGGACGGATTCCCTGAATGAGACCGTTGGCGGACAGATACAGGAAGGTTTGCAGCTTATAATAGATGCCAAGAACCAGCACGCAGGACTGGGAAAAGGCGGACAAAATGGCGTTTAAAGCGGAAATCAGGATGGAAGGCAGGGCGAGATTTAAAGTCGCCGGAATGCCGATGGTATACAGCTTTTGGGCCAGTTGCCGGTCCCAGCGAAATCCCTTCAGACGAATCTTTACCGGAATCGGCCGGAAAAAATAAAAGAGCAGATAGGATAACAGCGTCAGAACCTGCCCGATGCCGGTGGCGATGGCGGCGCCCCGGATTCCCAGCGCGGGCACAGGGCCGGGGCCGAAAATCAGGACCGGATCCAGAAGAATGTTCGTAATACAGCCGATCATCATGCTTATCATGGACACCGTCATTTTGCCGACGGACTGGAAAATTTTTTCAAAGGCAAGACCGAGGGCAATGATGACGGAAAAGCCGAATACGATGTTGGAATATTGCAGCCCCAATGCAATGACTTCCGGATCGGAGGTAAAGGACCTTAAAAAAGCGGGCATGACGGCAATGCAGATAACGGTCAGAAAAATACCGTGGAGAAAGCTTAAAAGAAGCCCCTGGGTTGCCGCCGTATCCGCTTTCTTTTGATCCTGCGCGCCCAGATAGAAGGCGATTACCGCATTTATGCCGATGCCGAAGCCGATGGTGACGGCGTTGACCAGATTTTGCACCGGAAAAACGAGGGACAGGGCGGTCATCGCCTGCTCGCTGATTTTTGCCACGAAGAAGCTGTCGATGATGTTGTAAAGGGAACTGACCATCATGGACAGAATCATGGGAAGCGACATCGATATCACCAATTGTAAAACTGGTTTTTCTTTCATAAAGGTTTGTTCCATTTTCTCTATTCTCCTTATTCTTGTATTTTTCCCGGTATGACAGGAAGTTATGAAAAACGGCGTTGCCGCACAAAAAAACGCCGCACAACTACCCAAACGGTAATTGTATGGCGAAAATAGACGTCGTCTAGAAAAATCCATAGCCTTTGCAGGTTTTAGAAGCTAATTGTAGCGTACAAACAAACATCTGTCAATAATAACCATGTTCAAAAAATGCAGAAATAGTATAAAATAGTAACAGCTCAGGTAGGTCTGCGCATTTACTGCGCAGACCGTACGAAAGTGATGCAAGCATAAAATCTGGTAGTAAAATTCTTTCAGAAAATTGGTAAAAATATTCAAAAATTTTAGTGCAAAGAGGAGGAAAATTGAGCAAATATTACATTTCGAGGGAACTTCTTTCCGGATTGGCCCAAACTATTGAAAAGTTTTTGGCCGCCATTTATATTGAAAATGTCTTTAGAAGGCATATACCGGTTGTAATATTACACTCAAGCGTAAAAAGATGATCATGATGGAACAGATGAAAAATGTTGCCGTTACCAGAATGGAAAATGCATATCGGGAATTGACCAACGTGGAAAAAGGAATCGCGGACTTTTTTCTGAACAATCAGGAAGATATGAATTTTTCCGCCACAAAAATGGCTGAAAAGCTGTATGTTTCGGAAGCTTCGCTTTCCAGATTTGCCAAAAAGTGCGGTTTTAAGGGCTATCGGGAATTCATTTATGATTATGAAAAGCAGTTTAAAAAAGGGGACGCGCCCGATTTGAACGCAATGACGGAAAAAGTGCTGGGCACCTACCAGGGGTTTCTGGACATGAGTCTGCGTTTGATCGACGAGGCGCAGATCATGAGAATCGTGAAAATGATGACCGAGGCGGAATATGTCTATGTGTATGGAGTGGGCAGTTCGGGAATAGCGGCGCAGGAATTTAAGCTTCGGTTTATGCGGCTGGGAATGCGCGTCGAGGCGATCAGCGATATGCATATGATGAAGATGAATTCCTCATTGGTGAACGAAAACTGTCTGGTGATAGCCTTTTCTTTGAGCGGCACAACGAAAGAAGTAATTTCGGGTTTGCGGATTGCGAAGGAAAACGGAGCGAAAACCGTACTGGTGACGGCGAACAAATCGATCCGGAATAAGGGAAATTATCATGAAGTGCTGAAAGTGGCTTCCGTGAAAAATATGGAAAGCGGAACGATGATTACGCCCCAGTTCCCGATTCTGGTCATGACAGATATTTTTTATATCTACTTCTTTCATACGGATCTGCACAGCAGATATGCGAAGCATGAGAGTACGCTGTCCGCGTTGATCGTAGATTGAGTCATCCGGTATTGAAAAGCGATTCATGAATGATTACGGAGGGTATCGTGTGACGAAAGGAGAAATACTGAATCAAATCAAAGGCGGGCTGATCGTGTCCTGTCAGGCGCTGGAAGATGAACCGCTTCATGATTCCTATATCATGTCCAGAATGGCATATGCCGCGCAATGCGGCGGGGCAAAGGGGATCAGAGCCAACAGCGTGTCCGATATTCAGAAAATCAAAGAGAGCGTCAGGCTTCCCATGATAGGCATTATTAAGACTGTTTATCCGGACAGTCAGGTATACATAACCCCCACGATGCGGGAAATTGATGCGCTGGCGGAAAACGGAGTGGAAATCATCGCCATGGACGGCACGGACAGGATCCGACCGGGGAATATGACGCTGGAAGAATTGTTCGGTCAGGTCAGAGAAAAATATCCGGACCAGCTTTTTATGGCGGACTGCGCAACCCTTGCGGATGGCCTGAAGGCGGAAACACTCGGCTTTGACCTGGTGGGCACCACGCTTTGCGGCTATACGGAAGAAACAAGGGATGTTCCGATTCCGAATTATGGACTGATTCATGAATTGAGCGGGCAGGTTAAAATTCCGGTGATTGCGGAAGGCGGCATATGGTCGCCCGAGCAGCTGAAAAGGGCGATGGAAAACCGCGCTTTTGCGGCGGTGATCGGAACGGCGATTACAAGGCCGAGAGAAATTACACAGCGCTATGTCAATGCGATCAGATTTAATGCGGTCAGATAAGGAAGGCGGAATGGGGAAGAAATATTTAGAGACAATTGAGAACGGCATTCGGTGGATTCAGACGCAGATGCTTTCTTTTGACCAGGGATATAACGGGATTTATGAGAGGATCCGCATTGACCGGAATGAGAGAGTATGCTGGACCAGACCGGACTGCAACGCGGAGTATTTACGAGTGCTGACTTATTACGGGAAGATTGTCGGAGGCGATCCGTACCGGGAGTTAAGAGAGAAAATCATCGCGTTTCTGGAGAGAATTCAGGATACGGACAGCGATTCCGTTTTTCAGGGGAGTTTTCCGTTTTATGTCATAGACAGAACGATAAGGGAGGAAAAGACGGGAGAGACGATCTATCAGAATGATAATGGAAAAGTTCTGATCTGCCTTTGCCAGTTATATGCGGAAAGGAAAGAGGAACGGCTTTTGCATATGGCAAAGAAGCTGGCCGGTTATTGGCTGAATTGTCAGAGGGCGGACGGCACCTATGGAAGAAAAGACGGAAAGAATGTGGCGCAGTGCGCCAAAGGCCCCTGCTTTGTGATCTGGATGGCCGCCGGCATGTATCTGATGTATGAAGCGTGCGGAGAAGAAAAATATCTGGAAAGCGCGGAAAAAGCGATGGGCTATCTGATCTCACAGGTACGGGAAGACGGAAGCCTTCGGACGAGTTATGAAATCATCAAAATGGAAGACTGGCGGCCTTTGTCATCGGAGACCTGTATGAGCCTGTTCGCATTTGCAAAGGCTTATGAAGCCACTAAAAATGAGGTTTATCTGGAATGGATCGAAAAGATCAGCGGATTTGTGGAAAGACTGCGGTGGGAAAACGGAGCGATCGCAAACTGTACGGAAAGAAATCCTCAAATTTCCCTTCAGGATAATCCCGATTTGTGCGATCTGGTCTATACGCAGGGACATGCGCTCTTTACGTTTGTGGAGTTATATGAGCAGACGGGAAAGGAAAAATATCTGGATTGGGCCCGGAAACTGGCGGATTTTCTGTGTGAGATCCAGTGCAGGGGGGAATCGCCCCTGTGGGACGGCGGCTGGCGGGGGTCCTGGAATTTAAAAAAGAACTGCTGGGACGGCAGAGCCAATCAGAATAATGCAATCGATGAAGGCGGTATGTATTCCGTATATACGGGGTGGTGCGCAACCACAATTATGTACGGATTGGAAAGACTTCTGCTTGCAGAAGCGGGAAAGGAGAAAACATATGAGAAGTAAGGTATTGGCGGTTTTGTTAACATTGACACTGGCGGCAGGAACTCTTGCAGGGTGCGGCAATACGGCTGGCGGTTCGGGAACAGGCGGTACGGCGGAAACGGCCGGTACTGCAGAAACAGCCGGTCAGGAAGCTTCGGACGGTCAGGAACAGGGATCCGCTGAGAAGGTGAAATTGCAGTTCACCTATTTTGAAGACAATGAAGCGGCGATTTCCTTATATGAGACCATGGTAAATCAGTTTAACGAAGAAAATGACCATATCGAAGTGGAATTTATCCCGATCATTGATGATTACCAGAAAAAACTGCTTGTGATGGTGGCGTCAAAAACGGCGCCGGACGTGGCGTGGGTTGGAGAAGAGATGATTGCCGAATATGCAAAACAGGGCGCTCTTTTGAACCTGGATGAATATGACGGAACCGTATTCCAAAGCGGCGACTATATTCCGTCCGCTCTGGAAGGCTATAAATACGACGGCAGCATTTACGCTTTGCCGTTCGATACCTGTACGCTGACCATGTTTATGAATAATTCCATATTTGAGGCGGCAGGTCTGGAAGTGCCTTCCGAACCGCTCACCTGGGATGAACTGCGAAAGCTGGCGAAGCAGTTGACGGTTGTGGAAAACGGCGTAACCACGCAGTATGGATTTGCGACCGGAAAGTCCTTTACTTATATGTATCCTTTCATAAAAATGGCCGGCGGAGACGTGATTGACGAGGACGGAAATACCACGTTTGATTCTCCGGAGGTGAGGGAAGCGTATCAGTTTTTACATGACCTGATTCATGAAGACGGCTCCATGAAAGGCGTAGGAGACGAAACAATTTCCTTCTATGAAATGTATAATTCCGGAAAAGTGGCGATGATGCTGGACGGCGCATGGTCCTGCAGCACCGCACTGGTACAGGATGCGTTTACGACGACGTTGGCGCCGCTTCCGATGAATAAGGTACAGGCGACTCCCGCTTTTACCGGCGGCGCAGGAATTCTTTCCAGCACGGAATATCCGGATGAAGCGGCGGAGTTTCTGGCATGGCTGGCAGGCGAAGAAGGACAGACCATCAAATTCAGCACGGGGTTTGCGGCCAGCCCGACGATTGTGAAGCTGCAGGACACAGAACTGGCTTATAAAGGTTACATGACGGAAAAGAGCAAGGACGTGGATTTCTCCAATCTGGTGGAAGCGACCAACCACGCATATGTATCCCCTCTGAAAATCACGGGAAACAGCGAGATACTGGATGTTATCAACAGCACGACGGAAAAATATTTTCTGAATGAAATTACACTGGACGAGCTGGTAACCCAGTTGGATGAAAGGGTGACGGCGCTGCTTGGCGAATAGGACGAACGGAGGACGCAAAATGAAAAAGCAATGGAAGGGATATCTGTTTATCATGCCCTGGCTGATCGGATTGCTGGCTTTTACGGTAATACCCATGCTGTTTTCACTTTACATCAGCTTTACGGAATGGCCCATCTTAAAAGGTCCGACATTCATTTTTCTGGATAATTATGTGAAAATATTGAAGGATCCGATGTTTTATGATTCTCTGTGGGTAACGGTGAAGTATGTGGTATTTACGGTGATTCCGATATTGTTCATCAGCCTTTTTATTGCAGTGCTTCTCAATGCAAAAATCCGATTCAGAGGCATGTTCCGGACGATCTTTTATCTTCCGGCGGTGCTCCCTTCCGTAGCAGTATCCCTGGTGTGGGCGTTGATTTTTAATGCGGATTACGGGCTGATTAATAATATGCTGCGTGTGCCGGGCATCTATGCTCCCAACTGGCTGGGCGACCCGAAATGGGCGCTGGCGGCGGTCTGCATCATGAGCATCTGGTCCGGCTGCAGCACCAACATCATCCTGTTTCTGGCGGGCCTGCAGGGCGTTTCAAGGACCTATTATGAAGCCGCCGAACTGGATGGCGCAAACGCTTTTCATAAGCTGAAAAATATTACGATTCCGCTGGTAAGCCCCGTGATCTTTTTTAACCTGATCATGCTGATTATCAATTCCTTCCAGGTGTTTTCCGCCGCTATGATGCTGACGAAAGGCGGTCCTGCGGACGCGACCAGATTTTATGTCCTTTATCTGTACGACAATGCGTTCAGCTACTACAAAATGGGATATGCCAGCGCGCTGGCGTGGCTGCTGTTTCTGATTATTATGGGCTTGAACCTGTTTGTATTTAAAACCTCCGGAAAATGGGTTTATTACGAAGGAGGAGAATGAAATGCGGAAAGTGAAAAAGAAAAAAATTTATGCCGGTCAGGCGCTGATTTACTGCATACTGGCATTGGGAGTTGCGGTGACGGTGGTTCCGCTTTTCTGGCAGATTACCATATCCCTGAAGTCATCCAATACGATATTCGAAACCGTGCCGCATATTTTTCCCAGGGAATTCCGCTTTGAAAATTATACGGAAGCGCTGGAAGCTATGCATTTTGTCAAATATCTGGGGAATACGGTATTTGTGACGGTGATGACCGTGATCGGGATTCTGATTTCCTGCTCGCTGACGGCATTCGGTTTTGCCCGTCTGGAGTTTAAGGGAAAAAAGCAGCTTTTTTTCATACTGGTTTCCACCATGATGCTGCCCTCCCAGGTCACCCTGATTCCCCTTTATATGGTTTACAGCAGGCTGGGATGGATCAATACGTATCTTCCGCTGATTGTACCGCACTTTCTGGGAAATGCCTTTTATATTTTCATGCTGAGACAGTTTTTCTTAACGATTCCAAGGGAACTGGATGAAGCGGCGGTAATTGACGGCTGTTCCACTTTCCGGATTTACTGGAACATCATACTGCCGTTATGTAAGCCGGCCCTTCTGACGGTTGCGCTGCTGGCCTTTAACGCGGCGTGGAATGACTTTATGGGACCGCTGATTTATGTAAATGATACCGCAAAATATACGCTGTCCCTCGGCCTTTACATTTTTAAGAACAGTGAAAAATACGGACCGCAGTGGAATTATATGATGGCCGCGGGAACGATCATGATGATTCCGGTATTGCTGTTATATGCTTTCTTCCAGAAACAGTTTATTGAAGGAATTGCGACGTCCGGCCTGAAAGGATGAGAAAAGATGAAGACAGCGGCAGTGGATATCGGGGGGACGAATATTAAAACGGCGGTCTGCATAGAGCCGGGAAAGCTGACAGAGGAATCGATCACTCCTACCGAAGCGAAAAAGGGCGGAAAATATGTCATGGAAAAGGTGATTTCCCTGATAGAACGCTTTGGAGAGATTGACGGAATCGGAATCAGTTCAGCCGGCCAGATTGATACGGTACAGGGCAGCGTCATTTACGCCAATAAAAATCTGCCGGAATATACGGGAATGCCGGTGAAGCGGATGCTGGAAGAACACTTCCGGGTGACGGTGACGGTGGAAAATGATGTAAACGCGGCGGCGATCGGAGAGGGCGCCTATGGAGCGGCAAAGGGCGTGAAAAATTATCTGTGCCTGACCTATGGAACCGGCGTGGGCGGCGCTGCGGTAATCGATGGAAAGCTTTATCGCGGCAGGCATGGCTGCGCGGGGGAATTCGGACATATGATTCTTTATCCCGGCGGAAAAAGATGCGCCTGCGGCCAAAGAGGCTGTTACGAGCAATATGCTTCTGTAAAATCCCTGCTCAGGCTGTCCGCGCCGGCAGGAGCGAAAAACGGATACGAAGTAATAGAACGGCTGCGCAGAAACGATTATGCGCAGGAGTCTGCGGTGTGGCAATGGACCGACTGGGTGGCGGACGGACTGGCAACGCTGGAACATATTTTTGATGCGGAGTGCATTGTGCTTGGCGGAGGAATTATGGAAAGCGGCGAACTGGCAGGGCGGATCGAAACGGCGCTGCGTCAAAGGCTCATGCCGGTATACCGGGACGTGGAAGTCCGCCGGGCCGCCCTGGGCAATCAGGCGGGCATGCTGGGCGCCGCTTATCAGATACGGCGGCTGCTGAACGGATAAAACCTGAAAAAACATTTCATTTTGTTACAGATTATTTTATATAGCAGGTGATCTATAAGGTTACCTGCTATTTCTCTGTTATAAATATAATAATCATTATATCCGGTGTCGGAATGGATGTACCGGAATAAATATTGCCGGGAAGAGCAGGAGATAAGATGATCTTACGGGAACTAAGCGAACAAAATTTCATTGAGAAAGTAGGAGCGCTACTGTATAATGAATTATTAGAAAGAATAAGGGGGATTATAGAATGATACGGCAAATTGTAGAGTTTATGGAATTTTTCCTGGAAAATGTAGCCAGCATCGCCATTCTGGCGTTTGAATTCATCGGCGTGGCGATTATTATATGGAGCGGCGTGAAGAGTTTTATCAAGTGGCTGAAGCATTCCGGCGATACGAGGATTTATCTGGCAAGGGGCCTTGCGATGGGGCTGGAATTCAAAATGGGCAGCGAGATTCTTCGTACCGTAATCGTGCGCGAGTGGAAAGAAATCGGGATCGTGGCGGGCATCATCGCGCTGCGGGCTGCGCTGACATTTCTGATCCACTGGGAGATCAAGGAAGAGGAGAAGGAAAATAAGAAATAGAAGGTAAAAGAGAGACCCTCCGGCAAAAGCCGGAGGGTTTTGAACAGATATTGGTCTAGCCCTTCCGTTGACTTATCCTGCCGCAGATTTTTTTAAAAATCAGGGCTGGAATTGTGACAGGAGATAGCGTATACTAAAATAGGCTAGAGATAACTAACATAAACGCGGAGGTGATACGATGGGATGGACAAAAAATTTCGGGAAACCAGAAGGAATTTTAGGGAAGATGATTTTAAGAAGCATGAATTCAGGGCATACGCCGATTTCAAAGTGGGGACTTTCCCATTATGAATGGAAGCAGGATACGGCCGCGCTCGATATCGGCTGCGGCGGCGGAATGAACGTCAAAAGAATGCTGGAACTTTCTCCCCGTGGGAAGGCGGCAGGGATCGACATTTCGGAAGAAAGCGTGAAGAAAAGCAGACAGGTGAACGGGGAAAACCTGGGGAAGAGATGTGAAATCAAAATCGGCAGTGCGGAAGCGATTCCCTTTGAGGCCGCGCAGTTTGATGTGGTCACTGCATTTGAGACCATCTATTTCTGGCCGGATATCCCGAAATCCTTTCAGGAAGTCGGGCGTGTTTTGAAAACGGGCGGAACCTTTATGGTGATCTGCGAAATGTCGGATCCCGGCACCATATGGAATAAAGTGGTTGAGAATATCACCGTTTATACGCCTGAACAATTGAAAAGCTTTTTTACGGAAGCGGGATTTCGGGATATTAAGGTGAGCCGGACGAAAAAAGAGTGGATCTGCATAACGGGAAAGAAAGCATAAGGCTTTTGCGGAGTGAACGATGGCAAACAAAGAGCATCTGAACATAGATTATAAAAAGCATGTGGAATATCTTCCGTCCACAAAGAAAGTCCTGACGGGCCGTCTGGCGGAGCGCTTCGGAAAAGAACAGGGCGCGGCGCTGTGGGAGAAAACCAGAAGAATCTACGAAGCGTTTGTGGCCGATATGCCCTACACGGGTGGCAGCAAAAATCCCATGGCCCATTCTCTGTATGATTCCATCGCCTGTTTTGCCTATTGGGAAGCCATGCCCGAGGATCGGAAGGAAACCGTCCGGGAATTTACGGAGACGGTGGCGCTGGTATTCAACGGAGATCCCTCAAGGAAAAAGCGGAATCCGGACTTTTTGACGGCAAACAACGCCGTATTGATGAAAATTGTGAGCGTCTTGCTCCGGATTGTGTTTGCACCGATGAACAAAACGGTTGTCTCCGGCAAATGGAATAACGCATGGCGGCTGAAAATAAATCCGAACAAACCGGCGGAGGGAATGCAGTTGAAGCTGATCGGCTGTCCGGTGGCGGATTTTGCCAAAAAGCACGGATATATGGAGCTTATGCCGGCCATGTGCAATCCGGATTATGACAATATGCCGGAATTCGGCATTCATCTCATCCGTCCAAAGACCGTGGGCATGGGATACGGCGTCTGCGATTACAGATTCGTGGGAGATAAGTCGGAATCCGCAAAGCGGTCGCCGGTCAGGATGGATGAAAAGGGCTTTCTGGTGAATGACATTCCTTATGAGGATAAAAAGAAGGATGCGCCGGACGAGATATAAATTTCGCAGACATTTAAAAACAGCCGGTTGCCGTCCTTGAGGCGGCTACTCATGTCAGGGTGGTCTGGGATGAAAAAATACCTTCCACGATATCTTCTGTCACAAAACCCTTTGCGGCCCCGCTGCTTTGGATCTTTTTTGCCGCAAATATCTGCGCTTTCATCAAGGCTTCTTCCGTCTGCGCGTTCTTGCCATAGAAATGCAGAAAAGAAGAAAACAGGGCGTCTCCTGCGCCGACGGTATTGACGACGTTTCCGAGCGGTACCGCCGGCATGCTTTGAATACGGCCGGTTTTTTTGTCATAATAGCTGACGCCCCGGCTTCCTTTGCCCATGACGATGATCTGCGGAGAATATTTTTGGGATAAACGCAGCAGAAAGTCCTCAGCGGAACAGGGGATATTTTCGTCGCTTAAAAACAGAATATCCGCATATTCCATAAAATCTCTGTTGTACGCATCTTCCGGATCGGAAAGCACATGCACGTCCGTTGCGATCAGCTTCCCGGCGGCCTTTGCGGCCCGGAGCAATTTCCGGTTAAAATTGATGTTGCATAAAATGCAGATATCCGTATCCGGAAGAACTTCGCATTCCGAAATGCTCTGCTCCTGAATATCCTTTAAATCACAGTGAATCTGCCGCCTGCCTGCACCGTCGTAAAGGACGACGGAAGCGGGCGTTGCTTTTAAACAATTCCTGATATGCGCGGTGTCTATCTGATCCTGCTGAAATGCGGCATGAATGATTTGCGCCGTTAAGTCATTTCCCGTAAAAGAATAAAGCTTCACTTCATCCCCTAAGGTACGCAGCGCCCTGGAAATATTATATCCGACGCCGCCCACACTTTGTTCCACGCCGAAGAACGGATAGTCAATGGGGAAATATTCAATCGGGAATCCGTTTACTCTTACATTCGTTTCTACATTTACCAGCCCGGCTACCATTGCTTTCATATAGGAGCGTCTCCCTTCTGCATTCTGTTTTCCGCCTCAAACGCGGTTCCGATCCGGATTGCGTTGTAAATCTGCGCGCCGTATTGATTCCTCAGCCGAAGCATATAAATATCGTTATGAATATGCTCTTCTATCATTCTGACATGGAGAGGAATGGTGCTTAAGACGGCGCTCCAGTCGTCAAATCTGCTGTTTCTGCCGGCGGTGATGCTGATCGTGTCGTATTCGGCCAGCATCAGCCGGGAGGAAAAAGGATTTTTGGCCTTATTTCGCCCGTGGGAATATAACACGGCATTTCGACTGCCCGTTTCCACGTCATAAAAAGAAAATACTATCACCTTCAGGCCCTTTTTTTCCAGCGCTGCAAATTCTTCCGCGAAAATGTCCAGGTCAAAATCGGTGTTGATATAAATATCATGGGAGGCATTTTTTAAAATATCCTTTACCTGAATGATGATGTTATCATATCCTTTGATGACAGCCACTTCTTCGTTCCGTCTGGTTTTCTCAAATTCTTTCAGGGAAAGAGAAGCCGTTTCCAGGCTTTCCCGCATGTTTTGCTCTATTTTTTCCAAAAGTAACTCCGGCTTTGCCGCCGCATAGGAGGGCGTTCTGTCCGGCGTGCAGGCGACCATGCCTTTATCCACCATATGCTCTAAGGCGTTGTAAATGGAAGGCCTTGCAATGTCGATCTTTTTTGCAAGCTGATAGGCGGACATGCTGCCGCCTGAAAGCAGCGCGAGATAGATTTTGGCTTCCAGTGCGCCAAACCCGAGTTTTATCAGATTTTCTTCTAAGGATTTTTGATCGTTTGTGTTCATACTTGCCTCGCAATTAGTTGTATACTTTATACAACTAATATACCATGCGAGAACAGATTTGGCAACAATTACTTTTGCTCGAATTATGACTTTTGTCACGCTGCAAATTTTCTTTTTTCACTACCGATAATTTTGGGGTTTTGTTATTCTGAATACAGCAAAAGGGAATGATTCAGGGAGTATCCGGGGTGCATGATTTTTATTCAAAAAAATTTTGCGATAGTGGGATTTTCCAGCGCAGTCCGGTGTCTAATGTATGTAAGGTAAAAACGAAGGACGCTTCGATTTTATTTTACCAGCTTGTGCGCACAGGAGAAATAAAGAGATGCAGGATAAGAAAATCACAAATTTAATGGAAAAAGCGAAAGGGCATGATCCGGCTGCATTCACAGAACTTATGCAGTTTTATTTGAAGGATATGTATCGTACTGCAATCGCTGTTCTCATGAATGATGAGGACGCGGCTGATGCAATTCAGGATACGATTCTTGCCTGCTGGGAAAAACTTGGGACATTACGGAAAAAAGAGTTGTTTAAAACCTGGATGACAAGAATACTGCTCAACAAGTGCTATGACATTCGGAGACATCGTTTCCATATCGCAGAACCGGAAGAATACGAAGAACCGGCGGTAAATGATGCGTATCATCTGGAATGGAAGGAAGCATTGTCGGCGCTGGATGAAAAATATCGTATTCCTGTGATGTTATTTTATGGGGAAGGATATAAATGTAAAGAAATTGCGGAAATCTTACATATCCCGGAGAGCACCGTTCAAACGAGATTGCACAGAGGGCGGGAACGTTTGGCAGAATACTATGGAGAAAGGAAAGGGTCAATGACATGAGTAAAATGAAAAATATCTTTTCAAACGATGTTGAAGTGCCGGAAATTGTGATGCAAAAAGCGGATGCTGCCTTTCAAAAAATCAAATCGGAGGATACGGATATCATGAATAAAACGGTGGAATATAAGGGCGTAAAAGGGAAGAAAAAAGGAAAACGGGCGACACATGGCGGATTGCGCAAAGCCGCAGCCGCGGCGGCAGCCTTGGCAGTATTGGTGGGCGCTGGCGGTATCGTATATGCGGCCGGCAGATATTTCGGTATTATAGATTTTTCAAAGAGAATGCCCGAAAATGTTCCGGCGGAAGCTGTTGAACTGATTCAATCAGAAATTGAACAGACTAAGCAGGAAGAAGGAACCGGCACAATCATAAACTGCGAAGTGAGAGAAGCCCTTTGCGATAGCCAGACAATAACCATTGTATATGAGGTTTCGGCAAAAGAATCAGGAAAATATTTATTTGTGCCAACAGACGCAGTGCCGGAAGATAATATGAGTAACTGGAGCAGCGTTACCGGTAAAACGGCAGAAGAATATGCGGCAGAAAAGAATCTGACCATTGTCTACATCGGCGGCGGCATTGTGAATGGGGAAGAGTTGGGAATCGCCGCATCCAGTATGGAATTTCTTTCCGTCAGTGATGATATCATGGATGTTTATGTTAGGGCTGAAAAGGCGAATGATGCAAAAAGTATAGAAGTGGATCTCGTTGCAACAGCGGCCATACAGGGAGAGGAAAATGTCATGAAAAATGATATACATTTCGCCCTGCAGGATTTGGCAACTACGACAAAAACGGTCTATCTTTCCAACGCAGAGAAGCCTGCGGACGCGGCTTATGAAATCAAACGGGCAGAAGTCATTCAGACGGATCTGGGAACGTATGTTGATATCTATTATAGAAATGTAAATGCCAATGATCCTGAGGACGGACTCACCTTCCGGGTATTGGATCAATCGGGGGAAGCTTATGCGACAGTGGGCGGTTCCGGCGTGGAATGGCAGGAAGATGACACATATAAACAGAGAATTATTTTGAATAAATGCGAAATGACCGGGGAGATTGTACTGGAAGCTTATGATTGCTATGAAAAGACAGTATACGGTGTGGAAACGTTGGAGAAAGAGTAGCAGTGGCAGATAAATAAATCGGGAGCTGGATTTCACTTTGTCGTGGAGTCCGGCTTTTCTTTTACAAAACTTTCGGGAAACTTTTATACTTCGGTGAATAAAGAAATAACCAGTTGTTGTTCCAAAGGTTGCGCTCCACTTTTTGCCTTCTTTTGAGAAAGGCCTTCTAGGCTTTTTGCGGTCTGTAGATGTATTTCTTCTATTCAACTGTTAAACTTCCGAGAATATCGTATCTAATGAGTCATGCTGGAAGCTAGACAGGAAATCGATCTATATAGGGGGTTATTAACATTGCAATAAATGCGAGCCTTGGATGGAATTATCTTAGAATGACAAAAATAAATAGTTTAAAAGCATCGGGGGATATAAAGAATTTGGGGAAGATAGAAATTGATATATGAGGATGGGGTTTTTTGGTAACAATGAATAAATTTCTTGACAGGAACAAATGTTTGGAATATAATGAAAATGCCTTATAAATTTGTTGTAAGGGATGGACATTGTTGTCAACAGTTCTATGACAAACTCGCATGAGAAAGTCTGCTTCTGTCGCATTGCGTATAAGACTATGTAGGTCAGCAATAAGATGATGATAGTATGGAACATGACAATATCCTCCAGCTTGATTGTAACACAATTAAGTATTGCATCTAACAGGATAGCTGGCAATCACGAAAGGGAATTAATCCCTCAATATGATTACTACGTTAAAATGTATACCTACCGGCTTAGGAATGCTATCCTCCATGCCGGTGGGTATTGCATTTAAGGAGAAATTATGATTGTGCAAGAGTGGATAGATGATCCTAAAACGTTAGAAAAGAGCAGAAAATCATATGCTCATTTTGATAATCGCACTGATATTAAAAAAATGATTAATTTTATTAGAAAGCCGGAAAATATAGCACATTACGGTTTTTTTCCGTTCATTCATTATGTGCAGAAAGCAACAAAATACAATGGAGAGAAAGGAAAAAATGTAAAAGAAAGAGACATCTGTTATGCGGCTCATTTGGATAGATGTATATATCAATATTATTGTTTTTTATTGAATGAGCGTTATAATCAAAAACTAAAGGAAAAAGAGATAGATAGAGTCTCCGTGGCTTATAGAACGAATTTACATGCGAGTAATATTCAATCAGCATGTAGGGCATTCGATTTTATAAGAAAAAATCCGAAATCTTATGTGATGATAGGCGATTTTACAGGATTTTTTGATAGTTTAGATCATCAGTATTTGAAAAAACAATGGTGCGATTTGTTGGGGGTAGAGATTTTGCCAGATGATCATTATGCTGTATATAAGAACATATCAAAATATAGTAAATGGGAATTAACGGATTTGTTAAAGTTAAATGGATTATCGGATACATATGCAGGAAGAAATGAACTTAACAAAAAGAAAACGGTTCTTACTAAAGAACAATATAGAAATAATCGAGAGCAGATTGTTAAAAACAATCTACCATATGGGATTCCGCAAGGTTCACCAATAAGTGCTGTATTAGCAAACATATATATGTTGGAAGCTGATTATATGATTAATGAAAAGGTGAAACAATATTCTGGATTATACATGAGATACAGTGATGATTTTATTATTGTGCTTCCCGATGGAGAAATGGATGAAAAGACTTTTTTTCAGGAAATTCGAGAAATAATTAATTATATTCCAAATCTCCAATTGGAAAATAGCAAAACGCAAATTTTCAGAGTTGAGATACCAGAAGTGAAAAATGTTGGAAAGGTTTTTATGCATGATGCGGATGTATCAAAAAAGTTAATTAATTTTTTGGGGTTTTCATTTGATGGGAATAAAATTTCTATTCGACCAAAAACAATTAGCAAATATTATTATAGAATGAATAGAAAAGCAAAATCAATTGCGAAGAATCCTAATTTCTTAGGATGCGATAATTTATATATGCGTTATTCTGAAAGGGGTGCAGCTGGATATTGTGGAAATTTCTTCACTTATGTTAATAATGCCGAAAAAGAATTTGGGACAAATGAACTGATAAGACATGATTTGAAAAAGCATATGAGTAAAATACGAAAAGCACTTAAAAAAGGTGCGTGAATTGTTGGCGTTGACTGAATAGAAAAAGATAATTATAGATGTAGTCAAAGCATATAAAATATGCGTGTCATAATTGATATAGAAAGTTTATATCTAGTATTTCGAAAGAGGAGATGACAAATGCAGAAAACAAAAGCGATATCAAGGTATTTGCGCCGGGATATCTTGAATGCTTTTTAAACCTATGCTATACTTTGGTTAGTCAAAACTAACAAAACATGTTTATTAATTTCAGCAAAAGTGATAATCTGACAATTTTTCTCATTTGTGAGGCTGCGAGGGAAAAGGGAGAGAGTAAATGAGTACATACAACGATATCGGCATAGACGGTAAGGTTGACTGGCCGAGGATCAGGAAACTTTTCATCATTGGTCTGATTGCCGGATGTATGAATCTGGCCGGCGACATACTTTTGGGATATGGCATGGAAGATCAGACGCAAACCGGAATTGAAAGAATGCTATCGGTATATCTGACATTATCGGATGCGCGCATATTCTGGTCTGCCATGCTGGGCTTTATCGGGGTACCGTTGGAGGCGCTCTGCCATTTTGGCATTTACAGACTGATGGCGGAGAAATCTCCGAAGCATGCGCATGCTTATCGCAGCGGAATTCTGGGATATTTGGCTTTCGGCGGTTGCGGCGTTCATGTTCCCTGCCTGGCCTGTGTGTTTTTCTACAAATATATGATGGCGGCAAATGCGGAGACGGCGCTGGAGATGTCGATGCGTTTTGGAATCTACTTCCTTCTGCCGGGAATGATTTCGTTTTTCATTTTCTTTCTGGTGCACAGCATTGCGCAGATATCGGCGTTTGCAAAAGGTTTTACTCCGTACCCGAAGTGGTGCTGGATTTTCTCGATTCCGGTGGGCATGGCGTTTGCGGCGCTTTTGAAGGTATTTGGAAATCATGCGGTTATCAACGCGCTTACCGCAGGGTGGATCAGTATCGGGAATATATGGATGTTCGGCGGATTGCTTTTGATGATGAAAAAAGCGAAGACATGATGCCCTGCGGAAAGATTTGCAAACCGGTGAACATAAGCGAATTTTGTTCTGGAACAATGTGCAGGTAAGGGGGGATGGAAATATGTCCGTGAAATATACAGTTATGAAAAAAATTGTATCGTTTATCAATTTTCAAAAAATCATGGCCCAGCCTTATGATAAATTGCAGAAGGTTTTTAAAACCGGGAAAGGGCAGCCCGATATACCGAAACTTTCCGATCCGGAATTGGATTTTTCCGTATTTAAAGTAAATGATTTCCCCGTACTTTATGTAAAGCATAAGAAACCGGTGCAGGGAGTGTGTATTTATGTCGCAGGAGGCGGCATGCTTAAATATCCCAAAAAGGCGCAGGCGAAAGAAATGGTCAGGTATGCCGGGGAACTGGGACGGGATATGGTTCTGCCATATTACCCTTTATGCCCGAAGCATAATCTGTACGATGTTTATGATATGCTGTACGAATTGTACAAGAAACTTTTGACAGAATTCCGGGCAGAAAATATTGCATTTCTGGGTGGATCTTCCGGCGGTAACCATACCGTAGGATTGATTTCTCATATTAATGCAAAGGGCGAGAACCTTCCAATGCCCGGTAAAGTATATGTGTCCTCTCCGGGAACGATGCTCTGCAGCGATGCGGAAATCAAAATGGCAGAAAAGCTTGATCGAACAGATCTTGTTATGAGCCGGAAAGCTTTGGAAACGATATTTAATGGCATGACGGCAGGCAGGGAAGTGCCGGAATATATGAAGTATCTTCAAAAAGGAGATTATACGGGCCTGAAGGAAATCTATTTATGCTTCGGTGGGGACGAACTGTTTGCGGCGGCAGCCCCGTCTTTGAAAAAGCGCCTGGAAGAGTGCGGGGTAAAAGTAACGTTGGAGATAGGGGAAGGCATGTATCATTGCTATTCCGTAATGCCTTTTGTTTCTGAAGCGAGACAGGGATACAACAATATGATAAATTATTTGAAAAATAACATTTCGGAGGAAGGCGTGAAAACAATATGAGTAACAAAAAACATTTGCCGATGTATGGCGTAGGTCCGGTTTATGTATGCGGTATCATTTTTCTTACTGTAGTTGGCATCTGGCTGTCAGCGTCGCGCCGGATTCCGTCCGGACAGATAGAGATTTTTCGCATTCCTTTTGCGGTGATTGGCATTTGCTTTATCGTAATGGGTGCAGTTCTTTGGTTCAGCGCAGTTTTTCGTTCCAGAGTGGACGAACATATCAAAAATAACGCTTTGGTGACTACCGGCATTTATGCGTGGGTGCGCAATCCGATATATTCGGCGTTCCTGATTGCATGCACGGGAGTATTGCTGCTGGCCAATAATTTGTGGTTGTTGGTATTGCCGCCGCTTTTTTGGCTGTTCCTTACTGTGCTGATGAAATGCACGGAGGAAAAATGGCTGGAAAATCTTTATGGACAGGAATATTTGAAATACTGTCAAAAGGTGAATCGGTGTATTCCTTGGCCGCCCATGAAATGAGACGGTCCGGCAATTCCAAAATGTCCGCAATCCTGATTCCCGAAATCAATACAGCAATTTACAGGCGTCATCCTGTTGGGTGGTGCCTTCTTTTTCCCTATATTGAAAATGCAGGGGCGATCAGGAAATCCCTAAACATTGATTGATCTTCAGCGGTTGCCCGTTTATAATATTTATAATATGAGAAAGTAGATAATGTCGGATAAAGGTTTTGATGTCCAGAGGACGTTATGGCTGCTATGTTTATTGCAGAGATGAGAATCTCAGAAATTACTTAAAAACAAGAAATGGTGCAGAGAGGTATGACGCATCGAAAAAACTACTTACAGATGGAAGTGATAATTGATATGAAGCAGGAAACAATAAAGCGAATCAGAAAATTTTCAGAAGACAGAGACTGGGATCAGTTTCATTCACCGGCGAATCTGGCAAAATCTTTAGTGATTGAGGCGGCGGAACTCCTGGAATGTTTTCAATGGAATGAGGAAGAGTATGATATACAGCATGTAAAAGAAGAGTTAGCGGATGTTCTGGTTTATAGTCAGAATCTTCTGGATAAATTGGGATTGGATGCAGATGAGATTGTAAATATGAAGATGAATCAGAATGAAGAAAAGTATCCCGTAGAGAAAGCAAAAGGGAATTCTGCAAAATACGATCAACTGTAAATCATTTCCGGGTGATGGCGCTGCGTGGGTTAACGATTGACCGGACAGTTGCATTTTGAATGGGGAGTGGCAGGAATTGAAGGAGCGCATTCAAAAAATAATAGAAAAAGACAAGATTCTGGAAGCCTGGATCATGGTGGAACATTTATCGGAGGGAGACATCAGCATCAAAGACAAGTCTGTTCTCACTCTGGATGATCTGCAGGGACAGGATTTCTATTCCCTGTTTCAGCAGGAAATAGAAAAAAGAGATCTCAATTCAGGGCAAAAAGGCGGATTTGTCGTATATTTTGATATCTTTGACTTTCAGGAAGCAGTGGCCGTTCTTCGGGAGCAATACTGTCTGGAACCGACGGACGAGGATATCTGCACCGGAAAGAAGTTCAGCTTTGCATTGTATTTTGACATGGGGTTTCATCTGCTGCAGGAGATGACATTTTTTACGGAAAGCGCATACATACGGTATTACAGAAAAGTTCCCCACGAGGAGGAATTCCGGGCGTTTGAGGACAACTTAAAAAAGCAGTTTTCCCAGGATTTTGAGGAGACGTCAAATGATCCGGAGAAATTTAACGCAGCGATGCAAAAGGAAATCTGCAGATATGGGATCGATGTAAAAAACTGCCGTATACAGATTCTGAAAAATATAGAGACGGAAGCGACGAATCTGCATTCCTTTTTTATCAATGATCTGGAAAAAGCAAAGGAAATCAGGACGGACAATCTGAACGCTTACTTATATGGAAACGAAGAGGGACGCATCAATCTTGACGGTAATAAAGATTCTGCGAATTTCAATCCGGGCGCGTTTGAACGGATTCTGCAGCCTGCGAATTATCCGCTTGGAAGGTTTCCGAGCAATACAAAGTATGCGCTTTCTCTGATGCAGCAGGTTGCGGTGAATTTATCCATTGGCTTTGATCATAACCAAATGCGGAGCGTGAACGGACCGCCGGGAACGGGAAAGACGACGCTTTTGAAAGATATTTTCGCCCAGTTAATCGTACAGCAGGCCTATGATATTGCAAAACTTCCGGATCATTTCATGAAAGGAACGGAAGAAACGAGGTATCTTGACCATGCGTCGATCGGGAAGCTTCCGGCGCACATTACCGAAAACAATATCGTGGTCGCAAGTTCCAATAACGGTGCGGTTCAAAATATTGTGAATGAACTTCCGCTGAATAAAGAAATTGATGAAAAGCTGATCGGGGCGCTCAAAGAGGCGGACTATTTCCGCAGGATATCAAATGAAAAGGTCTCGACAGTGTGGAAGGTGGATGAAAACGGGAAACGAAGAGAGGAACTGGTGAGCGAGTCCAATCCCGGAGAAGAAAAATTCTGGGGCGTATTTTCGCTTGAGGGCGGAAAAGCGGACAACATGTCCAATATTCTCACGAACATGAAGCACATTTACAAGTATCTGGAAGAAGAATACACGCCGGATGAGAATGTATATGAACAGTTTTTAAAACAGTATGAAGAAACAGCAGCAAAACGCAAAAAAGCACAAACATTTGCAGACAGCATACGGGAGTATCCGGAGCGCGCCCGGGAATTGGAACAGGCGCATATCTTTTACACGAAAGAATCAGAATCGAAGGCAAAAGAACTGCATACAAAGCTTCAGAGGCTCGAAGAAAACAGCCGGGAATGCGGACAGCATTCGGAGCAATTGCATCTGCGCCTGACTGCGGTAAAAAACAAAGCGGCGGCTGCTCAGGAAAGCAGGGCGAGTCTGGAACTGTGCCTTACGGCACACATGGGGCAAAAACCCGGTTTCTTTGCGGGAAAAAAGGCGAAAGAGGAATATAGGAGAAAATCGGATGATATTACGGATCGGATCATAAAATTTGAGGATGAAGAAGCGGAATGCGGCAGGCAGGAGCGTGAACTCGATCATGATATCGACGCGTGTCAGCAGAAACTGGATCAAAATGGGAAAGAACAGGCGCGGCTGCAGAAGAAATTCACCGATTGGAAGAGCGCGGAAAAGGATAGAATTTTAAAGCTGGAAAAAAGCGTTCATGAATATGAAAGCATCATCAACGGCAGTCAGGCGGAACCGCTGAATATGAATCGGGAGTATGAAGATTTGCAGCTGTCCAATCCCTGGTTTGACGAGGCGTATCGAATCTCACAATCGAATTTGTTTATCATGGCGCTGCGCGTTCGGAAACAATTTCTTTATGAAAACAGAAAAAATATAAATGCAGCCACAAGCATCTGGAATCAGCAGGGAAAATACTCGGATCAGAAAGAAGTGATCGAGGCGGCATGGAACTGGATCAATATGACGGTTCCGGTGATCAGTTCAACCTTTGCCAGCTTTTCCCGTATGTGCAAAAATCTGGGGCCAAAGACGCTCGGCCATCTTTTTATCGATGAAGCGGGACAGGCGCTGCTGCAGGCGGCTGTTGGCGCGATTTACCGGAGCAGACATGTGATGGTAGTAGGCGATCCCTCCCAGATTAAACCGGTTCTTACGCTGGACTCCAATACACTGTGTATGTTGAGCGGGCATTTTGGGGTGACAGAAAAATATTTGTCGGCGTCGGTTTCCGCACAGACTTTGGCGGATGCGGCGAGCCGTTACGGTTTTTGTCGAAAAGAAGACGGAACCGGGGATTCCTGGATAGGCATTCCGCTCTGGGTGCACAGAAGATGTCAGTATCCGATGTTTACGATTTCAAACAAAATTTCCTATGACGGATTTATGGTGCAGGGAATGAAGAAGAACGGAAAGACGGGATGGTTTGACATCGGTGGGAAGGCGAACGATAAATATGTCGAAGAGCAGGGAGATTTCCTTTTGCAAAAGATCAGGGAAATGATGAAGCAAAATCCGAAAATTACAGATCAAAAAGAAAAAGATGTGATCTATGTTATTACACCGTTTTCCAATGTCGCACAGCAGCTTTCACGAAAGTTGCGGAAAATTAACTTTACCAGATACGATGATAACCACAAACCGACCAATGTCGGAACGGTTCATACGTTCCAGGGAAAAGAAGCGCCGATCGTATTTTTCGTGCTCGGCGCCGACCGGCAAAGCAGCGGCGCGGCGCGTTGGGCAGTGAGCGAAGCGAATATGATGAATGTTGCGGCTACACGCGCTAAAAAGGAGTTTTATATTATCGGCGATAAAAAACTGTATCTCGGACTTGGCTGTGATGTTGCGACGGAAACGAACCGGATTATCGGACAATATAAAACGCAGTTCCCGGATCTTGTAGAGGATGAAGTGAATCCGGTCGGGGGCGAAAAGACGGAACCTTCACCGAAAGAGGAGCCCGTTCAAAGGAACCGGGTGCAAAAGGCCGAGCCGCATGTCCGGATTGCAGAAACGCACACGCCTGCTTCAAAAGACTCAAAAGACGATCCTGAACGTGTTACAGGAACAATCCGCTATATGGGAAAAGGAACCAACAATCCATATGCCTATGTCGCAGGGGATGACGGAAAAGAATATTCCATTAATGAGAAAATTTACTCCGAAACGGATCGTGCAGAAGAAGTGATTCAAAAAGGAAATAAAATTTCTTTTGTTCCGAAGGAAGGAAAAAAGAAACCGCTTGCGACAGATGTGCAGTGTATCAGTTTAGAGTAACAAATTAAGTTTGTATAGGAGAACATCGTGTGATTTACGAAAATTTTAACATGAAAGAGCACAATTTTGTCGGACATCTTGCGGAACCGGACAATGGAAGCGATAAGGCTGTGCTTGTGATTATGGGCGGGGAGCAGAGTGTTCTTCCCGGCATCAAAATTGCGGAACGATTTGCCGATTATGGTTTCATCGGTTTGGCGGTGTCATTGTTCGGGGCCGAAGGGCTGCCCGATTCTCCCGACCGCTGCCCGTTGGAAATGTTTGAATCTGCGATAGATTATCTGCGAAAGCAAAAACATACTCAACATATCAGTACATATGGGATGTCTATGGGATCTGTCTTTGCAGTTCTTATTGCGGTATATGTCGGCGGTATCGAGAACGTCGTCATGGTTTCGCCAACGCACGTTCCTTTTGAGGGAACGACGAATGAAAAAAAGCATATGAGTATGAGCGGACACAGTGTGGCTACATGGCATGGACAGGATATTCCATTTGTCACGGCGGACTTTACAAAAGTGAAAGTGTCAAGGTATCAAAAACATCCGGCTGCCGCACATAAGGTAATGGGAATGTGGTCTGCGTATTATGATGCGTATCAGGACAAAGACAGGGAGCAGAAAGCGATGCTCCCGATAGAACATACAAATGCAAGGATACTTCTGATAGCGGGCGGCGCGGACGAGGCATGGCCCGCCGAGTATTCAGTCCATGCCATTCAAAAGCATCTTGAACGTAAAAACTACAGCCATGACGTTAAAACGGTGGTTCATCCGAATGTGAGCCATTTGACCGGAATGATGCCGAATAAGGAGCGGGAAAAGAAATTATACCGGCTGATGCCTTTGATTGGGATCATGTATAAAAGTTTTGGGAAACACAAAAAGGATTGTATGGATGCGCTCGTAAAATCTGAAAGCGAAATTATAAACTGGCTGAATTGGGAGTGAAATTCCGGTTTGCTGAATCAACAAGGGCAGCGTTTGGGGACGCTGCCTTCATTCTTTCCATCTTTCCTGCGCCCAAAATCCTGCAACATATGATGAATATTCGCAGTAGTAAAACATCCTTGTTCTTATTACGTTTCATGTTCCGGGCTCGCTCCATTTTGCCGCATATTACTCATTCTGTGACAAATTTAATAATCTTAGAGCAAAGTTTATAGTTGGCAAAAACCGGATTAATTTATCATGGCAAGAAGACCAAACATCCCCATACCCAAGCTGGGCAGAAAGATAGAAGGAATGTCGCAAAAAAGTTTTGGATTTATTTTTCTTAAGATTGCCCCATAGATGATCATTGGAAATGGTGTGATCAGAAGCAACCAGCCGGACAGCTTCAGCCATCCTGCGCATATACCGATTATGACCATAAGCGTTGGAACCAGCCCCAAAATATAGTAGTAAGCATGAAGCGGTATATAAACGCCGCGGAACATTTCAACAATAACGGCTTCTGCTGTATCGAAGCCGCTCTTTTCTTTTGCTGTTTTATAAACGATGGGAACCAGACATAAAAATGTATGAATGAGAAATGCGCCGAGCATTCCAACATAAATTGCCAGCTTAAAAAACAGATGCCAACCATAAGGGGCAGACGCTTCCATTTGGAAAGCAAGGGATAAAGGGCCCAGACCATAGAGAGGGATGGCAACGGCTGCGATTGCGATTGAGGCACGAAAACGCCTGATATCCATATGATCCCATGCACTGTTAATCAATTTATGTTCCCCTATTTTTTTATTTTCCGGGCCTTTCAGGTCCAAAAGAATATCTCCTAAACAGCAGAAAATACCGCCGGCCAAACCACATACACCCATAATAAAATATAACATCTGAATTCTCCTTTCTCGAAGTTAGTTGTTGCTAATTGTACGGATACCGTGTATTATAGATTAAATTAAGTGACTTTCAACGGAAATGAGGTCAGGAAAAATATATGCCCAAAATATTTACGGAACAAGACAGAGAAGTTTTGCGAAGAAGCCTGTTGGATACGGGATTTTGTATACTGAAACAGCAGGGGCTGTCAAAATTAAAAATTGATGTTGTGGCAAAAGAATGCTTTATAGCGAAAGGAACCTTTTATCGCTTTTTTGAGAGCAAATCAGAGTTTCTATATCAGATATCATTGTATGAAAGGCAGCGTGCCAAGGATGTACTGAAAACGCACCTGAATAGTCAGGGAGAATTGACAGCCGCCGAATTATACCATTATCTTTGCTGGCTGTATAAGGAGAATCCCAACATATTTGCGTATATGACGGCTGATGAGAAGAAATGGCTGCTACGGGAATGGCCTTCGGACCATATAGAAAATGAATCTAATGACGAACAAACCATGGTGATGCTTATTGGTCTGTTAGAAGAGCCGAAAAAACAACCGGACTGGAAATGCGCCTGCAATCTTATGAAGATGGTTGCCGCATCATTGACCGTTCCGGAGATGTTTATTGAAGAGGCATTCGAGGATACATTGCACTGCCTGCTTAGAAATATAGTTGCATGTATAACGGAACAGGAATTTTCCTGATTTGCTTGTTTCCCAAAATCCTGTAATCTATCATGGAATGATTGCGGTAGTACTGCAAGTATTATGAGGTGGTCTACATCCTGTTCCATACGGGGATGCGTATTTCTGAATTCTGCGGTCTGACGCTTAAGGACATTGATTTGGAGAACCGGATCATCAACATTGACCATCAGTTGCTTAGAACGTCAGAAATGAAGTATGTGATTGAAGCGACAAAGACAAATGCCGGAACGAGGAAGCTGCCTATGACGGAAGATGTGTTCCGGTGTTTTCAGGCAATCATTGAGGACAGAGAAAAACCGAGATTTGAAAAGATGGTGGATGGACATACCGGTTTCCTTTTTACAGATAAGGATGGAATGCCCCTGGTGGCAATGCATTGGGAACACCGCTTCAACCACATGGTTAAACGGTACAATGATATTTTCCGGGTGTAGATGCCGAACATCACACCTCACGTCTGCCGCCATACTTATTGCAGCAACATGGCGAAGTCCGGCATGAATCCAAAGACACGCCAATACCTGATGGGGCATTCGGACATCGGTGTAACGCTGAATACCTACACACATCTTGGATTGGAGGATGCTGCGGATGAATTGAAGCGGATGGAGGAACTGGCGGATGCCAGAAAGGAACTGGAAAAGGTCAAGGGAGAGAATCCGGTATCGCAGAAAATGTTCCGGGCAATTTAATATAGGAAGAACACATTAGCGCTCTGCTTCGGCAGGGCGTTTTTTCGCTGACTTGAAAAAGTAAATTCCAGTGCAGAGGTAAATTCCATCGTCCCTTGTT
>JAUNGC010000061.1 GCA_030524745.1 Eubacteriales bacterium | reverse complement strand
GGAGTAAATTCCACTGCATAAGCGGGCGGTGGAATTTAAAATTTCATTTTTGGTTGCAAATGCTTAGGAAAAACAAATATGGAAGAAGACCGGACTGCATGATATAATACTTTCAACATGGAATCAGCGTTATCCGGAACGGCTTTGGCAATAAAAAGCAGCGCATTGGAGGAAATGGATATGTTCAGTATCAGAGTAGAGGTCGGCAAAATAGGTTATGAGAAAACAATGACGACATTGTTTCCGGCGGCTTTGCGCAAATGCAGGAAGCTTCAGTCGCCTAATCTGTTGATTCGTTTGTTTCTGGAACTGGGCGAGGACGCTATGCCGGTTTTGCTTGGGATTATGGATAAACTTCCCGAAAACGCAAAACAGGAATTACTGTGTCAATGCATGAACAGTTACCGCACTGTACTGACGGAAAAACTGAATGAATATCTGCGGGCTGATGACTGGGGAAAGAATTTTGTGATCCAAAGCATTTATATGGAGCGGACGGACGACGGCGTTGCGCTGGTTGGCGACGGGGTCAGCGTCGATTATGGAACGCTTCTGAAAAATGAGGATGTGCGCGCAAAAATTAACAATACTGCCGCTTCGTTCAACGGTTTGGGAAAGGTCGGAAAGATATTTGCACCCTATGCGGGAAACGCTTTGAAAAAGATGGTGGAAGTGGCGCCTGAGGAAACAGAGAAACTCGGCTTATTGCTGCTGCAGAAGGAAGAAATAAAGCAAAAGCTTATGGGATTGGCCCGGACTGCTCTGCAGAAAAGGGAACTGGAATTGGAACTTAAGGAACTCTCCATTGTGCCAGTAGAGAAGGCGGATCTTATTCAGGATGCCGGCGCGGCTGCAAAATCACTGAAAATTTCAGCGGAGTTGGAGAATGAATTGATAA
Organism: Eubacteriales bacterium; assembly: GCA_030524745.1. Taxonomy (GTDB): domain Bacteria; phylum Bacillota; class Clostridia; order Lachnospirales; family Lachnospiraceae; genus Gallintestinimicrobium. Next base: position 3,381 of record JAUNGC010000061.1, on the reverse strand, counting down.
AAGCAATAGCGGAGTATCTGAAAATGGCGGAAGCGCGGGCAGAGTAAGCGGTAAGAAACTGCGGGCAGAAAGAAAAGAGCATGACGGGGAAAGAAGGTGCGGTATGCAGGAGAAAATGGATAAAAAGAGAAAAATTGTGGTGATGGGAGGTTCTTTCAATCCGCCTACGGTGGCGCATGAGCGGATCATGATGGCTGCGGTCAATGCATTAAATGCCGATGGGGGAATTTTTGTGCCTTCCAGCGATGCCTATGTGACGAGAAAAATGAAAAGACAGCGCCGCGAAAACGAGGTGCTCAGCGAAGGGCAGAGAGCGCAGATGCTTCGGGCGATGTGCGCACGGGATGAACGCCTGTCGGTGGATGAATGCGAATTTCAGGACGACGGACGGGGCCATACCTTTGAAACGCTGCAGAAGCTTCAGGAAAAGAATCCGGATGCCACGCTGTATTTTCTGATCGGCGGTGATAAATTGAACATTATCACACGATGGGGGAATCAGGATGCTTTATTTGAGCAGTTCAGGTTCGCAGTGATGAAGAGAGACGGAACGGAGCCGGAGCAGCAGATACAACAGAATCCGTGTCTGGAAAAGAACCGGCATATATTCTATATGATTCCGGAACCGGATGGGATAGAGGGGATCAGTTCTACGGCGCTTCGGGACAAAATGCGTCTTGGTGACGCGAGCGCGGCAGAATTGGTGAATGAGGAGGTATGGAATATGCTTGTGGAGGCGGGATGGCTGAAAACAGAGATTTGCTCCTTTCGGGAAGAATATGCGTTTCTCAGTAATTTCTATGGAGCGCCGATAGAATATCGGGGAATATATTATCTGAATAATGAGGCTGCTTTTCAGGCGCAGAAGTGCATGACAGAAGAAGAAAAGTGGCAGTTCGCACAATTGCCTGCCGGAAAGGCGAAGCGCAGAGGAAGACAGGTACAGCTTCGGAAAGACTGGGAAGAGGTAAAAGTGTCTTTCATGGAAGAAATTGTGCGCGCGAAATTCAGCCAGCATCCCGAATTGGCAGAGCGCCTTCTGGCGACCGGAGATAGAAAACTGGTGGAAGGAAATACATGGAACGATACTTTCTGGGGGGTGGATGTCAGGACCGGAAAGGGGCAAAATCATCTCGGAGAAATTCTGATGAAGATTCGGGACGAACTGAAAGCGAAAGAAATATAGAAATGAAAAAATGGCTGTAAGAATCATTTTCTTACAGCTTTTTTGATGTGAAATAAAAGGGACGGAAAAATATGATTTCGCTGTGTCAAAGGCCGCAGGAAAAAAGTACAAGAAAATCTGAAAATAAGTCAAAAAAAATAAAATCATGAAATATTATCCGGAGATCGTTCAAATACTTTTTCAATATTACAATTTATAATAAGACTATCAAAAACAGGAAAGGTGAGTGAATATGATAGCGGATGGAAAGAAGAGAGCGAGACTTTATCTGCCGAAAAAATGGACTTTGTTTTTGATGGCCCTTCCTTTCGTAATTTACATCATTATGTTCTGTTATGTGCCGCTGGCCGGATGGATTCTTGCATTTTTTGATTATGTACCGGGAATTCCGCTGGCGCAAACGGAGTTTGTGGGATTGAAATACTTTAAAATGGCGTTTTCACAGTCTGACGATATTGTCAGGGTGTTGAAAAATACGATGGCGATGTATTTGCTGGGATTGCTTTTCAGTCCGATTCCGGTCATCTATGCGATCCTTTTGAATGAAATCCGGAATGGAAAGTTTAAACGTTTCACGCAGACGACAGTGACATTCCCGAATTTTATCAGTTGGATTATTGTAGCGTCAATCGCCTCCTCCTTCTTTTCTACAGACGGACAGATCAATATGCTTCTCCGCATTTTCAATAATAACGCTGCGATGGTGAATGTGCTGGGGAATGAAGACATTGTCTGGATTTTTCAGGCGCTGCTGGGAGTGTGGAAGAGCTTCGGATGGAATTCTATCATCTATATGGCGGCTTTAGCCGGAATTGACGAGAGTATTTATGAGGCGGCCAGAATTGACGGCGCCGGAAGATTGGGATGCGCATTATATATCACGGTTCCGGGCCTGATGCCTACATTTCTGATCATGACGTTGTTGAGCATCAGCAATTTTCTTTCGGTAGGATTTGACCAGTATTTTGTTTTTAACAATTATCTGGTTGCTGATAAAATCGAAGTGCTGGACCTGTATGTATATCGTCTCGGCATCAAACTGAATTGCTACTCGTTGGCGACGACGATCGGGATTTTGAAGAGCATTCTCAGCATCACTCTTTTGTTCAGCGTCAATAGGATTGTCAAAAAAGTTCGCGGAGAAGCTTTGGTATAGGAGAAGTCATTATGAGAATACATGTAAAAAAGCAGTCGCCGGGTTCCATCCTGTTTGATATTTTCAATTATATATTGCAGATATGCCTGATCGTTTTGTGCCTGTATCCGTTCTATTACCTGTTTATTTATTCCCTGTCGGATCCGTCAGAGGCTTCCAAAGGTATTTATCTGCTGCCGCGCGGCCTTACGCTGGAAAATTATATGCAGGTACTGCGGCTGCCGGGGATTTTCCGGTCGCTGCTGGTTTCCATAGCGAGGACGGTTATCGGAACTTTGTTTTCTGTCATCGGCTGTATGCTGTATGCCTATATCCTGACGAAAAAAGAACTGCCGCTTCGTAAGGTAATTTACCGAATGACAATTATTACCATGTATGTGGGAGGGGGATTGATTCCTACCTACATCGTGTTGAAATCCTACGGGTTTATCAATTCTTTCTGGGTATATGTCATTCCCGGCGCGATCAGCGCGTTCAATGTGGTACTGGCGAAAACTTATATCGAACAACTGCCGGAAGTGCTGGAAGAATCGGCTATGATCGACGGCGCGGGATATTTTACACGGTTCCTGAAAATTGTGATGCCGCTCAGCAAATCGATTGTGGCAACCATAGCCCTGTTCGCGGCGGTAGGACAGTGGAATTCCTGGTTTGATAATTATCTATACGTGTTTAACTCGGATCTTTCCACCCTGCAGTATATTTTGTACATGTATCTGACGCAGGTGCAGAATGCAATCAAGCAGTTGCAGGAAAGCTCTCTGGCGTCCATGTCTTCGGTGGTGCTGACGCCGGAATCCATCAGAGTGACCGTTACAATGCTGGTTACCATTCCGATCATTCTGGTATATCCTTTTGTGCAGAAACATTTTGTAAAGGGAATCATGATCGGCGCGGTGAAAGGATGAAAAATAGATGAGGTAACAGGCCGTTACGGTTTGCGGTAACAATAAGCCGGATAACGGTTAAAATAAAATGAAAAAAGGGTAGTGTCAAGTAATCTATGAAAAAAACTGAGTCAAAAAAATAGGCTCAAAAG
>JAUNGC010000036.1 GCA_030524745.1 Eubacteriales bacterium | reverse complement strand
GAGGTTTTCTTTTATTCAATTGGCGTTATTTCTGAATTACAGGAATGCTCCATATTCTTTCAAACGTTTCGCTCATAGACTTTGATGCATCTTTTGATCTTCGTATCGGCATCCGCCGGATTTGCAGCCAGATTCTCCATTTCTTTCTCCGAAAGTCCGCTGTGAATCGGCTGAATATGCTTTTTATTCTTTTTCTTAGGGGCAGCATAAGTTTTCAAAATACCGTCCGCCAGATAAACATATTTTTCATCTTCTCTGACAATCAGGTAAAGAACATCCTTATCGTGTCCCGCACGGGAAATCGCCAATTGTCCAATCATCTGTTTTTTCTCCCGAAATTTATCCGAATTTTCTATAGGGTGAGGATTTCCGGTTCCCCATCGGTCACCAGAATCGTATTTTCATAATGTGCCGACAAAGAGCCGTCCCTTGTCACCACAGTCCATCCATCCTTCTGGAAATCTACTTCCCAGCCTCCGGCGTTGATCATCGGCTCAATAGCCAGAGTCATCCCGGCCTGAAGCCTGACGCCTCTTCTTTTCTGCGCGAAATTTGGAATCTGAGGATCTTCGTGGAGCGAAGTGCCGATGCCGTGTCCTACCAGATCTCTGACGATGCCGTAGCCAAATTGGCTCACATACGCATCGATCGCAGCGGAAATATCATGTAAATGATATCCGGCCTTCGCCATTTTTATGCCTTCAAAAAAACTCTGCCGCGTGACCTCGATCAGTTTTTGGGCTTCCGGACTTATTTTTCCGACAGCGTGCGTTCTGGCTGCGTCGGAATGGTATCCTTTATAAATCAATCCCGCATCCAGGCTGACGATATCGCCTTCCTTTAAAAACCGGTCCTTTCTCGGAATTCCATGCACGACCTCATTATTTACGGAAACACAGATGGAAGCGGGATAGCCGTTATAATGCAGAAAATTCGGCACACATCCAAAACCGCGAATCATCTTTTCGCCCAGTTCATCCACTTCTTTTGTAGACATGCCCGGTTCGATCGCCTTGCCCAATTCGTCATGTACCAGCGCCAGCAGCCGGCCGGCCTCTCTCATCAGTTCGATTTCTCTGGCAGATTTAATTGAAACAGCCATTGTTCTCCTCCAGACTCATCAGCCGAGAATTGCTGTGATCGCAGCAAATACATCGTCCATCGGAAGCGTTCCGTCCACAGTTGCAAGCACGCCCTTTTCCGTATAAAAGTCGATCAGAGGCTGCGTCTGCTTGTGATATACATCCAGACGGTTCTTCACAGTTTCCGCTTTATCGTCATCTCTGAGCACAAGTTCGCTTCCGCAGGCGTCGCATACGCCTTCCTTTTTCGGCGGAATGTGTTCGATGTGATAAGTCGCGCCGCAGCTTAAGCATGCGCGTCTGCCGGACATTCTTCTGATGATATTTTCATCCGGCACATCCACGTTTACCGCATAGTCAATTTTGTCTCCCAGTTCGGTCAGCGCATTGTCCAGAACTTCTGCCTGGGGAATGGTTCTCGGGAAACCGTCCAGCACATAGCCGTTTTTGCAGTCTTCCTGCGCCACTCTGTCAAGAAGAATGCGAACGGTCAGTTCATCCGGAACGAGCAGGCCTTTATCCATGTACTGTTTCGCTTCCATGCCCAACTGGGTGCCGTTTTTGATGTTGGCGCGGAAAATATCGCCTGTGGAAACATGGGGAACGCCGTATTTTTCAGCGATCATTTTCGCCTGGGTTCCTTTACCGGCGCCGGGAGCGCCTAACATAATAATTTTCATAGCAAAAACTCCTTCTACACAGACATGGGACAGAAACGTTACCGTCCTGTCCCACCCCAGTTTCAGAAACTGCCGCAGCAGTTTCTAATCATTCAAAAAACCTTTGTAATTCCGAACCAACATCTGTGATTCAATCTGTTTCATTGTTTCAATCAGCACGCTCACGATAATGATAAGGCTCGTTCCGCCGAAGGAAACGCTTGCGCCGAATACACCATTGAAGAAGTAAGGAATGACACATACGATGGTCAGACCACACGCGCCGATAAAAATCAGATAGTTCAGGATTTTGGTCAGATAATCGCTGGTAGGCTTTCCAGGTCTGATGCCCGGAATAAAGCCGCCCTGCTTTTTCATATTGTTTGCAACTTCCAGCGGATTGAAAGTAATAGATGTATAGAAATATGCAAAGAAAATGACCAATGCAATATAAATCACCAAACCGATGGAATAAACCAGTTCACTGGGGTTACACCAGTAACTTGAATTCAATGCTCTTAAAACATGCGCCCAGAACCCTGTTCCGTTATAGCCTGCCAACTGGCAGATCACTACCGGGAACTGCATAATGGACTGTGCGAAGATGATCGGAATTACACCAGCGGTGTTCACCTTTAACGGAATGAAGGTGGATTGTCCTCCCACCGTTTTCCGTCCCTGTATCTTTTTCGCATACTGTACAGGAATCTTTCTTGTGGCATCGTTTAAGATGATAACCAGAATGACCATTGCAACAATAATCGCAAGGATGACCAACGCCGCAAGCACGCTTACAGCGACAGCCTTTCCTTTCACGAACTGATTGTAAAGGCCTGCCAGATCGCTGGGCATACGGGAAATGATGTTAATGGTCAAAACGATAGAAATACCGTTTCCGACTCCATTTTCCGTAATCCGCTCTCCGATCCACATCAGGAAAGCGCTGCCTGCGGTCAGAGCTGCAATAACCGTGATCACATTCAGTGCATTGAAGTTTTCCATCAGGCCCTGGCGGCCGAAGCCGATTGCCATGGCTGTGGATTCAATCAAAGCCAGCGCTACCGTCACATATCTTGTGATGGACGCGAGTTTCTTTCTGCCCTCTTCCCCATCTTTCTGCATCTCTTCCAGCTTCGGAATTGCAATTGTCAGAAGCTGAATGATAATGGAAGATGTGATATACGGGGTAATGTTCAATGCGAACAGGGACATGTTCTCGAAAGAACCGCCCGTGAACGCATTAAAAAAGCTGAATGAATCACCTGTCAGCGCCGCAAACCACTCCGAGAAGAAATGTCTGTTCACACCGGGAACCGGCAACTGACATCCCATCCGGACGACGATCAGCATCAGAAAAGTGAAGATTAATTTATTCCGGATTTCCTTGATCTTAAACGCATTTTTCAAGGTAGTAAGCATTTACATCACCTCAGCAGTTCCACCAAGCGCCTCGATCTTTTCTTTTGCGGATGCACTGAATGCATTTGCTTTCACATCGAGCTTTTTGGTAAATTCTCCGTTTCCAAGAATTTTAACGCCGTCTCTGGGATTCTTCACGATTCCTCTTTCGATCAGGCTCTCTACAGTAACAGTCTCTCCGTTGTCAAATACTTCAAGTGCGCTCAAATTAATTGCGACGATTTCCTTCGTGTTTCTGTTCGTGAAACCTCTCTTGGGAATACGTCTGTATAAAGGCATCTGACCGCCTTCAAAACCAGGTCTGGGAGCTCCGGAACGAGCTTTCTGACCCTTATGGCCCTTACCTGCTGTTTTGCCGTTTCCTGAACCGTGACCACGGCCTCTTCTAAAGTTATCGCTGTGTTTGGAACCAGCTGCAGGCTGTAAGTTAGATAATTCCATTTCCTGACACCTCCCTGTTTTAAGCTTCTTCTACTTTCAGCATATATCCAACCTTCTGGATCATACCTCTTGTAGAAGCGTTATCAGGCATGATAACTGTCTTGTGCATCTTTGTAAGACCCATAGCCTCTACGGTTGCTCTGTGCTTCGGCACAGCACCGATGGGGGATTTTACCAAAGTAATCTTTAATTTCTTGTCTGCCATTTTCGTCTCCTCCTTAAGCCATGATCTCTGCTACAGATTTACCACGCTTAGCTGCTACTTCTTCAGGAGTCTTGAGCTGGCTTAATCCCTGGATGGTTGCCAGTACGACGTTCTGCTTATTGGTGGAACCAAGAGCCTTTGTACGGATGTTCTTGATACCTGCAAGCTCACATACGATACGCGCAGGACCACCAGCGATGATACCGGTACCTTCGGGAGCCTTCTTCAGCAGTACGGTAGCGGAACCATATTTGCCGAGGAAATCATGTGTGATGGAATTGTTTTCATCCAGTGCAACGTTTACCAGATGCTTGGTAGCATCCTCTTTACCTTTGCGGATTGCTTCCGGAATTTCAGTGGATTTGCCGAGACCTACGCCAACGTGTCCGTTGCCATCGCCAACTACCACTAAAGCTGTGAAACGCATGTTGCGGCCGCCTTTTACAACCTTGGTAACACGTTTGATGGAAACAACTTTTTCTGTCAATTCCAGATTGGTTGTATCAATGATTGTTCTTCTCATCTGTTGTGTTCTCCCTTCTTAGAATGTCAGGCCAGCTTCTCTTGCTGCCTCAGCTAAAGCTGCAACTTTACCCTGGTAGATATAACCGCCGCGGTCAAAAACGACCTCAGTGATGCCCTTTTCCAGAGCGCGTTTTGCAATTACAGTTCCCAAATATGCTGCTGCATCAACGTTATTGGTTTTTTCCAGTTCAGCCTTTACGTCTTTTTCAAGTGTGGATGCTGCTACCAGAGTGTTGCCAACTGTGTCGTCAATAATTTGAGCATACATATGATTATTGCTTCTGAATACGGCCAAGCGCGGTCTTTCAGTTGTGCCCGCAAAACGGTTACGCATTCTTCTGTGCTTCTTTTCGCGAACGACCTGTCTTGATTTCTTACTAACCATTTTTACACTCTCCTTATCTGTTATTTCTTACCAGTCTTACCAACTTTGCGTCTGATAACTTCATCAGCATACTTGATACCTTTGCCCTTGTAAGGTTCCGGTCTTCTCTTATCTCTGATTTCCGCTGCGAACTGGCCAACTTTTTCTTTGTCGATGCCCTTTACGATGATGATGTTCTGACCTTCCAGCACTGTCTCGATGCCTTCGGGATCTTCCATCTCAACCGGATGGGAATAACCTAAGGATAATGTCAGTTTCTTGCCTGCTTTTGCCGCTCTGTAACCAACGCCGTTTACTTCCAGTTTCTTCTGATAACCTTCCGTAACGCCTACAACCATGTTGTGAATCAGCGTTCTGGTCAGACCATGCAGAGACTTCATTTTCTTTAAGTCATTCGGTCTTGTAACGATTACATGACCGTCTTCCTGCTTGATTTCCATCTCAGAAGGAAGCACTCTTTCCAGTGTTCCTTTGGGACCTTTTACAGTCACTTTATTATTTTCTGCAATCTCTACAGTAACGCCTGCAGGAATTGCGATTGGCATTCTTCCTATACGTGACATGCCCGTACCTCCTAGTATAATTAAATTAACTGGTTTCATAGTCCGGAAGAACGCTTCAGCATTATCTCCGACAAAATCTATCTGATTTCACCGGAAGAATGCGTCCACGCATTCTTCCCGACGAAACATAGTTTTTCTTAGGCGGCGTCCTTCAGACGCCTTAGAAAAACTTTTCGTCGTGTTACCAAACGTAAGCAAGCACTTCGCCGCCGACCTGCAGTTCTCTTGCCTTCTTATCCGTTACAACGCCCTGGTTTGTGGAAATGATGGCAATGCCCAATCCACCGAGAACTCTGGGCAGTTCTTCCTTGCCTGCGTATACGCGAAGACCAGGCTTGGAAATTCTCTTGATACCGGAGATAATCTTTTCATTCTTATCTTCACCGTATTTTAAGGTGATGTGGATGGTCTTGAAAGAACCTTCATCCAGTATGTCATATTTCTTGATATAACCTTCGTCCAGCAGAATCTGTGCGATAGCCAGTTTCATCTTGGATGCAGGTACATCTACTGTATCATGTTTTGCAGTATTTGCGTTACGGATTCTTGTAAGCATATCTGCAATAGGATCGCTCATAGTCATTGTGATTACCCTCCTTCTTACCAACTAGCCTTCTTCACGCCAGGAATCTGTCCCTTGTATGCCAGTTCCCGGAAGCAAATTCTGCAGATTCCGTATTTTCTCAAAACGGAATGGGGACGGCCACAAATTCTACAACGTGTATATTCTCTTGTGGAGAATTTCGGGTTACGCTGCTGTTTAATCTTCATTGCTGTTTTAGCCATGAATTAATTTACCTCCTTCTTACTTTGCGAAAGGCATACCGAATAATCTCAGTAATTCGCGTGCCTCTTCGTCTGTCTTTGCTGTAGTAACAACGATTACGTCCATACCTCTCACTTTTTCCACCTTATCATACTCGATTTCAGGGAAAATGAGCTGTTCTTTGATGCCCAGAGCATAGTTGCCTCTGCCATCGAAAGAATTTGCGCTTACGCCGCGGAAGTCACGCACGCGGGGTAATGCGAGGTTTACCAGACGGTCCATGAAGTCGTACATCTTTTCGCCACGAAGAGTTGTCTTGCATCCGATTGCCATGCCTTCACGGATTTTGAAGTTCGCAACGGAGTTTTTCGCCTTTGTAAGAACGGCCTTCTGACCTGTGATTGTCTCAAGATCCTTTACAGCGGAATCCAGAACCTTGGCATTCTCTTTTGCTTCACCAACACCCATGTTGATCACGATCTTGTCAAGCTTCGGAACTTCCATTACATTTTTATATCCAAATTTCTTGATCATAGCGTCTACGATCTCGTCTTTGTATAAATCTTTCAGTCTGCTCACGTTATTAGCCTCCTTCCTCAGAATCAATCGATTACGTCGCCGGTGGATTTTGCAAAACGTACTTTTTTGCCGTTTTCCACCTTGAAGCCAATACGTGTCGCTTTGCCCTTGTGAACGTACATAACGTTAGAAGCATCGATAGGAGCTTCCACCTGGATGATTCCGCCATTCTGGTTTGCTGCTGAAGGTTTTGTGTGTTTTGTTACAACGTTGACTTTTTCAACGGTAACCTTGCCGTTCTTTCTGTCTACGGCAATAACTTTTCCTTCTTTGTCTTTATCTTTGCCGGTGATTACCTTAACGGTATCGCCTTTTTTAATCTTCATGCTCGACATTAAGGCACCTCCTATAATACTTCCGGAGCCAGAGAAGCAATCTTCATAAACTGCTTGTCACGAAGCTCACGTGCTACTGGTCCAAAGATACGGGTTCCTTTGGGGGTCTTGTCATCTTTGATGATAACAGCAGCATTTTCATCGAATTTGATATAAGATCCGTCTTTACGACGAACGCCTTTTACAGAACGAACGACTACGGCTTTTACGACGTCGCCCTTCTTTACAACTCCGCCGGGCGTTGCATCTTTGACACTGGCAACGATGATATCGCCGATATTCGCATATCTTCTTGTAGAGCCACCCATAACTCTGATGCAGAGGATCTCTTTTGCACCTGTGTTATCGGCAACTTTCAGTCTTGTTTCCTGTTGAATCATGATAATTCTCCTTCCAACTTAAATGATTGCCGTATTTATTTAGCTCTCTCAATGATTTCCACAAGTCTCCATCTCTTGTCCTTGGACAGAGGTCTTGTTTCCATAACCTTTACTGTGTCGCCAATGTTGCATTCGTTGTTCTCATCATGAGCCTTCAGCTTATAGGTCTCTTTCACGATCTTCTTGTAAAGAGGATGCTTTACATGATCTTCAATCGCAACAACGATTGTTTTATCCATTTTATTGCTAACGACTTTACCAGTACGTGTTTTTCTTAAATTGCGTTCCACGTTCGTTTACTCCTTTCTGGAATTACTCAGCAACTTTGGCTTTCTGAGTCATCACTGTCTGAATTCTGGCAATGTTCTTTCTTACTTCCCTGATTCTGGCAGTATTGTCAAGCTGGTTCGTTGCGTTCTGGAATCTCAGGTTGAAAAGTTCCTTCTTTGCAGCTACTAACTCCTGTGCCAAATCTGCAGCCGACTTGTTGTTTAACTCTTCTACATATTTATTAGACTTCATCTGCTACACCGCCTTCCAAATCTGCTTTTGAAACGATTTTACATTTGCAAGGAAGCTTGTGCATTGCGAGACGTAATGCTTCTTTCGCCGCTTCTTCAGGAACGCCTGCGATTTCAAACATTACGCGACCCGGCTTCACAACTGCTACCCAGTATTCAAGAGTACCTTTACCGGAACCCATACGTGTTTCAGCGGGTTTTGCTGTAACCGGCTTGTCGGGGAAAATCTTGATCCAAACCTGACCGGTACGCTTTGTGTAACGTGTCAGCGCGATACGGGCTGCTTCGATCTGATTGGATTTGATCCAGCAGGGCTCTAAAGCTACCAGACCATATTCACCGTAAGTGATTTTATTGCCGCGTGTTGCTTTTCCCGCCATGGAACCGCGGAACTGTTTACGACGTTTTACTCTTTTAGGCATTAACATAGTTATTTATCGCTCCCTTCCTTGTTTCCTTTCGCAGGAAGTACCTCGCCTTTGTAGATCCAAACCTTAACGCCAACCTTGCCGTAGGTGGTATCTGCTTCTGCGAAACCATAATCGATGTCCGCCCTCAGTGTCTGAAGCGGAATAGTGCCTTCGCTGTAGAACTCTGTGCGGGCGATATCAGCGCCGCCCAGACGTCCGGAACAAGCCGTTTTGATACCGAGCGCGCCGGACTTCATTGTTCTGCTGATGCAGGACTTCATTGCTCTTCTGAAAGCCACACGGTTTTCCAACTGCTGAGCGATGTTTTCCGCAACAAGCTGCGCATCCTTGTCGGGTCTCTTGATTTCCTTGATGTCAACCAGAACCTTCTTGTCTGTCAGCTTGGAGAGTTCCTTCTTGGTCACTTCGATTTCAGCGCCGCCCTTACCGATCACAACGCCGGGCTTCGCCGTGTAAACGATAACCTTCACTCTGTCAGATGCTCTTTCGATTTCAATTTTGGAAACACCGGCAGCATATAATTTCTTCTTTAAGAACTTTCTGATATTGTAATCTTCTACTAAGAAATCAGCATATTCAGCGTCTGCATACCATTTGGAATCCCAGTCTTTAATGATGCCGACTCTTAAACCATGAGGATTAACTTTCTGTCCCATTATTTTTCCTCCTACTTTCTTTCATCAAGCACTACGGTGATGTGGCTCATTCTCTTTTCGATTCTGTAAGCTCTGCCCTGTGCTCTCGGTCTTACTCTCTTCATTGTAGGTCCCTTGTTTGCGTAGCATTCAGCAACATACAGGTTTTCTTTCTTCATGCCGTTGTTGTTCTCTGCGTTAGCAGCTGCGGATTCCAGCAGCTTTTTCACAAGGCTGGAAGCGTATCTGGGATTGTATGTTACGATAGCCAGTGCGGTATCGAGATCTTTACCTCTGATGGCATCCAGTACAAAACATGCTTTTGTTACAGACACTCTTGCGTAGGATAATTTTGCAGAAGGTCTTGTATCTTTATTTGCATTTCTTTCTCTTTTAATCTGGGATCTATGTCCTCTTGCCATGGATAGAACCTCCTTTCAATTACCTAACTTTGGACTTCTTCTCGTCTTTACCATGACCTCTGTAGGTTCTGGTAGCTACAAATTCGCCGAGTTTGTGTCCAACCATATCTTCAGTTACATATACCGGAACATGCTTGCGGCCGTCATGAACTGCAATTGTATGTCCAACGAAGGACGGGAAAATTGTAGAACGACGGGACCAAGTCTTGATAACCTGTTTCTGTCCGGAAGCGTTCAGCGCGTCAACCTTTTTCAGTAAGCTGGCATCTGCGAACGGTCCTTTTTTCAGTGATCTTGCCATTGTTCTTCTCCTCCTTAAAATTATTTGATAGCTCTACCGTCTCTTCTTCTTACGATCAGCTTGTTGGAAGCTTTCTTAGCCTTACGTGTCTTCAAGCCGAGTGCCGGTTTGCCCCAAGGAGTGCTCGGACCAGGACGGCCGATACCGGTCTTACCTTCACCACCGCCGTGCGGATGGTCATTCGGGTTCATAACGGAACCGCGAACGGTAGGACGGATACCCATATGACGCTTACGACCAGCCTTACCGTAGTTGATCAGGTTATGATCGCCATTGCCTACAACGCCGATCGTTGCGCGGCAGTTGATCGGAACCATTCTCATTTCACCGGAGGGAAGTCTCAGCGTAGCATACTTGCCTTCTTTTGCCATGAGCTGTGCGCTGTTGCCGGCAGAACGAACCATCTGTCCGCCCTTACCGGGATATAATTCAATGTTGTGTACCTGAGTACCAACAGGAATCTCGGATAACGGTAAGCAGTTGCCGATTCTCACTTCGGCTTCAGGGCCATTCATGACTTTCCAGCCCACCTGCATGCCTTCAGGAGCGAGGATATATGCTTTCTGGCCGTCAGCATAGCAGATCAGCGCGATGTTTGCGGTTCTGTTCGGATCATATTCGATGCCGATTACAGTTGCCGGAATGCCATCCTTGAATCTCTTGAAATCGATGATTCTGTACTGTCTGCGGCTGCCGCCGCCATGATGTCTGACAGTGATCTTACCCTGATTGTTACGACCGGAGTTTTTCTTCAGAGATACGCAGAGACTCTTTTCAGGAGATGTCTTTGTGATCTCGGAAAAATCGGAACCAGTCATATTTCTTCTGGAAGGTGTATAGGGATTATATTTTTTAATTCCCATGATGATTTCTCCTTTACTTCATATTTATTATCACGCTTTGTTTGCGTATGTGCGCGATGAGCAGAGTGAGCATGAATTGTCGAAAGGGTGAACGCCATGCTTGCATGAGCGGTCAGCCTTTTGGCAAGGCATGTGAGCGTGCAACGCGACCGAGGAAGCTTCAGCTTCCGAGGCTCACTCGTCCAGACCCCATCGCTTTACAGACCGGCAAAGATTTCGATATCCTTGCTGTCCTCTGTCAGAGTCACGATAGCTTTCTTGATCTTTGCAGTCTTGCCTACTACCATGCCGCGTCTTCTGTTCTTGCCGTCAGCGTTTAAGGTGTTAACCTTTTTCACTTTCGCGCCTTCAAACATCTTCTCAACCGCTTCTTTGATCTGAGATTTGTTTGCTTCCGGATTTACCAGGAAGGTATATTTCTTTTCGCTCATGCCTGCCATGCTCTTCTCAGTGATCACAGGCTTAAGGATAACGTCATAGTATTTAATGTCAGCCATTATGCGTATACCTCCTCGATCGTCTTAACAGCGTCCTTTGTCAGAACAACCTTGCCGGCCTTCATCACGTCGTATACGTTGATGGTGTTAGGCAGCGCCATTTTCACAGCAGGAATGTTTCTTGCGCTGTTCATTACGTTTGCATCGTTCTCGTTTACAACAACCAGACCGTTTGCAACGTTCAGGTTCTTCATAACCTGCGCGAAGTTCTTTGTCTTGATTGTATCGAATTTCAACTCGTCAACAACAACCAGGTTTTCCGTTGCAACCTTGTTGGTCAGAGCAGACTTCAGCGCCGCTCTCTTTTCTTTTCTGTTGAGTTTGAAGGAGTAATCTCTCGGAACGGGAGCGAATACAACGCCGCCTCCTGTCCACTGAGGAGCTCTTGTTGAACCCTGTCTTGCATGACCGGTTCCCTTCTGTCTCCAGGGTTTTCTTCCGCCGCCGGAAACTTCAGAACGGGTCTTCGCTTTCTGTGTTCCCTGACGATTATTTGCAAGCTGCTGCACAACTGCCATGTGTACCAGGTGTTCATTGACTGTAACACCAAATACCGCATCGTTTAATTCGATTGTGCCAACTTCCTTGCCTTCCATATTATAAACAGATACGTTTGCCATCTGTGTAGTCCTCCTTTCCTAATTTAAGCTTCCACTTTTGTGGTTTCTTTGATTGTCACTAAAGCTTTCTTAGGGCCCGGTACTGCACCTTTTACAAGGATCAGATTCTTTTCCGCATCAACTCTTACAACATCCAGATTCTGAACGGTAACTTTTACGCAGCCCATATGACCAGGCATACCCTTGCCTTTGAACACGCGGCTCGGAGAAGAACATGCGCCGTTGGAACCCTGATGGCGGTGGAATTTGGAACCGTGAGCCATAGGTCCTCTGTGCTGGCCAAGTCTCTTGATTGCACCCTGGAATCCTTTACCTTTGCTGATCGCGGTAGCGTCCACTTTATCGCCTGCCGTAAAGATATCAGCCTTGATTTCCTGAGCCAGTGCATACTCGGAAGCATTTTCAAATTTGAATTCTCTTACATATCTCTTGCAGGAAACACCAGCTTTTGCGAAATGTCCCTTCTGCGCTTTATTCACACCATGTCTGTGAACAACTTCCTTCTTGCCGGCTTTATCCCTGTTGACAATTCTTTCCTTCTTGTCTACGAAACCAACCTGAACTGCTTCATATCCGTCGTTCTCAACGGTCTTGATCTGTGTAACCACACAGGGACCTGCCTGAAGAACTGTTACCGGAACAAGCGTGCCGTCTTCATTGAAGACCTGAGTCATTCCGACCTTGATTGCTAAAATACCTTTTTTCATTGATTGACCTCCTGATTTGTTCTACATAGCGGAATGTTCGCAGCTTTCCTTCTCCTCATCACAATAAGAAGCGGTTAAAGCCGTTGGACTATTCATACGTCTTTGTAGAGGCTTTTTTGTTTGTTACTTATTTGGTTTTCATTTTGATATCAATGTACACGCCGGCGGGCATTTCCAGTCTCTGCAGTGCATCGACTGTCTTCGCGGTGGGTGCAATGATATCGATCAGTCTCTTGTGTGTTCTGCGTTCAAACTGTTCTCTGGAATCTTTGTACTTGTGAACAGCTCTCAGGATCGTCACAACTTCCTTCTTTGTCGGAAGCGGTACGGGTCCGCTCACCTGTGCTCCGTTTTTCTTGACTGTTTCGATGATTTTCTTCGCAGACGCATCAACCAACTGATGATCGTAAGCTTTCAGTGTAATACGCATTACCTGATTTGCCATAAAAAAAGTCGCCTCCTTTTCGCGCTTTTGAAATAAGTGCGACAAGCGGTGACTGTACACTCTCCCGTGTGTGTCCTGTTGATAAGCAACCCGGAAAGGCCCTTCCCTTTCCCTTATCGGCGGACTCTCACGTCGTTTCCCCTGTCCGGCGAGTTATTCCGGCAGGTGCTGTTATCTGGTACAGTGACTTGTCGTCAGTTTTCTAACTTGACATTCGCTCCACATAAAAACCTGCAGGGATTATGTATTTTCCGTTGCAGCAACCTTATGTTTCATCGCTATCATGTCACAGCAATTGACAGTATAAAGGAATTCTCCGGAAATTGCAATAGGTTTTTCAAAAAAATTCACGAAATTTTTGTATTAAGTTTAGTACAATCGACGAAATTTTGTTTTTTCATCCGTCCAGCAGCGCTTTCCACTTTTTTTCAATTCTCTTTACAGTCTCTTAAGATATTTTAAGACCATTTTTATGGATCGGACACATTATCGTCATAATTTATCTGTAGTATATAGGACAGATAGTTGAACAACTCACTATCTCCCCCCTCATAAGAAACGAGAACGGCCCCGGTTTCCGGCGGCCGTTTTCGTTTCTTCTATATATATAATATTCTATATATAATTTATTGTAAATATTCAGGGAAGAACCATCCGGCTCATATCTGAGATTCCCGTCTCTTTTTATCCAGCACATATGCCTGGCAGATCAGCAAAAGCGCCAGCCCGATCCGCCCCATAAAATGAACCAGCCGCACCACAAGCATCAACTGCACCGAAATGGTATATCCATTTATCATAGGCTTCAGCGCAGAAGGCAGCATCAGGCACTCCAGCGCAATTCTGAGCAGATCGATTCCGGAAACCAGATATATCCAGCATACCGACATTTTTCGTCCATCCGCAAAAAAGCTGTATATCAGGACCATTCCCACGCACTCTGTCAGGCACACCATCAAAGTCCCCAGCCCCAGTGAACTCTTATTCCACGAAAAAAGATAGGATACAAAATACGGATACAGCATCAGAAAATAACTGACGCTCATGAGGATCCCCGTCCGTTTCGGCGTCATGATTCCCCTTAAGGAAAACAGCAATCCCAGACAGAACACCACCGCGCTCCCCCAGTATCCCGGAGCAACTGCAAGCGTTACCATTCTCCCTTCCCGGCTTTCTTCCATTCCGGGAAAAAGGCTGACCAGAATATAAATTCCCAGAATCAGATATCCGCAAAATGCAATCGCATACAGCATGGTTTGTACCGTTCCCGACACCGGTGTGCGCAAAATCTGTTCTCTTTCCACGTCACGTTTTAGTTCCTCTCCCGAAACCAGTTCGTCAATGGACACTTCCAGAATTGCCGCGATCTTTTTCGTCGTTAAAAGGTCCGGATATCGGGCGCCGCATTCCCAGCGCGATACGGCCTGTCTGGTCACATAAAGCTGATCCGCCAGCGTTTGCTGGGTCATTCCCTTTTCTTCCCGCACCTGTTTTAGCTTTTCCCCGAATTCTATCATCCTCGTCCTACTCCTTTTCTTCTATAATATTGCGGCAACGCCCGGCGCATTGCCGTCTGTACATCGATGTTACCCTCAGTATACAGAAAGCTTTTATCGAAGAAAAGCAACGGTTCCGAAAAAGCGGGGAAACAAAACGGTGACAGCCCGCAAGAGTTCTTCTGCAAAGGCAATTCAGGAATGAATCCTGATTCTGTGAATTTTCATCCTGACTCCCATCCACATCATGAGCGTCCCCAAATCCACAATCAGAAAAGCAATCGTAAAACAATCCGTCAAAGGAATCCCTGCGATACTGCCCGCCATGCGCAGCGCCCAGTAAATCAGCAAAAACAGGACCGTACCCTTTTTCAGGATTTCCGCATACTTTTCCAACTGATAAATCCGGTCCTGTCTCCTGATCGCATCCGCTTCTATATTAATATAGGAAGCGTTTCTATCCAAAACGGATACGTCCAGATCTTCAAATTTCATTCCACCGCTTTTTATACTCCGGCACATTTCCTTCAGTTCCTCCATTCGCGTCATTTCCTTTTCGATCGCTCTTTCCCTCTCCTCCGCCAACTCTGAAACTGTTTTTTCACCCATTTGCAGCCTGCGAATATCCAAAACCGGTATGTCCAGTGCGCGCAATACCTTTATCCGTTTTAAACATATAACGTCTTCCTGCGTATATTCTCTGTAATTATTGATCGCATTTCTTTCCGGCTTCAAAAGCCCTTCCTGCTCATAATAACGGATATTCGCTTTTTTTAAACCTGTAAGTTCTTCCACTTCCCTGATATTCATATACAAGCCCCTTCCGCATAAATACAACGCCTGTCTTTTTCTTTATTATGTACCTTCAAGCAGCTTGAGGGTCAACACTTTTCTCAGAAAAAGACAGGCGAAAGCGACAAAAAAGGCCGTTTTTTCGTTTTCAGCTATGGGTATTAAAATAACTGTACATCAATGTATGGGGATCCCGCACGGTCAGGTCTCTGCCGCCGTCTTCCGCCAGGAAATAGGCCATCACCTGCGGCACCGCAGAAAATTCCAGACATGCAAAGTCTCCGCCTTTGATTTCAATTTCCAAATCCTGATCGTCCACAACTTTTGTTCCGACTACCAGCCCGTTGTGAAACACCTCTTTCATATAACGGGCCAGCGAAAGCGCTTTATTGGATTCACTGCCGCCGTCATTCAATACTACGATGCAGTGATTCCCGTTATAGCCATAATTAGGACCATGCATCCCTTCTTCCAGTTCATAACCGGCCGAAATCACCTGAGGCATTTCCCAGAATTTCACCGCGCCTTCCAGCGCAACTCCGTATAAAGAACCCGCTCCGGTAAAAATCACACATCGGGACCGCATAATCTGCCGCTTATTTTTCTGAAACCATCCTTTTGTCTGTTGCGTGATGACCCGATGGCTATCCGGCACGCGGCGTACATCCGCCTGATAGGAGTCGTACTGTTCCTGCGTCAGATGACCGTTTAAAAGTCCTGTTTTTAACGCCAGCACCATATGATTCAAGACGCTGGACGTATAACCGATTGTGCGCATCAGATATTCTTCGTCTCCGCAGTTTAAACAGATATGCGCGGGAGAAATCTGCGCCAGCTTTGTATTCTCCGCTTCCGTCATGCTGACGCACAGATATCCCGCCCCGCTCATTTTCTTCATAACTTCGCACACTACCTTCGAGGTGCCGGTCTGCGAAGTGAAAACATGCAGCGCATGCGGATTGTATACACAATACTCCGTGTTATAATCGTTGGGAAGTACAACCTTCGTCCGCAGCCCCGACGCTTTTTCCGCAAAATAGCGGGATGTCATTGCCGCAGTGCTGGAAGTGCCGGAACCGATAAAGACGATCTCATCAATTTCTCCAATCCGGTCCTTTACATATTCCAGAAACGGTCCGTAAGCCTCATCCTGCTTATTCAGGATGTTTTCCATAATAGAAGGAATCCTCTCAATACAATCCAATAATGTTACCATAGCCCTCTCCTTTTCATAATGTAAACGTTTTCATGTCCTTGTTTTTATCATATCAGATTATTGCTGAATTGAAAAGAGAAATTTTTTTCTTTCCGCAAATCAGAGGCTTTTACGCAGGGATTTTTTATGCGGTGATCAGAACTTGTCCGTCCGGCGCGACGCCGTTTCTTTGCAGATCGCGCCATCCGCCCGCAACAAAAAAGGCCGGCACGAATATGCCAGCCCTTCCGTTTTTCATCCGCTCTTTACTTTCAAACTCGTGCCCTTTACTTTCAAACACGTTTTGCCGCTACGTCGTCAAATTCCTCCAGGATGGATGCATCGGGAGCCGGCGTAAGCAGACTCACTCCCACAATGATCAGAAGGCTTACAAAAAAGCCGACCAGCAGGGAATATATGCCCGTTGCGCTTCCGATGGTCTGTCCGCCGATAAACGGTATGTAATCCCACACAATTACCGTCAGCGCGCCCGCCGCGATTCCCGCCACGGTTCCCTGCAGGTTAGAGCGTCTCCAAAACAGAGCCATAAGCACTGCCGGGCCAAACGCCGCCCCCAGTCCTGCCCAGGCATTTGACACCAGTCCCATGATGGAACTGTTGGGATCCAATGCAATCACATATGCAAGGAAGGCAATCACCAGAACTGTAATTCTGCTGACACGCAAAACGTTTTTGTCATCCATATCCTTCTTAATCACGCCGCGGAAAATATCTTCCGCCATGCTGGAAGCGCTCACCAGAAGCTGGGAATCCGCTGTCGACATAATTGCCGCCAGTATGCCGCACAGGAAAATGCCTCCGACAATCGGGATCTTAATATCCTGCGTGAAAATTTTCACGATCATTTCAATAAATACTTTTTCTTCCGCACCGTCAGTCAATACGGTTGGCGCCAGATAGGCTCTGCCGATCACGCCGATTACGCACGCAAAAAACAGAGAAAGCGCAACCCAGATGATCGCAACCCCTTTTGACTTTTTCAGTTCCTTCTCATCGCGGACCGCCATAAAACGCACCAGAATATGGGGCATTCCGAAATAGCCGAGCCCCCACGCAAGCTGGGAAAGAATTTCCACCGGCGTGTACGCCCTGCTGCCATTGGAAAAAGCATTCAGATATCCATTCACACCTCCGGGCACATCGGTCGTAAGCAGAGCCGCCGTTACGCCCCCGCTTCCCTTTAAAAAGCCCAGCGCGATCAACGGAACCGCCAAAAGGCCGACCAGCATCAACGTTCCCTGAATGAAATCCGTCGTGCAGACCGCCATAAAGCCTCCCAGGAACGTATAAATCAAAATAACCAGCGCCCCGATCGTCAACGCGATCCTGTAATCAAGACCGAAAATGGAGTTAAAGAGTTTCCCTCCCGCCGCCAGCGCGCTCGCCGTATATACCAGAAAGAAAATCACAATCGTAATCGAAGAAATCAGCAATAAAATCCGCTTCTTATCATGAAATCTGTTTTCAAAAAAAGTGGGAAGGGTCAGGGAATTGTTTGCTCTGATCGTGTACCTTCTCAATCTTCCGGAAATAAAAATCCAATTACATACCGTACCGACAAATAAACCTACCGCAATCCAGATCTGTCCGGTACCCAGAGCATAAACGGAACCGGGAAGGCCCATTAAAAGCCACCCGCTCATATCGGAAGCCTGGGCCGATAAGGCGGCAACAAAACCGCTCAGATTTCGGCCTCCCAGAAAATAATCCTCAGCGCTCGTATTGCCCTTTGCATAGATTGCGCCGATCACCACCATCAAAAGAAGATATATGGCAAACGCCACCAGAATCCATATCGTTGAACTGCTCATCTTTCTCACCCTCGTTTTCCACGGAACATCCGCTGTTTTCTTCTCCGGCGATCTTCTTCGATAACCGGAAAATTTTTCTCATTATAGTATATAATCCCCGGCACGTCAATACTGGGATGTGCTAATATTTTAATATATTAAAGTTTCATCGCTGTTCTCACGGTGTCACGCGCCGGCCGTTTTTGCCAATTTTACAGACACAATTGCATTCTTGCCGGATTTCCTGTATAGTGAAACCGGAAGAAGCAGAAGAAACGAATGCTGCACAGGCGTTCGTGAAAATCCGGAAGGAAGACGGCCTGTGCCGCCGGAAAGGACTTGGATACCATCATGTGGATTGCAGACAATTGGAATGATTATGAAGTAATAGATACCTCCGCCGGAGAAAAACTGGAACGCTGGGGCGATTACCTGCTGGTTCGTCCGGATCCCCAGGTCATCTGGAATACCCCGAAAAACAATCCGGGCTGGAAAAAGAAAAACGGACACTATCACAGAAGTTCCAAAGGCGGCGGCGAATGGGAATTTTTCGATCTTCCGCAGGAATGGAGTATTCGCTACCGGGATCTGACCTTTCGTTTAAAACCTTTCAGTTTCAAGCACACCGGCCTTTTCCCGGAACAGGCCGCCAATTGGGACTGGTTTGGCGGCATCATCCGCCGGGCCGGACGCCCTTTAAAAGTGCTGAATCTTTTTGCCTATACCGGCGGCGCCACCCTGTCAGCAGCCAAAGCCGGCGCTTCGGTCACACATGTGGACGCTTCCAAAGGTATGGTCACATGGGCAAAAGAAAACGCGGCCGCTTCCGGTCTTTCGGGCGCCCCGATCCGCTGGCTCGTGGACGACTGCGTCAAATTCGTGGAGCGGGAAATCCGCCGCGGCAACAAATATGACGGCATCATCATGGATCCGCCTTCTTATGGCAGAGGTCCCAAAGGGGAAATCTGGAAAATAGAAGACAGTATTTTCCCATTTCTTGAACTGACCGCTCAGATTCTTTCCGACGATGCGGCGTTCTTCCTCATCAATTCCTACACCACCGGATTGCAGCCCGCGGTGCTCAGTTACATGATAAATACCGTGATCGTCAGAAAGTTCGGCGGTCATGTGGAGGCGCAGGAAATTGGCCTTCCCGTCAGAGAAAGCGGTCTGATCCTGCCCTGCGGCGCGTCAGGACGCTGGTGCAGACAGGAGTAGTTAAAACATGCCCGGACAGTTCATCGTCTGTCCGGGCACATTTTACGCCTGCCGTTATGAAATTCCGGCTCTGTTTTCCAATCAGTCCGCGCCAATCAGCTTCTGATAATTCTCATTCGCTTCATTCATCAGCGCTTCCACATCCGCCTCCGGGTCGTTGAGCACCTGATGCATTACCTTCAGGATTTCTCCATATAAATCCGAAGTAAACGCGCCTTCGCCCTTCAAATTTCCCGGCGTTTTCACCGCATCAAAAAATTCCTTCGCCGCCGGGATATCCATATTTCCCAGTGCTGTCAGCGCCTCCTCTTCATAGCTTTGCAGTTCTTCATTGCTCCAGACCGCAAACTGCGGAATTGTCGGTATATTCTGCGCCGCCTCCTCTGCAATTCTCCGATCGATCTGCGCCTTCTTTTCTTCGCTCAATTCCGGTCCTTTCAGCAGCAGTTCCACAAGATCCAGCGCCGCTTCGATTTCTTCTTCGTCCGCGTTTGCAGAGAGCACGATCGCGCCCGAAGCCGACAGAGAATGCTGATCTCCCTGCGGCCCTGCCGGAATCGCCGTCAGCACCAGATCATCCGGTTCAAAATTTTCTCCGACCAGCATCCCGACGGAATCGTTTCCTGCGATGTACATGGCTGCCGTCTGCTGCGTCAGATGGGCATAGCCTGTATTGTAATCTTCACTTTCCGGATCCGGCGTCAGCACATCATATTTCCATTTTAAATCCTTCACAAATTCCATGGCGGCAACCGCCGCAGGATCGTTCAGATGCGCGGTATAACCGCCGTCCGCGTTTGCAGTGCAGAACTCCTCCAGTCCGAAGTTCCAGGCGATATTGGAAAAATGCCATGCGGCCGCGTTGTCCCCCGCCAACAGGCAAAGTCCCGCCTGCCCTGTTCTTTCCTTAATCTGCACCGCATACTGCGCCAGTTCTTCCCAGGTTTTCGGAGTAAGAACCCTGCCGCTTTCATCCACAAGTCCCGCTTCCTCGAATAACCTTTTATTGCACATCAACCCCAGCGCATATCCGGAATAGGGAATGCCATAAACGCTTCCGTCCTCATCCATGAGCAGTTCCCTGTCCGCCGCACTGAGATACTGCGTCCAGCCCCGCTCCTCCAGCGCCTCTGAAAGGTCGGCCAGCCTTCCCTCCCGTCCCAGCGTTACGATTCCGCTGCTCCAGGTATAACTCATAATGGTTCCCTGCTCCAGGAATTGGTCCACATCCATCAGCCGCTGCCCGCCGTCGAAATTGTATTCTTCTGCCTCAAACACGACGCCGGGATTTCTTTCGGCAAGCTGATCCCGAAGTTCTTCCCAATCCGCACCGTCCAATAAAGCCTCCTGTACTGTCAGCGTTTTGGCCACCTGTTCCGCATCCTGCGCCGCTGCCGCGATTGCAGGCCCGCCGTCCGCCGTCTGCGCGTTTTCCATATCTACTCCGGCCGTCTCCTCTACGGGCTGCTGTCCGCCTTCCCCGTCCTCCATTTTAACGGAAACACAGGCGGTGCCCGTCGTCAGCGCCAGAAGCAGCACGCACAAAATCGCCGCTCCCAGACCGCGCCTTGGCATCCGGAATATATTTTCCATTCTCTTTTTCGCCATTCTTTTATTCCCTCCAAACTGCGTTGTCAGCGCCAGCTTTCGATTCGAACGTCCCGACATCGTTTTCAGAATGATACTGCTATAGATTCCCTTTTTTTCCAGATTCATGTTCCGGGTCGCCTTCTGATCGCAGACGTATTCCACATCCTGAAACGCCATTCCCTTCATCAGTCTCAGCGGCAGCCAGAACCAGTAAATATCGCAAACTGCCACCAGCAGCAGCTTATACCACAAATCCTTTGACCGGTAGTGCGTCGCTTCATGGCGCAGTACCGCTTCCAGTTCTTCTTTTTTATAAGGAAAGAAAGGAAGCAGAATCACCGGTCTGAAATAGCCAAACAGCATGGGCGTTAAAAAGCTTTCATGATAATACAGCGCAATTTTTTTCCTGATTTTCTGTTCCTCACACAGCTTCTCAAGCAGGAAACGCACATCCTCATTTTGGCAGGGAATTGCTTCCGTCATATACTTTTTACGCATCCGGCCATACTGCCATGCCCGCAGTCCCAACGCCGCAAGCGCGCCTGCAGCCCAAATAACGTAAAACATGGGAATCCAAACGGTCCGAAGCATATCCGCCCCTGATTGTTCCTGCAACGGCGCTGCGAATTCTCTGTCCCGGGCGCCCTTGTGCATAAAGTCTTCCGGCGTCATACCGGCCGCCGTACCCTCTACCTGTGCCGCCGTTTTCGCCGGCTCTGCGGCTGCATCCGCCGCCTTTGTTCCCGTACCTTTTTCCCCTTCTGCCGCATCCTTTCGTCCTGCAGCCGTTTCGCCGTCCGGGACTGTCTGTGATGCTAAAAGCGCCTGCCGCTCATCCTCTGCTGCATTTTCTTCTACGTCCGCCTTTGGCATCGCCATGGAAATCCCTTTGGGCAGCGGCAACGTCAGTTCCATTGCGGAAGGAAGCCGCATCGGAAAAGGCAACAGCATCCAAACAGCCAATACCGCCCACAATATCTTTCTCCACCGATACCCCGCTTTTTGGCAAAACAGTTTATCCAACAGCCACGCCATAAGAATGAGCAGACTGACCAGCAGAATCGTCTGCCAGATATTTAAGAATAATCCCATTCCCAATTCTCCCGTCATTCGCTCTTTTTCCCGGTTTTCTCATCAATAAAACGCTGCAGTTGGGCAACATCCTCTTCGCTCAGTTCTTCTCCCATATAGAGCGCGGCCGCGAAGTTGGATAAAGAACCGCCGAACATCTTCTGCAGAATATTCCTTCCGGTCTCTTTCAAATATGGTTCCTTCTGCACCAATGCTTCATAATAATTAATTTTTCCGTTTTTTGTCTTGGACACAAAGCCCCTCTCTTCCAGCCTTGACAGCAGCGTAAGCGTCGTACTCGGCGTCACGTCCCGCTTTCCGCCCATCCTTTCCTCAATTTCCATTCTGGAAACAGGGCCTTCGCTATCCCATATCAGCATCATCAATTCCAGTTCCGCGTCCGGCAACCTCCTCATAAAGCGATTTCCTCCTTATGTTATTCGACAATTGTCTAATTCAAAAATAGCATACGCCGCAGGAACTGTCAACCGAAAAAGAAAAAATATGAAAAATAAGAAATTTCAAAACAGTTTCTGCAGATTTCCGATCAAAGTCAAAATCCCGTCTTCATATCCCGTAAACACGCGTTCCAGAAGATTTCCCGGCGTATAGCAAATAGGCGCATTCCCCGGAAAATACCGATACATCCGGTAAACATAAAAAAGAGCCATACACCCGGCCAAAATTCCGCCGATCTCAAGCGCGCCGGCGGCACGCTTTCCAAACCAGTAGCGCATCACGCAAAAATAGACGCCCAGCGCCAGCCAGAGAATTCCCAGCGGATTCATCCCCCATCCTCTTTCAAACTGCCCCGTAGCGAAATAAAATATCGCCCTCGTCATACCGCAGCCCGGACAGGGGAGCCCCGTCACAATGACAGACGGACAAAACTGATGAAAAACGAACTGCATTACCGCATCATAGATCAGAAATGCCGCAATATATTTCCACACGTTCCGGATATCCCGGCCAATCCGCTCAAGCATCTTCTCTATTCTTTTCATATCTCAATCCTGCTCCCCTGCTTCCGAATCAGCCCTTCCGCCTTCATTTTGCCCAGTTCCCGCATCATGGCGCTTCTGTCCACGAAAAGATAATCCGCACAATCGGTCAAAGAAATCGGCATTTCAAACGAGTTGCTTCCCGCTTCCCGGCTCAAATATGCAAAATATGCCATCAGCTTCTGCCGCATCGAACGTTGTCCCAAAATGTCCACATGCACCATCAGTCTCCTTTGTGATCTCATGACCATTTCATCCAAAAGCCTGGTGCGCATCCCATGCGCGCTGCGTCCTGCGGTCAGCTTCGCATAATTTAAATAGGCCACCTGACATTTCGTCTTGCTGACCACATAATAAAATCCCTTCTCCGGATCCGGAAACGCTTTTCTGTAAAAAAGATCCTGCGCGCCAAAATAGTTTAAAATTCTGCGCTGATCGTCCTGATTCGTGCTCTCCAAAAGCGCCCTTCCCGCCAGCAAAATGCCCATTTCATCCGGATCTCCTTCCATGCCCATCAGTATCTGACGCTTTTCAAAATCCCTGATATTCATAAGCCCTGCGTTCATCAGGCCCTCCACCTGTTCCCGCGACATTCCGAAAAAACCACCAAAAACTTTCATAGAATCACTCCATCATGTGTCCCTTTTTTGTGCAAACCACTATATTTTGTATTATATCCCACTTTTGTTGCGCACGCAACTGTATAAATTCCCAAAGCAGGATATAATGAAGGACGTCACTACTTCTTCGAAGCAGTGACGTCCGCTACTTTACAATTCACGAAGTGAATTGTAAAGGTTCCTTACTAAGGATCGCTATTTTACAGCTTATGAATCTGCGGGGAGGCAGGTTTTGCAACACTATCTAAAGGAGAGAAAAAAACATGAAAATCATCAAAAGAAACGGTTCCGAAGCGAATTTTGACATTGAGAAAATTGTAGCCGCCGTGACCAAGGCCAGCAATTCCTCTGAAACAAGCAGCCTGACGCCGGAGCAAATCCGCGAGATCGCTGATTATGTGGAATATAAATGCCAGAAAATGGGCCGCGCCGTATCCGTAGAGGAAATCCAGGATATGGTGGAAAATCAGATCATGGCCACAGGCGCCTTCGATCTCGCAAGACGTTATGTCAGATACCGCTATCAGCGCACTCTGGTGAGAAAATCCAACACGACGGACAACCGGATTCTTTCTCTCATTGAATGCAACAACGAAGAAGTCAAGCAGGAGAATTCCAACAAGAACCCTACCGTCAACAGCGTGCAGCGCGATTACATGGCGGGCGAAGTCAGCCGCGATTTAACGCAGCGTCTTTTGCTCCCCGCCGACATTGTGGAAGCGGATAAGCAGGGAATCATCCATTTTCATGATTCCGATTATTTTGCCCAGCATATGCACAACTGCGATCTGGTCAATCTGGAAGACATGCTGCAAAACGGCACTGTGATCAGTGAAACGCTGATTGAAAAACCTCACAGTTTTTCTACCGCCTGCAATATCGCCACCCAGATCATCGCGCAGGTTGCCAGCAATCAATACGGCGGACAGAGCATCAGCCTGACGCATCTGGCTCCCTTCGTGCAGATTTCCCGGGACAAAATCCGTTCCGAGGTTCTGGAAGAAATCAAAGAACTTCATACTGAAGCGACAGATGACCAAATATCCGAAATCGTGGAGAATCGCCTGCGCCGCGAAATCACCAAAGGCGTGCAGACCATTCAGTATCAGATCATCACCCTGATGACTACCAACGGCCAGGCCCCCTTCCTCACTGTTTTCATGTATTTGAATGAAGCGAAAAATGAGCAGGAGAAAAAAGATCTCGCTCTCATCATAGAGGAGACTTTAAAGCAGCGCTACCAGGGCGTCAAGAATGAAGCCGGCGTCTGGATCACGCCCGCCTTCCCCAAACTCATCTATGTTCTGGAAGAGGATAATGTGGAAGAAGGCAGCGAATATTTTTACCTGACGGAACTGGCGGCAAAGTGCACCGCAAAGCGCCTGGTTCCCGACTACATTTCTGAAAAAAAGATGAAAGAACTCAAAGAAGGCAACTGCTTTCCCGTCATGGGATGCAGAAGCTGTTTAAATCCCTGGAAGGATGAAAACGGCAATTACCAGTTCTATGGCCGTTTCAATCAGGGCGTCGTCACCATCAATCTTGTGGATGTGGCGCTTTCCTCCGGCGGCGACATTGAAAAATTCTGGCGGATCTTTGACGAACGCCTGGAACTCTGCCACCGCGCCCTCATGTACCGTCACGAGCGCTTAAAAGGCACGCTGTCCGACGCCGCGCCGATTTTATGGCAATACGGCGCCCTGGCCCGTCTGAAAAAGGGCGAAACTATCGATAAACTTTTGTACGGCGGCTATTCCACAATCTCTTTGGGATATGCGGGTCTGTATGAATGCGTCAAATACATGACCGGTAAATCCCACACCGATCCGGAAGCCACCCCTTTTGCGCTGGACGTCATGAAATATATGAACACCGCCTGCGACAAATGGACGCTGGAGAGCAATATTAAATTTTCCATTTACGGCTCGCCTATTGAAAGCACAACGTATAAATTTGCAAAATGCCTGCAAAAACGCTTCGGCATCATTGAAGGCGTGACGGACAAAACGTATATCACAAACAGCTACCATGTGCACGTTTCAGAACCGATTGACGCCTTTGCAAAACTGGCTCTGGAATCCCAGTTCCAGTCCCTTTCCACAGGCGGCGCCATCAGCTATGTGGAAGTGCCAAATATGCAGCACAATATTCCCGCGGTCCTGCAGGTCATCCGCTTTATCTATGACAACATCATGTACGCGGAACTGAATACGAAAAGCGACTATTGCCAGTGCTGCGGCTACGACGGCGAAATCTCCATTGTGGAGGACAAAGACGGCAAGCTTGTATGGGAATGCCCCAAATGCGGCAACCGTGACCAGAATAAAATGAACGTGGCAAGACGCACCTGCGGTTACATCGGCACACAATTCTGGAATCAGGGCCGGACACAGGAAATCAGAGAAAGGGTGCTTCATCTGTAATGAACTACGGAGAACTCAAAAAATGTGATATTGCAAACGGAGAGGGCGTCCGCGTGACGCTCTTCGTTTCCGGCTGTACCCACCACTGCAAAAACTGCTTCCAGCCGGAAACCTGGGATTTTGCTTACGGAAAGCCTTTTGACGAAGCTGCTTTTTCAGAAGTGCTCGCCGCGCTGTCCCCTTACTATATCAGCGGGCTGACGCTGCTGGGCGGCGAACCTTTCGAACCGCAAAATCAGCGCGCGCTGCTTCCTCTGGTTCGGGAAGTCAAAGCGCGTTTCCCGCAAAAAAGTATCTGGTGCTATACCGGCTACACGCTGGAAAGCGATCTGCTTTCCGACAGCAGGGCGCGCTGCGAATGCACCGACGAAATGCTGTCCCTTTTGGACGTGCTGGTGGACGGGGAATTTGTGGAAGAACAGAAAAATATCAGTCTCCCCTTCCGCGGTTCCCAAAATCAGCGAATCATCGACGTAAAAAAAACGCTGGACAGCGGACACGTGATCTGGTGGGAACTGGAAAGCGAATCTATCAGGATGTAATCTCCACAAACATCCTCTTCTCACAGGGAAATCCATGCCCCATACGCCTGCAAATTTTTCGAAAGACACAGCGCCTGCAGCGCTTGTTGATGTCGGAATTGTGCAGGCGTATTGTCATATTTGTAAGAAGATCTGTTTAAAAAGTCAGAATCCCTTCTGAAATCTTGACACCCTTTTTTACGAGATAGTATGATAAATGAAAGAATCAACACTGCTAAATCCGGCATCAAAATGGAGGAAAATATGAAAGACATCGTAATCAGAGACATAAAAGCATTCGTCACAGCGCCCCGGCAGATCAATCTGGTAGTCGTCAAGGTGGAAACCTCCGAGCCTGATCTTTATGGTTACGGCTGCGCCACTTTCACCTGGAGAAGCAAGGCCGTCGTGACCGCCCTGGAAGAATATTTAAAACCCATGTTCATCGGAAAGAGCGTCCACAACATAGAAGATATCTGGCAAAGCATGATGGGCAGTTCCTATTGGCGCAACGGCCCGGTACTAAACAACGCCATGTCCGGCGTGGACGAAGCCCTCTGGGATATCAAGGGCAAGCTGGCCAACATGCCGCTGTACAGTCTTCTCGGCGGGAAATGCCGGGAAGGCATCCCGGTATACCGTCATGCCGACGGTTCTTCCTGGGAAGAGGTAAAAGAGAGGATCAGCGAATTTCAGGGAGAAGGCTATCGCTATGTCCGCTGCCACATGGGAACCTACGGCGGAAATTTTGACAAACGCCAGCAGCTTATCAAACCGGAAAACGCACCCTCCGGCTCCTATTACGATCCGAAAAAATACATGAGAAGCGTAATCAGCCTGATGGATAAGGTACGCACACAGTTCGGCTGGGAACTGGAAATCATGCACGACGTACATGAACGTCTTTCTCTGGCGGACACACTGGCATTTGCCAGGGAATTGGAGCCTTTTAAACTTTTCTTTCTGGAAGACTCCGTGGAGCCCGATCAGGCGTCGTATTTAAAATATCTGCGGGAACAGACCTGCGTGCCCCTGGCGATCGGCGAACTGTTCACCAATCCGGTGGAATGGAAAACGATTATCCAGAATCAGTGGATCGATTTTATCCGCGTGCATATCAGCGACATCGGCGGCGTTTCTCCCGCCCTCAAGCTGGCGCATTTTGCCCAGGCCTATCAGGTGCGCACCGCATGGCATGGTCCCAATGATCTTTCTCCCATCGGAATGGCCGCCAATATGCATCTGGACCTTTGCCTTTCCAACTTCGGCATTCAGGAATTCTCCGGCTTTGACGAGGCGGAGCAGGAAGTCTTTCCCGGCTGCCCGCAGGTACGCAACGGCTTCGCCTATTTGAACGATACCCCCGGAATCGGCGTCGGATTTGATGAAAAGGCGGCCCAAAAGTACCCTGCGGTGGAAAACATGGACTTTAGCTGGATGTTTTCCCGGCTGCCGGACGGAACTGCCGTAAGGCCGTAGGGACGAAACTTTTTTGAGCACGGCCCAGCCTGAACGGAAAGCCACATTTCACCTGGGCCTTTCTGGATAACATGGGGTTCCGCATACTGATATCCTGACACAATTCTTCAAAACGGGGATAATCTCTGAGCAGGCTGACAGCTATAGCAATCAGAAAACTGTCTGGTCCGGCCTCACGCCCTTTCATAAACATCGCGCGGCCTTCGTGAAAAGCCGCGCGATATTTTTTCTTATTTTGATTCCGGTTCAGCCCAGAATTCCATAGTGTTCCAGCAAAATCTTAATCCCCAGCAATACCAGAATGACGCCTCCGGCAATCTCCGCCCTGTTTTTATACTTCGCGCCGAAAACGTTGCCCACACGCACGCCGGCTACCGACAGGATAAAAGTCGTCGCGCCTATCATCAGACAGCCGGTCAGCGTGTTGAACATCCCTCCCGCATTCGCTGCTATCACGACCGGCACGCAGGCAAAGGTAACGCCGACCGCCAACGCGTCAATGCTGGTAGCTACCGCCATCATGAACATTTCCTTGACGCCGAGCGTATCGGTCTCACACTCTTCATCCTCTCCCAGCGCCTCCCGTATCATATTTGCGCCGATAAATCCCAGCAGCACAAAGGCGATCCAGGGGGCGATCACATTAATATATTTTTCAAACTGGATTCCCAGAACATATCCTGTAAACGGCATCAACGCCTGAAATCCGCCGAACCATCCTCCCACAATACAACACTTCTTCCATGTCAGCTTCTGCATGGCCAGGCCCTTACAGATGGCAACGGCAAAAGCGTCCATAGACAAGCCAACCGCCAGTAGTAACAGTGTCAATAAATCCATTTGTTCATCCTCTCTTTCAAACCCACATGTTTTTATTTTGCCTGTCGCCAGCGTAGGTAAAAACGTAAAAAAAAGACGCACGCATAGCGATAAGGCTATACATGAGTCTCGTCATAAAAGACAAACCAGGTTATAAAAACCAGCATGTTGGCTTGCCACACAGATGTGCCGACTACTCCCTCACGAAGTAGTTACAGTGTAGCAAGCGAACATGCAGTTAGTCAATGCGAACTTTTTAAAATATCTTCCAGCGCTTCCACCGCGCTTTCATCCGGCCGGCAGGAAAAGGCATACACCGGCACACAGGTCGCGGCTTCCGTCAGTATCCCCAGCAGCTTTCTCATGAAATCGTCATCCCATGCGCTGACCATCGTCTCGCTCAGCAGATATTTCACCGCCTCCCCAGGTTCCAGCCGTTCAATCCGGTTCTCCTTCCCCTGCCTGAGCACCGCGATTCCCCATACCGGCGCTCCTTCGTTTCTGTAGATGCCCGACGATCCCGCGAACGGAGATCCATAGGCGCTGTATCCTTCTTTTTCCTTTCTCACAATCGCCCGGTCCCCGTTTAATATTTCCGCTTTTCTGTATTTTTCCCACAGACTTGCCTGCGTCGACTTCCCGGTTCCGGACGGCGCGGTAAAAAGAATCGTTCTCCCTTTCCATTGCACCACCGACGCATGCAGGTAAAACGCCTCGTTTTCCGCCAGTCCCTGTTCCATCCCCAGATAAGAATACAGCTTTCCTTCCTCCTCAAACATTTCACAGTATCCTTCATCTGCCCATAAGCGGTACTTTCCGGGGCTTTCTCCTCTCCCCAGCAGCGCAAGGAATTCCCTTCCTCCCCGGTTCATGACAAACAGCTGCCGGATCCCCGCTTCGCTCCGGTACACTTCCAGCCCTCTCCCCTTCCAGATCATTTCTCCTTCCGGTCGGCTCACCTTTGCCCTCTCTATTTGATATTCCAGCCTGGCTTCGGCTTCCCCTTCCGTTTCCTCAAAAGGAGCCATTGCGCAGTCCTGACAGATCGGAAACGACGTTCTTATCAGTATCCCAATTCCCGCTATCCGGTATAAATATCTGTATTCCATCCCTTTTCCCTGCCATGCAGAACTGGCGGAGGCTGTTTCACCTCCGCCAGTCCTTTCTTTATTTTTTCCGTTCTC
>JAUNGC010000035.1 GCA_030524745.1 Eubacteriales bacterium | reverse complement strand
ATGCGCAACTTCGCAAAAAGCGAAGCGTTTGCGAAGGGACCCGATCAGCGAACGGAAGTGAGCTGTCATGCGCAACTTCGCAAAAAGCGAAGCGTTTGTGAAGGGACCCGGCCAGCGAACGGAAGTGAGTTGTCATGCGCGTATAGAAGAAAGCAGGAGTAATTCCAATGGAAAATCAGAAGGAAAACAATAACGCCCCCGTAACAGAAAAGGATTACCGGGACGCTTATGAAAAAGAGCATTATAAGGCGGTGTATCTGGCAAACCGGGTGGCCCAGTTGGAAGACCAGGTGGACGACCTGCAGTTTAAGCTGGACCGGATCAAGAACAACCCCATCTGGAAGGCTTCAGGTCCGGCCAGGAAATGCATGCATTTTGTGATCCGGCAGAAGGACCGTCTGAAAAACTGCGGCAGCATCGGCGGTGTGATACAAAAGCTGCGCTACAAATCCTGGGAAAAGAAGGCGATGACGCATTACGGAACGGCCAGTTTTCCCACGCCGGAAGAGAGAAAGCGGCAGGAAGAGACTGTGTTTGAGCGAATGGTGAAAATCAGCATTCTGGTGCCGCTGTGGAATACGCCGCAGGATTTTCTGCACGAGATGATAGATTCCGTACAGTGGCAGACGTACAAAAACTGGGAATTGTGTCTGGCGGACGGCTCCGATGCAGAGCACGCCTATGTGGGAGAGATTTGTCAGGAGTATGCCGCAAAGGATTCCCGCATCGTCTATCACCGGCTGGAGAAGAATGAGGGAATTGCCGGAAACACCAATGAATGCTGTAAGCTGGCCACAGGAGAATACATCGGGCTTTTCGATCATGATGATATTCTGCATCCCTGCGCGCTTTATGAGTATGTGAAAGCGATCAATGAAAAGGACGCCGATTATATTTATTGTGATGAAGCGACTTTTAAAAACGGCGACATCAATAAAATGATAACCATGCATTTTAAGCCGGATTATGCCATCGATAATCTGCGGGCCAACAATTATATCTGTCATTTCAGCGTATTTTCCCGGAAACTGCTGGATGGAACGGAACTGTTCCGTACGAAGTTTGACGGCAGTCAGGATCACGATATGATTCTTAGATTGACGGACCGGGCGGAACGGATCGTGCATGTGCCGAAACTTCTGTATTACTGGCGTTCCCATGCGGGCAGCGTGGCCGCCAATATTAACGCGAAGCCCTATGCGATTGAGTCTGCGCGCGGCGCGGTGGCGGATCATTTGAGAAAACACGGCTTCGATCATTTTACGATTACCAGTACGCGGGCGTTTGAGACGATTTTTAAAATTTCCTATGAAATCATCGGGGAACCGAAAATTTCCATAGTGATTGCCAATAAGGATCATGTGGAGGATCTGCGCAGGTGCGTCACTTCCATTTTTGAAAAATCCACATGGGAAAATTATGAGATTGTCATTGTGGAAAATAACAGCGAATCCAAAGAAATTTTTGCATATTATGAAGAACTGAAAAATAATCCACGCATTAAGATCGTGACTTACGAAGGCGCGTTTAACTACTCAAAAGTCAATAATCTTGGGGTAAAGGAAGCTACGGGCGAATACATTCTGCTTTTGAATAACGATACCCAGGTGATCACAGTTAACTGGATGGAGGAACTTCTGATGTACGCTCAGCGGCCGGATGTGGGCGCTGTGGGCGGAAAGCTTTATTACGCTGATAAGACGATCCAGCATGCGGGCGTGGTGATCGGACTCGGCGCGCACCGGACGGCGGGACATGTGCATTATAAGCAGAAAAGGGAAAACCTGGGATATATGGGCAGACTCTGTTATGCCCAGAACATGACTGCGGTGACCGGCGCCTGCCTGATGGTGAAAAAGGCGGCATATGAAGAGGTTGGCGGTTTGGATGAAAGCTTTGCTATTTCTTTAAACGATGTGGATCTGTGCTTAAAGCTACGTAAAGCGGGATACCTGAACGTCTTTACGCCGTTTGCAGAACTTTACCATTTTGAATCCATATCCAGAGGACTGGACGATCAGGGAGAAAAGGCAAAGCGCTATGAGGATGAATCCGCCCGTTTCCGGGAAAAATGGAAACAGGAACTGGAAGCAGGAGATCCCTATTTTAATCCGAATTTCTCATTGGATAAACCTGACTTTTCTTTACGAGTCTGAGTTTTTGGTGTATACTCAAGGTAAGATGCGAACGCCACATGGAGAGCATCTTACCGCTCCTTCTCAATTTGCGAAGCAAATCGAGAAGGTTCCCGAAAATGCGAACGCCGCAGGCGGGCAGATAGAATAGTAATGGAGGTAAAAAGTGATGGGCTACATGGAAGAGTACAAATTCTGGCTGGAAGATTCCTACTTTGACGAGGAAACCAAAGAAGAACTCCGCAAAATTGCGGACAACCCGACCGAGATTGAAGACAGATTTTACAAGGAACTGGAGTTCGGTACCGGCGGTTTGAGAGGCGTGATCGGTGCAGGCACCAACCGTATGAATATTTATACGGTGAGAAAGGCGACGCAGGGCCTTGCAAATTACATATTGAAACAGGGCGGCGCGGACAAGGGCGTTGCAATTGCGTATGATTCCCGTTACTTTTCACCTGAGTTTGCGGATGAAGCTGCAAGATGTATGGCGGCTAACGGCATTAAGGCTTACGTTTTTGATGAACTTCGCCCTACGCCGGAACTTTCCTTTGCGCTGCGTACGCTGGGCTGCATTTCCGGCATCGTTGTGACCGCAAGCCACAATCCGCCGGAGTACAACGGCTACAAGGTTTACTGGGAAGACGGCGCGCAGGTTACGGCTCCCAAGGATAAAGAAATCATCACGGAAGTGAAGAACGTGACCGACTATCATACCGTGAAGACCATGTCCAAAGAAGATGCGATGGAAGCCGGACTGTATCAGATGATCGGTGAGGAAATTGACGTCGCTTATATGGCGGAATTAAAGAAGCAGATCATTCATCCGGAGATCATTAAGGAAATGGCGGAAGAGTTAAAGATCGTTTATACGCCTTTCCATGGTACCGGCAATAAGCCCGTCAGAAGAATTCTGGCGGAACTGGGCTTTAAACAGGTATATGTGGTGCCGCAGCAGGAACGTCCCGATCCCGCGTTCACCACGTTGGATTACCCCAATCCCGAAGATCCCAAGGCTTTCAAGCTGGCGCTTGAACTGGCAAAGAAAGTGGATGCGGATATCGTCCTGGCGACGGACCCCGATGCGGATCGTTTGGGTATTTATGCGAAAGATACAAAGACCGGAGAATATGTTTCCTTTACCGGCAACATGTCCGGCATGTTGATTGCGGAGTACATTTTGAGAGAAAGAACCGCTACCGGCACAATGCCGGAAGATCCTGCGCTGGTATCCACCATCGTTACCACCAATATGGCGGCGGCGATCGCGGCGGATTACAACGTGAAGTTCATTGAAGTGCTGACCGGATTTAAATATATCGGCGAGCAGATCAAATGGATGGAGCAGGCAGGCAAGGGCCATTATGTATTCGGACTGGAAGAATCTTACGGCTGTCTGGCAGGCACCCATGCGAGAGATAAGGACGCGATCGTTGCGGTAATGTGTCTGTGCGAGATGGCGGCATGGTGCAAGAAAAACGGCAAGACCTGCTGGGATCAGATGATTGCGTTGTATGAAAAATACGGTTATTATAAAGAAACCCAGTATACCATCACCTTAAAGGGGATCGACGGTGCGGCTCAGATCGCGGAAATCATGAACAAACTCAGAACCAATCCGCCCAAGGCGTTCGGCGATCTGAAAGTTCTTGAGATGCGCGACTATGACAGAGACGTGATCACCAATATGGAAACCGGCGAGACCAGACCTACCGGTCTTCCGAAATCCAATGTATTGTATTTCGACCTGCCCGACAACAACTGGTGCTGCGCCCGCCCTTCCGGCACGGAGCCCAAGATCAAGTTCTATATGGGCGTAAAGGGAACGAGCCTTGAAGACGCGCAGGCGAGAGTGGAGAAACTGACAGAAGATGTAAAGGCTGTTCTGTAAATTTGTAAATCAGGCAAAAGAAGCAAAGCGATACCGCGTTTTCAGCTGCGGTATCGCTTCTTTCCGAATATAAGGCGCATGGCGGCCGCTTTGCCTGGCATGGCGGCGGGAACATCACAATTTGGCAATACAGAACGATAACATGGGAGTGTGTAAATGGCAGTATTGAGTCGTACCAACCTGAAAAGGACATGGTACTATTTCCGAAAAAACGGCATAAAAGCCGCATATCTGGCGGCTCTGGAGAGACTTGAAGACAGCCGGAAGACTCCTTATATTTATCAGCCGCCGTCTGAAAGCGAACTGCAAAAACAACGCAGTCAACCCGCCGGTGACGTGCGCTTTTCCGTGGTGGTTCCGGCCTATGAAACGAGGACAGAATATCTGGAAGCGCTTCTGGAGAGCGTATATACGCAGACTTATCCGCGCTGGGAACTGCTGATTGCAGACGCTTCCGAAAGCGCCGGCGTGAAGACGGCGCTGGAACAATGGACAAAAAAACGCGGGATTTTACTGGAACGGGAAAATGCAGATTCCTGGAAGGACCGCGGGATTCGATATATACAACTGAAAAAAAACGAGGGGATTTCCCGAAATACGAATATTGGGATCGATCATGCGAAAGGTGATTACATTGGCCTTTTGGATCATGATGATCTGCTGACGCCGGATGCGTTGTATGAATTCGCGGCAGCGGTGGAAGAAGGAAAAAAGGCGGATTTACAGCCGCAGGTGCTGTATTCCGATGAAGATAAATGCGACGGTCCGGCAGCGTCTTTTTATGAGCCGCATTGTAAGCCGGATTTTAATAAAGATCTTTTGCTTTCTAATAATTATATCTGTCATTTTCTGGCGATGGAAAGCGCTTTGCTGAAGAAACTGAAGCTGCGCCCCGAGTTTGACGGCGCGCAGGATTATGATCTGGTGCTGCGCGCGGCAAGACAGGGCGCGCGATTTTTGCATGTGCCGAAAATCCTTTATCACTGGCGCTGCCATGATGATTCTACCGCGGCCAATCCGCAGAGCAAATCCTATGCTTATGAAGCGGGGAAAAGGGCGGTGGAGGATTTCTGCCGGGCGGCGGGCTGGCAGGCGAACGTTTCCCACCTGAAACATTTGGGCTTTTACCGGATAGACTATACGGAAGACGTTTTGAAGCAAAGGCCGGAACTTGGCGCTCTGGCCGCTCCGCTGACGGACCGCAAAATGCTGCGAAGCGGCATTTATGAAGAAGATGGAAAAATGCGTTATGAGGGACTGAGGAAAGGCTTTTCCGGCCCGATGCACAGGGCGGCGCTGCAGCAGGATGTGGAAAGAGCGGATCTGCGTTCCATGCGGGTAAGGGACGAGTTGGCGCCCCTTTATGAGGAAGCGTTAAAACGTTTGAAAAAGACGGGCGGAAAGGAAGAGGAAATCCGCCGGGAAAGCGTTGGCTTCTGCGAAGAAATCAAAAAGGCGGGATATCAGATCTTATGGGATCCTTCTGAATCCGGAGGACAGAGTTGAAGACGACGGTTATCATTCCGAATTATAACGGAAAAAAATTTTTAATAAATTGTCTCAATAGCGCAACCAAAAGTACGGTTTCGGCATCTATTCTGGTGGTGGATAACGGTTCGACGGACGGCAGTAAAGAGTGGCTGGCTGAAAAATATCCGCAGGCAGGCGTGATTGCATTTGATAAAAACCGGGGATTTTGCGAGGCGGTAAACGCCGGTATCGAAGCGGCTAAAACACCGTATGTTTTTTTGCTGAACAACGACACGACAATAGCGTCGGACTGTATTGAAAAGCTGGAAAATGCCATGGAACAGGATAACAGGATTTTTTCCGTGGGCGCAAAGATGCTTTCCATGCAGCGGCCGGAACTGGTGGACAGCGCCGGGGATCTCTATTCCGCTTTCGGCTGGGCCTATGCGATCGGGAAAGAAAAGCCCGAAAGCCGTTATCAGAAGAGAAGGAAAGTATTTTCCAATTGCGCAGGAGCCGCTTTGTACAGAAAGGAATATCTGGAAAAGACGGGGCTTTTTGACACGGCGCACTTCGCCTATCTGGAAGATGTGGATATTGGTTACCGGGCGCGCATCGCGGGTTATGTGAACATTGTGGAGCCGGCCGCTGTGGTCCTTCATGCGGGCAGCGGATTTTCCGGTTCCCGATACAATGAATTTAAGATTACCCATTCCTCCAGAAATAATGTGTATCTGATCTGGAAAAATATGCCGCTTTTCCAGATTATTCTCAATATGCCGTTCCTGCTGGCCGGTTTTTTCATCAAATATCTTTTCTTTTGGAAAAAGGGATTCGGCGGCGTTTATGCAAGGGGACTGCTGGAAGGGCTGCGCTTGTCGGCTTCTGGGACAGGCAGGGAAAGGAAGGTACATTTTGCCTGGAAAAATCTCCGGAATTATTGTAAAATTCAGTTGGAGTTGTGGGTGAATCTGTTCCGAAGAATCTAAAAGCTTGTACTTTGGCGCGGGATATAGTATAATATTCCGAAGTACATGGGGTAGAGACGCAATGATCAAGGATAACCAGAAATATTTTAACCGGCTTCATGTGGTGGTCGATGCGATCGTGATTGCCGGTTCCTATCTGCTGGCCTGGTGGCTGATGTTTGAAAGCAGTCTGGCGGATAAGAATATAGGAAGACTGGGGATGGGCACTTATTTTTCTGCTCTTTATTTTTTAGTGCCCGGATATCTGGTTTTATATTACTGGTTCCGGCTGTATACCCCAAAACGGGCGCAGCGGGCGGAAGATGAAATCCTGAATGTGTTCAAAGCGAATCTGGTCGGCTATATTTTAGTGCTGGCCGCTCTGTTTCTGGCGAACTCCTTGGTCGATTACATGCGGCATTTTTCCAGATCCATGCTGACGTTGTTTGCGGTGATCAATACGGTCAGTACGCTGCTTGTCAGGGCTTTCATCCGGCGGCTGCTTCACTTTTTCCGGAAAAAGGGTTATAATCTGAAGCATATTTTGCTGGTGGGCTATTCCCGGGCGGCGGAAGCTTATATCGACCGTATTATGTCAAATCCGCAATGGGGATATCTGATACGCGGGATTCTGGATGACAGCGTGCCCAGAGGCGCCGTCTATAAGGGCGTGAAGGTTTTGGGAGCGATTGATAATTTGCTTTACATCCTTCCGGAGAATAAGCTGGATGAGATTGCGGTTACGCTGTCTTTGTCAGATTATGACCGGCTGGAGGAAATTGTGAATCTTTGTGAAAAATCCGGTGTGCATACAAAGTTCATTCCTGATTATAACAGCCTGATTCCGGGGAAACCTTATACAGAGGACTTAAGCGGTCTGCCCGTCATCAATATCCGGTATGTGCCGCTTTCCAATACGCTTAACGCGCTTGCAAAGAGAACGGTGGATATTGTCGGGGCGCTGTGCGGTTTGATTTTGCTGTCTCCGCTTTTGCTCATTGTGGCGGTTCTGGTGAAGACGACCAGCAAAGGACCGATTATTTTTTCGCAGGAACGTGTGGGAATGCATAACCGGGTCTTTAAGATGTACAAGTTCCGCACGATGCGCGTGCAGGACGACGCGGAAGAAAAGAAGGGCTGGACGACCCGCAATGATCCGCGTGTGACAAAGGTGGGCCGTTTTTTGCGGCGGACAAGTATAGACGAACTTCCGCAGCTTTTCAATATTCTGATTGGAAATATGAGCCTTGTAGGGCCAAGGCCCGAACGGCCGCAATACGTGGAGAAGTTTAAAGAAGAGATTCCGCGTTATATGATAAAGCATCAAATACGTCCGGGTCTGACCGGCTGGGCGCAGATCAATGGATACAGAGGGGATACTTCCATTCGCAAGCGGATTGAATATGATATTTTTTATATAGAAAACTGGAGCATGGGATTCGACATTAAAATTATGTTTCTGACAATTTTTAAAGGATTCATAAATGATAATGCGTATTAAGGCCGGTCCCGTAAGCTGATCCGGATTATATGACAGGAGAGAAAAAATGGCAACAAATACGAGAAGCAACGGAAACGGTAAAAAGCGGAAGATGTCTGCAAAGCAGAGAAAAGCGAAACAGAGAAGAAGAGTTCTGCTTTTTGCGATTGAGTTAATTGCGCTGGTGGTGCTGCTGGGAGCAATTGTGGGCGTCAACATGATCCAGAAAATGGAGAAGATTCAGATCAATGAAGACGACATTATTGTAAACGAACATGTGGAACAGAATGAAACGATGAAGGGATACCGGAATATCGCGCTGTTCGGCGTGGACTCCCGGAAGGGAAAGCTGGGCAAGGGGCAGAGAACGGATACCATCATGATCGCCTCCATCAATATGGATACCTGTGAAGTGAAGCTCGTATCCGTCTACCGCGACTCTTATCTGAACCTTGGCAATGATAAATATAATAAAGCCAATTCCGCTTACGCCAACGGCGGTCCGGAACAGGCGCTTAATATGCTGAACCAGAATCTGGATATGGACATAAAGGAATATATGACGGTCGGCTTTGACGCGCTGATTGAGACGATCGACGCGCTGGGCGGCATTCAGATCGACGTGGCGGAGAATGAGATCGACCATTTGAACAACTATCAGAGAAGTATGTTTGTGGAGAACGAGGGAGATCCGCTCAATGAGAACATTGTGCGGGTGACGTCGCCCGGCCTTCAGACCTTAAACGGTCTGCAGGCTACCGCATATTGCCGTATCCGTTATGTGGGCGACGACTATGGACGTACGGAACGTCAGCGGAAGGTGCTGATGGCATGCCTGGAAAAGGCAAAACAGTCCAGCCCGACCAAGCTGGTGGAAATCTTAAACAGCGTGGTGGAGAATGTGCAGACCAATCTGGATATCACGGAAATGGCGAGCATTTTAAAAGATGTGGCAAGCTACCAGGTGGTTGCGCAGGACGGTATGCCGTTTGAAGGCTACAGGGGAAGCGGCACGATAGGCACGAAAGGGTCGTGCGTGGTGCCGTTGGATCTGGAAGAGAATGTGATTCTGCTTCACGAATATCTGTTTGATGAAACGGATTATGTGCCGTCCGCGCAGGTAAAGGAATACAGCGAAAAGATCAAGAGCGATACTGCAGGTTACAATATAAGGTGACGGCAGCCCGCAATTGCCGGAAGCGTCCAAAGGGGCGCGGCGGTCTAAGCATAATGCAGACAAAGGGGATGTGGCAAAAGGAAATGTTGTCAAAACATCCCCTTTTATCATATGAGGAACAAAGATGAAAGTTGATGTGATTATCCCGACTTTTTGGCCAACGGAGCGTTTTCTGGAACTGATCGGAATGCTGGAGGCGCAGACTGCTGCGGTAAACAGAATTATCGTGATGAATACGGAAGAAGAAGGCTTCAGGCGGCTGACGGATCCGCAGGTATTTTTAAAAGAGCATAAAAGGGTCGTACTGACACATTTGCCGCAAAAGGAATTTGACCATGGAGCAACCCGGGATGCCGGGGTGCGGAAGTCGGATGCGGATGTTTTTGTCTGCATGACACAGGATGCGCTTCCGGCGGACCCATACCTGATTGAAAGGTTGATCGGAGCTTTGTCACAGAGCGGGGACATAGCGGCGGCTTATGCAAGGCAATTGCCGGAAGCGGACTGCAATGTGATAGAGCAATATACCAGACAGTTCAATTATCCGGATCACTCCCGGATCAAAGGAAGGGGCGATATTCCCGAACTGGGGATTAAAACTTTTTTCTGCTCCAATGTTTGCGCCGCGTACCGGCGGGACGTGTTTGAACGC
This sequence comes from Eubacteriales bacterium, assembly GCA_030524745.1. Taxonomy (GTDB): domain Bacteria; phylum Bacillota; class Clostridia; order Lachnospirales; family Lachnospiraceae; genus Gallintestinimicrobium. The sequence continues at coordinate 22,050 of JAUNGC010000035.1, read as the reverse complement.
CTTGGCGGATTTGTTTCTCATACTATTTTTAATGAAGATATGATTTATGCAGCGGGGGCGGTGGAAGCGGGATACCGGATCGCCTATGCCGCGGACGCCCGGGTAATTCATTCCCATAACTATACGGCGCGGCAGCAGTTTGCGCGCAATTTCGATCTGGGCGTATCGCATGCCCAGTATCCGGAAATTTTTGAATCCGTGCCGCCGGAGGGAGAGGGAATGAAGCTGGTAAAGAAGACGGCGAAGTATCTGCTGAAAAACCATCCGCTGCTGCTTTGGAAGCTGTTTGTTAACAGCGCCGCAAAGCTGGCCGGATACCGGCTGGGGAAAAAATACAAAAAACTGCCTCTCCAAATCATAAAACGCTGCAGTTCCCAGAAGGGCTATTGGAAGAATGAAGGATTTTAGCGTTTTTTTGAATAGAAATCACAGAAAGAACACAAATCCTTTTTATACTAAGATCAGGATAAAGTAAGGCTCTCTACAAAAGGAAAGGAAAAGAGGTTTGAAATATGTTTAACGGAGATTATCCGAACAATTTTGAAGGCCCGCGCAATGACAGGCAGAACGTCGCGGCGAATGAAGAAGAGGCTGGCAGCGTAAGCGGACAAAGGCAAATGAGCGGGGACAGCCGGCCGGAAGGGCAGGCTTCCTTCGACAGCAGCGCAGAGCAGGATACGTTAGGCGGAAGCGGAGCGGATCAAAACGCGCAAAGCGGCAGCGGAAGCTTTCAGAGCAGACAGGACAATTATCAATATCATAACTATTACGGCGAAAGATACCGCGGCAGAGGGACACAGGAAACGGAGAACGGCGGTTATCAGAATCATGGCGGCTACCAGGGAAGCGGTAATTACGGTCCAGACGGGGAAAAAGAACACCGGAACCGGAAAAACAGAAAGAAAAATTCTGCCGCGAAAATTATTGCAGCAGTTGCGCTGATTATCGTATTTGTCGGCTTTTGCGGCGGCATAAGCTGGCTGGCGGTCAGTTCCATTCAGGATCAGCTTACAGGAGCGTCCCCCGCGCAGAGCAGCGAGGTTGTGGAAAGCGAAGCGGAACCCGACCGGTTGCCGGAACAGAGCGCGGAAGAAGAGCCGGCGGCTGAGGGAGAGAATCAGATCGCTTCGGCAGGAACCATCCGGGAGAGCGGTAATGTGACTGCGGTAGTGACGGATGTGACGGACGTGGTGGAGAAGGTGATGCCCGCCTGCGTTTCCATTACAAATAACTATACGCAGCAGATTCAGGATTTCTGGGGACAGACTTATTCCCAGGATGAGGAAGCGAGCGGGTCCGGAATTATCATTGGACAAAACGATGCGGAACTTTTAATTGTGACCAATAATCATGTGGTGGATGGCGCGGATACTTTACATGTGCAGTTCATCAACGGCGCAAATCTGGAAGCCCAGGTCAAAGGCACTGATTCCGCGGTGGATCTTGCCGTGGTTGCGGTGAAGCTTGCGGATCTGGATGAGAATACAAAAAATGCAATTTGTATCGCGCAGATGGGAGATTCCGATAATCTGAAGATCGGGGAACCCGCTATCGCCATCGGAAATGCGTTGGGATACGGGCAGTCGGTGACGACCGGGGTCATCAGCGCGTTAAACCGCACGCTGGAAGTCAGCGAAACAGGCACGAGCAATGCGCTGATTCAGACGGATGCAGCTATCAATCCCGGCAATTCGGGAGGAGCCCTTCTGAACATCAACGGAGAAGTGGTCGGTATCAATTCCAGCAAGATCGGCGCGTCCGTTGTGGAAGGTATGGGGTATGCGATTCCGATTTCCACGGCAAAACCGATTATTGAAGAATTGATGACACATGAGACAAAATCAAGAGTATCGGATGAGGACAGAGGGTATCTCAGGATTTCCTGCATCAATGTGACAAGCGATCTTTCCGATGATTTTGGCATGCCGGAAGGCATTTTTGTGGCGCAGGTATATGAAGGAACCGGAGCGGACAGAGCCGGTCTTGTGAGAGGCGACATTATCACGGAATTTGATGGAACCACGGTGAGAAGTCAGGAAGAACTGACCAGGCAGATGGCTTACTATAAAGCGGGAGAAACAGTGGAGATCACGATTATGCAGGGCAGTCCTGTGGGATATCAGGCGAAAACCGTGCAGATCACATTGTCCTCCTATGATGAGTTAAACGAGGCGAGTGAGAAGGGGCAGGAAGAGGCCGGACAGGGCAGACAGCTTCGGCCGTAAATAGGACAGCGGGAATTTGACCACTGGCAGGACCATTGGGCCGCAACGCCCGTCCCGCCTGCGACCGATCCGGATTGCAGGCGGGCGGGCGCTGCGGCCGATCCGGATTGCAGGCGGGCGGGCGCTGCGGCCCAAAGTTCTGCCGGGGCAATATGCTATGAGGGCAAAGGCTTTTTATATAAAGTTTACTTGTTTATGGATTTGGCGTGATTTATACTAAGGATAGTGATGTACGGTTATGTATGAAGTTTGAGAGGAGAGAAGTCTGAACATGAGCGATATGGATTACAGAGATCCGGAAAGCGCATCCGGCAGTCCGGAAGAAAAAAAGGAAAATGGATCTGAAGATAAGAAAAGAGAATATGAGGACGTATGTTTTATTTGCCGGCGTCCTGAGAGCAAAGCGGGGAAGATGTTTCATTTGCCGAATAACATCTGTGTCTGCGACGATTGTATGCATAAGACGATGGATGCGGTCAGCCAGTATGATTATCAGGGAATGTTGAGCAACCCGGCGCTTTTTCATATGCTCAACAACCAGTTTGAAAATAAGGAAAAAACGGATGAAGCGGAGGACGGCCCCGAAGAAAAAAAGCAGAAGGGTTTCCCGAATATCAGTTTTATCAACCTGTCAGATTTGACAAACGACGGAATTCCCCGGAAACAAAAAATTAAAAAGAAGAGCAAAGACGAGAAGGTAAAGCCGGTATTTGATATCAAATCCATTCCGGCGCCTCATAAGATCAAAGAACAGCTCGACCAGTATGTGATCGGTCAGGAATATGCCAAAAAGGTTATTTCGGTAGCCGTATATAATCACTATAAGCGGGTGGCGACAGGCACCATGGACGAGATCGAAATAGAAAAGTCCAATATTCTGATGATCGGACCGACCGGCTGTGGGAAAACCTATCTGGTGAAAACGCTGGCAAGGCTTTTGGATGTGCCGCTGGCGATCGCGGACGCCACTTCTCTGACGGAGGCGGGCTATATCGGCGACGATATTGAGAGCGTTGTGAGCAAGCTTTTAGCGGCGGCGGATAACGATGTGGATAAGGCGGAGCAGGGCATCATTTTCATTGACGAGATCGATAAGATCGCCAAGAAAAAGAATACGACTTCCCGCGACGTATCGGGGGAATCCGTACAGCAGGGAATGCTCAAGCTTCTGGAAGGCGCGGACGTGGAAGTGCCGGTGGGAGCCAATTCCAAAAACGCCATGGTGCCGCTGGCGACGGTGAATACCAGAAATATTTTATTCATCTGCGGCGGCGCGTTCCCGGATCTGGAAGAGATTATCAAAGAACGCCTGCGCAAGCAGACCTCCATCGGATTTAACGCCGAATTGAAAGATAAGTGGGATAAAGAAAAGAATATTTTGTCCCAAACGACGGTGGAAGACATCCGCAACTTCGGCATGATTCCGGAATTTATCGGCCGCCTGCCCGTGATCTGCACGCTGGAAGGACTGACAAAGGAGATGCTGGTGCGCATTTTAAAAGAGCCGAAAAATGCGATTTTAAAACAATATCAGAAGCTTCTGGAACTGGATGAAGTGAAGCTGGAATTTGAGGATGAAGCGCTGGAAGCGATCGCGGAAAAAGCGATGAAGAAGGATACCGGAGCAAGAGCGCTGCGGTCCATCATTGAAACGTTCATGCTGGATATCATGTATGAGATTCCCAAGGATGATAATATCGGCCGCGTGACGATCACGAGGGCGTATATAGAAGGAACGGGCGGACCGGTCATCGATATCAGAAGCAATGGCTATGCGTTGGGCGATATGGAGAAGATGACATGTATCAGCGGCAGTCCGGAAGCTGACGAACAGAAATGAAAACGTCTCTTGTGCAGGAATGAGGACCGGCTCTGATTCATATAGTGAAGAAAAAAGGGCAGCAGTCCGGTCATTGGGCATGCTGCCAAAAAGGCATTGTATGGATTGCAGAGATATGATTGTTTCCGGGGATTATTTCGAACTTGTTCTGGATTTTCCTTTGGAGGGGGCGTTCGCCCAGGAGAGCGACATGGATTATTGTTATCAGAGGATTGAGGGCTCTTTGGGGGTGATCTTTGTACCAAGAAGCAGCTATCCGGATCTGTCCGCTTCCCGGTTTCTGTACCGGTATATTCCGGAACTGTTCGGGCTGGAAGGATTTCCTTCGGCCGGGTCCGCACAGTTTGATCCGCAGCCGCTGGAAATATCGGGGATTTTATCGCAGCAAAGACCACCGCTGGAATTGACGGGCAGAGGTGTCATTTTTGCAGTAATAGACACCGGGATTTCTTATGAAAACCCGGTGTTTCGTTATTCGGACGGCTCCAGCAGAATTCTGGCGATCTGGGATCAGACGGACCAGAGCGGACAGCCGCCGGAGGGCTTTGCATATGGGACGGAATATACGCAGGAGCAGATCAACGAGGCGCTTTTGGCATCAGACCCGCACTCGGTCGTGCCGCAGCGGGATGAAATCGGCCATGGAACGGCGATCGCAAGCGTTGCGGCAGGGAGCAGGCTGGATGGCGGCGTCACTTTTACGGGCGCGGCGCCGGACGCGCAGCTTGTTGTGGTCAAGGTAAAGCCCGCCAAGCAGTTTCTGCGCAATTACTATATGATAAAGGAAGACGTTCCCGCCTATAGCACGTCTGACCTTTTGTTTGCAGTAAAATATGTGCAGCAGTTTGCGGTGCCCTTTGAACGTCCCGTGGTATTATGTATCGGGATGGGGTCTTCGCTGGGCAGCCATAACGGCGGTTCTTTTTTCACCGATTATCTGCAGCATGTGACGAGCCAGCTCGGCATGGTCAGCGTGGTGAGCGGCGGAAATGAGGGAAACTCTGCCGGACATTTCCGGGCGAATCTGACGGAGGAAGCGAAGCTGGTGGAAATCCGGGTGGGAGAGAATACCCGGGGATTCATGGCGGAACTGTGGGGCGAAAGCCCGGCGCTGTTTCAGTTGTCCATCCGCTCGCCGGGGGGCGAGGTGATTCCGGAAGTGAATTTCAGGATCGGCAGGGAAGTGGACTATACGTTTGTGTACGAAAAGACCAGGGTCATCATGAATTATGTGCCCAACGAAAGAAATACGGGAGACGAACTGATTGTCCTGCGGTTTGAAGCCCCCAGCCCGGGAGTCTGGACCATTCAGGTGAGAGGCGTGCGGTCGCTGGCGGCTTCCGTGTTTGATATCTGGCTGACACAGAAACAGTTTCAGGACGGAGAGGTGCATTTTCTGACGCCCACGCCGGAAATTACGCTTACCATGCCTTCTTATACGACGGATGCGGTGACGGCGACGACTTATAACAGCAGCAACGGAAGCTTCTATTATAATTCCGGGCAGGGATTTTCCCGAACGGGGAGAGTGAAGCCGGATCTGGCCGCTCCCGGAGTTTCCGTGAGCACGGTAAACGGACCCTACAGCGGCGGCGCCATGGCGGCGGCAATCACGGCGGGAGCCGCGCTGCAGTTGATGCAGTGGTGCGTGGTGGAAGGAAACGCGCTGTTTGTTTCCGGACGGGAAATAAAAGGATATTTGAGCAGAGGCGCCAGAGAAGAAAGCGCTTATGATTACCCCAACCGGCAGTGGGGATACGGAAGGCTGGATCTGAAAGGAACCTTCGATGTGATCGCGGGAAGATTACCGGGATAAAAACGGGCGTCCGGCGGCGGTTTGCGAACGTGTTGCCGCGGCGCCTTTTACAGGAACAGGAGAAAAAATGAGATATGTACTGATGGCGGCGGGCGTTTCCGCCGTGGATTTGGGGATCAAGAATTATATTGAAAAAACGAAAAAAATGCATGAGGAAAAGGCGGCTTTGCGCGGAAAGCTGGTTATTCGGCGTTATCATAACAAAGGCGCTTTCCTGAATCTGGGAGAGAAAAGAAATCTTTTGATGCGCGCGCTTTCGGTAGGATTGACCGCAGCGGTGCTGGTGATCTTTGTTTGTACGCTGACAAGAAAAGGGAGCGCTCTGCTAAAGGCGGGACTTTCTCTCCTGTTGGGCGGAGCCTTTTCCAATACTTATGACAGACTGCGCCGGAAATATGTGGTGGACTATTTCAGCTTCCGCACCGGGATCGGGGCGCTGGACAGGGTGGTGTTTAACCTGGCGGATTTTGCGATCCTGATCGGGGCTTTGTGCGCCGCGCTTGGCGCCTGAAGGGGGCGCATGGGTATTTTTGCCATTCCAATATTCAAAACGGGAGATTCCGGCCAAAGCGCCATCCCGTCCCTGATTGTCAGCGAATGCGAAAACTCGCCGCTTTGCGGCTCAGACAGTTCGCATTCGCCGACAGGAACGATCTGTCGTTTTGGGGAATCTCTCCGTTTTGAATATCAGTCATGGCTGCAAATACCCACGCGCCCCCGGGAAAGGCAGGCGGGACGGGCGCGGCAGGCACAAAGGCGCAGGCCCGGACAGCCCTATAAAAGCCGACGAAAAAGTTCCGTAATAGTTCAGGTGGATGCTGAACTGATTTCAGGTTCCTGAAAAAAGGAGATTGAAAAAGGTATTGACAATTCTGTTGCCTGGCCTTATAATCCTATTTATCCGATATGTTTATTGGAGAAAAGAGGAGCCTCAGGAAACGGAGTTTCAGCTATTTACAGACGGATGGAAGTTATGGTATGATAAATGGCGGTATAAAATCTGAAAGTTTTAGGCTGCTGATGAGCGCGGTATTGCGGGCGATATACAGCGGGATAAATACAGAATGGGGTGAGACGGATGGAACCAATGATCAGAATCGAGAATGTGAGCAAGACATTCAAGAGCAAGGACAATACGGTTGAAGCGCTTAAAAATATTACGCTTGACATTGCGAAGGGCGATATTTACGGGATCATCGGGATGTCCGGCGCGGGAAAAAGCACGCTGGTGCGCTGCCTGAATTTTCTGGAGCGTCCTACGGAAGGGACGGTCTATGTGGAGGGAAAGGATCTCTCCGCCATGACGGGGAAAGAACTGCGGCAGATGCGCACGAAGGTGGCGATGATTTTCCAGCATTTCAATTTGCTGATGCAGCGCACGGTTCTGGATAACATCTGTTTTCCGATGGAAATTGTGGGCGTCAAAAAGAGCGAAGCGCGCAAAAAGGCGCGGGAATATCTGGAAATTGTGGATCTGACCGAGAAGGAAAATGCGTATCCGGCACAACTGTCCGGCGGACAGAAACAGCGTGTGGCGATCGCCAGGGCGCTGGCGATGGATCCGAAGATTCTGCTGTGCGATGAGGCGACGAGCGCACTGGATCCCACGACGACAAAATCGATATTGTCATTGCTGAAGGAAATTAATTTAAAATATGGAATTACGATCGTCATCATTACGCATTCCATGGATGTCGTGCAGGAGATATGTACGAAGGTGGCGATTGTGGATGCAGGCGTGCTGGCGGAGAGCGGCACGGTGGAGGAAGTATTTGCCACCCCGAAGTCCAAAGCAGCCAGGAAGCTTGTGTTCCAGGGAGAGCAGAAGGTTCCCCTGATGAAGAGCAAACGCTGTATCCGCATCGTTTTTACGGAGAATTCTTCCTTTGAGCCGGTGATTGCCAATATGGTTCTGGAGTGTAAGGCCAGCGTGAATATACTGCTGGCGGACACGAAGGATATCGGAGGCATTGCCAGAGGGCAGATGATATTGCAGCTTCCGGAGGATGAGCAGACCGCGGAAAAAATGATCGCTTATCTGAAGGAGAGAAATCTTACGGTGGAGGAACTTAAGGACTATGTGGAACAGTAATGAAATTTCGATGCTGCTGGAAGCGTGCGTCACTTCTGTCTATATGACCCTGGCGTCCACGCTGATGGCATATGTGATCGGCCTGCCTGTCGGGATCTTGCTGGTGGTATGCGCCCCCGGCGGTTTAAAGCCGAAGCCTATCCTGCATAAAATATTTGATGTGATTGTCAACATCACGCGGTCCATTCCGTTTTTGATTCTGATGATACTTGCGACTCCCCTTGCCAGGGCGATCACCGGAAAGTCTTATGGCGCGAATGCCACCATCATTTCCCTGACGCTGGCGGCGGCGCCTTTTATCGCAAGACTTGTGGAATCCTCCCTGCTTGAGGTGGACAAGGGCGTGATCGAAGCCGCGCAGAGTATGGGAGCGGGCACATGGAACATCGTGCTGAAGGTCTTGCTGGGAGAAGCCAGAGTATCTCTGATCGTCGGATTGACGATCGCTTTGGGAACGGTATTGGGGTACACCGCCATGTCGGGTGCGATCGGCGGCGGCGGCCTGGGAGATGTGGCGATCCGTTACGGTTATAACCGGTGGAATACGAAGATTCTGCTGGAAACGGTAGTATTGCTGGTCATTTTGATGCAGTTGATCCAGATGGCCGGCACGAAATTATCCAGGAAACTGGACAGGCGTCTGACGGATTAATCGTCGGATTTCCTGTTTGGCAGTCAGACCGGAGAAGGAAAGCGCTTTGTCAGATTTGCGGCACTTTCCGGTGTGGCGATAAAATGTGCCGGAGCATAAATTCCGGAGAAAAGAGGAGAAAATTATGAAGAAAAAGGTATTGGCACTGGTGTGCACACTGGCTCTGGGCGCGGCGCTTCTGACAGCTTGTGGCAGCGAGCCGGCAGCAGAGAATCAGGCGGAAGAAACAGCCGCTATCGAAAGCACGGTTGAAGAAGAAGCGACCGTGACGGAAGAACTGGCAGAAGAAGCACAGACTGAGGCCGAAGTGGAATCCAAGGGAACCATTACGGTTGCGGCGACGCCCGTTCCTCATGCGGAAATTCTGGAAGCGGCAAAACCGTTGCTGGAAGCGCAGGGCTGGACGCTGGAAGTGGTAGAGTTTACCGATTATGTGCAGCCGAACGAAGTGGTGGAAGGCGGCGATCTGGATGCGAATTATTTCCAGCACATCAATTACTTAAACAGCTATAACGAAGAAAAAGGAACTCATCTGGTGAATGCCGGCGAGATCCACTATGAGCCCCTCGGCATTTATGTAGGAAAGGAAAGCGATCTTGCAAATATTTCCGACGGCGCTGAAATTGCAGTTCCCAACGATACGACAAACTGCGCAAGAGCGCTGCTTTTGCTGGAAGCGCAGGGGCTGATCACGCTGGATCCGGAAGCGGGCATCACGGCGACAGAGCAGGATATCATCGAAAATCCGCACAATATCGTGATCGTACCGCTCGCAGCAGAGCAGGTGGCGCGTACCCTTCCTGATGTTGCTTTCGGCGTTATCAACGGTAACTATGCGCTGCAGGCCGGTCTGACAACCGCCGACGCGGTTGCACTGGAGACGTCTGATTCCGAAGCAATCCAGCAGTATGTAAATGTCATCGCGGTAAAGGAAGGCAATGAGAACAACGAAGGGATCAAAGCATTGGTAGAAGTGCTGAAGTCCGATGAAATCAAGAATTTCATCAATGAGAAATATCAGGGCTCCGTTGTTCCCTATGAAGGATAAGAGATAACTGTAAATTCGCCCGGAACGGGCGACGTGGGAAAAATATAGATAGGATCATGGACAGCGCCGGTATAGCGGGAGTGATTGCGCCCCTGTGGACCGGCGCTGTTTTTGTGCAGAAAAAACGGATGACGCAAAAATATCAACGCAAAAATATCAGCGGTTGCGCGGCAGAATGGAATATAGTATGATGGATGGGATGATAAATGGGAGTTTATCGCTTAGACGAATGCGAGGTGCAGAATGAAGAAATTTTTGGACTGGCTGGACCGTTTTTGGTATTGGTTTGTAATCGGCGGCTGCATCGGCGCGCAGGCGCTGGTATTTTTGATTTTCAGGGAAGAAAGTTATCTGACCGTGCAGGATAATCTGGATTTGTTTATCGCTCATTTTCAGGTGATGAACCATTGGGACGGATGGTTTGCGCACAACGCGACCATGCCAATGCTGGGCGGGATCAGCAGGGACTGTTTGAGCAGCGAGTGGAATCTGTACAACATTTTCTTTACATTCCTTCCGCCGTTTTGGGCCTATATGGTGGGATATTTTCTGAAAATCCTGATTGGAATGGGATCTTTTGTGCTGCTGGCAAAGGATATTTATAAGGAGTCTTTTGCTGAGTATAAAGGGATCGCCTGGGTGATGGGTCTTTGCTATGGGATTCTGCCGCTGTTTCCCGCCTATGGGATCGCCTTTGCCTCTGTTCCGCTGGCGGTTCTGATTCTGCGGAAAATTTATTTCCGGCAGGGGAAGCGGTGGTATGCAGCGCTGTTTTGCTATCCGCTGTTGTCCTATTTTTCCTATTTCGGGTTCTTTCTGCTGGCTTATCTGGTGTGCGCGATCCTTATCTTGTCTGTTCGGGACAGAAAAATCAACGGCAGTCTGATCGCGGCGCTGTTTGTGCTGGCGGCAGGATATGTGTGCTTTGAATACCGCCTGTTTGCCCAGATGCTGTTTTCCGATGTGGAGACGATCCGGGTCAGCATGGTGGATACGGATCTGGATTTTGCCGGCGTGCTGGGACAGATCAAAGAAGCCTTTTTGACGCCGGTCTTCCATGCGGCTTCGGATCATGCGGTTTTTGTGCTTCCGGTCTGTCTTGCGGCGCTGGTCTTGAGGATTGCGGCTCTGATCCGGAAGAAGGAAGGGAAGAAAATCTGGAAAGAGAGCCTATTGTGGGTTCTTTTGTTCATCGTATTCAATTGTATTGTAAACGGCCTGTACTTCTGGGGCGGGTTCCGGCGGCTGTTTGAAACGCTGGTTCCGCCGCTGAAAGGGTTTCAGTTTAACCGCACCACATTTTTCAATCCTTTTTTGTGGTATGCGGCCTTTTTCCTGGTGTTGAAATGTCTGTATGACAAAAAGAAGCCGCTCTTTTGGCGGGGCGCCAATCTGCTGGCCTGCATCGCTGTGGCCGTCATCCTTTTGACGCCTGCGGTTTATAATGAATTTTACTGGACCTGCTATCATCAGGCGTATCGGGCGGTGAAACATACGGAAGTGAATCTGCTCAATTACAGGGAATATTACAGCGCGGATCTGATGGAAGAAATCAAGGCGGATATTGATTATGACGGTGAATATGCGGCCGGTTACGGCCTGAATCCTGCCGTTTTGGAGTACAGCGGCATTGCCACGCTGGACGGTTATCTGGGCTTTTATCCCCAGAGTTATAAGGAAGAATTTACAAGGCTGATACAGCCTTCCTATGACCGGGTGGAGGAATGGAGGGTTTATTACGGAGAGTGGGGCGCGCGGGCCTATCTGTATGCGGGAAGCGGGGAGAGCATTTATAACCCTTACCGGAATCAGCCGCTGTCCGACCTGCATCTTTATATTGACGCCGATCAGTTCCGGAAGATGGGAGGAACCTATCTCTTTTCCCGCTATGAACTGGAAAATATGGAAGAGATGGGCTTTTGGCTTACCGGCGTTTATTCCGGTGAAAATTCGCCCTATACCATATATCTTTATCAGACGGAATCGTGACGAAAAAAAGCCGCCGCTCTCATGGATCAATCCAGGGAACGGCGGCTTTTGTACTTTTGGTATTTTTGTATTCATGGGGCCAGCTTTTTAAATGAATTTGCGGCAACCCGTATTATTTGGATTCGTGATATTCTTTTTCGGTGTTGACGCTCCAGATATTGGAACGGTCAGCGATACCGTTTACGATGTTGTGCACGACTTCAAAGGAGGTGCACATGGAATGATCGATGTTATTGTAGCGGTGCTGTCCGTTACGGCCAACGCAATACAGGTTATCGATTGTGTTCAGATAAGCGATCAGCGTATCGATTTCCTCGTAAGTGTCGAAATATGCCGGATAAGCCTTCTTCACGGATTCCGCATGCGTGTCGATCACATCCTCCTCTTTATCGATCAGGCCCATCTGTACCATTTCGCGGATGCCGAGTTTTGTGAATTCTTCATCCGTCATGTTCCAGAAATCATCCCCTTCGTTGCAGAAATATTCCAGGCCGATCCATACCGTATGCTCAAGATCCGTAACCATGTAGGGGGACCAGTTGTTGTAAATCTGGAAACGTCCCATGGTCACGCTGCGGTCATGAACGTAAACCCAGTTATCGGGAACGATATTGCTGATGGTTTTGATCTTCGTCTTGTTTTTCAGATTGAGCCTGGGAATCAAGACGCCCAGCGTCCGGTAATCACGATAGGGAAGGCCGGCTGCGATCGAGGCTTCTTTGGCGGGAACATCATTCATGCCGCCGACCAGATCCTTGAGCGGCATGGAGGAAATGAAAATATCCGCTTCCGCCTTAATCTGCTGTCCGTCGTGTTCATAGGTCAGGGAAGTGATATGGTTGTCCGCATTTTTTTCAAAAGAAACGACCTTGCAGTTCTTCAAAATCCGGCCGCCCATCTTTTCCACTTCCGCAGCGGTCACATCCCATAGCTGGCCGGGACCGAGTTTTGGATAACTGAAGGACTCAATCAGAGAAGTCTCGACGTGCCGGTTTTCCTTGCCGGGAAGCATTTTGCCGAACACATCCTTCAAAATGGCGATGATGGAAAGCCCTTTCACACGCTGCGCGCCCCAGCTTGGATCGATTTCGCTGGGGTGACGCCCCCAGAGATTCTCCGTATAGTGTTCAAAAAACATGGAGTATAACTTCTTGCCGAAACGGTTAATATAAAAATCTTCCAGTGAATTTTCTTTTCTCTTATGAATCAGGCTGAAAAGATAGCTGAAACCTACTTTCAGCGTATTGACAAATCCCATGTTCAGAAAGAGTTCCGGCTTCAGTTGGATCGGATAATCATAAAACTTCTGCTCAAAGAAAATGCGGGAAACGCGGTTGCGCTTAAGCATCACGCGGTCTTCCTTCTCCGGGTCGGGTCCGCCCGCTTTCCAGGCCTGGGTTCTGTCCAGTTTGATATCGTCATAGGAGGGACTTCCCTGCATCGGAAGCATATTCTCCCACCATTCGTTCACTTCGGGAACTTTGGAAAAGAAACGATGGCCGCCCATATCCATCCGGTTGCCTTTGTAATTCACCGTCTTGGAGATGCCGCCCATGTGCTGACTTTCTTCAAAAACTGTAACCTCTATGTCGCTCGTCTGCTTTAACAGTTCATAGGCGGCGGTCAGACCGGCAGGTCCTGCGCCGATAATGAAGGCTTTTCTCATAAGAATACATTTCCTTTCTGAATATGCCCTTTAAGCATTTATCACTAATTACATATTCTACCATAAGTTATGTCTTTATTCAAATGAAATCGGCCAACTTGTCAGAAAACCTCCCTTGAAAGTTTATCCATTTCGGCCAGAATACGAAAGATTTCTGTGGTATTTTCTGAAATCTGATGCAGGGCGGCTTCCGAAGGATCTTTTCTTCCGGCAAGTTTATCCACAGAACAGCCGAGCGCATTTGCAATCATCCAGATGCTGAAAAAAGAGGGACGTTCTATTTTCCCGCCGATCAGCTTTTTGACGGATTCATAGGGAAGATCCGCCTTATCCGCCAGCATTTTGATGGACCAATTGCGTTTGGAAAGCTGTGCGCAGATATTGGAGACAATCGTTTCCGTTAATTTTTCATTATCCAGTTTGCTGTTCATTCGTAAAACTTCCTTTCTTTTTGTTCCTCTATCTATTTATTCCCTGAAGTGTCTTAAAAGACACATAAAACTGTGGAAAAATTGTTTTTTAGTACCACATAGATACTTCTATTTTCAGAATTTTCTGATAAAATATAATATGTGATATAAATTGTCAAACAATTTATCACGAGTGGAGGGATAAAGATGAGTTGTATATGGGTATCTGCACAGGAGTGCAGTCAGCGTGAGCTTTTTCATCTCACGGAATTAATCAAAAAGGACAGAGACTTAAGAATCATTGTTTCCTGTGATCCGCCTGTATTCTGGCAGGAGAAGGATACAGCGGATCAAAGGCTGGCGGATCTTCTTGTACGAATCGGAATCAGGTCCAATTTGAAGGGATATCAATATCTTCGGACCGCAGTAAAGCTGGGAATGAAGGACCGCGAGGAGTTGGACGGAATCACGAAACGTCTGTATCCGTCAGTTGCCAGAAAGCATGGAACTTCGTCCGATAGAGTGGAGCATGCGATCCGTCATGCGGTGGAAGCGGCCTGGACGAAAGGAAATGAAGAGGAACAGAAAGCGGTATTTGGCTACAGCGGCAGAGAAGGAAGGCGGCCGACGAATTCAGAATTTATTATGCGGGTTATAGAGTATATGGGCAAAATGAACGGACCAATGTATTCATGAGGGCGAAGCGGGGGTTACATCGCTTCGGCATGCGGGAGAGATCCTGCGGCTGAAGCTTTTTTTTATTTGAAAAGAAAGTTACAAAAAACGCTTGACTTTTAAGAGAAAAGAAGATACAATTAACTTCGTTGTCGAGGATGATATTTATCCTGAAAAAGGAATATGTGCGCGTAGCTCAGCTGGATAGAGCGTCTGACTACGGATCAGAAGGTCGGGAGTTCGAATCTTCTCGCGCACGCTATGAAGAGCCTGCAGTGATCTGCAGGCTTTTTATGAATGATGTGTAACTTTTGACAGGTCCGGACGGAAAAGGCGTTGGGCGTGAACCGTTACGATTACGGCAGGGATAAGGGTGTTTTTGAATGTACGTGTTCTTTCAGAAGAAGGCTTTAAGAATCGTGTGGCTGTTGCTTATTCTTACAGCATGCATATGGGCAGGTATTCTTTGTCTGAAATATTTTATTGCGGCGGGGGGACATGTTGTCATCAATGAAGTATGCAGCAGCAATTTCTCCGTCGTTAGTGATGAAAACGGAGAATATGCCGATTATGTGGAACTATATAATCCCACGGATGAAGAGATTTCGCTGGAGGGTTACTATTTATCCGATGATATAAAAGAGCCGCATCAATGTGATCTGACGGGAGTTGTCATTCCGGCGAAGGGATATGCGCTGATCTGGCTGGATGGTTCCGGACGCGATGCTTATCATGCCCGCTTCCGGCTTTCTCGTGACGGCGACGTGGTATTTTTGAGCGATTCTTTTGGCCGGATTCTGGATACTGTGGCAGTTCCGGCTCTTTCTTATAATACCGTTTACGCCAGAATCGGGGACAATGGGAAAGACTGGGCGAAGATGACGCCGACGGCCAGGACCGGGAATTCGGAGGCGCAGGTGCTGCGGTCTGTTGAATTGGAGGAGCCGGTTCTCACGGTGGAGAGCGGATTTTATGATGCGCCCTTCGAACTGGGGATGACGGCGGCCAGGGGACTGGAGATTTATTATACGCTGGACGGCAGCGATCCCACTCCGGATTCGTTCCGGTATGAGACGCCGCTTTCCGTCGGGGATGCGAGCAGTGAAGAGAATATTTATGCGGCGCGTACAGATCTGGCGCCCAGCAGCCAGTATACGCCGCCGTTTCTGGTGGATAAAGCGACCGTTGTGCGCGCCATCGCTTACGATCCGGAAACAGATACGGTCAGTGATATTGTGACGAAATCCTATTTTGTCGGATTCGATCAGAGAACGGATTATGATGGGTTTCCGGTTCTCTCTCTTGTGACGGATCCTGACAATCTGTTTGATCGTGAATACGGTATTTATACAAACGGCGTGGTCATGGAAGAGTATATAGAGAAAGGCGGACTGGTGGACGGAAGGGTGATCACGCAGATCAATACCGAGAGCGGCGGGCTGCGTTTCCGCTATATGGCTTCCAATGCTTATAACAGAGGAAAACAGTGGGAAAGGGAATCCACCATTGCTTTTTTTGACAGCGGGCATGAATACTGCTTTACGCAGGATGTCGGGATTCGAATCTCCGGACAGTCGACCAGGGGGGCCGCACAGAAATCCCTCAACCTGTTTGGCCGGGATATTTATGATGATATTGCGGAATTTCCTTATCAGTTCTTTCCGGGTATGTCCTACTCCACAATCAAACTGCGCAATGGGGGAAGTGAGAACGCAGCCAGCAAAATCATGGATGCGTTCCTGCAGTCTCTTTTCGGGGACAGAGCGGTTTCCGTCCAGGCCTCAACGCCCTGCATCGTATTTTTAAACGGGGAATACTGGGGGATTTACAATATCCGGGAGCGTTACAAAGAAGAGTATCTGGAAAATCATTTCGGCGTTTCGCCGGATAATGTGTGGATGATTGATTCCGGAAGCGCGGGCATTGGTTCGTCTGCCGCGCAGGATGCATACGATCAGATGATCGGTTTTGTGGCGGGAAGCGATATGTCGGCGGAAGAAAATTATGCCGCGGCCTGCAGTCTTCTGGATGTGCAGAGTCTGATTGATTTTTACTGTGTGAATCTCTATATTGACAATATGGATATGGGGTTTGGACAGAATATGGCGCTGTGGCGGACTGCGGAGCCGGAGGATAATGTCTGGGGAGACTGCAGATGGCGCTGGATGGTTTTTGATGTGGACGGTTCGCTGACCGGGTATGATAATAATACTTTTACGGAGTCTGAACCCTGGCAGGCGGATTTTGATCTGATGGATGAGCCGCTGATGGTGGGATTGATGCAGAACGAACAGTTTAAGCGGCAGTTTTGCCTTTCCTTTTTTGATATTGCCAATACAAATTTTGCCTATGAAACCGTTCATGACAGTCTGATGGAATGGAAGGAACTCTATCAGACGCAGGTGGTGAACAGTCATCGCCGCTTTTTGCGGGAAGATTACAGCGAAGAAGAGTTTGAAAACTATATCGAAGCCTTTGATTCCTTTTTTGAAAACCGCCTGCCCTATGTTGCCGGGTATCTGGCGGATGAATTTGGTCTGACAGGCAGTCTGGAAACCGTCACGATCCGGACAAATCAGCCGGAGGGCGGCTATGTGATTGTGAATACGGCGTCTGTCGTTCCCGATCCGGAGTGGAGCGGACAGTATTTCACCGATTATCCGATCACGGTGACGGCGGTGCCGGAGGAAGGGTATGAGTTTGCAGGATGGAGCGGAGCGGCGTCAAGCGGCGAAGCGCAGATAGAAGTGGAAATTACAGAAGGGGGCGTTACGCTGGAAGCCGAATTCCGGAAGGCAGCGTAACGCCTTCTTTTTTGTCAGGACGCTTTTTTGGATGTCCGGATTTCCTTACCGACAACGACGAGCATGGTCACGAAACTGGCTGTGCCGCCGATCAGATTGGAGATCGGTTCGGCGGCGAATATGCCGTTGACGGCGGGCGCGATGAAATGAGGCAGCAAAAAGGTGAGCGGAATGACGATAAAGACCTTGCGCAGCAGGGAAAAGAAGATGGCATGTTTGGCCTTTCCGAGAGCGGTGAAGGTACTCTGTCCGGAAAACTGCAGCGACATCAGGAAGAAACCGAAGAAATAGATCCGCATGGAAGGAATCGTAGTTTCAATGAGCAAAGCCTCGTCGCTGAAAATGCGGATGAAAAATGCCGGAAACAGATGGAGGATGCCCCAGATCAGCGTCGTATAGGAAATACAGGCCGCGGACATGAAGGCAATCGCTTTTTTGATGCGGTCGTAGCGGGCGGCGCCGTAATTGAAACCGATGACGGGCTGCGCGCCGTTTGTAATGCCGGTGACCGGCATGGTGACGATTTCCCGGATGGAATTGATGATGGTCATGACGCCGACATATAAATCGCCGCCGTAGCGGGACAGGCTGGCATTGCAGACGATCTGGACCGCGCTGTTGGTGAGCGACATGATAAAACCCGCCATGCCGAGAGAGATAATCTGGCGCACGAGATCAGGGCGCAGGCGGAGCCGGAAGAAACGCAGCTTTAATATGGTGCGCTTTCCGGTCAGAAAAGAGAACGTCCACAGGGCGGAAGCGGTCTGGGAAATGACGGTTGCAATGGCGGCGCCGCGGATGCCGAGATGAAACACAAAAATAAAGACGGGATCCAGGATGATGTTTAAAATGGCGCCGATCAGGACGGTGAGCATGCCGATTTTCCCAAAGCCCTGGGAATTGATAAAGCTGTTCATGCCCAGACCGATCATGACAAAAATGCTGCCGCAAAGATAGATGGTGAGATATTCGTTTGCAAAAGGAAAGGTGGCGTCGCTCGCGCCGAAAAGGTAGAGCAGAGGTTTTTTAAACAGAAGTCCGACGGCGGTTAAGACCGCACCGGAGAGTAAAAGCATGCAGAAGGAATTGCCCATGATGCTTTCCGCTTCTTCCAGATGTCCCCGGCCCCGCGCGATGGAGCACAGCGGAGAACCGCCCATGCCGAAGAGGTTGGCGAAGGCGATAATGATGCTGATAATGGGAAGGCACAGGCCAAGCCCCGTGAGGGACAGCGTGGCGTTTTCCGGAAGCCGTCCGATGTACATGCGGTCAATGATGTTGTAAAGAATATTAATCAGTTGTGCAAGCGTCATCGGAACGGCCAGAGACAGGATACCGGCTACGACGCTGCCTTTTGAAAAGTCATTTTTCTGTGAATTTTCTTTTATCATGGGAATGCTCTCTTTTCATTTGTATTAAACTGGTCTATACTATTATAAAATGTGAAAAATATTTTGTAAAGCGGAGGCAAAATGGCGGGCATAATATATGATTCTTCCAGGATAAAAGCATATGAGAATTTAAAGGCGCTGTGCAAATTTGCGGGAGAGACGCAGGAGTGGTGCGATATGCTCTGGCAGGAAATTGCGCCGGATACGGAATTGTACAGGGAACTGCTGTATTATATGCGCAACAATTCGCTGGCGGACAAAGTAAACTGCTGCGGATATACGCTGACGGATTTGTATGTGTGGCAGATGGACCGGTATAATCTGTTTCATGATACGGGGAAAAATACGGCGCAGTGCAGGAAGGTGGATATGGTGCTGCGGGCTTTTGATACGATGGCGCAGATGAAAAAGAATCCGGAAACATATTTAAAGCGTTTTGAGGAAGGACGCGGCATGGATCAGCTTTGAAAAAGATATAAAATTTTTTGTTTTGTGTATAATCTTTTCATTTTGTCAGATACTACTCCTGTAACATCAAATTGACAGGAGGATTTCAAAATGTCTAAAAACGATTACAACCAGAACCAGAATGCGAACCAGGAAAACAATTCCAAGAACAGTTCTGAAAATGCTCAGAAGAATCAGAGCAAGAACAGCAGCAAGGATTCCAACAGCAACTGCAGATAAGGAATGACACTGCGCGAAAGGCCGGGGCTGACGCCCCGGCTTTTTTCGGTTGACAGCAGGCGCAGGTGCAACGTAAAATAGAAAATAGCTGTAGAAAATAAGAGGAAGATTTATGAGAAGGTTTGAATTGATTGCACCCTGCCATTTCGGACTGGAAGCCGTGCTCAAGAGAGAAATTGCCGATCTGGGTTACGAAGTGACGGGCGTGGAGGACGGCCGGGTTACGTTTGCCGGGGATGAGGAAGCGGTATGCCGCGCCAATCTGTTTTTAAGGACCGCGGAACGCGTCCTGATAAAGGTGGGAAGCTTTCATGCCGAAACTTTTGAGGAACTGTTCCAGGGAACGAAGGCGCTGCCCTGGGAAGATTATATTCCGGCTGACGGGCGGTTTTGGGTGACGAAAGCGGCCAGCGTCAAGAGCAGGCTTTTTAGTCCGTCGGATATCCAGTCCATTATGAAAAAGGCGATGGTAGAGCGGCTAAAAGGCATTTATCATGTGAACTGGTTTGCTGAGGACGGGGAATCTTTTCCGATCCGTGTCTTTTTGATGAAGGACGAGGTAACCGTGGGACTGGATACCACAGGAGAGTCTTTACATAAAAGAGGCTACCGGAAGCTTACTGCAAAAGCGCCGATTGCGGAAAATCTGGCCGCTGCGCTGATTATGCTGACGCCCTGGAGAGCGGACCGCACTCTGGTGGACCCCTTTTGCGGCAGCGGTACTTTTCCGATTGAGGCGGCGATGATGGCGGCGCGCATGGCACCCGGAATGAACCGGGAGTTCACGGCGGAGAGCTGGGGACATCTGGTGGACCGGAAATGCTGGTACAGAGGCGTCGATGAGGCGCAGGACCTGATTGACACAAGTGTCACAACTGATATTCAGGGATATGACATTGATGATAATATGGTTGTCATCGCGCGGGAAAATGCCAGACTGGCCGGCGTGGACCATTTGATTCACTTTCAGAGAAGGCCGGTATCGGAACTGTCCCATCCCAAAAAGTATGGATTTATCATCACCAATCCTCCTTATGGGGAACGGCTGGAGGAGAAAAAGGATCTTCCGGCTTTATACCGGACTCTTGGAGAACGGTTCGGTCAATTGGATTGCTGGTCTTTATATATGATTACTTCTTATGAGAATGCCGAGCGGGATATCGGACGGAAGGCGGATAAGAACCGCAAAATTTACAATGGCATGATGAAAACCTATTTTTATCAGTTTCAGGGGCCGAAGCCGCCGAAATCTGAAAGAAACAGGCAGGAGAGGAACGGGCAGGGAAAATGAAAGATATTATTTTTGCGACCGGCAATGCCGGAAAAATGAAAGAAATCCGGGAAATTCTGGCGGATCTGGGGGTGGAGATTCTTTCCATGAAGGAGGCCGGGATTGAGGCTGAAGTGGAAGAGAACGGCGTCACATTTGAGGAAAATGCGCTGATTAAGGCGGCGGGAATTGCTGCATGGTGCAGGGAGAACGGCGTGCCTGGCTGCAGCGGGAAAACGGCGGATGATTTTATTGTGCTGGCGGACGACTCCGGTCTGGAAGTGGATTATCTCAACGGGGAGCCGGGGGTTTATTCCGCGCGTTATATGGGGCACGATACTTCTTACCGGGAGAAAAATGCAAACATTATCGCGCGGTTGGAAGGCGTTCCGAAACAAGAACGGACGGCGCGTTTCGTCTGCGCGATCGCGGCGGTTTTCCCGGACGGCGCCCACGAGGCCGCGCGGGCGGCGGTGGAAGGTTATATCGGATGGAAAGAGAGCGGTGAGAACGGCTTTGGATATGATCCCATTTTTTACTTATATGAAAATGATCTGTCCACAGCACAGCTTTCCCCTGAGGAAAAAAATGCGATCAGTCACAGAGGAAAAGCGCTGCGTTTGATGAAAAAAAAGATGCAGGAAAGGGAAGAGTGAGATGCGGATATTGATCGTCAGCGATACGCACAGAAGAGACGGTAATCTGACATGGGCGCTTGAAAAGACAGGACCGGTGGATATGCTCATTCATTGCGGGGATGTGGAAGGCAGCGAAGAATTTATCCGCAGTATAGCGAACTGCCCTGTACATATGGTGGCCGGCAATAATGATTTCTTTTCCGGGCTGCCCAGAGAAGAAGAATTTATGATCGGGAATTATAAGGTATGGCTCACCCATGGACACAATTATTATGTTTCCATGGGAAATGAACTGATTAAGGATGAAGCTGCGGCGAGGGGGATCAATATCGTGATGTACGGTCATACGCATAAGCCGGTGATCGATATTGCCAAAACGTCTGCCGGCGTAACGGCGGTCAATCCGGGCAGCCTTTCCTATCCGCGGCAGGACGGCCGCAGACCAACCTTTATCTTAATGGAAATTGATAAAAAAGGACAGGCGCATTATCATTTGAATTATCTGTAGAGCGGGGGCGCCTGAACAAAAAGGCCTGAACAAAAAAATTAAAAAAATGAAAAAAATGGTTGACATATGGAAGGACTTTATATATAATAATTCTTGCGTCACGGGTGATAGCTAGAGTTAAGCGGCGGGGTGTGGCTCAGCTTGGCTAGAGCGCCTGGTTTGGGACCAGGAGGTCGCAGGTTCGAATCCTGTCACCCCGATTATATTTGTATGCAGGTGTAGTTCAATGGTAGAACACCAGCCTTCCAAGCTGGATACGTGGGTTCGATTCCCATCACCCGCTTTGTGAGTCTGTAGCTCAGCTGGATAGAGCAACGGCCTTCTAAGCCGTGGGTCGGG